>NZ_JBEILJ010000007.1:0-67570 GCF_040379285.1 Flavobacterium sp. | reverse complement strand
CGCCTTAAAAGAATATAGTTCTTGTTGGGAATCAATAAAGATTTTGAACCGTTTTCTATTCTTATGAATTGCCCTTTTTCTTTGAGTTGTTTTGGCCATTCCAAAATCATTTTGTTCACGTTGTGAAGCCAAAACAAAGGAGCTAAAAATACTGTTCCGTTTTCGTAAATATTTTGGATATAATCTAACGCACGGAACGAAACAACGGGACCCGTTGAAATTTTTATATTGAAATCAGTCAAAACATTCTCCCAAGAGGAAACTAAACTCAAAATGCTTTCTTCTTTGTCGCTTGTCGGTAAATGCAAAATTTTCTCCTTTGAGTTAAGGTCAATGAGTTCCGAAGAATTGAAATATTTTATTGATGGCTCAAAAATGTCTTTAATTCCATTACTTGAAGAAACAAGCACTTTCTTTTTTGAGTCTATACCTTCTCTGATTGCTTTAATTACAACTGTTTCTTGTAGAACACTGTCACGATTGAACGTGTCTTTTCGAGAATTGAATAAGTGTATCTTTTCAATCTGAACGGTATTGAAAAATAATTCTCTAAACGCTTTGAAATAGTTGCCAGAAGCAAAACTTCTCGGTGTGATAAAAATTAGTTCGCCATTTTCAGAAAGTAGTTTAGAGGCAATTCCCATAAAAAAAGTATAGATATTGGGTTGTCCACTTACTAACTCTTGTGAAGCAATTGCTCTTTTATCGTCTTTAGAAAGCTTAAAATAGGGTGGGTTTGAAATGATGATATCAAAATTTTTATCTACACTCTTTGTTTCTTCAAACAAACTTGGCAATCTATTTTCTTTAAGAACAGAAGCATTTTCCAAAACAAAATCAGAGTAGTGTAGAATGTAGTTGAATTGTATTCCCTTATTTAGAAGCCACTCTTTAAGGTATTCAAGTGCTTTTTGTGAATATGGAATTAATTCAAAATCGGTCTCATAAGCCACTAAGTCAATTTGTTCAATCCTGTTCTGTGATTTTACTAAATGCTCAACCAAAGTACAAGATAAAATTGCTGTTCCACAACCTGGGTCTAAGATTCTAATTTTTGTTTTTGATAGGTCGCAAAATGAAGCTAGAAGTAGGGCAATTGGAGTAGGAGTAAAAAATTGTCCGTTGACTTTCTTGTGCGTTGTTGATACTTGTTGAGTGTAATAAATACCTAGCCTGTCTGCAAAGTCACTTGGCAGTTCTTGTTTGAATGGTTTGATATTTATTGTTTTACTCATTTCGTAATGTTTTGATGTATGCTACTTTTTCTTCTGCGACTTTTAGAATATTCAAGTCAGCTTCTTCGTCCAAAATTTTGTAAGCAATCTGGTCACTCAAAAATTCTTCGAGCAATTCCTTTTCGTTAACTTCAAAAAAGTCAGCGATATTTTTGATTAAGTGTTTTGTCGGTTGCCTTTGGTTACGTTCAATTTTTGCAAGTAGAGAAGGGTCAATTTCAATTTTTGCAGCAACTTCTCTCAAAGTCATACCAGCTGTTTCTCGCAGTTGTCTGAGTTGTTCTCCAAATGTTGTATATTTTTTCACGGTTACCATACAGGACATATTTTGTCCAAAAATAAGAATTCTTTTGAAGTGGACATAAAAAGTCCACAAAAAGTTTTACACATCCTAAGTCGAGTGTTGAAAAATTTTGCTCTTTTGGTTTTGTCAAGGGTTGTCTTGTTTGTTGGGCGAAACCAAATGTGCCATTTATGCGGTGTCAATTTTCTGTCTTAGTCTATTCGTTAATTTGTTCACTATCTTAGCTTTTTTGAGGTGCCCATAACATTCTGCTTAGCCGACAGTTGAGGAAAAGCGAGCAGAGTAAGCTCTTCTAAGGTATAATTTGTACGTGATAACAAAGCCACTGGCTAAGAAAAACCATCGATGATCTTGTGGCGGCAGTTATGCACATTCATATTTATTTGATGCCTTTAATTATATCATATTTATGTTCTAAATTTGATTCAATATTTAACTCTAATCTATCAAAGTTAATAGATTTTCCAGCGTTTTCACATCTAGAATCAGTACATCCATCAAAGTCTAATTTTAACGGTATAGGATGTTTGGTACAATAGCATTCAATATCTGTTGCTCGGGGCCTATCATGATCAAACCAAACTGTCCATTTAAATAAGTAACCATTTTTAGTATCTTCGCTACGATTGAATTCTCTAAGTTTTTGCTGTGAAGATAATTGGAAAAAATTTTCATTTTTAGAAAATGCTCTTTGAATTTTTCTAATCAAGATATAAGTATGATAACAATAAGAATCCAACCAAACTTGATAGGATAATTATACGTCTGAATTATACTGTCATAAATGCTTATCTTCTTATAAATACTCTGTCCCCAAACAAAAGCAAGCCCTATAATCATAATAATTCCTTGCGAGATAACTTTAGACCAGACAGGATCTTTCCAAATTTTAAGTGTGTTTTTCTTTAAGTTATCCATATTTAAAATCAGTTTATAGGTAATGTTCTTGGAATGATTGTGCTTAACGTTTTGGGTATTTACTAATCGACTGATTTATAATTGCTTACTTTCAATTTAGCCCTTAACCCACCATTTTACTATACTGCTGTGAGGCATTCGGCTTATTATTTTTAATCAATTTAGTATTCTTCAAATGCATCTTTACTCAACAATTTATAATTTTTTGTATCAACATAATCAATCAATATACTCAAATCCGATTCTATTTTTAACCTAATCATACCATTGCCATTTTTGGTCAAAAAATGACTCTCAAAAATATATAATCCATCTTTAAGTGCTTTTATTTCATCTTCATAAGTTTTATTATTAAACTCTTCAAATTTTTCTTCAATTATTTCAGGTTCACCGTATTTCTGAATCAGTTTGGATTTTATATAGGTGTACCGTGATGTTGCATCAAATAAGGATTCTCTTTCGGGTAAAATTACAATTACACTTACTACAGTTTCTTTTTTACCTTGAACTAAGAGTTGAACTTTTTCGCCAGTAAATCTACCGGTAAGGACAGCGTCAACATCTGTTATATCCTCAAGTTTGAAGTTTTTATTTTCTAGTTTTTTAACGAATTGTTTTATTGGTCCATTTATAGGAATATCTAAAAATGTAAAATGTTCTCGATTATCAATACTTGAAGTAATTGTATCTTTAACAGATTTATTTTCTTGTCCAAGTAGCGGTATAGATAGTAGACTAAAAGTCGTAAAAAAGAATAAAAATTTTCTCATAATTATTTTTTATAGTTTTTTTTCAAAGCTGACGCCTGACAGCTTTACACACCTAATCAAATTATCCCCCCGCAAATTAAACATTCTCTCCCAATTTTCCGCAGGATTTTTCCCCGCAAAAACAGGTATTTTTCCGGCGGCTAGTCGGTTTTTTTCCACCAAGCCATAAAATTACAGCAAAGAAAAGTGGGGAGGGTACGGTTTTCCGTTAAGGGGCGTAAAAAAGGAGTTCTTTTTGGGGAGGTACAGCGCTTTCCAAAAAAGGCAACGTAAGGGGTTGCTTCGGTCATCAAAAGCGTAAAAAAAAAAAACAGTGTTGCGGTAGCTTTCATGTATACCAAATACTGAACGCAAACGCTAGTTTTGTCCCAAATTATGGGGTGGGGTAGGGATACGCCCTAGATACTCCATACATACTCCATAGATACTCCCTAGATAGTCCATGAAAAAGCCATGAAATCGAAAACCCAATATCATAGTCGAAAACCAGCGAAAACCAGCGAAAAGGATAAAAAAGGAATCCCCCCGTTTGGAGTCTAAAGTTTCAAGAAACAAGCTATACTTTTTTAGCAAATCCGCCCCCAACCTTATGGGATTTCTCCTTCTTTGGAAGCACAACTTATGGGTAAAGTTTTTAGCTAGCTAAAAAAATACAACGTCCTGATGTCCTTTCGACGTTAGGAGAAATCTCATCCCTATCTTCACGCAACGATTGCTCAGGAGCTCAGCGTCTCAGGAGCTCAGCGGCTCAACACCTATATACACCTATGTCCCTATGTGGTTAAATTTAATTACTACCTTATTTTACTGTGTAGTAAACTTGAAAGATGCGTTATGTTTTTTTAAACCACATAGTAACATAGTTCGCATAGCCGTTGCGTGGTGCTTAATGTAGGAGTCTAGGGGAGATTTGTCGTTGACGATTGCTCAGGAGCTCAGCGGCTCAGCAGCTCAGCGTCTTAGCGTCTCAGCATCTCTTTCCCCCTTTTGGGGTTAGGGGGCTAAATCGCTTCCGCAATCGCCACAAAATCGGCCACTTTCAAAGCCGCGCCACCAATCAAACCACCATCGACATCGGGTTTGGAGAATATTTCACGCGCATTGTCGGGTTTTACACTACCGCCATACAAAATCGAAACATCTTCCGCCACCTGAGGGTAGCGTGATCGTAGAGTGTTGCGAATGAATTCATGCATTTCTTGAGCTTGATCTGGGGTCGCCGTTTCTCCTGTGCCAATCGCCCAAACGGGTTCGTAAGCCAAGACAATTTGCGCCCAGTTCTTATCGTCAATATGGAACAGCCCATCGCGTAACTGATTTTCAACGACGTTAAAATGTTGTCCGTTTTGACGGTCTTTCAATTCTTCTCCAAAACAAAAAATAACGGTCATATCGTGTTTCAAAGCCGTATCTACTTTATTCGCCAAGGCGGCATCCGTTTCGTTGAAGTACGCACGACGCTCCGAATGACCTAAAATCACCGTATTTACCCCAATGCTTTTTAACATGGCAGCCGAAATTTCGCCGGTATAGGCACCGCTTTCTGCTTGATGCATATTTTGTGCGGCTACCGTAATCGGAGTAAATTCAACATGATCGGCCGCCGAAGCTAAATTCACAAAGGGAGGCGCAACAATCACTTCGGCCTCAATATCGTCGGGAAGCGCGGCAATTAATTCGTTTAGGAAATCTTCTGTTTCTTCAGCATTTTTATGCATTTTCCAGTTGCCGGCAACAATTTTTCTTCTCATTATTTCAACGTTTTTAAAGTAGCATTAAGTTGTTCAAAGTCGGTTTCAATCGCCCGATAGGTTACAATATTTCCTTCAGCATCCAAGACGATGTAGCGTGGAATCCAGTCCAAATCAATCGATTTTCCAAAACTTCCTTTCATGCCTTTTTCATCGTTCACCCAGTATTGATCACCCGTGAGTTGGTGCTTTTCAATCCCCGCTTTCCATTTGTCAAGCCCTTTATCCATGGAGATAAATACATAATCAACATCGGGATGTGCCGCTTGCATTTCTTTGACTTTAGGCATGGCTTTGACACAGTCGCCGCACCAAGACGCCCAGATTTCGATAACCGTAATTTTCCCACGGTGGCGTTTGAGTAAGTCACCAAACGATAATTCTTGGCCTTGTAAATCGGTTACTTTTTCTTGTTTTGTAGCCTCCGAAAATTGCTTGGGAGGGGTGCTTTGCGCACAGGATACGAGGGAAAGTAAAATCACAGCGAAAGGGATTATTTTTTTCATACGTTATAATTTAGGATTGGATTTTTTTAATTCTTCATAGCTTTTTTTCAACACCGTTTGCAATTCGGCGGGTTTAAATTGATTGCTGTCAATGCCCCACCAGTATTTCACTTCATTACCATTCCAAAGGTATTTTACCCCAGGCGTGTCTTTTCCACGGCCCAATTGATTCCAAAACGGAATAATCTCGATGATTTGATACGGATAGGTAGCGCCCGTTTCTTCAAAAAACTTCGGAATCAAGTCGGCTTCCTCATTCATAAAGATAATGGATATAGGAGGCATAGAAGGATTCGTTTTTCGCATTTGGGTTAGTTCTTTGGCAGCCTCCCGACAATGGTCGCAGCCCGGCACGAAGTAGCAGAGTATCTTTTTCCCTTGATCAATAGTAGGAAACAAATTGGCATAGCCTGAGCTCACTTTTTTAGGCTCTTTGGGGGCTTGAACTACTTTGGCAGTTGCCAATGTATCGACTTTTGTCTTCGCTACGGGGGCAGCAATAGTATCTGGAGTTTCGATGGCCACTGGGGTCGTGTCTTGCGGGACTACGGTGGGCTGACTCACTGTAAATTCAGGAGCGGGCGGTTGAATCGGAGCCATCATAAAAATACCGAGAATGGAGGCAAAAAGGACTGTAGTCAACACCCAAAAGTTAGGCGCATCCGACCCTTTCGGGAGTAATCGGTTGAGGTACCCAAGCAGTCCCACTGCAATTACATTTTTGATAATCGCTTCCACAGGGGTCATTGGAATCAATTCGCCAAAGCAACCACAATTTCCCGAATTTCCACTGATAAAGGTTTCATAACTCAAATGGCCAATGAAAACCACTAGGAGGGCAATCGTGGCAGGAATAATAAAGCGTTTCAACCAATGGTTTTGCAACAACAAAAGGCCCAACGCCATTTCAATTCCGATTAACGTACGTGAAAAGAATACCGCAACTTCTGGTGAAAATCCCATCGGGTATAATTGCTTCACTTCAAAAGTTGAAATCGCAAAATAGGGGGAAGGATATAATTTGGCAATGGCCGAAACGATAAACAATACGGCCACAACAATGCGCAAGCCCCACGCGATTGGGGTAGAGTTATTTTTCATACAAATTACTTTTTTGACAAAGGTAATACCCCAAACGTATAGGGGATGTTAACGATTTGTTATTGCCCAAAGCCCATTAATATCAAGGCAAAAACCGAATAATTAATCATGTCTTGGTAGTTGGCATCAATGCCCTCCGAAACCAATGTTTTCCCTTGATTGTCTTCGATTTGCTTGACGCGCAATAACTTTTGTAAAATTAAATCCGTTAAACTGCTCACGCGCATGTCCCGCCACGCTTCCCCATAGTCATGGTTTTTGGCTTCCATCAAGGCTTTGGTGAGGGCCACTTTTTCGTCGTAATAACGCGCCGCGGTGGCCGTATCCATGTCGGGTTGATCCACGACACCAAGTTCCAACTGAATCAAAGCCATCAAACAGTAGTTGATGATACCAATAAATTCTCCTGTTTCATCTTCATCGACTTTACGCACTTCATTTTCTTGTAAACTTCGAATGCGTTGCGCTTTGATAAAGATTTGATCGGTGAGGGAAGGCAACCGTAAAATACGCCAGGCACTGCCGTAATCGGTCATTTTTTTGACAAACAAATCACGGCAGATGCCGATGACCTTATCGTATTCTTGAGCTGTATTTCGCATTAACTCGTATCTTTGTTTGAAATTTTTTCAAATGTAACGAATTCGACCAAAACAACCCAAGTTAGCCATTGTTTTTCACCGAAATCGTTTTCCTATTTTACACCCTATGATGCTACAATGCCGAGGCCAATTACTGGATTTATCAACGCCCAAAGTAATGGGAATTCTCAATCTTACCCCCGATTCGTTTTACGATGGAGGAAAGTGGCAACATCGGGAACAAGTGATCGCACAAGTGCAACAAATGCTCGAAGATGGCGCTACGTTAATCGATATTGGCGGCTATTCGAGTCGCCCCAATGCTTCGCCTGTTGCTGAGGAAGAGGAACGCCAACGGGTGGTTCCCATTATTGAAAGTTTGGTACACCATTTTCCCGAGATTCTCATTTCTATCGATACCTTTCGCAGCCGTGTGGCCGAAGCTGCTGTTCATGCGGGTGCGTGTATGATCAACGATATTTCCGCCGGACTGTTGGATGCTCAAATGCTCCCCACCGTAGCGCGATTGCAAGTGCCTTACATTATGATGCACATGCGTGGTACGCCGCAAACCATGACCACACTAACCGATTACGAGAATATCGTTACGGATATGCAATACTATTTTTCGGAGCGCATCGCTGCCGCAAGGGTGTTACAGATAAATGATGTGCTCATCGATCCCGGATTTGGTTTTGCCAAAACATTGGAACAGAATTATGAGGTATTGCAACGGTTGGAATTGTTTCATTTTCATAAAGTTCCTTTACTCGTAGGCGTTTCCCGAAAATCTATGATTTATAAAATCCTACAATCCACCCCGCAAGAAGCACTCAACGGCACCACCGTGTTGCATACCGTTGCCTTGCAAAAAGGAGCGCACATACTTCGGGTTCATGATGTAAAGGAGGCGGTGGAATGCATTCAACTTTTACAACAATTTCAATGAAAAAAAGTTTTCTCCTATTGGGACTTTTAGTCCTTTTAACCGCTTGCGCCAATAAGGAAGTTCTTTTGCCTGAAGCGGATGTTATGGTGGTTGAAAAAGTCGATAATTGGTCGCCGGTGTATCTTTTTTTTGCTCAAAAAGGCAAGGATACGGTGGCCGATTTAAACCGAAAGAATACGATTACCTCCACGAATTACATTTTCAACATCGATAAGCGGTTGCCCATGCGCTTGGTGATTCCCGAAGTTAATTTGGTTTTACAAAAGAAAGAGGCGAGTCCGCACAAGAGTGAAGTGGCCCAAAATTACTTTTCCTATTCAGATATCAAAGCACGTCGGTTGGCTTTTTTAAATGTACAACGGATAAAATTTACAACGGGGAAATGTCCAGATGGTCTAGTAGTAAATGTCTCTAAAGCGGGCAAAGTTCGCATCCTTGAGCAATCGGTAGCAGTGGAAGATGTTCCAACTTTCATAGCGCAGCTTCCTTCGGATAAGCCAATTAAAGCGCAGTTTCAATTTGATGGGGATATGACCTATGGCGCTTATTTGAAGTTTCGCATTGCCGTAGAGCAGTGGAAAATCCCTGCCTTGGCAGTACATTGGTTTTCAGAGGATTATTTTCAAAGATTAGGACCTAAAATTTGAGGTTAAACTTTTTTTTCAAAAAATGAACGCTGTTCAAAAAATAAATATATCTTTGTGTTATGACTATTTCAGAACGTAAAGCACGCGAGAAAGAAAACCTCAGGAATCTTATTCTTCAAGGGGCCAAGCGTTTGTTTTTGGAAAAAGGTATAGAACATACTACTATCCGTAACATAGCTGATTCAATAGATTACAGCGTTGGAACCGTTTATGTTTATTTTAAAGACAAAAAGGCTATTTTGCATGCTATTCATTCCTCGGGTTTTCAACAATTGGGCGGATATTTTGGGACCCTTAGTACTTTGCCAGATCCGATGGAACGTTTACAAAAAATGGGTGTACTGTATATGAAATTTGCGTTAGAAAATCCTGAAATGTACGATTTGATGTTTACGGTAAAAGCTCCAATTGAATACTTAGATGATTGCGAAGATGAGCAATGGGAGGAAGGGGAAGGCACCTTTGATGCTTTACGTCAAACCGTCAAAGAGTGTATAGATAAAGGTCATTTTTCAGGTCATGATTTGGAACCTTTGTCGTTTATGATTTGGAGCCTTGTGCATGGGATGTGTAGTTTGGAAATACGTCAACGGACAAAAGGAGTAAAATTTGAATATGCTGACACTATTGTTTGGCAAGGCTACCAGCAGTTTGTTTTGCTTTTAAATAAACTCTAATTTTTTTACTGTAATTTGAACATTGTTCATTAAATAAACATTGTTAAAATGAAAGAAATATTTGAAATGATTCATCGGCAAGAGATTCTGGCTTGCTTTGGCTTTGTGTGTTTACTTGGAACCTTGGTGTGTGGTTATTTGATGCGCACACAACCCGAACAAATTCTAGGAGTAAGTGCGTGGTTAAAACCTTTTAAATTTTTTCTATCCGTTATGTTATTTGTATGGACAATGGCCTTCTTTTTAAACTATTTGGAACATCCTACACAAGGGTTGATATACAGTATTTCAGCAGTTGTATTCTTTTCTCTTGAATTGGCCATCATAGTTTACCAAGCGGTAGAAGGGAAGTTATCACATTTTAATACCGCTTCACCGCTCGATCAATTTCTATTCAACTTGATGGCATTGGCAATTACCGTTTTAATGTTACATACGGTGTACGTAGCATTTTTATTTTACCAACAATCGCAGTGTTCGGCTTCTATACTCCCTTTTTCAATCGCTGTGGCAATTTCGATAACCGTCATTTTTGCTCTCGAAGGATTCTTTATGGTCGCTATGTTGCAACATACTATGGGAGGATCAGATGGACAATCCGGTCTTCCAGTGCTTAATTGGAGCAACCGTGCGGGTGATTTACGGGTGGCTCATTTTTTTGGAATCCATGCCTTACAACTACTGCCGTTGTTGAGTTTTTACTTGGTCCAAACCAAAAGGGATGTTCTTATCATCGCGCTTCTCTATGGAATTGGAGTCACTTTTACATTCATTCAAGCGCTTCGCGCCAAACCTTTTATCTCTCTTTAATTTAAATAATCATGAAAAAAATTCTAATTACACTTTTTTGTTTAGGTGTTGGATGGAGTTGGAGTCAAACGGGAACCCTCAAGGGAAAAGTCATTGACAAGCAATCTGAAAAGCCCCTTGAATCCGCTCAAATCGCACTTTTAAATGTACAAGGTTTTGAAACAACGACCGATGCCAATGGAAGTTTTATGCTCACGGGAGTTCCTTTGGGTCGTCAAATGCTTAGCGTTCAGGCTTTAGGGTATGCCTCGGTAACTTTACCCAATCTTGAAATTACGGCGGGAAAAGAGTTAATACTCACGATTCCATTAACCGAACAGTTGACAACACTCAATGAAGTTGTGGTAAAAAATGAAACTTCCAAAGGGCGGGCATTGAATAAAATGGCAACTGTTTCTGCACGACAATTTACGGTTGAAGAAGTGAATCGTTATGCGGGAGGAAGAAGCGATGTAGCCCGATTGGTTGCCAATTTTGCAGGCGTTTCAGCGGCCAATGACAGTCGAAACGATATCGTCGTTAGGGGAAACTCTCCAGCGGGGATGTTATGGCGTATTGAAGGGGTACCTGTTCCTAGTCCCAATCACTTTGCGACCTTGGGAACCACGGGAAGTCCAGTTTCGGCATTGAATCCTAATATGCTGGCCAATTCTGATTTCCTTACCTCTGCTTTTCCAGCCGAATATGGCAATGCGATCAGTGGTGTTTTTGATTTAAATTTTCGCAAAGGAAATGCCGATCGTTATGAATTCATGGCAGGAGTTGGAGCTTATCCAGGAGCCGAATTTGTCGCTGAAGGTCCGTTGGGAAAAAAAGGCGGTTCATTTTTGGTCGCGGCACGTTATGGCATTGCGGGTTATTTGGGCGGGGCAGGAACAGGCGCTGCGATTCCCAATTACAATGATGTATCTTTTCATTTGGACTTTGGCAAGCTCGCTTCAGGTTCGTGGTCTCTATTTGGTATAGGAGGTCTATCCAACATAAATTTTTTGGGTAAAGACGCCACCGATGATGACCTATTCTCAGCCAAAGATTCTAATCAATATGTAGATTCACAATTTTCAGTACTTGGCGTATCGCATAAAATTTATGTAGGCCCACAAACTTTTTGGAAGACGACATTGGCTTGGGCAACGAGTGGTAATCGATATGAGGAGGAACGCATTTACAATTTCAATACGCCCAATGCGCTAAACTTGCCTTTTACCCTAAACGATAACCAAGACCAACGGTATACTGTAAGTACGTTTATCAATTCAAAAGTGAATAAAAAGACAACATTAAAAGCGGGGATTTTAGGGGAGTATTTTTCACTCGATTACAGCCTTGATGATCGTAACCGACAGCCCGATACCAATTTGGATGGCTATCCCGATTTTAATCGTATTTACTTATCCAAAGGAAATTATCAAGTGATACAACCCTACGCGCAACTCCAATATCGCTTTACCAATAGGCTCACCCTTAATGCTGGGATACACGGACAGTATTTTTCCATCAATGAACAAAGCGTAGTTGAACCTCGAGCGGCGCTAACATTTGCTATGAATTCGCGACATAGTCTCAATTTTGGCTATGGTATGCATCATCAAAATGTACCGGCTCCTATTTTATTTCAAAATTCACAAGTTCCCGGACAACCCCAACAACCCAATCGGCATTTGGATTTAGTTCGCAGTCAACATTGGGTTCTAGGGTACGATGTTAAGCTTGCTCCCCAATGGAGAGGAAAAATAGAGTTGTATTACCAAGCTATTGATCGTGCCGCTGTTGAGCGCTCCCCTTCAAGTTATTCCTCACTTACGGAAGGCGCTGATTTTGGTTATTCAACGGATAAAATCAATTTAGTAAGTCAAGGTCGCGGCTACAATGCAGGGGTTGAATTTACCTTAGAAAAGTTTTTTAGTAAAGGGTATCATGCTTTAATTACCACTTCATTATTTGAGAGTAAATACCGCGGAAGTGATGGTCTTTGGTATAATTCGCCATTTAATAACCGCTATGTAGTCAATGTGTTAGGAGGTAAAGAATTTAAAGTTGGTGCCAACCAAAAAAATACACTTTCATTTGATGGAAAGGTGACCACTTCGGGAGGGCGATTTTACACTCCCGTTGATTTGGTAGCCTCACAACAAGCAGGGTATGAAATAACGCAAGATGATAAAGCCTATAGTTTACAATATGAAGCTTATTTTCGACTTGACCTTCGCGTTGGATATAAATTTAACAGTACCAAAAAGAAGCAGTCACATTTGATTTATCTCGAGGTGCAAAATGTAACGGATAACAACAATATTTTTATCAGTCGCTATAATCGGGTGACAAACCAAGTCAATCGTGTGGATCAAATTGGACGATTCCCCGATTTTGGGTACCGCTTTCAATTTTAATTCAAAAGTCCTTCATTTTGATTTACTGATGATGATACGGCTCACCTTTTAAAATCGTAAAGCCGCGGTACAATTGCTCAATAAAAAATAAACGCACCATTTGATGGGAAAACGTCATAGCTGATAAGGCAACTTTACCTTGGGCTTTTTGGTACACGGTATCACTAAAACCATACGGCCCACCAATCACAAAGACGAGCGTTTTGAGTCCGGCATTCATCTTTTTTTGTAAAAATTCAGAAAATCCCACACTCGTATGGGATTTTCCGTTTTCATCCAGAAGGATTAATTCTTCGCCGGCACCGATTTTCGACAAAATCAGTTCGCCTTCCTTCTCTTTTTGTTGGGCTTCCGATAAGTTTTTGGCATTTTTGATATCGGGTAATATTTCCAATTCAAATTTGATATAAAACGACAACCGCTTTTGATAGTCCTCCATCAATTGTTGCAATTGCTTGTTGTCGGTTTTTCCAACGGCCAAAAGTTTGATGTTCATCCCATTTATTTTTCAACACAAAAATAGGGAAAATTCCAAGGGTGCCTGAAAAGTTCAATTCGAATTGTATCTTTGTGCCTCACAACAACACAACCATGTACCGCAATCTTATTCGTCCGATACTCTTCCGTTTCGATCCTGAAAACGTTCACCATTTCACCTTTAGATGGATAAAAATACTCGCGACGCTCCCCGGATTTTCCCAACTTTGCCGAGCGCTTTATGACGTCAATGATCCACGTCTCGAACGGGAAGTCTTTGGACTAAAATTCAAGAATCCAGTTGGGTTAGCCGCTGGTTTTGATAAAGATGCGAAGCTGTTTAATGAGTTGTCCGACTTTGGGTTTGGTTTTATCGAAATTGGAACATTGACGCCTGTGGGACAAGAAGGAAATCCCAAAAAACGACTGTTTCGATTGCGGGATGACGAAGCCATCATCAACCGAATGGGGTTTAACAACGGAGGTGTGCAAGAAGCCGTTGAACGATTGAAGAAAAATAAAGGTGTACTCATCGGGGGTAATATTGGCAAAAATAAAGTGACCCCCAATGAAGATGCTGTTTCCGATTATACAATCTGTTTCGAGGCCTTATTTCCCTATGTGGATTATTTTGTGGTTAATGTGAGTTCGCCCAATACACCCAATTTACGGGAACTTCAAGATAAAAAACCGTTGACCGAACTCTTGGCGACCTTGCAAGCGGAAAATCAAAAGCGTCCGTTACCCAAGCCTATTCTATTAAAAATTGCACCCGATTTGACCAATGAGCAATTGTTGGATATTATCGAAATTGTTCAAGATACACATATTGCTGGGGTGATTGCTACCAATACGACTTTGTCTCGTGAGGGCTTGTATTCGACCAATAAGTCAGAAATGGGTGGACTTTCTGGCAAACCCTTGACCCATCGCTCAACTGAAGTTATTCGTTTTTTACATCAAAAAAGCAACGGTACTTTCCCAATTATTGGGGTAGGAGGAATTCATTCGGCACAAGATGCATTGGATAAATTGGATGCGGGAGCGAGTTTGGTACAATTGTATACGGGTTTTATTTACGAAGGACCAGCTCTGGTGAAGGCGATCAATCAAGCCTTGTTAGCACGGATGCGTTAATTTCCTTTACGAAAACGTTTTCTTTACTATATTTGGCCTCGGATGGAAACAGTAAAACTTATCGAATGTCCACGAGACGCGATGCAAGGCATCAAAACGTTTATTCCCACAGAGGTCAAAGTCAATTACCTTCAAGCGCTACTTCGTGTAGGCTTTGATACCCTAGACTTCGGAAGTTTTGTCTCTCCTAAAGCCATTCCGCAAATGCAAGATACGGCTGAGGTTTTGGCCCGATTGGATTTAAGTCAGACACGCAGTAAACTCCTCGCCATAATCGCCAATACACAAGGCGCACTGAATGCAGCGGAGCATCAAGAAATTCAGTACCTCGGATTTCCTTTTTCGATTTCAGAAAATTTTCAAATGCGCAATACCCACAAAACGATTGCAGAAAGTTTAGTCACGTTGCAAGAAATCCTGGAAATTGCGCAGGCTTCCCAAAAAGAAGTAGTAGCTTATTTATCGATGGGCTTCGGCAATCCGTATGGCGACCCCTGGAATGTAGAGATTGTAGGGGAGTGGACGGAGCGCTTGGCGCAAATGGGCGTCACAATTTTGTCTTTGTCGGATACCATTGGGAGTTCGACCCCCGAAGTAATTGCGTATTTGTTCAGTAATCTCATTCCAAAATATCCCAATGTCGAGTTTGGAGCGCATTTGCATACTACACCCGACAAGTGGTATGAAAAAGTAGATGCGGCTTACAAAGCAGGTTGCCGTCGTTTTGATGGCGCCATTCAAGGTTTTGGCGGATGCCCCATGGCCAAAGACGACCTTACAGGTAATATGCCTACGGAGAAAATGCTTTCCTATTTCACTGCTGTCAAAGCCCACACCGGATTGCGTCCGATGAGTTTTGAAAGCGCCTATAATGTCGCATCACGCGTGTTTGGGGAGTTTCATTAGGATTAGTTTACAGTCACAGTCGCAGTCACAGTCTCAGTCTCAGTCACAGTCGCAGTCTCAGTCACAGTCTCAGTCACAGTCGCAGTCACAGTCGCAGTCACAGTCGCAGTCTCAGTCGCAGTCTCAGTCGCAGTCTCAGTCGCAGTCGCAGTCTCTGTCGCAGTATAGAAACACGTATTTATTTTATCAATTTAATTTACTTCCAAATTTTTCTGGATGCTGCATCATGTACTGAATTAATTTACCAATTTCAAGAGTTTCATTTTTATAACTTACATATTGGTTTTCAGAAATGTATTCGCATTCAAAAGCAAAAGTGATCCATACAAATGTCTCAGAATTTTCGGCGTCACAATCTGTCAATTTACTGATAAAATGAAGCGGATACTTTCGTTTTCGATATGCTTCTGCAAGATTAGCGCACACACTTCTTGAAGATCTTCGTATTTGATCGGTAAGTGCATAGGATTCTTCTTTGGGGAATTTTTTTGAAACTAAAAACAGTTTCATGGCAAGTTGGTATGCTTTTTTGTAAGCAAATAATTCTGTAAAATCCATTTTAATTCTATTTGGCGTTAATGAAAAAAAAAGTATTAATTTTTATGAATTAATTGATTGCATTTTCTTGATTAGCTAAAATGAATTCAATTCAAGCTAACTGCGACTGTGACTGCGACTGCAAACTATTTCACAAAATCAATTTTTTCCTCAATTAAAAGCCCTACATTTGCATGCAATTTAACAACAATTAAATTGCAATATGAAGGCACACACTACCAAAATCGTTGGTGAGGGATTAACTTACGACGATGTTCTGCTCATTCCTGGATACTCTGAAGTGCTCCCTCGCGAAGTCAATATTCAATCCAAATTCACCCGAAATATTACCCTGAATGTTCCCGTAGTTTCCGCTGCGATGGATACCGTGACCGAAAGTGCGATGGCTATAGCAATGGCACAGGAAGGTGGGATTGGTGTTTTGCATAAAAACATGACCATCGAACAACAAGCGGCTAAAGTCCGTAAAGTAAAACGTGCCGAAAGTGGGATGATTATTGATCCGGTTACGTTGCCACTTTCTGCTACGGTTGGTGATGCCAAAATGGCGATGAAAGAGTTTGGTATTGGGGGGATTCCTGTAGTCGATGAACAAGGCTTGTTAAAAGGAATTGTGACCAATCGTGATTTGCGTTTTGAAAAAGTAAATAGCCGATCTATTTTGGAAGTAATGACGTCAGATAATTTAGTTACGGCGGCACAAGGGACAACCTTACTAGAGGCGGAAAGTATTTTACAAGAAAATAAAATTGAAAAGTTACCTGTTGTCGATGCACACAACAAGCTGATTGGATTGATTACCTTTCGCGATATTACCAAATTAATTCAGAAACCCAATGCCAATAAAGATGCCTTGGGTCGGTTACGAGTAGCTGCAGCAATTGGGGTTACTGGAGATGCCTTGGATCGTGCAACCGCTTTGGTCAATGCAGGCGTGGATGCTATTGTAATTGATACTGCCCACGGTCATTCAAAAGGGGTTATCAGCATTTTAAAAGACGTTAAAAATAAGTTTCCACAATTGGATGTTGTAGTTGGAAATATTGCTACGCCTGAGGCTGCCTTATTTTTAGTTGAAAATGGCGCCGATGCGGTAAAAGTGGGTATCGGACCCGGTTCTATTTGTACCACCCGTGTCGTGGCAGGAGTGGGATTCCCACAGTTTTCAGCTGTGCTAGAAGTAGCTGCAGCCTTACGCGGCACAGGTGTTCCCGTGATTGCCGACGGTGGTGTTCGTTATACCGGAGATATTCCGAAAGCCATTGCAGCTGGAGCCGATTGTGTAATGTTAGGCTCGTTATTGGCGGGAACCAAAGAATCTCCTGGGGAAACAATCATATTTGAAGGTCGTAAATTCAAATCCTACCGCGGTATGGGTTCGGTTGAAGCCATGCAAGAAGGTTCGAAAGACCGTTATTTCCAAGACGTGGAAGACGATGTAAAAAAACTAGTTCCCGAAGGTATAGTAGGTCGCGTGCCATACAAGGGAGAGCTTAATGAAAGCATGCAGCAATTTATTGGCGGATTGCGCGCCGGAATGGGGTATTGTGGTGCCAAAGACATTCCAACCCTGCAAGAAACTGGGCGATTTGTGCGTATTACCGCAAGTGGTATTGGCGAAAGTCACCCGCACAACGTGACCATTACCAAAGAAGCCCCGAATTATTCCCGATAATACAGAGACGCGCTATTGCGCGTCTCTATGTGTGTGATATGCGCGTCATGAGACACGCAAGACACGCAAGACACGCAAGACGCGCTATTGCGCGTCTTTACGGGATGTCTCTAGCCATTTTTTAGGGTTGTTGATGATGTAGCGCCTCACGGCTAGCAGTGCCTTTTCATCTCGTAAGATACTTTCATGAAATCGAGGTTGCCATTCAAATTCGATACCATTTTGATTTGCATATCGCTTTGTTGAAGATTTAAATCCTCGGATTACAGCTGCAAGATTTTTAGATTGTGGACCAAATTGATTGGGTGTCCATTCCTTTTTATCGGGATTGTTGAATATCAAAATTCCATGGAGGTGATCGGGCATAACCACAAACGCATCAACCGTAACAAAGGGGTAATGGTCAGCGATTTCGGCCCAATATTTCTGTGCGATTTTACCAATTTCCGTTGCACACAGAGACGCACCATTGTGCGTCTCTGTGGGTGATGGAGACGCACTATCGTGCGTCTCTGTGATATGGCCAAAAAAATGTTTTCTGTTTTTTGTACAAATGGTAATAAAATAGATTCCGTTGGCCCCATAATCATAACCTTGTAATCGGGAAGAGGGTATTCGGTACTTGTTTTGAAATTTTTTCATGGCGTATATAAAATTAAAATTGTTGGCGCGTATCAATAGGAATCGAAAATTTCAATGGTTTGTGTGATGCTTTATTTGGCAGTATATCACGCAATACTTTTCAAAGTAAAAGGTAAATAAATCAATTCTTAATGGCTATTACTACGGTAAATTTAGCTATAAATTTAATTGAATAGTCAACTTTTATATCATTGAATTTAGTAGTCATTTTTGACAGGTTGTAACGTCTTTTGCCATAATTTTAGTAAATGTATTAGGGTTTTGTTCGGACCTTGTTTGTAAGCGCTTCGGTTAATAGGGGTAATTAGGCAACATTTACCTAACAATTACTGAACAAAACACGAACCAAATAGAGATAAAAATGAGAGTATCCCCTCCCCAAAAAAATACCTATTATTTTTAAATACTTCATTTAAAAAAAAACGACTCACCTCAGCAAGCCGTTCATTTAAAATTTATAATTTACAATAACCCTCATATTCCCAAGTAGTTGCTCGGAGTAATGGCCATCAATTCGGCTTTGACAGCATCATTTACCTTTAAGGTTTGTATGAACGCTTGTATAGATTGTTGGTTAATAGCACTGTTGGTTCGGGTTAAATCTTTTAAGGCTTCATACGGATTCGGATACCCTTCACGACGCAAAATCGTTTGAATAGCCTCAGCCACCACAGCCCAGTTGTTTTCCAAATCTTCGGCTAATTTGGCTTCGTTCAATAATAACTTGTTCAAACCTTTTAAAGTAGCTTCAAAGGCAATAAGGGTATGACCAAGGGGAACGCCCACGTTACGCAAAACGGTACTATCGGTCAAATCACGTTGCAATCGGGAAATCGGTAATTTGGCGGCTAAATGTTCAAATAATGCATTGGCCATCCCTAAGTTTCCTTCTGAATTTTCAAAATCAATCGGATTCACCTTGTGCGGCATAGCTGAAGATCCAATTTCACCCGCTTTGATTTTTTGCTTAAAATAATCCATTGACACATAGGTCCATAGATCGCGATCCAAATCAATTAATATCGTATTGATTCGCTTTAACGCATCAAAAAAAGCGGCAAAATGGTCGTAATGCTCAATTTGTGTGGTAGGAAACGAATGGTGTAACCCCAAAATGCCTTCCACGAAATTGGTTCCAAAATTTTTCCAGTCCGTATTCGGATAGGCTATTCGATGCGCGTTGTAATTTCCAGTAGCTCCCCCAAATTTGGCGGCAAAAGGAACATTAAACAGCAATCGCATTTGTTCTTCCAATCGTTCCACAAACACCAAAATCTCTTTACCCAAGCGGGTAGGAGAAGCGGGCTGCCCATGGGTACGCGCCAACATAGGTACATCATGCCATTCCATCGACAATTGTTTGAGTTTGGCGATAACTGCAATTAACGAAGGCAAATACACTTTCTCAAAAGCCTGTTTTGTCGAGAGTGGAATAGCCGTATTATTAATGTCTTGCGAGGTCAGTCCAAAGTGAATGAATTCTTTGAAGGGTTCTAAACCTAAGGCGTCAAATTTATGTTTGATAAAATATTCAACAGCTTTAACATCATGGTTGGTCGTTTTTTCAGTTTCCTTAATCCACAAGGCATCTTCCGTTGTAAATTCGTTGTACAACTCCCGAAGACTTGGAAAAACCGATGGATTAACGTTCTTCAATTGTGGAATACCCGCTTCACACAAAGCGATAAAATACTCGATTTCCACAAGAACACGGTATTTGATTAACGCTTCTTCCGAAAAATACGCAGCAAGCGGTTGGGTAACTTTACGATAACGTCCGTCTATGGGCGATATGGCGTTCAGTGCAGTAAGTGACATAGGTTGTGTTGTTAAGGCGCAAAATTACGGATTTGATTTCGGAAACGCCAAGCTATCACAGTACTTTTTTTAACTTTTCCCAAAGCAGGGGAACGCCTATTGTAGCCGATTCCGAAATGATTTCCAACGGATTAGCCACATCATACAGGGATGCGGGTTTGGGGTCAATGTAAAACAAGGGAACACCCGGTCGCGCATAGTGAATAAGTCCTGCCGCAGGATACACTTGCAGGGACGTTCCTATCACGACAACGGCATCCGCTTGTTGTACATAGTGTAGGGCTTGTTCAAGTGCAGGAACCTCCTCACCAAACCATACGATATTGGGACGCAGTTGTGCTCCCTTTTGATCACTATCCCCCCAATGCAAATCACCAGGCCAGTCAATTATGTAGTTGGGGTCTTGGGTCGATCGCACTTTCAATAGTTCACCGTGAAGGTGTAAAACATGTGAACTGCCCGCCCTTTCATGCAAATCATCCACATTTTGCGTAACGATGTGTATGCGATAGTCCTGCTCCATCGCGGCCAAAGTAGTGTGCCCTGTATTGGCTTGTACGGTATGCAATTGCCGTCGTCGTTGGTTGTAAAATTCCAATACCAATTCAGGATTACGTCTAAACCCCTCGGGAGTAGCCACTTCCATAACGTCATGACCTTCCCAAAGACCGTTGGCATCGCGAAACGTGGCAATCCCACTTTCTGCCGAAATACCGGCGCCTGTTAAAATGGTAAGTGTTTTCAATTGTAAGTTATAAATTATGAGTTATGAATTCTAGATACAGTAGGTGGTGCGTGGTTATTTGGATAGGATTCATTGATTGGTTAACGCAAAGTAGGAAGTTAATTGTAAAGAAACAACAACGATCAAAAATCTATTGCCTTACAAAGTTTACGCTTTGCGAACAGTACTTCATTTTTAATTCAACTTCCTTATTGTATTTTAGCTAAAAAAATACTCATGGTCGATTTGAACTTGTTAGCCTATCTCGAGGGGTTTTTAACCGAAGAACGCAAAGAAAAGTTTCAAAAGATATTGGCTTCGCGTACCAATCATATTACTATTGCGATGGAAGACGTGTATCAATTGCATAATACCAGTGCAGTGATGCGTAGTTGTGAAGTGTTTGGTGTGCAGCAGTTGCATGTTATCGAACAAAAGTTTGGCAAGCGAATCGATCGAGAAATTGCCATGGGGGCGCAAAAATGGGTCGATGTGCAGCGGTATAATTCCGTAACCTCTTGCATCGAAAAGTTGCGTTCACAAGGGTATCAAATTATCGCCACCACCCCGCACAACGATTCCTGTCTGCTACACGAGTTTGATATCTCCCAACGATCAGCCCTTTTTTTTGGGACAGAAAAAGAAGGCTTATCTCCTGAAATTCTGGCACAAGCCGATGGATTCTTAAAGATTCCAATGGTTGGATTTACAGAAAGTTTAAATATTTCGGTTTCCGCTGCGATTGTTATACAAGACCTTACGTCACGATTGCGCCAATCGGAAATCGCATGGTCATTAACCCCCGAGGAACGCCTGCATTATCGAATGCAATGGACCCAAAATTCAATCAAAGATGTTGCACGAATTATGGAACGTTATTCGCAGCCTCCTTCTTTTGAACCTTCACAAAATTCGTCAACGCAAACATAAGAAAGTGTGTTTGGAGTTGGGCCGATGTTAGTTTTGGACTTTCAACGACCATCAGTGTGGTTACTCCCTGATCGGTGGTTGATACCCCATATCCATTAAAGGTTCGATCCTCCTGTTGAAATTGGTAAAACAATTGGTCGGTGCGCTCAGAAGAAGCCTCTTTTTTACTGAGTTTAAAAGCTTCCCGATGTTGTTTTAGCCAAATATTTCCTTTTTCTTCGCCTTCGTATTCAATAACATAGGTAACTGTATTATCGGTCGACTTGAAGCCGAAGCGAATGGGCATTGGCGGATGGGTAAGGAACATTGTTTCTTTGGTCAAGCGAATACTTGTGTTGATGTCAAAGGGAAATAAACTGTCTTTAGCCAACCGTTGAATACCGCGTTGCAACAACACAATATCTTCGGTTTCACGCAATTCTTGATACGGAGTATACAAGGCTTTGGGGGCCTGTGCATATTGGGTTTCGCGAATCCGTTGCAGGTTTTCTTGCTGCATTTGAAGGGCATTATTTACCGATTGATTTACTAGGGAAATGGTTGGCGCTTGTTGGGTTCGACTGCATAAAAGGGCGATACGAACTAGCGCAAAAATCAAAATTCCGAACGTGAGAATTTTACGCCAAGGATTATTACTTTCCATCGCTTAAAATTCTGACGCATTAAATGTCATGGATTGAATGGCTTTGCTCTCTGGAGTGATTAATTTGTAGGTGACTTTAGTAATCCCAATGCCACGCATACGGCGAAGTGTATTTTGTGTAGAGGGATCTGATTTTAGCACCTCTTTCAACAAAGGTTCTGCATTGGGTGATTTAAGAATTTCCTGCATGTCGGCAGGCATTTCTAAGGTATAGGTGAGTTCGTTTCTCGATGTGCGTTCAATTTTCATCAAGCGACTTCCATCTTCATATTTCATGGGTAAACTCGCATTCAAGGCGTTGATTGCTGTTTCTTCAGCCGATTGACCATCATTGATCGGGCTACTTTGTTGGGTTTTATCCAAATACGGTTTATCTACAAGCGCATCGGTGATGATTCGGCCGTTGGTGTCGATGATTCTAACTTTAAACTTTACGCCTTCGTTGATGAGTTTCATCATCGATTCTTCGCGTTGAAACATGGCTGGAAGTGCCGAAATCATTAACTGTGCTGCTTGCGAAGCCGTAGGATCGTTAATGTCTAAGGGAGATGCCAAGTTTAACTCGATAACGTCCAAACCTCCTACTTTGGCTTGGGTGCCCGAAAGTCCGCTGTAGGACATCGCAGCGGTTTGATTAAAACCATTGACAAATTCGTGCATTTTTTGAGTACGTGATTTACAAGAAACGGTGAGGAATGCTATCGATAGAATGGCAAAAAGAGCGAATTTACGCATGAGTCTTAAATTTTAAGAGCCCAAGGTACTGTAATTTAGGGAGAAAAAATGTAGAAAGAGGAATTATTTGGACTTGCTCAATACTTTATACTGTTCATAGCATTGGCTGATGGCTTCCATGATTTGGAGGTCGTTGGCGGTTTCGATAAAGGCTTCCGAGTAACTACAGCGGCTGAGAATTTCGGCAATATCTTTTTTATCTACTCCCAAAAGGATAGCAATGGTTTCCCGATCGTATTTGGTTTCTAAAAGATTTTTAACCGTATCGTCTTTTTTCATTTCCCGTAATTTACGGAGTTCTTTGGGTTTTTTCCCAAAGAAATTATACAGCATATCTGCCGGATTGAAAACCGAGTTGACCACACGAGTAAAGGCGTTGGGGGAGGATTCTCCCGCTTCATACGCTTGTGGTAAGCCAGAAATGCTATAGCGATAATTTTCAGCAATGGGAATTAATTTGGTGTCGACCTCAAGATACCCTGTGAGCTTGTATTTTCGGATCACCACTTCTTCAAGCGCAATCGCTTTTTCGGTCAGTTCCAAACGAGCGGTTCCGGTTTTAATCCAGTCGTTGGTGACACGAACCCGAAGGGATTGAAATCCAATCATGGTGATGTGAAGCGTATCGTTGACGGAAGCATTGATTTCAAACTCTCCTTTAGTATTGGTTTGCGTTCCTTTGACTTTATTAATATTGATAATATTCACATTAGCTACAGGCAGGGTAGAGGCGCTATTGACAATAGTTCCTTTCACCAAGCGATCGGTAGGGTTGGTTTGGGCAGAGACACCAAGAAAAATACTAAAGAAAAGTAATAAATAGCGGTATTGCATGGTCACCAAATTCAGTGTTAAAAGTAGCAATTTTAACAGGAATTCCAATTTCGTATCGAAAGATTATCAGAAAATTAACAGCCTATCGCTAGGGGAGCGTCTTTTGTTTTGGGATGAAGTAGCCTCCAATAGAAGTTTAATCACCTCCCTGATTCATGAACAAAGGGGTGTCGTCGATTGCAGAGGCATCAAAGTTATATACAAAAAAAACCCTCCGAAGAGGGCTTGTATCTAACTTTTACGGCGGCGTTTGGCTGCTTCAAAAGCTTTGTTGGCGGGCTGTCGATCGCGACTAGCATCACTACGTCTTCCCAAAGGCCTTGCTTCACCACCACTACGGCGTTCACCACGGGGTTCAAAACGTCCTTCGCTACGGCGTTCACTGCGGCGTTCTGAATGGTCGGCAAAACGATCACGACGTTCGCGTTTACCTCCAAAATCACCACGGCCACTTTTACGTCCACCGTTGTCATTTTTAGAAATTTCAACGTTAATTTTTCGGCCTTCCAATTGGAAGTTGCTAAAAATATCCATGACACGTTCAGCATGTTCTCCGTCGGTATTGAAGAAAGAGAACCCTTCTTTTACATCAACTTTGAAAACATCGTCACGTCCTAAATCTAAGGCTTCGCGCAAGAAATCTTTCAATTTCATCCAATCAAAATCATCGCGTGTTCCGATATTGATAAAATAACGAACCGCATCGCCTGCTTTGATTGAACCGCCTGAGGAACGTTCACTGCTGCGTTCGCTCGATAGGTCTTTTTTCTTTTTATAGTAATTCAAGAAACGGTTAAATTCTACCGATACCATTTTACGAATCAAATCCTCTTTGCTTAGGTTTTCAAAAACCTGGTATATCGCAGGCAGGTAATTGTCGATTTCATGGTCGATTTCGGTATCATGAATTTTATTGGCTAAATGCAATAATTGAATTTCGCAGATTTCGATACCACTAGGAATCGTTTTTTCTTCAAACTTTTGTTTGATGATTTTTTCGATGGTGTGGATTTTTCGTACTTCTGATTTGGTAATAATTACAATTGAAGTTCCCAATTTTCCTGCACGTCCAGTACGACCCGAACGGTGGTTGTAGGTTTCAATTTCATCGGGTAATTGGTAATTGATGACGTGGGTAACGTTGTCAACATCAATTCCACGAGCCGCCACATCGGTAGCAACCAACATTTGGATTTGTCGTCCACGGAAGGATTTCATCACCGAGTCGCGTTGCGCTTGTGACAAGTCGCCATGTAAAGCTGCGGCATTGTAACCGTCTTCGATAAGTTTTTCAGCAACGGCTTGTGTATCGCGTTTGGTACGACAAAAAATAACCGAGAAAATATCGGGATTGGCATCGGCCAACCGTTTTAATGCTTCGTATCGATCGCGGGCATTGACCACATAAAATTCATGGGAAACCGTTGCTGTACCTGAGTTTTTAGCACCGACTGTAATTTCAACGGGGTCGGCCATAAACTTTTTCGCGATGCGCGCCACTTCGGCAGGCATGGTAGCCGAAAACAACCAAGTAGACTTGTCATCGGGCGTATCGGAAAGGATAGCACAGATATCGTCGTAGAATCCCATATTCAACATTTCATCGGCTTCATCCAAGATGCAGTAAGCGATGTTTTTAATGTTGACAAATCCACGGTTAATCATGTCTTGCATACGTCCGGGTGTCGCTACAATAACCTGAGCCCCACGTTTTACTTCACGGGCTTGTTCGGTAATGCTAGCGCCCCCATAAACGGCCACGACATGAAGTCCTTTAATGTATTTAGAGTACTGTTTAAGTTCGTTCGTAATTTGGAGACAAAGTTCGCGGGTGGGCGATAAAATCAAGGCTTGCGTACTGCGGTCCTCGACATCTATTTTTTGAAGTAACGGAAAGCCAAAGGCTGCTGTTTTTCCGGTTCCGGTTTGGGCCAAAGCCACAAGGTCAGTCTCCTGTTCCAAAAGCACAGGAATCGCTTTTTCTTGAACCTCCGATGGAGTTTCAAATCCCATATCGCCAATCGCTTGAAGAAGCGCGGCGTTCAGGCCTAATTGTTCAAATTTATTCATAGATCGTATTAATTCGGGGGCAAAGGTAGACTTAATAATTGGATATAGCTAATTATTAAGTGATTAGTAAGCGGGCATTCGGGATTATTTGGCTTGAAATTCAATAAATTACATCAAATCCTACTGCGATTAATTCAGTTATTTTGCTAGAAAAATGACGAAAGCGTGTATAAAATAGGGTTTACCTGCCCAAGATGTAGTTTTTTCTTTATTTATCGGTCAAAAATGCAATTAGCTGCGCCACTGCTTTTCCGCGGTGACTGAGTCGGGCTTTTTCGTCTTGATTCATTTCGGCAAAGCTGCTAGTAAAGCCTTCTGGGACAAAAATCGGGTCGTAGCCAAATCCTTGGGTTCCTTTTTTTTCTTTGCTAATTTCGCCTTGTACAATACCTGTAAATTGGTGTGATTTTCCGTTGATATTCAAGGCAATAACGGTTTTAAATTGGGCTTTTCGATTGCTTTTACCTTCTAATGCCGTCAAGAGCTTTTGCATATTGTCTAGCGCATTTTTCTGTTCGCCCGCATACCGTGCTGAATATACCCCAGGCGCTCCGTTAAGTGCCTCTACTTCAAGTCCTGTATCATCAGCAAAACAGGGAAGGCTATAGTTCTCCGTAACATAATCCGCTTTCAATTGGGCATTCCCCTCGAGGGTTGAGGCGGTTTCGGGAATGTCTTCAAAGCACCCAATGTCTTGTAAACCCAACAATTCAATGGATGGGGGTAACATGGCTTGAATTTCAGTAATTTTATGGGCATTATTGGAGGCAAAAACGAGTTTCATCTTTTTTGTTTCAAATCTATATAAAAGCAACCAATAACTAACAACTTTTATTTAGCTTCCAATTTTTTACATCTTAAAAAAGTAATTTAAAATAGCTTTAAAAAAAATAATTGAGTCATAAAACCGAATGACCTACTATATCGTATATTACTTCACACTCTAATCAAATTGATCATGCGTTGTTCCCCAAATCTTCGTATGGCTATTGGATTTATTTCTCTTTTTTGGAGCGGAATGGTATTGGCACAATTTTGCCTTTCTTTCCCGTTCTCCATTTGCAATCTGTGTGCCGAAATAAAGCACTGACTTATCTTTCGATCTAAGTTTACAATTTAATATTGACGGATTTGTAAATGCCCATTATATATGGATATGAAACGACCATAGTCAATAAGGGGTAATCGGGAATCAATACGGCTGCTATCCCTATCATTGCTGTAAAGGCCGATGTTATGGAAGCTGCCAAAGTTCGACTTCGGGAATTGGGGATGAACCATTATATGACCAAACCCGTCGACAAAGAGCGATTATTGGAAGCAATATTGACGTGTAGGCAAGAATTATAAACGATATGTTGTTGATAGAATCGTGTTAAAGCGCTATGATTAGAAATCGATTATCGTTATTTTTGCAACGATTATAACCTGTTTTGAATCATGGTAAAAGATTTATTTGAACGAATTCAACAAAATAAAGGGCCGTTAGGGCGATGGGCTTCTCAAGCAGAGGGGTATTATGTTTTTCCAAAGCTGGAAGGTGAATTAGGGCCTCGAATGCAGTTTCAAGGAAAAGAAATTTTAAACTGGAGTATTAATGATTACTTAGGTTTAGCCAATCATCCCGAAATTCGCAAAGTAGATACGGAAGCAGCACAACAATTCGGTGCCGCTTACCCGATGGGGGCACGTATGATGAGTGGTCATACCACATTACACGAACAATTGCAAAATGAACTGGCGACTTTTGTCCAAAAAGAAGCGGCTTATTTATTGAATTTTGGTTACCAAGGAATGGTGTCGATTATCGATGCATTAGTGACCAAAAACGATGTGATTGTCTACGATGTCGATTCGCACGGTTGTATTATTGATGGCGTGCGTTTGCACATGGGAAAACGTTTTACCTACAAGCACAATGATGTTGAGAGTTTGGAAAAAAACTTACAACGGGCTACCAAAATGGCGGAAGAAAATGGCGGAGGTATTCTCGTCATTACTGAAGGTGTTTTTGGTATGCGTGGACAACAAGGAAAGATCAAAGAAATTGTCGACTTGAAGTCTAAGTACAACTTCCGATTGTTAGTTGACGATGCTCATGGTTTTGGAACGTTAGGAAAAACAGGTGCCGGGGCAGGGGAAGAGCAAGGGTGCCAGGATGCAATTGATGTCTATTTCTCTACGTTTGCCAAATCAATGGCCAGTATTGGTGCCTTTGTAGCCGCCGACCAAGACGTGATTGATTATTTAAAATATAACCTTCGTTCTCAAATGTTTGCCAAGTCTTTACCTATGATTATGACCGTTGGAGCTTTGAAACGTTTGGAAATGTTGCGCACCATGCCTGAGTTGAAAGATAAGCTATGGGAAAATGTTAATTATTTGCAAAATGGATTGACGAGTCGCGGTTTTAATATTGGTGATACCAATACCTGTGTAACTCCGGTATATTTGGAAGGCTCAATTCCAGAAGCGATGGTTATGGTGAATGATTTGCGAGAAAATTATAATATATTCCTCTCTATTGTGGTGTATCCTGTAATTCCTAAGGGGATTATTCTATTGCGTATGATACCTACAGCTTCCCATACAAAAAAAGATATTGATGAAACATTAGCCGCTTTTGAAGCTATCCGTGAAAAGTTAGAAAACGGAACCTACAAACAAATCGCGGAAGCCACTACGGTTGATGTATCGTAACCAACAAAAATAAATTTTTATGCTCTATAAAAAGTCCATCCTTCGGGGTGGATTTTTTTATTTCACACTTTTATCACCAATCATTTATTGCTTTTTGTAAAATACGAAAATACTTACAAAAAATAACATTAAACTCATTTCGTCGAAAATTATAGTATTTAACCGATAAAAAGTTTTTTTACTTTGTAGGATAATTCTACATTTGAATACGATTTACCCTGATAACAATACAATATACTCGTTTAAAGCGAATGGTATTCAGCAGTAAAAAAAAATGTTTAACCTACTCAAAAGCCCTAATTCTGAGTTTCAAAATTGAACTACTATGAAACAAAAATTACTACTTATCAGTTTTTTTGCAACAAGTGTATCTTTTGCACAAGTTGGTATCGGAACCACAGATCCGCAAGCCGATTTAGATGTTCGAACAACCAATCCCAGTGCACCTGATGCAGCTGCGGGAATTGCTATTCCACAAGTGGACGCCCTGCCTACCACAGGAAATCGTGCGGGACAATTGGTGTATTTTACAACTGTCAATCGCTATTACTATTATGATGGTGTCAAATGGCTTGCCATCTATCAACAAGTACACGATTTTGGTGACATGAAATACAGTCTCAAAACGACCGATCATCAAGGTTGGGTGTTGTTAAACGGTCGTTCTGTTAGCGCATTAACACCTTCACAACAAGCGGCTGCCACACTTTTAGGGTTTGGTGAGAGCATACCAAATTTATCGGATAAAACTTTAGTAGGTTCGAGTGTTAGTAAACCTCTTGGTTTTTATGGTGGTAATTCAACCGTGACCATTTCTCAAAATCAATTACCCGATGTTACGCTCTCAACCTCTACCAATGGCGCGCATACCCATGGAGCTGGTTCTGTGGGGAGTTACAACTTAAATCTTACAGGTGGTATTACCTTTCAACTGTTGAATGCCTCAACGAATACAGCACAAACCACCTCAAGCGGATCGCATTCACATACCACTTCTTCTATTAATGGTGGTGTTACTCAAGAATCTCTAAACATTCAAAACCCTTATATGGCAGCGAATGGATTTATTTATCTCGGAGAATAATTATAAATATTTTTTATAGGTCCTTCTGCGTCTGAAAACGGTTGGGTTGAAGTTCTTCCAGATGTTATGAATGGCCGTATTCTCCTCTAATTCTGGGGTACGAACACAAGTTTGTACCCCATTTTTTTGGAAGGAATCATAATACGCTTCAAAAATTAAGGCGGTTACTCCTTTGTTTTGATAATCGGGATCAACTCCAATGAGATAAAATAAAACTTCTTCGTGTTTTTTTTGCGCTTTCAACAGGTAATAAAACCCAAAAGGAAACAGTTTACCATTAGCTTTTTTCATTGCTGCGGATAGATTCGGCATTACAATTCCAAAAGCGATTAGTTTTCCAGCATTATCAAAAACAAACTTGATGTACTCGGGTTTGATTAAACTAATGTATTTTTTTTTAAAATATTCCTTTTGCTTAGCATTAATCGCTACAAAAGAGGCTAAGGAGGCATAAGCTTTGTTAAACAAATCAAACATTTCATCAACATAAGGCATTATTTCTGCCGTTTTATTGAAATTTTTGCACACCACTTGGTAACGCTTTTGTATCAAGGTACTTGCTTTTCGATACGGTTCGATTTCGATACTTTTAAATGAAAACACATTTTCTAGGTATTCTTTTTCTTTAACAAATCCCAAGTGTTCCAAATGCGTTTTGAAGTAAGGATAATTATACCAGGTAATCATGGAAGCCAAACGGTCAAATCCCTCGGTGACCACGCCAACTTTATCCAAATTAGAAAAACCCATCGGACCCTCTACATAGGTAAGGTCATGTTTTTTTCCCAAAGCATATACTTTTTCTAAAAGTGCTTCCGTCACCGAAAGATCATCAATAACATCCCACCATCCGAAGCGGACCTTGCGTTTCTTTTGGTTGTTCACTTCTTCCCAATTGATAATCGCTGCAATGCGACCCACGGTTATTCCCTCGCGTTGCGCCAAGTAAAACAAGGCTTCAGCTTGGTCAAAAGCGGGGTTTTTTGATGCATCCAACGTGGCCAATTCGTCTTCAATCAAGGGCGGCACCCAGTTGGGATCGTTTTTATACAAACGAAACGGAAAGGTGACAAATTCGCGAAATAAGGCTTTTGAATTGACTTCTATAAGGGTAATCATCGTATTAAGGTTTTGCTGTGGGAACTTCGTCCAAACGTTTTTTTAGTTTTTCTTTCTCTTTTTCTTTTTTCTTCTCGCCTTTGGTTTTTTTCTTTTTCTTTTCTTCTTTTTTGGGAGCGCGAATCAAATTGTCTTCATAATACGTATCCGTTCGCCACGAAACGCCCAAACCAGCGTATGTAATCGAAGGGGTATTTTTCATGTTTTGACTGATAAACGCATCGACTTGAAAACTCGTTCCCCATAAATAGGCTGCTCCTGCGGTCATAAACACATCGCTGTAATAGCCTCCGCTGAGCATTTTTCCTTCAATAAATCCCGACCAACGATCAAATCCTTTGGTAATGGTTCCAATGAATCCCACAGTTTGGTTGTTGGAGGCAATTTTGTCTACAAAGGTATTCGTTACAAAAGCCCAAGCTCCAGAAAATACATTTTGAGAAATCAACATCACTTTTGGACTAAAAGTACCATAAGATTCGCCGGGATACATAAAAGGATAATTCCCCACTTTAATATTGGTTCCCGCATAAACCGATACCGCTGGAATCATCATGCGCCAATTGAATTTATGGTTGGCTTTCCAGCTGTATAAGTTGGGTTTGGCATCATAGTTTTTAAACGGATCATAAATCAAATATTTAAATCCCAAAAGAACCCGTCGGAAGCCGTCTCGATGAAAATTGCCCGCCGGTGAAAAGTAGCTGTCGTTTTGGTAGGTCATTTCTAAAATCCCTTCCAATTCCTCTTTAAAAAATCCATAACGCGTGGTCAAACTCACCAAATATCCTTCGGTATTGAAGGCATTACGGTCAAATTGTTCCTGACTGTAGCTAAATCCCGACTCAAATTGTAGGACACGTTTTCCAACCGCATAAGCATTCATCGATTCGCCGGGACGATTGGTGTTGATTTCATCCGTATACTGCGCATGGGTGAGTAATGAGCCAAGGGTGAGAACCAACAGATGTAAATGGGTGGATTTCATGGTCAATTAGTTGTGGGTTAGGTGACCCAAAAGTACACTTTTTATTATTTATTTATGACCTACACCATGATTTCCTATATGGTTTTTAGTATTTTTGACAAAATTTATACCCATGCAGGAAGCCAGTTTACAAGGACTTCTAAAGACCTTGTTTTATATCATTCTGTTTTACTACTTATTTCGTTTTATCGCCCGCTTATTGTTGCCTATCTTAGCGCAAAAAGTGGTTGAAAAAGCCAATCAACAGATGGAAGATAAATTCCGTCAACACCAACAAAATCAGTCTACTAAAGCCTCAACTTCAGCGCCCAAGAAGAGCGAAAAACAAGTCGGTGAATACATCGATTTTGAAGAAGTAAAGGATTAGCAAATTTATTTTTATGATGCAAAAAATTCAAGCATACCTTCAAAAAGGATATCCTCATTTGTTAGCCATTTCGGGATTTATCCTCATAGCTGTATTCTATTTTTATCCCATTTTACAAGGAAGAAAAATTTATCAAAGCGATATCGTACAATATACGGGTATGGCCAAGGAGCAAAATGATTTTCGCGCTACCTATGATACCGAGCCGTATTGGACCAATAGTGCTTTTGGGGGAATGCCCACCTACCAATTGGGGGCAAAATACCCTCACGATTACATCGGTGCAATCGACGATATATTGCGTTTTTTACCGCGTCCTGCCGATTATTTATGGCTTTATTTTATTGGGTTTTACGTGCTAATGCTCGTGCTTAAAACCGATCCGTTGAAGGCCTTCTTTGGGGCTTTAGCTTTTGGTTTTTCAACCTATTTGATTATCATTTTGGGTGTGGGACACAACGCCAAAGCCCATGCAATCGCCTACATGCCGTTGGTCGTAGCCGGTGTTTTATGGGTGTTTCAAAAACGGTATTTGTGGGGGGGCATTTTAACGCTTTTTGCAGTTGCGCTCGAAATCAATGCCAATCACTTTCAAATGACCTACTATTTGCTCATCGTACTTTTAGGATTGGGCATTTATTACGGTATCAAAATGCTGCGCGAAAAGGACTTTTCGGCCTTAGGGAAAACCGTTGCCACCTTTGCCATCACTTTAATTCTAGCGATAGGGGCCAATGCCACGTCACTTCTCGCTACCCAAGAATATGCGCAATTTAGTACCCGTGGAAAGAGTGCCTTGCAATTGGAACCCGACGGAAAGCCCAAAACCGATAAGGCCACTCTTGACCGAAGTTATATTACAGAGTACAGTTACGGAATTGCCGAGAGTTTAAATCTTATCGCTCCCCGATTGTTTGGTGGAGGTAACGACGAAAAGTTAAGCGACGATTCGAGCGTGTATCAATTCATGTTGAACTATGGGGCAACCGAGTCAGAAGCCCGCCAGTTTACCGATGCGTATGCGCGAACCTATTGGGGAGAGCAACCCATTGTTGCCGCACCTGCCTATATCGGAGCCGTTGTTTTCTTTCTTTTTGTTTTGGCCTTGTATCATGACAAACGTCAGCTTAAATGGGTTTTTTTTGGTGGAGCTTTGGTATCGTTGCTGCTGTCATGGGGGAGAAATTTCCCAGCCTTAACCGACTTTTTTATCGATTATGTTCCTTTGTACGATAAGTTTCGCGCGGTATCTTCAATTCAAGTCGTTTTGGAATTGTGTATACCGGTATTGGCAATTATGGGACTCCATGCGTTTATGACCACTGAGCCCGAAAAGCGATGGAATAATTTGAAGAAAGCAGGACTGACTTGTTTGGGTATTTTGCTGCTAATTTTTTTCCTCAAAAGCAGTTTTAATTTTTCGGGGACTTTGGATGCGGATTTACTTCGCATGTTTAGTGAAGGACAAGATAAATCATTCGGTATAGGTTTTATCGACGCCCTAAAAGCCGATCGGGAAACCTTGTATGCCGCCGATTTGTTGCGCTCCGGATTTTTAATGGCTTTAGCCTTTGTGTTTCTTTGGCGTTTTTCCAAAGTAAAATTAGGCGCTATGAATACCATCCTCTGTGTCGGTATCGTTATGGTTATTGATTTGGTATTGGTCGATAAAAAATATGTCGATAGTACTGATTTCGTCTCCGCACATGAGGTTGATCGTCCTTTTCAAGCCACGCCCGCCGACGAACAAATCTTACAAGACACTACCTACTACCGCGTATTGGATGTAGAAGGCAATATGAGTAGTGCCCGCGCGTCCTTTTTCCACAAATCGATAGGCGGATACAGTGCTGTTAAACCCCGTGCCATTCAGGAGTTGTTTGACTATCAAATTGCCAAAAATAACAAAGAGGTATTGGATATGTTGAACATCAAATACATTATCCAAGTGAATGAAAAAGGGGAGCAGTTTCCCACCCTTAATCCCAATGCCAATGGGAATGCTTGGTTTGTCCATTCGATTCAAGGCGTACCCTCGGATGATGCGGTAATGAAAAGCTTAGATACGTTGAAAACCAAGTCGGTTGCCGTTTATAATCGCAATGAATTTAAACCCACACCAACGCGATTTGTGCGCGATACCACGGCTCGTGTACAACTCACAGCCTACCGTCCCAATAAGTTAATCTATGTTTCCAACAGCAAGCATGAAGGTTTTGTAGTGTTTTCTGAAATGTATTACAAACCGGGGTGGCAGGCCAAAATCGATGGAAAATCCGTAGCTTATGGCAAGGTAAACTTTGCATTACGGGGTATGGTTGTTCCTGCGGGTAAACACACGATCACGTTCACGTTTGAACCCCAAGTGGTAAAAACAGGCAGCATGGTATCGTTAATCAGTTTTATCCTAATTGTTTTGTTATCCATTGTGGGTATTTATCTTGACCGTCGCCAACAGAAAGAACATTCTCCCTCGTAAGGTATGAGTACCACTAAGGAAAAAGTTTTAATCATCACCTACTATTGGCCACCTGCGGGAGGGCCAGGCGTACAGCGTTGGTTAAAATTTGTAAAATACCTTCCCGATTTTGACGTGATTCCTTATGTGTATGTCCCCGAAAATCCCAGTTATCCCATACAAGATGCGGGTTTGCTTCGTGAAGTGTCGGAGAAGGCCATCGTGATCAAAAAGAAAATTCGAGAGCCCTACCAATGGGCGGCTTTGTTTTCAAAAAAATCGACTCAAAAAATCAGTTCAGGGATTATACCCGCAGCCCAAAAACAATCGGTTTTACAAAAATTTCTGCTATGGGTTCGGGGCAATATTTTTATTCCTGATGCCCGCTTTTTATGGGTAAAACCGTCGGTTCATTTTTTAAAAAATTATATAGAAAAAGAAGGGATTACCACGATCATTACTTCGGGTCCGCCGCACAGTTTGCATTTAATAGGTAAGCAATTGCGTGCTTCGATGAATGTAAAATGGATAGCCGATTTTCGTGATCCATGGACGACCATTGGGTACCACAAAGCCTTAAAGTTGTCAAGGTATGCGGCTAAAATTCATCGTGACTTGGAGCGACAAGTATTGCAAAGCGCCGATCATATTTTGGTGACGAGTCCCACCACAAAAGAAGAATTTTCTGCGCTTACTTCCCAACCTATTACAGTCATCACCAATGGCTACGATACCGAACAAGTACCCCCACAAACGTTGGATACTTCGTTTTCCCTTGCGCACATCGGTTCGTTTCTTTCCGACCGAAATCCAATTATTTTATGGGAAGTTTTAGCCGAACTTATTCATGAAAATCCACAGTTTGCTGCTGATTTTTCCTTGAAGTTAATCGGTAAAGTCAGTGAAGAAGTGTTGCAAAGCATTTCCCATTATCAACTGAATCCGTACGTGAATAATTTGGGGTATGTAGCCCATGACGAAGCAGTAGCGCATCAGCGTAAATCCCAAGTTCTATTATTGATCGAAATTGACTCGACAGAAACCCGCAGTATTATCCCTGGAAAATTATTTGAATATATGGTTTCCGGTCGTCCGATCGTTGCTTTGGGTCCGAAAGGTTCTGATTTTGCCGAAATTGTAAATTCTACGAACACAGGTACTTTTTTTACCTATGCGGAAAAAGTCGCATTGAAGCAAAAAATTAGCGAACTTTACACTCAGTATCAAGCGGGTAATCTCCAGACACATCCCGTGGGACTCCAACAGTATTCGCGAAAGCAACTAACCCAAGCATTGGTTCAACTAATTCATTCCGTTTAAATGGGAATAGTTCAAAATCAATCCATTAAAAATACCGTCATTACCTTTTTCGGTTTTGGAATTGGTGCGATTAATGCCTTGTTTTTTTATACCCATTTTTTAGGAAAAGAACATTATGGCATTGTATCGACCTTGCTTTCTGGGGCCAATATTATGATGCCCTTGATGGCTTTTGGCGCACAAAACACCATCATTCGGTTTTATACTCAATACGATTCAGAGGCCAAGCGAGAGCGTTTTCTTGCATTTATGGCGTTGGTTCCTTTTTACTTAATGATTCCTATTGGCGTATTGTTTTACTGTTTTTACGATAGCATCGCTTCCTATTGGGTGACTGAAAATCCTTCGTTACAACCCTTTTTCGGTTTAATTCCGGTTATTGGTTTTCTAATGGCCTATTTTGAAGTTTTTTATGCATGGGTAAAAGTGCATTTACGTTCGGTTTATGGCAACTTTATTTATGAGGTTTTCGGACGGGCTTTAATCATGTTTCATTTGATTTTGCTTCATTTTGATTACCTCACGAAGGCACAATTTATATACAGTGTTACAGGGATTTATGCGTTACAAACGGTAGTCATGTTTGCTTATGCGATGCGGGTGCGACGCCCTTCTTTTGCCTTACAAATTCCGCATAATTTTAAAGAGATATTTTATTATTCTTCCTTCATTATCGTATCGGGAGGCATTGCGGTTATGTTGGTCGATTTTGATAAAGTAATGATTCCGCAATATCTACCTATCGCGCACAATGCAGTGTATTCGGTAGCTATTTTTATTGCCACCGTTATTGCAGTACCTTACCGTGCGATGAATCAAATTGTATCCCCAATTACTGCGCGCTTGATGGTGCAAGAAAGATGGGATGAATTGCAACAATTATATCAAAAAACATCCATCAATTTGCAAATCACTGGCGGTTTATTGTTGGTATTAATTCTAACCAATATCCACATGTTGTATCGCATTATTCCCGATAATTACGACGGGGGCGTTTGGGTGGTATTTATGATAGGGATTTCTAAGTATTACGATGTGCTTTTGGGCAATAACAACGCGATAATTGTCAATACCCGATACTACCGCATGGTTTTATTTTTTGGCGTGGCTACTGTGGTATTGATGATTGTTTTGAATACCATTTGTATTCCTATGTATGGTATCAATGGTTCGGCTTTGGCAACATTACTGACAATCATGCTGTACAATACGGTGAAATTTGTTTTTGTCGTTAAGAAGTTGAAACTTTTTCCTTTTACCCTGTATACGGTTCGATCGTTAGTAGTTTTAATGGTTGTTTTTGGGCTATTTTATGCTTGGGATTTTCCTTTCCACCCGATAATTAACATCGTATTTAAATCTTTATTAGTGGCGCCACTGTATCTGTTTGCCCATTATTATCTTCGCGTTTCCGATGAGGTAAACGAAGTATTGGATCGTTTTTTGCCTCGTTTTTTAAAACGATGAAAAAATAGAAAACCCTGTAATCCTAGGACTACAGGGTCTCCGAATCAAACTAACTAACCCAAACTTTATTTACTCTTCATTTGCTGTAGATTCCGACGTTTCTACTTGTCTTGTATTTTGATCTGTTGTGCGGTAGTAATAGCCTCCAGGGAAATAATGGGTACTTGAACCGTAATAGGTGGTTGAACAGGTGGCTTGCTCATAGTAATTAGGTGTAAAGCCATGGCGTTTGACGCTTCCCACGGTATGGACGATTTGACCCAAGCGATTGTAAACGATTCGCATACCGCCAATTTGCGTTAGCGCAAAACGGTTGTAGTACATGAACACACTTCCAATTCGACTTACTCGATCACGACTATCATAGTTGATGAATGTGTTACCAACGCGTCGTACACGTCCAAAGGAGTCAAATTCAATCAAAACCCCATAATTTACAGGGCGACTTCCTCGCGCCATAGTTTTGGAGCTTGCACCGCGGAAGTAGTAGCTACCTCCAACATCTTCAGGACGGGTATTGAAGTCAAAATCACCATTCAAGAACACATAAAATACAATCCCGCGTTCCATAAATTGAATCGGTTCGGCTTCATTGAAGTGTAGACCATGACGGTGGTTAGCAAACTCCAAAGTAGTGGCATGAGCCCAAGTGTTAAAAGCGAACACTAAACTGGATAAAAGCGTAATAGTTTTCATAAGGCATTCGGTTTACGGTTGGTGCTTACTCTTTCGATTTTCAGCTTCTTCGATCATTGTGATGTAAAGGTATTTTCAATTGCTGTGCCATCTTTATCGATAGAATTGTCAACGATTTGTTAATGATTTTTAATCTGTTGAATGCAAAACTCTTACTTCAGGTGACTGCTTTATTTTCAAGATAATTTTAGTATATTTGACTCCACAACAAACCACTTTATTGAAGATTACCCCATGAAAAAATACCTACTGGTCCTCTTTTCTTTAATTGGATTTCAATTTGTCTCAAATGCCCAATCTTTTATTCAAGCCTATGCCGACATTGCCAATCAGTGTTCTCAAACGAATGTCACGAACAATTTGACTGAGTTTGAAGATTTAGGTGTAAAACGACGCGGCACCGCAGCGTTGCAAAATACTTTAGATTGGTTGAAGAGCAAATACCTTAGCTACGGCTACACGGCCAACCAGCTTCAAGAGTTTTCCTATACCTATTCGGGTTCGTCAGCCGTGTGTAAAAATTTAGTAGTCACCAAAATCGGAACCACCTATCCCAATACCTATGTCATTATATGTGGTCATTATGATTCTATTGTAGGTACAGGGACCAATGATAATGGGAGTGGGGTAGCGGCTATTTTGGAAGTCGCGCGTTTATTGCAAAATGTCCCCACGGAATATTCCATTCGTTTTATCAATTTCTCGGGGGAAGAAGATGGTTTGCGTGGAAGTCAAAATTATGTCAACACCGTTGTCAATGGCACCACCCCCAAAATGAGTATCCGTTTGGTATTCAATATTGATCAAGTAGGCGGAGTTGCCGGAGATATCAACGATACCATTACTTGTGAGCGCGATACAGGGAGTCCAACTTCCAATAATGCGGCTTCTAATGCCATGACGCAACAATTGATTACATGTACTGAATTGTATTCGCCCCTAAATACCAATTTGTCGTATGCCTATGCGTCCGATTATATGACATTTGAAGATAACGGTGAAGTCATTACAGGGTTTTATGAAACCAATGAAACAACGCACCGACACACGGCTACCGATTTATTGGTCAATATGGATCCGGTGTACAACTATAAAGTGGCCCAAGCTGCTACGGGGGCGATGTTGCATTTTGCAGTAGCGAGTACAACCCTAAGCACATCGTCAGTACAGGAATATCAAATGTCGGTTTTCCCCAATCCAGCGACGAATGAGATTTATTGGAATTTGGGGACATTTCCCAAAAATGAGTATCAATTTAGCTTGATAGACAGCACCGGTAAAATTGTATTATCCCAAGCGGTTACCGATGCGCCTTTGGTCAAGGGGTTTGCCGTAGGTCATTTGGCTCGTGGTATGTATATGGCGGTTATGGAATCGGATTCTACCAGAGTTACCCGGAAGATTGTTTTAGAATAAAAAATAGCAAAAACCCCTTCATGATGAGAAGGGGTTTTTCATTATAACTTTGCTTTTAAGTATTGGCCTGTTATCGATTCCGGATTCTTAGCAATTTCCTCAGGAGTTCCAAAAGCCATCAATTGCCCTCCTCTTTCGCCTCCCTCCGGACCCAAATCAATAATCCAATCGGCACATTTGATTAAATCCAAATTGTGCTCAATTACGATGATAGAGTGGCCTTTTTCGATGAGTGCTTCAAACGATGCGAGTAACTTCTTGATGTCGTGAAAATGAAGTCCGGTGGTGGGTTCATCAAAAACAAAAAGTGCTTTTTCCTTGGTTGCGCCTTTCACTAGAAATGAAGCGAGTTTTATTCGTTGCGCTTCACCGCCCGATAAAGTAGACGAAGACTGTCCCAACTGCACATATCCTAAACCTACATCTTGTAAGGGTTGTAATTTTTGTACAATTTTATTTAGTTCGTGCTTTTTAAAAAAGGCAATGGCCTCATCAATGGTTAAGTTGAGTATCGCATCGATGTTGAGACCGTTACATTGAACTTCCAAAATTTCTTTCTTAAAACGTTTACCACCACAGGTTTCACAGGGCAATTCAACATCGGCCATGAATACCATTTCCACATTAATCGTTCCGTCTCCTTTGCACGTTTCACAGCGTCCACCATCTACATTAAACGAAAAATGTTTGGGTTGGTAGCCGCGTATTTTGGATAGTTTTTCCTTGGCAAACAAATCCCGAATGTCATCGTAAGCTTTGATATAAGTGACAGGATTTGAACGCGAGCTTCGGCCAATTGGATTTTGATCGACATATTCAATATGATGAATCCGATGGTAGTGGCCTTGCATATCGCTAAACTGCCCCGCTTTTTCGCCAATACCTTCGAGTTTTTTTTGTAAAGCTGGGAAAAGAATTCGTTTGACCAATGTACTCTTACCACTACCCGAAACCCCGGTAATTACGGTAAGACACTCCAAAGGAAATCGGACGTCTACGTTTTGAAGGTTGTGTTCTCTAGCGCCTAAAATGTCAATGTAAGCCGACCATTTTCTACGAACTTTAGGCACTGGAATTTCCATTTTACCGTTTAAATATTGAGCCGTTAACGAGTTGGCTTCTAAAATTTCGGAAAAAGTGCCTTGGGCCACCAATTCGCCTCCCAAACTCCCCGCTTCGGGACCGATATCGATTATCATATCAGCTTCCCGCATGATATCTTCGTCATGTTCAACCACAATGACCGTGTTGCCCAAATCGCGTAGGTTTTTTAACACTTCAATAAGCAATTCCGTGTCTTTGGGATGCAAACCGATACTGGGTTCATCAAGAATGTACATCGAACCCACTAAACTGCTGCCTAATGAGGTTGCCAAATTAATACGTTGCGATTCTCCGCCCGAGAGTGTAGCCGAGTTGCGGTTTAATGTAAGGTAATCTAAGCCCACATTTTTTAAAAAACGCAAACGGTTTTTAATTTCCAACAAGAGTCTTTTGGCCACTTGCGCATCGTGTTCCGACAATTGCAGTGTTTCAAAAAATGGTAATAACATCCGAATAGGCATGGCTACGAGTTCGCCGAGGGTTTTCCCGCCAACGTGCACATATTGCGCTTCTTCGCGTAGCCGTTTTCCCTTACATACGGGACATTTTGTTTTCCCGCGGTAACGGGACAGCATTACCCGATTTTGTATTTTATAGTTTTTTTCCTCTAATTCCTTAAAAAAATCATGCAACCCGACAAAGTAGCTATTTCCCTGCCACACCAATTCTTTTTGGGCAGGTTCCAATTGAAAAAACGGTTTGTGAATGGGGAAATCAAATTTGTAGGCGTTGTTTACCAATTGATCCCGATACCAACTCATGCTTTCGCCACGCCAGGGAAAAATTGCATTTTCAAATACCGATAAAGCCGTATTAGGAATAACTAAATCTTCATCGATACCGATAATATTTCCATAGCCTTCACAACGAGGGCAAGCGCCATAGGGATTGTTAAAACTGAACAAATGAATGTTGGGTTCAAGGAAGGTCAACCCATCAAGTTCAAAGTTGGTATTGAATTCAGTACAAATTTCGTGATCTACTGACGCAATGTAGCAGGTTCCTTTTCCTTCATAAAAAGCCGTTTGAATGGCATCGGCTAAACGGTTGTAAAAGGCCTCTTCCTCTTTGACCACAATGCGATCAATAACTAAACGAATATTTTCCTTGGGGACCGATTTTAGGTCAATTTCATCCAGACGCAGCATTTCATTGTCCACCAAAATACGGATAAATCCTTGTTGTAGAAGAACGTTGAGTTTGTCTTCTAAGGCTCTACCTTCTTCCACATGAATAGGAGCAAGCAGCAACCAACGGGTTTCGGGCTCTAAGGTCTTCACATGGTCAATAACAGAAGAAACGGTATCTTTTTTTACTTCATTTCCCGAAATCGGTGAAATAGTTTTCCCAATACGTGCGTAAAGCAATTTTAAGTAGTCGTAAATTTCTGTAGAGGTACCTACGGTCGAACGCGCATTGGTGGTGTTGACTTTTTGCTCAATAGCTATAGCTGGCGCGATTCCTTTGATATATTCAACCTTGGGTTTATCTAGGCGACCCAGAAATTGACGGGCATAAGCTGATAAACTTTCTACATAACGTCGTTGTCCTTCTGCATAGAGGGTGTCAAAAGCAATTGACGACTTTCCTGAACCCGATAGTCCTGTGATAACGACCAGTTGGTTGCGAGGAATGGCGAGGTTAAGATGTTTAAGATTGTGAATACTAGCCCCTTTGATTAGAATGTGTTTTTTGGGCTCTAATTCGACTAACTTTTCCGATAGCATTTCTTTTTTTTTCAAAGATACACATTCCCCATTTTTTGGCCTCTATTGCCAAAGCTTTTGCGTCCATTTTTAAGAGGATTTTAGCTTTAATGGGCAATTTTTCATTTCTTCTTTTTCATTTTTTAATTTTACCCGCCTAAGAAATCACTATTTAAATGTACATTACCTATTGACAAAGTGGCTATTCATGATATGATGGGACAAGAGGTTTTAACAGCCTACACCGCAACCAATCGCATTCCAATTCAGGCGCTAACCCCGGGATTGTATTTGGTAACAGTCTATGCGGAAGGGCAGAAGCGTACCCAAAAAGTGGTCATCACCCAACAATAGCAGCGAATTTTATAAAAAATGAATCCCAAAGTAACGTGGTTTTCGCCGCTTTATTTTAGGATTTTTTGACTCAATATGTTAATTTATCGAAAGAAACTTGCATATTAAAAAAATATTATATTAAATTTGGCTATTACTTAACACCAAAATCTTTTGCCTATAGCGTAAAAAACTACTTTTTAGATTGACAACAGAAACAAAAAAATCACTAAAAAGGGTTTGCTATGGCTACAACTCATCTCTCCGATTCTGTCTTAGTACAGCAATACATTGCAGGCAATGAAAATGCCTTGGCAATGTTAATCAACCGGCATCAATCCAAAATCTATGGATTTATCTATTCCAAGTTACCCGATCGGGATGTAGCAGACGATATTTTTCAAGATACCTTTATTAAGGTAATTAAAACGTTGAAATCGAATGCTTACAACGAGGAAGGGAAGTTTTTACCTTGGGTTATGCGTATTGCTCACAACCTTATTGTAGACCATTTTCGAAAAAACAAGAAAATGCCTGTGGTGCGTGATACGGATGAATTTTCAATCTTTTCGGTCATCAAAGACGATTCCAAAACAATCGAAGGTTTGATGATCAGTCAGGTCATTGAAGAGGATTTACGCCGAATCATCCAAGAATTGCCTGCGGACCAAAAAGAAGTATTGGTGATGCGGATTTATCAGGACCTGAGTTTCAACGAAATTGCTGAAATTACAGGGGTAAGTATCAATACCGCGCTAGGAAGAATGCGCTATGCATTGATGAACTTGCGCAAAGTGATTGAAAAAAATAAAATTATTTTAACCAATTAACAATATTTGACGTACGGTAACGTTATAGATGGGAATAACACGCAAATTAACATCTATGGCGAAACTTTACTCTCAAAAAGCCTTTTCGGGTCCGAAACGGTTGCCCAAAAAAGAAACGGTGCAGTTTTTACTGAATTATTCAAAAGCCTTGAAAATTGTAAAAACCAGCCGAATGAACTTCGAACTGATTACCAATTAAATCCATGATCCCGATAACGTGCATTATCGGGATTTTTTTTGTGCTTCTTTGAGTACCGATTTTCGCCCGATGGTTTTCGTAATTATGTCTTTTTCTAGGTCCCATCCCCGTGCGGGCGAGTACTCCCTACCATACCAAATAATTTGTAAATGCAAATCATTCCATGATGCTTCGGGAAATAGTTTTTTGGCATCGCGTTCGGTTTGAACCACACTTTTTCCATTGGATAATCCCCAGCGGTACATCAAACGGTGAATGTGTGTATCTACAGGAAATGCCGGTACACCAAAGGCCTGACTCATCACCACACTTGCTGTTTTGTGTCCCACACCCGGTAGGGCTTCAAGGGCGTCAAAACTTTGGGGAACTTCACCGTTGTATTGATCAATTAAAATATTCGATAAGCCATGTATTGCTTTAGATTTCATCGGTGAGAGTCCGCAAGGTTTAATGATTTCCCGTATCGTTTCAACGGATAACTTCACCATAGCATAGGGATTATCCGCTTTCGCAAATAGATGAGGCGTAGTTAAATTTACCCGAACATCTGTACATTGAGCGGATAGCAAAACCGCAATTAATAGCGTATAGGGATCTTTATGGTCCAAAGGAATGGGAATGGTAGGGTAAAGGTCTTTTAACGTATTTATAACAAACGTTGCGCGTTCCTTCTGAGTCATTTTTGTACTTTTAAAAGTATAAATTTACGTCAAACGCTAACAAATAAAAAACACTATGACCAATTTAAAAAAAGGCGATGCTGCCCCATTATTTTCGGGCAAAGATCAAGATGGAAATGTGCATACCTTGGCGGATTACAAGGGTAAGAAACTTGTGGTATTCTTTTACCCAAAAGCCAACACGCCCGGTTGTACCGCAGAAGCTTGTGACTTACGGGACAATTATGCCCGTTTTGAAGCCCAAAATTATGCCTTACTCGGTGTAAGTGCTGATTCGGCAAAAGCACAAGCGAGTTTTAAAAATAAGTATGAATTCCCTTTTCCATTGTTGGCAGATGAAGATAAATCCGTGATTCAAGCTTTTGGTGTTTGGGGTCCCAAAAAATTTATGGGGAAAGAATACGATGGCATCCACCGCACCACTTTTGTGATCAATGAGGCGGGCGTGATTGATGACGTCATTACCGATGTAAAAACAAAAGCCCACGCGGAACAAATTTTACCCTAACAATAAGCCCCGAGTCATTTCGGGGCTTATTTTTTATGCTTCTTCCAATACGCGATTGGGGTCGTATCCAAACAAATGATGTTGTTTAATTAAATCTGCTGTCCCTTCAGGTAACATAGCTTCCCAACCCGACGTACCATTGGAGATCATTTTCAATACCTCGCGTGAGAATATCTTCAGATTGCCCCGGTCAAAATCGGTTACATCCACCACCTTACCATTGTACGCAAAGAACTTGTACAACTCTTTCATTCGTGGGTGAACTTTTAAGTTTTGTGAAGTGATAATCTCTCCATTTTCTTCCATTGGGTAGAGGTATACTTTGAGATCGCGGTAGAATAACTTACCAAAGGCTTCCAAAATTCCACCACTCAAATGGCGGTAGTATTTTTCATCAAAAATATCAATCAGATTGTTCACACCCATGGCCAATCCCATACGGGCTTTCGTGTAGCTGGAGAAGTACTCCACGACGCGATAGTACTCTTGGAAATTGGATATCATAACCGTTTGCCCTAGTTTACAAAGCAATTCGGCACGGTCCATAAAGTCACGTTCATCAATTTCCCCTTCCGAACGTAGGTTAGAAAGCGTAATTTCAAAAACGACAAAGGTATTTTCTTTTTCAACTTTGTTTTCTTGGTAGAACATTTCCAACGATTTCTCGTACATGTCCATGTTTACTTTGGTCACGGGTCGGAAACTTCCGCGAATCGCCAAAATATTTTTCTTGTATAAAACAGCGGCAGGGAGTATGTTTTTTCCATCAGAACCAAACATAACGGCATCGGTCATTCCGTTACGAACCAATTGTAAACTGATCAATCGGTTGTCAACGTTGGCAAAGCGTGGTCCCGAAAAGTTGATGGTATCGATTTCCAGTTGGTCTTTGTCCAAATGATCGTAGAGGTAGCGTAACAGTTTCTTGGGGTCGTTGTATTTGTAGAACGCACCATAAATCAGATTCACACCCAAAATACCCAACGTTTCTTGTTGCAAACGGGCATCATTTTCTTTGAAACGAATGTGAAGGGTGATTTCATTGTAATCCTCATCGGGTTCAACTTGGTATTTGATACCCACCCAACCGTGTCCTTTGAATTGTTTTGCAAAATCAATAGTCGCTACCGTATTGGCGTAACTGAAAAACATTTTATTAGGATGCTTATCCCGCTTCAAACGCTCTTCAATTAAGCGAACTTCATGGTTCAACATTTTTTTCAAACGGCTTTCGGTCACATAGCGACCATCGTTTTCATTGCCGTAAATTGCATCACTGAAGTCTTTATCATACGCCGACATGGCCTTGGCAATGGTACCCGAGGATCCTCCCGCACGAAAAAAATGACGCACTGTTTCTTGACCAGCTCCAATTTCAGCAAAGGTTCCGTAAATATTTTCGTTCAGGTTAATCCGTAAGGCCTTATCCTTTGTTGTCGGAATCTGTGTAATGACACGATCACCTTTTAACTTGATGTTTAATTCGTTATTCGCCATAATTCTTGTATGCCACGCAAAGTTAATAAAACGATTGCGGTATGTAAAAGGAATTAATCCTAATTTTGTATTAAATTACGCCTTATTACCGCGGGGTATTTCTCGCTTACCACAAAAATCGTGCTACATGAAAATTTATTTTCTAGGAACCGGTACTTCACAAGGTATTCCCGTCATCGGAAGTGACCATCCCGTTTGCTTAAGTCAAGACCCACGCGACAAGCGGCTACGGGTTTCTATATGGGTGGAAGTGGAGGGACAATCCCTCATAGTCGATTGTGGCCCCGATTTTCGGCAGCAGGTGCTAACGTCAGGATGTACCCGCATTGATGGCTTGCTTTTTACCCATGAGCACGCCGATCATACCGCGGGTTTGGATGACATTCGGCCGTTTAATTTTCAATACGGTCCTATGCCCGTATATGCCGAGTCGCGTGTTATTGCCAATTTGAGGCAACGCTATAACTATATTTTTGCGACTGAAAATCGGTATCCAGGAGCCCCCGCTGTGCATGTTCACCCCATTGAGGCTAACGCGCCTTTTTCTATCGGTGGTGTTGCAATTCAGCCTATACGTGTTTGGCACGGCGATTTACCGGTTTTGGGATTTCGAATAGGTGATTTCGCGTATTTGACCGATGTTAAAACTATTGAAACAGCCGAATTGGATAAGTTGAAAGGACTGAAAGTATTGGTGGTGAATGCCTTACGGGAAGCGCCTCACGATACTCATTTCAATTTGCAGGAAGCATTAGATTTTGTAAATTTGGTACACCCAGAGCAAGCCTATTTAACGCATATTAGCCACCATATGGGCTTTCATGCGGAGCGGGAAAAAACGCTCCCTTCTTCGGTTTTTTTGGCTTACGATAACCTAGTTTTAACACTCGAATAATCATGGCACGACAACTTTATCTTTATTTATTTATCATAGCTGCACTTTTGGCTTCTTTTACCTACGTGTATTACAGCAAGCAGGTTCAAATGCAACAAAAGAAAGCAACCGCTGACTTAAAGACGAAAAGCGATAGTATTGCACAACTTTCGCAACAGTTGGCCAATGCCGATTCCTTTTCGTTACAAAAAAACGAGTATGCGCAAAACTATTTTGCCAATTTTGATGTAAAAAAGTTAGAACCTTCCATCAAGGAACAGTTATTGAGTTTCAACGACAAACCGGAAGGAAATCCGTATACGGGACAAGAGAAATTGGGAGAGCAAAAGTTCATTATTAATTCCATGAAAGTACTCAACCACCGCTGGATTATTGCCAACTACAGCGATGGAACGTACTGGGGCGATGTGATGATCAAATATTTTGTCGATGAAAAAGGAAAAGCTACGTTTCAAACCATGGACAGCTACATCTATCCCAAAGAGGAATACTAACGTTTAATTTTCAGCATGAAAACATCTTTTTTTTCACTTATACTTTTGTTGCTTGTCGGCGCTTGCAAACCCCAATCGGAGGAGGCAACCGCAGCACAAGGGCAAGTCAAGGATTCTACCATCACGGGTTCAGATAAAGACGAAAACGGTTGTTTAGCTTCAGCGGGTTATACTTGGTCGAAACTAAACAAAGAATGTGTCCGGATGTTTACAGGATTGCAATTAAATCCCTTAGATCAAGCCAATACTGAAGATGAAACCCTAGCGGCCTATGTCTTGTTTAGCGAAGACCGCAAGCAAGCGGAGGTCTTTTTACCCAACCAAGAATCTATGTTACTTACGCGTGCCAGCGAGGGCAGTCCATGGGTAAAAAACGACTACCAATTGGTAGCTTGGAAGGGGTTTATCTTTAAAAAAGGGGAAACGACCTTGTATGCGGGTGATAGTGAAATCGGGCAAAAGGTAACGGGTAGTGCCGATCCAGAAGCCGAATAATTACCGTGTAGTTTCTAGCCAGTTTCTAAAATCAAAAAAGTTTTGTGGCGACACACCATGGCCTACAGGATACTCTTTGTAGGTAACCGCAATTCCCAAGGCTTCCAATTGCGGCACAGCTTTTCGGGCCCAATCAACAGGAATCACCTGATCAACACTTCCGTGGGAGGCGAAAACTTGTAAACTGTCTAACGCTTTGCCTTCAAATCCTTCCGCAGCGATGTCTCGATTAAAATACCCACTCATCCCCACTACACGTTGTACTTTTTCGGGATACGATACCGCTACGGCATAACTCAAAATACAACCTTGACTAAATCCGATGAGGGTTACCTGTTTTGAATCAATAGGGTATTTCTGAAGAAGTTCATCGATACAATCTGCGATTCGATCCCGCGATTGACGGGCTTGTACTACATCTGAAAATTTATTTTCATCGGCGTCAAAATTTATGGCATACCACGCATAACTTCCGTACATGAGATCATAAGGCGCTCGAACAGAAATCACATAATAATCGTTTGGCAGTTCAGTTGCAAACGAAAATAAATCTTGTTCGTTGCTTCCGTAGCCGTGAAGTAGAATCAACACGGGATGACCTGATTGAATCGTTTGAGGTTCTCTAACAAGGTAGTGTAAGTCCATAGCTATTGTTTGCGCGTAAAGATACTAATTCCCAATACGATTTTTCTCGTCTTCTACCCCGGTATTGCGGTTTTGTGCTCTTTTCACTTGGTCATTACCAAAATTATAAGTGAGGTTAAAACGAAGCTGGCGGCTGTCACTTCCCCCACGACCGTTGATGATAACGTTAGCAAACTCGGTTCGACCCGACCACGGTGAGGTAAACAATACGTCGGAAACGGCCACGCGTACATTTAATTTATCTTTCAAAAACTTCTTCTGTGCCGCAATGTCTAGGGATCCCAAACTTGCTGTACGATAGGTTCCACCCCACACCGAAGGCGAATTAAACCATCCTGAAATTTCCAAATTGATTTTTTTAGGAAGCGTAATATTATTTTGCCCATAAATGTTTAAAGTTTCCTGCGTTAAGCCCACAAAAGAGGGATCCGTGGGAATGTAGCGGCTGCGAAAGGCATTGACACTCATGTACACATTCCACCAATTATTGACCTTAAAAGGGTACGAAATTCCCAAATTAATCGTTTCCTGATTGGCCACATTTTTGGTGGTCATGCGACTCTTATTCAGTCCCACCGCTTCGGTCACTTGCGCAAAGAAATCAGAGACATAACTGTAACTCAACGAGGTGTTAAGTTTGTATTTATAGGTGTGGGAAGCTTTGATATTATGCACATATTGGGGTTGTAAAAAAGGATTCCCTTTGCTAACCGACAATTCATCAATTTGATATTCAAAAGGATTTAAAGCGTTGTAACTTGGGCGTTCGATACGGCGACTGTAGGTAAGTGCCCACGAATTGCTTTCGTTTTGTGCAAACGTGATTCCTCCACTGGGAAAGAAATCGGTATATTTTCGTTTTACCCGTGCATCATTGTTTTGCTGTAAACTGCTCAATTCACCATCGGAATGTGTGTTTTCAACGCGGAGTCCCAATTGGAAATTGAACTTTTTCACCATACGGTTATAATTCACATACACCGCATTTACATTTTCTTTATAGGTAAAGCGATTGCTCAAAGTGGTATTGAAAACGGGTTGTCCAGCGGGATAATTAAATACATCAAAAGTGTTTTCTGTGGATACTAACGAAGTTTTCATTCCCAGTCCCAATTTTCCCTTACCCAGTCGCTGTTCATAATCGGATTTAAATGCGGCAATATCAATTATGACAGGGGTGTATTGGCTGTTGATGATGGCACTTAATACGGTTGTTTCGGTGGGGTCCAAATAAAAGTTGGGTAAAAAAGTATCGCGGTCTGAGTTGTACCGCCCAACATCTAAATCGGTAGTTAACGAAACCCCTGTGGTGTCTTGAAATCGGTAATTTACGTTGGCATACAAGTTATAATTTTTGTTATGAGCCTTGTTTTGCGCTACCAAAACGCTATCGATAACATTGGAAGTTTGCGGGCGAATAGGAGTTCGAGATCGGCCATCTCCATAGGCATTATTAAAGTTCCCCGTGAGGACAAGTCCAAACGAATGACGACGATTGTGGGTGTAATCAAGTCCCATTTTCAAGTTGTTGGCATTGGTCATGTAATCCGTTTTCGTATCGGAATTAAAAACCCGACCGTTTTGTAGGCGTTCAAACTCCATAAAGTTGTAACTCTTCCCAAATCGGTTGCTATAGTTGAGGTAGGTGTTGAATTTTTTACTGCGATTGTTTAAAGATATCGAATTCACCGACGTACCAAAGCGCCCGATATTGTATCCCGAAGTGACCGTACCGTTCGTCCCAAAGTTTTTATTTTTTTTCAATTTGATATTGACAATACCTGCATTTCCGGCAGCATCGTATTTGGAAGACGGTTGGGTAATGATTTCAATCGATTCAATATCTGTGGATTGGATCGTTTTTAAAAAAATGGTCATATCGGCGCCACTCAAAAACGATTGTTTTCCATCGATGTAAAAAAGGACACCACTTTTGCCTTCAACCACAACATTATCGTTGTTATCGACTACGACACCTGGTGCTTTTCGCAGCAATTCAAAACCGGTATTCCCTGTTGCATTAATCGTATTTTCGACATTGAAAACTGTTTTGTCGGCCAAGACTTGAACAAGTGGTTTTTCTTTTTTGATGACGACTTCGTTCAACTGAACAGCGCTTTCTTTCAGAAGGATGGGTTCCAAAATTAATTCGCTTTCCGTTATAAGCAGTCCTTTCAGAATTTGGTCCTCAAATCCCACAGAGGTGACTTTTAAACTATAGGTTCCTGGACGCAATCGCGAAATGGTAAACGCGCCTTCGGCATCGGTTAAAACGGCTTTGACCAGTTTGTTGTCGGCATCAAATAGTGCGACAGAGGCCGTGTAAAGGGCTGTTTCTTTTTCCGAACGCACTCTTCCTTTAACATTTCCGGTTTGCGCTTGAGCACGAAAACCGTAGCTAAAAAGGCTAAGGAGTACGAAAAGTATAGGGGTAGTTCTAGAGGGTTTTTCTTTCATGAGGTTTCTGATTGCCTCATTTGTCCTGAAAATGTCAGATTGTTACAATCGTTTCAACCATTTTTGAAAAAAAGGTCCCAACAAAGGAATGGGACGGGTATACCCCATAACAGCCGAGAACATCCCGTAAAATGTGAGGATACTTATAAAAATCCAAAAGGGAAAAGCGATGTTGAAACTCGTTTCAGGGGGTAATTGCGAACGGTTGAAATAACTACTCATCGTGAGTCCAATCAACAGAAATGTCGCTGTGAGTCCCAACCCTTGGCGCAAATGAAACGAAGTATAGGGATTTTTTTTATCGGCATTGATGGATAATGCGATGAGCGGTCCAATGATGAGCACATAACTCAAGATTGCCATTGATTTGCCTTCTTTGATGGTTGTTGTGTCCATAATTAATTGAGCATAAGATGTTTTTCACGGGCAATACCAAGTACTTTTCCACGGGTGGGTTGACCGAGTAAAGCTGCATTTTTGGAAGTAGAGCGAATTTGATCTGCCGTAAACGTTCCCGATTCTTCTGTGGTAAATAGCGTAAGATTCACTGCAGCACCTGGCGCAATTACCGCCAGAGGTAGTCCAAAAATCGCTCGACCCGCAGTCAGTTTTTCTACAATCAAATCCATCGAAAGAACAGCTGCAAGCGCACCCCACGCCGATTCTAATCCGATTGACCCCTCATGGGCCAAGTCAAATTCTACTTTTTTATATTCAATATCTACCGGATGATGGTCTGTCGTGATGCAATCGATGGTGTTATCGCGTAGCCCTTCCCACAGCGCCTCTCGATCATGTGCCGTGCGTAACGGAGGGGAAAGTTTGTAGCGGGTATCAAACGATTCCAAAACGCCATCGGTAAGGACTAAGTGCGCGACAGCCACACTACAGGTAACATTCAATCCCCGCGCTTTGGCCTCACGAACAAGTGCCACCGATTTGGCTGTCGAAAGGGTAGGGATATGTAAAGCGCCTCCGGTATATTCCAATAAAAATAAATTGCGGGCCACCTGTAATTCTTCCGCCAAACTCGGAATTCCTTTGAGTCCTAGTCGTGTTGCTGTAATACCTTCGTTAACCACACCATTTCCGCGGAGAGTGTCGTCTTCACAATAGGCAAGAACCCGTCCATTGAAATCCTGTACATATTGTAGTGCAATCTTGAACAGATTGGCATTTTTCATACTTTTTTTATAATCTCCAAAAGCTATGGCTCCAGCTTGTTGCATATCGTACAGCTCGGCCAATGCTTGTCCAGCACTACCCATTGTGAGCGCCCCAATCGGATGAATTGCGGTTGCTTGTCCCGAAGCTTTTTGATGCAACAAATGAAGAACGGCGGCATTATCGGCTACAGGTAGTGTATGCGGTTGTACCATGATTTCAGTGAATCCTGAGCTAGCAGCAGTTTGCAACCCATTGGCGATGGTTTCAGCAGCTTCAAATCCGGGTTCTCCCAAAACGACCGAGGTGTCAAACCAACCCGGGGATACGAAGGCATTGGGCAATTCGATGACCTGCGCTTCTTGTGGGAGCGGCAGATTTTCGCCTATAGCGTGAATCAAACCGTCTTTAAGGTGAATATCGACACATTGGTGGTGATAGGCCCCTTTGGGGTCTACAATTGTTACCGATTTAAGTACCGTAGTCATAGTTGTTGTGTGTTGTTTATCGGATTATTTTTTGAATGGCAATTTCGATTAGCAAGAAAAGTAAAGCCAAAAGAATACACCATTTCCAAATTACAGTATCGCTTCGATCCGCTTGTAAGGTATCAAACAATTGGTCGGTAGCCGTTATTTCCTCCCATTCTGCCATCCAATTGGAGGGTACCGCTTGAAGGTCGCTCTCTGTTCTAGGGTAGTTGAAACTCAATTGATCGACGGCTTCTTTTTTACTTAAAAGCGTGTAATTGCCTGCCCGTTGCGGTTGGGTCGAGAAAGTAAGTTTCACCTGATTGTAAAGCCTTTGCTGTTCGGGAATGACTTTAGTTTCATCCTTTAGTAAGGATACAATTTCATCCTCACCGAGCGATATTGCAGCAATGTAGGGGCGACTGCTTCCGATGGTAGAGGCTTTGACTCCCGTTTTTTGGCTATTGAAGGCCATGTTATACAGCGTTGGCACAATCAAGTACGGTGAGTTTTTAAAGTTACCCCACTCCTGACGAAGGGGTGCAGAGAAACAATAAATCGATCCTGCCCCACGGGTAATGGCACTCAAAAAAGGACGCTGATCGTTGCATTCCAAAACGGTTGGAAAAGAGGTTTGTACCGAGTAGCCAGCCTTTGAGGTTGGGTATTGAAAATTCTCCGTTTTCTTTTCAAAAACTCCCGCATACAAGGGGTGATTGAAATTGATTTTGGTCACCAATCGATCGGTCACTTTCCAATCTTGATACACATATCCGCCACCGAGGGCATTGAGTAAGGCGTTGTACGAACTAACATTGGTATCGGGGGCAGGAATAAGAATCAGATTTCCACCCTGTACGACAAAAGCTTTTAAGGTAGTTTGTAGTGATGCAGGTAAAGTTGCTATTTCGTTGAGTACAATCGCATCTTGTTTTTCCAGAAGCGCGTAGGGTAAGGTCGCTAGGGTTGTGGCCGTGTATTCAAATTCGTCTGGGGTGTAAATTTTAGTTAGAAAAGTTGCGGGCGCCGATTCGCTTATACTCATGACCCGACTTTTTTCGGGTTTTGAGAGTGAAAAATAATAGGTGTTATCGTACTCTAAACTGTTGTCATTGAGCGATACATAACCGTTAAACTCGGTTTTTGGAAGCGTAAATTTTAGGGTTTGTTTCGGTTGATTGAACGTAACTAAGGTTTTGGCTACCAATTTTTGACCGTCGTACAAAGCCACCGGTACCGCCTCGGAAGTGGCTCCATACGAGCGCAATGCCACTTCGATTTCATAAAATTGATCGAGCGTTTGATCGAGGTAGACACTGTCAATGGCGAAGTTTTGTGTTTTTTCGGCTTGTACCTGAATGTAATACCCTTTTTCGTCATTATTCAAGGCTCCCAAAGCTTCGGCACGGGTACCCACACCGTCGGAGATCACAACGATATCTTTGCGAAAAGCAGAACGGTGGGCGCGAACTTGGGCAATCAATCGTTCCGGTTCAAAGGGTGTAGCGCTATAGGAAAGGTTTTGCAGTTCTCGTTGAATCGACTTGATGTCGGTATTCCAAAAACTCTCAGTGTTGGTGAGGAGCGAAAAGTTGGCACTCTCAGGGGCTTCCGCCAGAATGTCTTGCACTGCACGTTTGAGCAATTCCCCTTTTTTGCCTTTGGCTTGCATGGAAAACGAATTGTCTAAAATAATGTAGAGTTCGTTTTTTGCATTTTTTGCTTCTTTGGCTTCCCAAAACGGTTGCGCAAAGGCTAGAATCAAAAAGGTAAGCAGTAACAGGCGGGTGGCAAGAAGTAAGTATTTTTTGAGGGTCGAACTTTTTCGGGTTTGTACAACTAATTCTTTGAGGAATCGAACGTTGGTAAAGTATTGCGTTTTAAAGCGCCGCAATTGAAACAAATGCACCAAAATCGGGAGCACCAAAAGGGGGAGAAAAAAGAGAACTTCCGGGTGTTTAAATTGCATTGTCGGACTTACGTTTGTGGTTTCAAAAATAACAAAAATAACCGATGTAAGAAGCCTTTAACGGGAATTTAGCGCTTATCCTTTTTTGCGTTTTTCATTCCTTTTACGCTCAACAGCTCGGTTGCGTGGTGCTGTTTTTCGCGGTTTTCGTTTGCCGGGTCCTCCTAAATTTACTTTCTTATTTTTATCTTTTTTCTCTTGAAAAGCAGTGCCTCCCTCGATTTTTGGTCGTTTGAGAAGAAACTTGATTTTCTTTTTGTCTTTTTCAAATTCCAACAGTCGGTTGACCACTTCAATTTCCTCGGGAAAGGGAATAAGTGTGAGTTCTTTTTCCATGAGCATTTCTGCTTCAAGTTGGATTTCCTCTTCACGCGGACTGATGAAACTAATCGCAGTACCCGATTTGTCGGCCCGTCCCGTTCGTCCGATACGGTGGATGTATTGTTCGGGACTTTCGGTCATTTCAAAATTGATGACGTGGGTAATGTCGGAAATGTCCAATCCCCGCGCCATTACATCGGTGGTGACCAACCCACGAAGCTCGCCCTTTTGAAAAGACGCCATGGTATTCAGTCGGTAGTTTTGCGATTTGTTGGAATGGATAATGCCCAATTGTTCAGGGAAATCAGGTTCTAACGCTTGCGCAATCAAGTCTACGGACTTTTTGTTGTTGGCAAAAATTAGAATGCGTTCCATCGAAGGGTCGCTGTGCAACAACTGTTTGAGCAGATTTAGTTTGGTCAAAAAGTTGGGCACTCGGTAAACATATTGTTCTATTTTTTCTAATGGGGTTCCTGAGGGGGCCAAACTAACTTCTTCGGGGAAATCAAAATACTCGTCCAACATCGCATCCACTTCATCGGTCATGGTCGCTGAAAAGAGAATGTTTTGGCGTTTTTGACGCATCATCGAAAGGATGGCCGTTACTTGAGCACGGAAACCTAAGTTTAGAATTTCATCAAATTCATCGATAATGAGTTTTTGTAACGTATCAAAACGCACTACATTGTCCAGGGCCAAATCCATAATACGTCCGGGAGTACCTACCAAAATATCTACGCCCTCATAAACAGCTTTCTTTTGGGTGTTGATGTTTACGCCTCCATATACGCCAAGGGTGCGAATGGACATGTATTGGGTAAGTTGGGTCACCACCTCGGTAATTTGTACCACAAGTTCACGGGTAGGAACAAGGATCACGACACGAGGGGTTTCAGAAGCCATAAATTTCCACGGTTTCAAAACAGGTAGGAGGTAGGCCAATGTTTTTCCCGTACCGGTTTGCGCAATTCCGATGACATCTCTTCCCGAACTAATCACCGGAAACGCTCGTTGCTGAATGGGAGTAGGTTGGGTAAGTCCCATTTCGTCAATCGCTTTTTGGAGCGCTTTGGGCAATTGCAACGATTCGAAAGTGGTCATGGTAGTTGAATTTCGGGCAAAGGTATGAAAAAGAAGGCAGTCATCAGTCGTAAGTCGTAAGTCATCAGTCACCAATTACTAGTCACTAGTTTAAGTCATTATTTGATTTGAAATAGTAATTCTCCCCCTCTGGGGGCTGGGGGGCTAGTCACTAACACCCAAGAACAAAAAAGCCCAACAAATCATCGATCTATTGGGCGTGGTATTAGAAAAAATCTGGATTAACTTTTTTGTTCTTTGTTGAAATACACCAGGTAGTAATACATTTGGCGTTCTTCATCCCAGCCTTTTTCAACAAACTTTTCGGCACTGTCGGGGTTTACAAAATCCAATTTGATTTGGATATTGGTGTCCAAATTGATCACATTTTTTATCGAACGTCTTGCATCAGAAACCGCTGCATTGGCAATCGGAAAGGAAGTCACGTCTTCAATGCTATACTTTTCTCCACGATCGGCTTTGAAACTCTTGAATTCGGGAATCAATTCGGGGTTTTCAATGACCTCATTGAGAAACTTGGTCTCTTCAAACGTATCGTTTTTGGCAAAGTGATTGACAGCACGATTCATGAACAGTACCTCTTCTTTTTTATCCTCGGCAGGGAAAACCACTTCTTTGGCGAACTCTTGACAAAACTTCAAATATTTTTTTGTCATGTAATTTTCATCTTGAAAGGCATCGACCGATAAAAAGTGTTCCAGCCAGTACCGCGCATCATAGCGGTTGCTATCTAAAGTGAGGATTTTGTAACCCTCTTCTTTTTTATAGTTAAAAATTAGACAGCCTTTGTCCAATTTATTGAGATTAATCCCTTCCTGAAGGATCATTTCCAAATTACTACCGCGTTCTTCAAATTGCAAAAAATCAGTCCGTAATTCGCTTTTAAACACCCCTAGGGCATCCACGGTTTGATTGTCGATGGAAATGTTGGTTAAATAAGTTATATACACTTCCCCATTCTTGATGTGCGGATGATTCGATTGTTCAAAAAGGTGCCGAGTGATTTTTTTGGATACCTCATGCACACTGCTGGGGTTGGTAAACACTTCGGTGGCTAAATTGAACATTTCGTTGTATTCCAAATCGACATCATGCGCAAACTGGAAGTAGTTCTCCTCTTTTTCCCGAAAAGGGCGAAAAAAGAACTCTTTGAGCAAGGGCACAATTTCATCGGTCAAACTATAGGTAGTCTCCGATAAGAATAGGTTTTCATTTCGACTTTTGTTGCCCACACGGTGAATTGATAAGGAGTCGATATGGGTGTTAAATAGATTGAGCATAGTTATTAGCTTCTGAGATGCTGAGCCACTAGGCTTCTGAGTCTGGTGAACACAGCATTAATTACACATTTATTTTTTTGATGAACGATACCAATATTACTTCAATTTCTGTACTGAAATTCCAAAGTCGTTGGAACTGTTCTTGATTGATATATTCAATATTTTTTGCAATTTCGAGTTGGGTTTGAAATTCGAAAAGCGAACCTAGGGCAATTCGTAAAAAACGAATAAAATCTTTATTACTATTTCGAGCCTTACCTTCAGCAATGTTACACGGAATTGATAGTGCCGACCTTCGCATTTGATCGGTTAAGCAATACTGCTCCGTTTTGGGAAATTCTAGGGTAATCTCATAAGTTGTTGTCACTAAATTCATGGCTTTTTGCCAAACAATTAAATTTCGATACGTGTTCATGGCTCATATTTTTGCCAAGATATGACAACTTAAGGTGAACTTTCCGAATGTAACCATTTGTGATCGGTTAAGCTATATTGGCGGGAAAACAGCTCAGTTACTCAGAAACTCAGCAGCTCAGTAGCCTAATTCCAATTTTCCTCAAACCCATAATCCTCAAAATGATCATCGCCGCCAAACATGTCCATGTCCTCCTCATCCAATTCGTCTTCAAAATCATTATACGATTCATAGTCCCCATCGGCTTCGAATTGTTTTTCCAAGGCTTCTGCTGGCATCTCTCCGTGTGAAAATAGCAATTCAGGGTAGGTAGCACCAGGTACAGGTTCTTCTATCGCCGCCAATTCGACCAAAAACGTCCACATGCTGATAAAATCATATACATAAATGATTTTGGTCTGATCCTCGTTAAGGAGGTCTTGCAACTGGAAGTCAGCCATCGTTCGCATTTCGCCAGGAGTGTCGCCGGTTTCAAACATCGGAATCTCGTCCTCTTGGTTCCACGTATCGTCGCAGGTGTAAAAAGAGGCAACTTCAGTCCCATCAAAACCAAAAGCGTTAACCAAAGCATTGTGTAAATCCTCAAGAGTTGCATTGTCTTCGATAGCGATATCGCGAAAAATATCGTCTTCAGCGTCCAAGATAGCTCGGAATTTATAGATCATCATACGGGTATTTTTTTGAGCGTTCAAAGATAAATTTAATTTTAGAAAATGGGTTCCAAAAAGGGCAATTGTTGATAAGATTTTGAGCGCAAAGGAAAGGGCATTGTTGGACGTCCGAGGGAAAGTCCTTATTTTTGGAAGGCTAAAAAAATACGGCTATGAAAATGGTTATTTCACCGGCTAAATCGCTTGATTTTGAGCGGACGGTTCCCTTTACTCAACACACAACTTTTGATTTTGCGAAAGAGTCAGCGGCGATTGACAAGATCTTAAAGAAACTCAAACCACAAGATTTACAATTGCTTATGGAGATTTCTCCTGCCTTGGCAACTTTAAATTGGGAACGCAATCAAGGGCGTGACGTCAATGCAATGACAGCCTCCAATGCGCGTCAGGCCCTGTACGCTTTTGATGGTGACGTTTACACAGGATTGGATGCCTATACTTTGACAGCGGCACAAGTGCACCGTGCGCAAGAACAACTTCGGATTTTATCAGGTTTATACGGACTATTAAAACCCTTGGATTTGATGCAACCTTACCGCTTGGAAATGGGAACAAAATTATCTGTGGGGAGTGCAAAGGACCTGTATGCCTTTTGGAAACCCAAATTAACCAAGACCTTAAATGCTTCGATGGAGGAGGGGGAGTTGCTGCTCAATTTGGCAAGTACGGAATATTTTTCTGCCTTGGACGCTAAGCAGTTAAAAGCTCGAATTATTACACCCGAATTTAAAGATTATAAGGATGGCAAGTTGAAAATGATTAGTTTCTTTGCCAAGAAAGCCCGTGGCTTAATGGTGCGCTATGTTCTAGATACTCAGGCTCAAACCCTTGAAGCGTTGCAGGGCTTTCATTATGAGGGTTATGCTTACGACCCATCGCTGAGTACAGACAAGAAATTGGTCTTTACCCGTTAAAATATAAAAACCTCCGGGGACTACTCGGAGGTTTTCTGATTTAGAGTGCAAAAAAATAGTATGACTTACGTGTTTTTTTCTAAAACAAGTCACCGAGATTTTACCCTACCTAATTTTTTATTTTTTTTACAAATACAAGTATTCCTCGTAATCATGACGGTTTTCTTGTGCAGCTTTTTTGTGATCGCGTGCCAATTGTTTCATCGCATCAACCCCTTTGCGTGCACATTGTTTGATCTCTCTGAGGTGATAGGCGAGTTGTTCCAATCGTTTGCGTTCTTGCTCATCGAGTTTATTAGCCAAGTCCAAAAGCAAGGCTTCCCATTCTTTTTCTTGTTTTTGGTGTGCTTCAAATTCGCTATTTAGCTCCTCCAACAATTCTGCAATCTCCCTAGAAATATCGGTGTGTAGGGCCTCCGTCTTGCGTTGGAGTTCTTGAATTTCTTTTTTGCGCTTTTGGTTGTCTAATAGTCCCATAACTGAATGATTTTGTATAATCCCTTGATTATTAAATAAATGTATAAAACCTGAGTGTAATGTAAAAATAATGTTAATAACTTCTTGCACGAAACGACGCTATCTTGAGGATTTATAATTCAAAACGGGCACTTTTTTAGGTATAAGTAAAATCTATATTGAATTTTTAAAAAATTGTAATTCAATAGTTAACGTTTCTTTTAGTAAAGTTATAATTTAAAATAATATCGCGCCAGCCAATGTTGTAAAATTGTTTTTCCCATAGGCGTTAAAATACTCTCAGGATGGTATTGAACTCCGTAAACGGGTAAGTCCGTATGCCGAATAGACATGGGATGACCCTCAGGGGTTTGCGCAGTAACCACCAAAGTTTTGGGAAGTGTGGCAGGGTCGATAATCCACGAATGATAACGTCCTACGGTGAGTTGCTGCGGAAGGTTTTGGTATAGTACATCCGTAGGGTCGGTGGTGTCAATAACAGTTGCAACTCCATGTTGTACGGTATTTAAATTCTGTAGTTTAGCTCCAAATACTTCACCTATAGCTTGCATACCAAGACAGATGCCTAAAATGGCTTTTTCGGTGGCATAACGTGCAATTAACGCGTTTAAAATTCCCGCCTCATGGGGTAATCCTGGGCCGGGAGAAAGTACAATATGATCAAAGGTCGCGACCTCCTCAAGTGTGATTTCATCGTTGCGATACACCACTACAGGAACGCCAAGAGCTTCGATATAATGAAGTAAATTATAGGTAAAACTGTCGTAGTTGTCAAGGAGTAATATGGGCTTCATGGTTTCAAAGATAGCGAGAAAATTAAAAAAGCCCCAGCGCGAACTGAGGCTTAGTATCCTTATTTGATTTGAAATTAGAACCTAATAGTTACGGTTAAATCAAACTCGTCGTTGATGGTTTTGTTACCCAAGTTGTCAAAGAAACTACCTGAACCGTATTTGATGCCGTATTTTGTTCGGTCGATTTTAAAGCTCGTAGTTGCAGTTGAACCGTTTACTTTCAATTCAAAAGTTACTGGAGCTGTTACATCTTTAATGGTCAAGTCAGCTGTCACAACATACGTGCCGTTTCCTTTGTCAACCAACTTTTTGAAAACCAATTTCGAAGTGGGATATTTTTCTGTTCCAAAGAAGTCATCATCTTTCAAGTGACTGTTTAAATCATCTTGGTTTTCACCTTGTAAATCAGTTGCATTGATTGAAGTCATGTCTACTAAAAATGAGCCCCCTGTCAATTTTTTTCCTTTGAAAATTAAGGTACCTCCTTTGAAGTCTACGACGCCATTGTGTTGGCCGGTAACTTTTTTACCAACCCATTCGATTTTACTTTTAGCGACATCAATTTTTTTGTTTTGCGCTGATGCAATGGTAGCGGTGGCTACGAATAAAGCTACTGCAATTGTTCTCAATTTTTTCATGATTGTAAATATTAAATTAGTGTTGAATTAAAGGGTTTCAAATAATAGGGATTCGCTTTTACGAACTTTTGGTGCGTGCTGTGTAGCATCGTCATTGTGGCGGTATCCAATAGCACAAACCACAGCTGCGTTAAGGTTGCGTTCGTTCAAGCCTAAGATTTGGTTGTACTGTTGTGCGTCAAAACCTTCCATGGGGGTCGTGTCAATTTTCAGTTCGGCCGCCGCATTCATCAAATTGCTCAAGGCAATGTAAGTTTGCTTGGCCGTCCAAACGTTGCGCGCTTCTTCAGGAATACTATTGATGGTATTTTTCATAAAATCCATGTATCCTTGTACATCACTTAAGGCAATGCCACGGGTTTGTACCATATTCTCAAAATACGCATCGATTTGGTCGTTTCCAAGGTTCAATTCATTGGCAAATACCACTAAATGCGAGGCATCTACAATTTGTGATTGCCCCCATGAGGCAGGTTGCAATTGGGCACGAAGCGCTCGATTTTCAACAAAAATTACTTTGTAGGGTTGTAAACCATACGAAGAAGCCGATAAGTTGATCGCGTCTTTCAAGGTCGCGATGTCGGCGTCACTCACTTTGCGCGTAGTATCATATTTTTTGGTGGCATAACGCCAACGGGCATTTTGATTAAATTCACTCATAGCAAATTACATATTAAGGGTTCTAAATTTTTCTAATAAATTGTTTAGTTGGATGATTTCCTCCTTGCTCAAGTTTTGGGCAAAAAGTTGCTCGTGCGCCAACACTACGGGTTCCAATTCTTCAAGCAAGGCCAAACCTTTGTCGGTGATTAATACCTCCATTTTTCGACGGTTGTTGGGACAAACGTTTCGGGTCACCAAATCTTTCAGAAGTAGTTTGTCAATCAATCGCGTGGTATTGCTGTTTTTGGTAACCATGCGCTCTTGAATGACACACATGTTTGCAGGTTTCCCTTTTTGTCCACGAAGAATTCGCAATACATTGTATTGTTCTCCCGAGAGATCATAAGGCTTAAGTACCTCGTAAAACTTTTCAGCAACCACGTTTTGAGTCACCATCAAATTGAAGATTACCCGTTTGGTATTACTTAACGTTAGACTGGATTGAATGATTTCTTCAATTTTCATAATTGTAATTACAAAATTACTAAGTTCAAAGGTATGGTAATCCAAATTATTTGTATATACAAGCGTGAGTTATAATTTTGTTAAACTTTTCTAGTACTTTTTATGATTGTGTTGCAGTTTGTGGTATTTTTGGATCAAAATAAAAACGATGCAACACTTATCTCAAGAGGCTTGGGCCGCGCAATTGGCCGCTGATGAAAAGGCTGTAATTTTAGATGTCCGCACCGAAGAAGAATGGGCTGAAGGGATCATTCCGGGAGCCATCCTTAATGATATTTATAAAGGACAAGGTTTTATTTATCGCTTACAAGAGCTGGATCCTCAAAAAAACTATTACGTGTATTGTAAAGCAGGCGGGCGAAGTGCGCAAGCGTGTCAAATTATGGATCAAATGGGATTTGCACAAACCTACAATTTGGAAGGGGGTATAATGCAATGGAACGGCGAGGTCGTTCAACCCTAGTGCTTTGCACGGTGGTTATCCCGTGTCTTTTAACATAAAATCGTATAGAATGTTTTGATTTCATCATGATGCCATTGCGTAGTTCGCACACTTACCTCAGGGAGGTCTTTGCGGCGAATGCGAAGCGTATACGAATGAAATCGATACACTGCGGCATATCCAGCCAAAATTGTTCCCAGTCCCCCCAGACAATAATCCCCCACAAGGGCAGCGTTTCGGCATTCCATGCCATTACAGACCAAAGTAATCCCACACCAACCCCCATGAATAGGTTGATGGTGTAGTTTCTTTTTTTGATTAAATGAACACTGGATAGGGTTTTCAAATCCAATTTTTGTTGTTCCCCTCCCTACAATAAAAGCACCTGCTCATGAGTGATGAGTCCAAATTTCTTACTCAAATACACACGATGTTGCGCTACAGGGTAGGTGGTCATAGATGGGACATTTTCTACTATATACCAAAACAAGTTTCCCTTTGTTTTACCCTACTTTACAATAGTGATCAGTATCAAAGGAATTCAAGATTTCAATCAGTAAAGAATGTATTGTAGATTTTCTTCAAGAACCTACGCAAAAAGGAGATATTGCAATGGGATTATGTATGTACTCAATACTGCTAATATTCATTCGGAACGTATTGAAAATTTATATTTTAAACGGGGGAATTTACCGCAAACCCTTACGGGAACAGGAGTGGATGGAAAGCCCAATTGTTAATTGAACCCCTTTCAAAAACAGAAGGTAATACGAAATACTACGATGCTTTAGTAGTTGTTTTTGTTTGAAAAAAAAGCCTGCTCCTTGTTGAGCAGACTTTTTAGTGGAGTCGCCGAGAATCGAACTCGGGTCCAAACAAGCAATCCAATAGCTTTCTACACGCTTAGTTCTCGATTGAATTTTCGTCAAAAAGCAAGGCCAAGAACTGCCACTTTTTGCTTAGCTTTATCCGTGTCAGAAAGGATTCAAAGCATTACCTTTCCTAGGTTTACTTTTACGGTTCACCTGGACCAACCGCCATAAACCAAGGCTTTTGAGGTGAATCTAGCTTCTCGTCATTGACGAGACTAGGCCAATCGTACTAAACTTCGGATTAAGCAGCTAAAGCGTAATTATTTTCGCCGTTTATAAAGTCGTACCTTTGGATTAACGAGCCAAAAGTACAAGGCTCGACGTGCTTACGATTCAATTCCACTTGCTGTCAAAACCAGTCGACCCCAAAGTGAACCCCAACTTGAATGGGAACGCAAAGGTACATAAAGTTCCTAGAAATTGAAAAATTGTTTAATCGCCATTCGTGGCGGTGTCGCCAAGCGCAAAAGGATAATTACCAAACAATGCACATAAATTTTTCAGCTGATACGTTTTCTTAGTATACTTATTCGACAAGGCAATAATGACCGTATTTTCCTCGCGTAACGAAATATAACTCGAAGTATTCCCATGCCACCAGCCGTTATGGTAAAACAGTTTTTGTCCCGTGGCCCATTCCCGTAAACGAATGCCCAAACCATAGTTTTTTTCACCTTTGGCCTCATAACTGTAGCCTTTGAAAACTTGTTGAAGAAGGTCAGGACTCAAAAATCCGGGGGCGTTGCGGGCTAAATCAAATTTTAATAAATCCCTCGGAGTTGAATAGATGTTTTTATCTCCATACACCGCATCCAAGAAATCAAAACCATATTTCACATAATTGTACTTGTACGAAGGAGTCGCTTTTTCTTTGGGCGTTTCCTCATCAAAAACAAAGGTATGAGTCATTCCTAGGGGATCGAAAATGATTTCTTTCATGGCGTCACGGTATTTTTTACCCATAACTTTTTCAATCACCAAGGCCAGTAGGGCATAATTGGTATTGTTGTAACTGAAATGCGTATCGGTTTTGGTTTCCAATGGGATATTTTTGGTCATCAAAATGTGCAGCAAGTCTTTATTCGTCAAGGTCTTTTTGCGTCCCCAAATTTTAGCATCGTCACAAAAATAATTGTACTTTTTCATGCCACTTCGGTGATTTAAAAGCGTACGAATGGTCACGTCTTTGTAAGGAAACCCTCGGAATAAGCTGGTTAACTTCTGATCTAACTTGAGTTTCTTGGTATCGATAAGTTTTAAAATAGCCGTGGCTGTCAATACTTTACTCACCGAAGCGATATGCAAAGGCTTGTCCTCAGCATTGAGAATGTTTTGCTCCTTATCGGCATAACCTTCGTAACGTTCGTAAATGATTTCTCCATTTTTGGCCACCAAAAAACAAATGTTTTCAAATTGGTTGTTGAAAAACTTTTTGATGTATTTCTCGATTTCGTTGCGTTTGGCATTTTTGTAACTCTCAGCCAATTTTGGTAACGAATCGGAGGCAGGAACCATCGCGTATTCTGGCCCTGTATGCTCCTTCTGCTGTCCTCCCGATTGTTGACAACCAATGAAGAGCAAAGCGGTGGTTACTACCGTATATAAATAGTGCTTTCGCATGATGAATTTGTTCGAAAAAAAACAAATATAAGTACCGTGAACGCGCTTTTGTTTTTGAAAAAAGCTAAAAACTAACAAAATTATTAACAGCTCTTGTAAGCGATTGATAATGAAGGAACCATCGTAAAATGAATTTTTAGGAAAAGTTTTGAAATCGATTTCGTTACCCGTACTTTTGGGCGCATTCAATTTAAAATAGGCAATAGCTATGGTATTTGGTATCGTAAAAGAACGTAAGTCTCCTCCCGATCGTCGCGTGGTTTTTACCCCCGAAGAATTGGTCCGATTGCAACAGGCCCATCCCGAGGTTCGTATCAAAGTGGAATCCTCCGACATCCGCGTGTTTCCCGACGAGGCTTACCGCACAATGGGACTCGAAGTGACCACCGATATGCAGGACTGCGATGTGCTTTTCGGAGTGAAAGAAATTCCCGTAGACGCGTTATTGCCCGGGAAAAAGTATTTCTTTTTTTCGCACACGATCAAAAAACAACCGTACAACCGTGCTTTGTTGCAAGCTATTTTAGCCAAAAAAATCGAACTCTATGACCACGAAACGATTGTGGATGCCCAAAACAAACGGCTCATCGGATTTGGACGTTATGCGGGTATAGTGGGCGCCTACAACGGGTTTAGAGGATTTGGCATCAAATACGAATTGTTCACCCTTCCCAAAGCCGAAACACTACAAAGCAAAGACGATCTTATTGCGCGGTTGAAGCGTATCCTTTTGCCCAATATCAAAATTGTATTGACCGGTAAAGGAAAAGTCGGAATGGGCGCCAAAGAAATTCTGGACGGAATGAAAATGAAATCGGTTTCCGTCGAAGATTTCTTGACCAAAACCTACACCGAACCCGTGTATACACATATCGATGTGATGGATTATAACGTGCGTTTGGACGGACAATACCTCGGTAAAAGTGACTTTTATGCCCATCCCGAAGCCTACACTTCCCATTTTGAGCGGTTTACCAAAGTCGCCGATGTATTTATGGCAGGTCATTTTCACGCCAACGGTTCCCCCGATATACTCACCCAAGCCATGCTGCAAGCCCCCGATTGCAAACTCAAAGTAGTTGCAGATATTTCGTGTGATGTAAACGGACCCATTGCATGTACCACTCGCGCGACAACCATCGCCGACCCGTTTATGGGCTATTTGCCTAGAGAACATCGCGAAGTGCCTTACACGCATCCCGGCGCCATTATGGTGATGTCGGTGGATAATCTGCCTTGTGAGTTGCCCAAAGATGCCAGCGAAGGATTTGGGGAAATGTTTATGGAACACGTGGTCCCCGCCTTTTTTAACGGCGATAAAGACGGTATTCTACAACGCGCCAAGATGACCGAAAATGGACAGTTGACACCGCGATTTGCTTACCTGCAAGACTACGTAGACGGCCATTAAAAAATACAATCCTGAGTTTGCACTCGGGATTTTTTATTTCCCTCGGTTATGGTATCTTTAGCCTTTTAAATGCATTCGTATGAAACGTTTCTTTGGATGGCTTGGCTTTTTCGTCCTAGCCGCAACTTCTGCGCAAACCGTAACCGCTCCTGGAGGCAATCTGTCGCTAACTTTTCAATTAACCGACAAAGGACAACCGGCCTACAGTGTTCGGTTTAAAACCCAAGATGTCGTACTTCCTTCTACCTTAGGGATGCGCATTAAGGATTTACCTGCCTTGACCGAAGGCTTTGAAGTCCTGAAAACCGAGTCCAACGTTGTTAACGAACCTTGGACACCCGTTTTGGGAGAAACTGCCGAAATTCCCAACCACTACACCCAACTCACCGTTGCCCTTCGCCAAGCGGCTACAGGTCGTTTGCTCACCCTTATTTTTAAGGTATACGACGAAGGTGTTGCATTCCGCTACGAATTTCCCAAACAGCCGCAACTCAATTATTTTATCATAGAAGACGAGTTGACGCAGTTTAATTTGAATGGTAATCATAAAACATTTTGGATTCCCGGCGACTACGACAGTCAAGAATATGCTTATAACGAAACCTTTTTTGCCGATATCGACGGGGCAAAAATCGAT
>NZ_JBEILJ010000006.1:0-73206 GCF_040379285.1 Flavobacterium sp. | reverse complement strand
TGAAGCGTTACTGAACAACATTATCATTTTGGAATTTACCAAAACAATCTTGACCAAAGAAGTCGACCGCGAAAATCGAGAGGGCTTTTTTTTGGTGTACAAACGCGTCATCAACCGGTTGGTCAATTTAATTTTGGAAGCTAAATCCGATTACCCTTTTGCTAAAAGTTTGGCATCGTCAATCATTGAAGGTTCTTTACACCAACATTTTTTGAAAGAGCATTTGACGACCATAACCGATTGCAATGAAGCCCAATCACCCGCTGTTTTTTATAAAAATCTAATGGAACAAATTTTGAAATAAGTATGAAATCCACCCCTCTTCAACGCCTCACTGGCTTGTTAAAAGTTGACCGAAAAGATGTGACCCAAATCATCTTGTATGCGGTTTTTGCCGGATTAGTGAGCTTGTCGCTTCCGCTTGGTATACAAGCCATTATCAACTTAATTCAATCGGGACAAGTAAGTGCCTCTTGGATTCTTTTGTTGGTCATTGTGGTTTTTGGAGTCGCCTTGGGAGGCGTTTTATCCGTTATGCAATTGCGAATTACTGAAAATTTACAACAGAAAATATTCATCCGTTCCTCGTTTGAATTCAGTTACCGTTTGCCAAAAATCAAATTTGAAGCGCTGTACAACACCTACCCTCCAGAATTGGCCAACCGTTTTTTTGATACAATCACCATTCAAAAAGGGACCTCCAAATTATTAATTGATTTTTCCTCGGCCTTACTGCAAATCATCTTCGGGATTATCTTACTCTCGTTGTACCACCCGTTCTTCATCTTGTTTGGGTTGCTGTTGCTGTTTATGTTGTATGCGATTTTCCGCTTTTCCTACCACAAAGGACTCGACACAAGTTTAAAAGAATCAAAGTACAAATATAAAGTGGTAGGATGGTTGCAAGAAATTGCCCGCAATAGCATCAGTTTCCGTCGTCGGGAGAACTTTGATTTTGCACTCGACAAAAATGATCATTTGGTAAAAGAATACTTGGTCAACCGCGAAAAACATTTCAACGTGATCAAACGCCAATACATTCAATTGATTGGATTTAAAATCTTAATCACCGCATCGTTGTTAATCATCGGTGGGTTCTTGGTCATAAGCCGTGAAATGAATATTGGACAGTTTGTTGCTGCCGAGATAATCATTCTTTTGGTCATCAACTCGGTCGAGAAAGTGATCTTGGGCTTGGAAACCTTTTACGATGTGTTGACCTCGGTAGAAAAAATTGCGCATGTGGTCGAATTGGATACCGAAAAAATGGAAACCAAAGAACCTGAATTTTGTTATACCAACATTCAAATTGTTACCGATCATTTATGTTTCAAATTCCCAGGTGAATCTGATCCGGTGCTGTCCAACATCAATTTGACCATTAATCCCAGTGAAAAAATTTACTTGGACGGACGTAACGGTTCAGGAAAATCAACGCTCATTCGCATTCTCTCGGGATTGATGCAACCTACTACGGGTTCGTTTTCTATCAATGACGAAACCTATCGCAAAGTAGACATCAACCAATTCCGTTTGCATATTGGTACCATTTTGAATGATGAAACCCCTTTTGAAGGTACGATTTTAGAAAATATCACCTTTAAAAACTCCCACGTTTCCGATGAACAAGTGAAATGGGCTATCGACAGTGTGGGTTTGGGTAGCTTTATCAAATCACTTCCCGAAGGTTTAGACACCATGATTTATCCGGAAGGCCGTCAATTATCTTCTTCCAATGCGCAAAAAATCTTATTGGCACGCAGTATTGTTACCCAACCGAAGATTTTATTTTATGAAGATCCTTTAGACAAAATGGATTACGATGCCGCGATAAAAATTATCGATTTCTTAACCGATTCAAAGAATCCTTGGACCTTGATTGTGACCTCAAAAAATCCATATTGGAAACAAAAATGCAACCGCATTATCCATATCACTGAAGGTAAAATTAGTAACGATATAACGCAATAACCCCATGCTTAATCTATCCGAAAAAAATCCGATTACCGAAAAAATTGAGCAATACAGTACGGTTAAAAATTTAGCCGACCGTCCCCATTACAAAATACTCAATCGTATTATCCTTTGGGTATCCATTATCATCGTCATCATTTTATTTTTACCATGGACGCAAAACATCGGCGGAACGGGTTCAGTAACCACGCTCAAACCCGACCAACGTCCCCAAACCGTGCACAATGCCATCGCGGGCCGTATTGAAAAATGGTTTGTTAAAGAGGGGGACTATGTAAAAAAAGGCGATACTATTTTGTTTATTTCTGAGATCAAAGAAGATTACTTTGACCCCGATTTAGTAGGCAACACCAAAAGTCAAATGGAAGCCAAAGCTATGGCTGGTGTATCCTACGGCGATAAAGTAGTCACGCTGGGAACCCAAATTCAAGCCATCGAAAGTGAGCGGAATTTGAAGTTGCAACAAGCCCAAAACAAAATCCGTCAAGCGCTGCTTAAAGTTCAAAGTGACAGCATGGACTTGGAGGCGGTAAAAACCCAACTTAAAATTGCCAACACCCAATTCAACCGCGCGGTGACGTTAAATAAGGAAGGGTTAAAACCGTTGACCGATGTGGAAGAGAAACGCTTGAAATTACAGGAAGTAGAAGCCAAAATCATCACCCAAGAAAACAAATTTTTGGCCAGTAAAAACGAGTTAATCAACACCCGTGTCGAAATCAATCGTATCGGTGCAGAATATGCTGAGAAAGCCTCCAAAGCACGCAGCGATCGCTTTACGGCAATGAGCAACCAGTTTGACACCGAAGCACAAGTCAACAAACTCAAAAATCAATACACCAATTACCGCATTCGTAACGGCCTGTATTACATTACTGCCCCGCAAAATGGCTATGTAAACCGCGCCTTAAAATCGGGACTTGGGGAAACCATCAAAGAAGGAACTGAAATCGTGAGTATCATGCCGGCCAAATACGACATTGCCGTAGAAACCTATGTGAGTCCCAACGATATTCCGCTAATTCACAAAGGCGAACGCGTACGAATCTGGTTCGACGGATGGCCGACCGTCATCTTCTCGGGATGGCCGAATATGTCGTACGGAACTTTTGGAGGTCGCATTGTGGCCGTGGAGAATTTTATCAGCACTAACGGAAAATTCCGCGTGTTGATCGCACCCGATCCCGAAGATCAAGCCTGGCCGAAACAAATCAGCATTGGTTCAGGAGCGCAAACCTTGGCCTTGTTAAACAATGTCCCCGTTTGGTATGAAATCTGGCGAACACTCAACGGATTCCCGCCCAACTATTACCAACCCAAAGGCGGTAACAAAGGGGAATCAAAAACAGATGGCAAAGGAAAATAATGAGGAACGAATGGCTTGGGCTTCCCGGCCATCGTAGTTCCTGCTTTCTGTTACAATCCGCAGCCGTTTGGTAACGGCCACGGGATTTTCACGGCAATCAGGGTTAAAAAATTCAGGCTTTAGGCCTACTTGAAACATATGAAAAAAATACTTTTCTTCCTAATCACAATACCTGTGTGGGGTCAGAATGTAGAATCAAACATTCTCACCTACAACGAGTTTTTGGGATATGTGAAAAAATTTCATCCACGGGTAAAAAGCGCCGATTTAAACATTAGCAATGCCCAAGCCAATTTGATGATGGCACGGGGTGCATTTGACCCCAAAATAGAAGTGGACTTTGATTCGAAACAATTCAAGGGAAAGGAATACTTCTCGCTGTTGAATAGCAGTTTTAAAATTCCAACCTGGTACGGTATCGAAGTCAAAGCTGGTTTTGACAACAGCGAAGGGATTTTTGTCAACCCCGAAAATACACTGCCCAATCAAGGACTAACTTCCTTTGGAGTGACGGTTCCGCTGGGGCAAGGACTTTGGATCAACCAACGAATGGCCGATTTGCGTAAAGCAAAAATTCAAATCAACTTGGGTAACGCCGAACGTCAATTGGAAGCGGTACAGGTACTTTATGATGCTTCGGTAGCTTATTTCAATTGGAAACGAACCTATGACGAAGTCCAATTGTATAAGACGTATTTAACCAATGCGGAGATCCGATTCAAAGGGATTAGCGGCTTGATTCGCAACGGAGACAAACCCGCCATCGATAGTGTAGAAGCTGGAATTATCGTGCGTAATCGCAAACTAAGCCTCACCGAATCCCAGTTGAAATTGGTCAAAGCCAAACTGGAATTGTCGAACTTCCTCTGGTTGGAAAACAACATTCCGATGGAGTTGCAAGACACGATGATCCCCGAACCCGAATTGGAAAAAACGATTCAGGAAACTTTACGCACCAACGCTTTGATGGCGGGTGATGTTAGTATGAACAACCACCCAAAAATCACCGCCTTAGAAAGCAAAGTCAATCTGCTTGAAATCGACCGAAAGTTAAAGGCCAATATGCTTTTGCCCAAAGCCAATGTGGGGTATCACTACCTTTCAGAACCGAGTGCTTGGAACAATCGAGATTTTGAGAATTACAAAATAGGCGTCAACTTTTCTTTCCCGCTCTTTTTACGCAAGGAACGCGGTAGTTTGAAATTGGCCAAATTCAAAGTACAAGACGCTCAATTTGACCTCAACCTGGAACGTGTTCAATTGGGCAACAAGGTCAAAGCGCAACAAACCGAATTGAATTCTTTACTCGAACAAGGATTGTTAACCAATCAGTTGGTCAACGATTATCAAGTGATGTTGCAATCGGAGGAACGTTTATTCTCTTTTGGAGAGAGTTCTATTTTCTTGCTGAATTCACGCGAAAACAATTTGGTCACCGCCCAATTATCAGCGATTGCTTTAAACAACCGCTACCTGATTTCCAATGCCGAACTCTTCCGCATTATGGCACAACCCGAGTAACGGAAAGAATCAACACCTTAAGATATAGCATAAAAAAACGCCTTTATTGGCGTTTTTCTTTTTTATCCCTGTTGAACCATTTCATAATAGCCTCGCTCGATGGCCTCTTGATGGGTAGGATGAGCGATACGAACCAACGCATCGGCGCGTTGCTTCAATGTTTTACCGTACAAGTCCGCAATGCCATATTCGGTAATGACATAATGGATGTGTGCTCGGGTAGTCACTACGCCGGCGCCTTGTTTAAGAAACGGTACAATGCGACTTTCACCGCGCTTGGTGATGGAGGGAAGTGCAATAATCGCTTTACCCCCTGGACTCAATGAAGCCCCGCGGATAAAATCCATCTGACCGCCAACGCCGGAGTACATGCGTGGACCTATTGAGTCGGCGCAAACTTGTCCTGTCACATCCACTTCAATCGCCGAATTGATGGCTACCATATTGGGATTCTTTCGAATGCGCGCTGTATCATTTACCATCGAAGACTCTTTCATTTCGATAAAAGGATTGTCGTGTACAAAATCATACAAGCGTTGGGAACCCATTAAAAACGTAGCCAACACCCGTCCGCGAAGTGTTCCTTTGTACTTGCACGTAATCACTTCTTTTTCGATCAAATCAATCACCCCATCGGAGAACATTTCGGTATGTAAGCCTAAATCTTTGTGATGAATCAACTGTTTTAAAGCTGCGTTGGGGATCGAACCAATTCCCATTTGCAACGTACTGCGATCTTCAATCAATGAGGCGATGTAGGACCCAATCTTTTCTTCCTCGGGAGAAGGCGATTCAACATCATGCGCATAAATAGGCGTATCTACTTCGACCAAATAATCAATTTCAGAGACGTGAAGAATACCATCCCCAAAAGTTCGGGGCATCTTGGGATTGACTTGCGCAATGACAATTTTGGCATTCTCAATAGCCGCTACCGTAGCTTCAACCGAGACCCCAAGCGAACAATACCCGTGCATATCGGGTGGTGAAACATGGATGAAAGCGACATCAATCGGAAGCACATTTTTTCGAAATAAAAGGGGCAATTCACTCAAAAAAACAGGCGTATAGGAACCGTTACCCACTTTGAGTGTATGACGAACATTGGCACCTATAAAAAAGGAATTCACATGAAAACTCTCGGCCAAATCGGGATGCGCATACCGTGCTTCGCCTTCGGTGTGCAAATGACAGATTTCAACATTACGCAGCTCAGATGCCCGATCGGTTAACGCATTAGCCAATTCGGTTGGTGCTGCAGCGGCCGCTTGCAAATACACGCGATCGCCTGATTTTACTACTTTGACCGCTTCGTCGGCCGTTACATATTTTCGCATACATATATCAATTATTGCATCAAAGGTAGGGCTTGTTGTGCCAAAAAAATATGATATTTCTCATCCCAACTTCAGAAAAGCAACCCCCACAACCAAGAGGAGGACAGGGTGATCTGCAGTAATTTTTCCAAAAAAAATACCTACTTTTGCGGTCTCATTTTTTAGTTATGATTCAACCCAAAACCCATGAAGAAATCGAAATCATGCGCGAAAGTGCGTTGCTGGTTTCCAAAACCTTAGGGGAAATAGCCAAAGTCATTCAACCTGGTGTGACCACTTTACAGTTGGACAAACTCGCCGAAGAATTTATACGTGATCACGGAGCTGAACCCGGATTTTTGGGTATGTATGGTTTTCCAAACACCCTGTGCGTGAGTCCGAATGCCCAAGTGGTTCACGGTATTCCGAGCAACAAACCTTTGGAGGAAGGCGATGTGATTTCGGTAGACTGTGGGGTGCTAAAAAATGGATTCTACGGCGATCATGCCTATAGTTTTGAAATTGGTGAAGTGGCTCCTGAAGTCAAAAAATTGTTGCAAGTAACCAAGGAAAGTTTGTATGTAGGCATTCGTGAATTTCGTGCTGGCAATCGTGTAGAGGATGTAGGAAATGCCATTCAGAAATACTGTGAAAGTCATGGGTATGGCGTGGTTCGAGAGTTGGTGGGGCACGGTTTAGGAAGAAAAATGCATGAAGAACCCGAAATGCCGAATTACGGTAAACGCGGTCGCGGAAAATTGTTTGTAGAAGGCATGGTGGTTGCTATTGAGCCAATGATCAATATGGGCACAAAAAACATCAAGCAATTGAAAGACGGTTGGACGATTTTGACCGCGGACGGAAAACCGAGTGCGCATTTTGAACACAATGTCGCCTTGATTGATGGAAAACCCGAATTACTTTCTACCTTTCAATACGTCTATCAAGCACTGGGTATTGAAAGCAATGAGGAGGATGAATTCCGAAAAACCCGCTTGGTATTATGATCAAAAAAGTATTCAAGTTTATACTCAACACCATTCCTCGCCCCTTGTTAATTCGGTTGAGTATCGTGGTGCGCCCAATTTTGGCCTTCGTATTAAGCGGAAATCGTTTCACCGACCCTATTGATGGCAAAAGCTTTCGCATGTTTTTACCCTATGGCTATGGATCACAACGCAATAATGTCCTTTCGCCGAGCACCTTATCGCTGGAGCGTCATCGCTTGTTATGGTTGTATTTGCAGCGGGAAACCGATTTTTTTACCGCAACAGAAAAAAAGAACGTATTGCATTTTGCGCCCGAACAAGAGTTTTATAAGCGTTTTAAAAAACAAGTCAATATTCATTATACCACCACAGACTTATTGTCGCCACTGGCCGACATCAAAGCGGATATTTGCAACTTACCTTTTGAAGATAATACGTACGATATCATTTTTTGCAACCATGTGTTGGAACATATTCCGGATGATACCAAAGCCATGCAAGAATTGTATCGCGTGTTGAAACCTGGCGGGATGGGGATTTTTCAAATTCCGCAGGACCTCAAGCGGGCCACTACTTTTTCGGATGACAGCATCACAGACCCCAAAGAACGGGCAAAAATATTTGGTCAATACGACCATGTGCGCGTGTATGGCCGCGATTATTTTGACCAACTCCGCCGCATTGGGTTTACCGTAGTTGAAGAGCGTTATACTGAAAAACTAACTCCCGAAGAAGTTGAACGCTATTGTTTAGCACCGGGAGAGATCATTCCGGTTTGTTTTAAATAATTTGGCATTATTTTCGCGAGTTTGGTATCTTTACGAAACTAAACCAAGAAATATGCGCAATCTATTTTGGCTGTTCGGATTACACCTTTGTTTTTGTTGGGGCTGGACGCAAGAAAAAGAAGTACTTCCACCCTACTACATCAAAACGGTTTCTTTTATCCAAAATGGGCTGAATAAAGTCCCCGTCTTTCAGTTGGGCGACGAATTTCAATTGCAATTTGATGATTTACACGGCTCGGAAGACAACTACTACTATCGCATTACGCATTGTGATTACGATTGGAAACCTTCACAACTCACCATCAACGAATATTTGAATGGATTCAACGACCAACGCATCATAGAGTACACCAACTCACTCAATTGTTTGCAAATCTATTCGCACTACCGCATCGGATTTCCCAACAAATTCACCCAAATTAAAGTAAGTGGCAACTACATAATTAGTATTTTGAACGAAGATCGTGAAGTGGTTTTTTCGCGCAAATTTGTGTTGTATGAAAATCTAGTTTCAGTCCCTGTTCAGGTAAAACGCGCGCGCCGTAATGAAGATGCTCCGCACAAGCACAACCTTGATTTTGCCATTCGTTCGGGCTCGATTACCTTCCAGAGTCCGTTGCAAAATGTCAAAGTAATGTTGCTTCAAAACGGCAAATTCAATAATGCTAAAACCAACATCCGTCCCATGTTTACAGTAGGTAATGATTTGATTTACAAATACGATGCGGAGACACAATTTTGGGGTGGCAACGAGTATTTGTTTTTGGAAAACAAGATCATTCAAGCAGCCAATAACTCCATCGCCCGAATTGACACCAACGGCGGATTATACAATTGCTATTTATACACCAATGAAGCGCGAGGTAACAAACCCTATACCTTTTGGCCTGATAAAAACGGGAACTTCATGGTAAACAATGTCAACGCGGCCAATTCAGAAATAGAGGCGGATTATGCTTGGGTTTATTTTTCGTTGTCGGCTCCTGCCTTTTTTGCCAATAAAAACATTTACATCACGGGAATGTTCAACAATTTTGCCCTCAATGACGAGTACAAAATGGAGTACAACGAAAAGAAAAAAATGTATGAGAAGGCAGTAATGATTAAGCAAGGTTTTACCAATTATAGTTACACCATTGCAGACAGTCGTGGCAATATTGATGAAGAAAATGCCCTCGATGGTAATTACTTTGAAACCGAAAATGATTATATGGTTTTGGTCTATTATCGCGAAAACAACCAGCGCTATGACCGGGTCATTGGAAAAGGAATTGCCTCTTCGGTTGACATCATCAATTAATGATACTTTAACAGGTAATTCGTTGACTATTACATATTTTTTTTAATTTTACGTCACTAAAACGAGGTTATGGTTACCCAAATCACCAAAGGCATAAAGATTTCTGTCAGCACAAATTTTGAAGGTACATACTTCAAAAATTATAAGCTGCACTATGCCTTTTCGTATGAAATTACCATTGAAAATCACAGTAAAGACTCGGTACAATTGTTGTCCCGTCATTGGGAAATTTTTGATTCCCTCAACGACTTAGAAACGGTCGATGGCGAGGGCGTTATTGGAAAAAAACCCGTATTAAAACCGGGGGAAACGCACACGTATTCTTCAGGATGCTTACTTTCTTCGCCCCACGGAGCTATGCGGGGTTGGTTTACTATGGTCAATTTTACCACCACCAAAAACTTTCGGGTAATTGTTCCAGGCTTCCGCTTGAACGCCCCTTACGCATTGAATTAAATCCGTTTAAGATTATTTTCCGATTCCTTATTTATCACCAAAACCTTTGTATTTTTGCGAAAGGGTAACGCATTCGTAAAAAGCACCCCTATTTTTTTTCTATTGTTCAATTTTTAAATCCATCACCATGCCTAAAGGATTTTTTAATGTCCCCAAAGCGGTTAACGAACCCGTAAAAGCATACACCCCCAATTCCCCTGAAAAAGCAGCTGTGCTTGCCGCATATCAAAAAATGTGGAACGAAACGATTGATGTGCCTATGTACATTGGTAGTCAAAAAGTTCGAACAGGAAATACGCGAACCCTATCGGCACCGCACGATCATCAACATATTGTAGGTACCTACCATTTGGGCGAAGCTACGCATGTTACACAAGCGATAGATGCCGCCTTGGAAGCCCGAAAAAAATGGACCAACATGCCTTGGGAGCACCGCGCTGCCATCTTTTTAAAAGCCGCCGAATTGATTGCAGGTCCCTACCGTGCACGCATCAATGCAGCGACGATGATTGCACAATCTAAAACGATTTTTCAAGCCGAAATTGATGCCGCTTGTGAGTTAATTGACTTCTTGCGCTATAATGTGGAGTTTATGACGCAAATCTACAGCGACCAACCCACTTCGGTATCCGACATTTGGAACCGTGTGGAATACCGTCCGCTAGAGGGATTTGTGTACGCGATTACACCGTTTAATTTTACAGCTATTGCAGCCAATCTTCCTGCCAGTGCCGCCTTAATGGGGAATACCGTAGTTTGGAAACCCAGCGACAGTCAGGTGTTTTCGGCCAAAGTAATTATTGATGTTTTCCAAGAAGCAGGTGTCCCTGATGGGGTAATCAACGTGATTTTTGGCGACCCCATTATGATCACCGATATTGTTTTGAAACACCCTGATTTTGCTGGCGTACACTACACCGGTTCAACCTTTGTATTTAAAGAAATTTGGAAAAAAATTGGCGAAAATATCCACACCTACAAAACTTATCCCCGTATTGTTGGAGAAACGGGTGGTAAAGACTTTGTTTTGGCCCATCCTTCAGCCGATGTAAAACAAGTTGTGGCCAATACCATTCGTGGTGCTTTTGAATTTCAGGGACAAAAATGTAGTGCGGCTTCCCGGGCGTATTTCCCAAAATCTTTGTGGCCGGCGATTAAAGAAGAAATGGAAAAAGAATTGGCTTCCATAAAAATGGGTTCGCCTGAAGATTTTTCCAACTTTGTCACTGCAGTCATTCATGAAGGGTCGTTTGATAAACTCGTTTCCTACATCGAGCAAGCTAAACAAGATGCCGATGCTGAGATACTTTTTGGGGGGAACTACGACAAATCGGTGGGGTACTTTATCCAGCCCACGGTGATTTTGACAACCAATCCAAAATACAAAACGATGGAAACCGAGTTGTTCGGCCCCGTATTAACGGTGTATATATATAAAGATGCCGATTGGAAAGATACCTTAACGCTGATCGATCAAACGTCGGAATATGCCTTGACGGGTGCTATTTTTAGCCAAGATCGTTACGCTATTGTAGAAGCCACTCAAGCGTTAGAAAATAGTGCTGGGAACTTCTACATCAACGACAAACCCACAGGAGCAGTTGTGGGTATGCAACCGTTTGGTGGAGCTAGAGCTTCAGGAACCAATGATAAAGCGGGATCGATGCAAAATTTATTGCGTTGGGTTTCGCCGCGTACCATCAAAGAAACCTTTGTCACGCCAGCAAACTATCGTTATCCGTTTTTGGGCGAATAGTTTTACAACGCTCATCGTATACAAATCCGGTTCTACCTAAGAATCGGATTTTTTTATTCGCTTGATTATGAATTTTTTGTACATTCGGAAATCAAAATCCTAACACATGAATCAAACATTACGCATTTTCGTTTTGGGCTTATGGGGGATGACCCTACACGCGCAAGAAGCTGCTTACGATCTATTGAAATCCGATACCCAAACCCATATCCTCATCGACCGGGTATGGTGTCATTCAAAAATCAAAGAACAAGCGCCCAACACACTCAACGCCTCACTTTTTAAACAAATTTACAGCGAACTCCAACGGGCAGATTTTGACCAGCGCTTGCCCAATCTTTCGGTGTGGGAAACCCAAAGAGCGCTTGGAATTGCGCATCAAGAAATTCCCCTTGCTCTTTTGGACGCCGATTTTGAATCCATCCCACAAAGCCAATATGTCAACTTGCAAAAAAACAGCCAAGGGCAATGGTTGGCCAAAGGAAATGCCAACTATTTACAACAACACCATTTTACAGGTGTAGCACCAATAATGGCTACTTCTCGCACCAATGCAGTAACATTTACGCTCCCTGAACATTTGGTGTTTAGCACTTCCAAAACGTTTGCTTCATTGGTACTTACTTTGGAAAACGGCAGTACTTTTTCCCTACAAAAAGGACAAAAAATACCGATTACCTTTCCCCGAAGTGGGCAACATACGGTAGAAGTCTCCCTTCAATTTACCGACGGAAGTCAGTCACAGAGCCGTTTTACCTTTACCACGGAAGGACAAGTGTACGGTAAAAGCAATGGTTTTACTGTTGTTCCCAACGTGGTCAATACGATAAATTCGACGCTTACCTATCAAGGATTTGGAGAAACTGCTCCTTTTGCCAGTCGTGGGGAATACGAACTTTTTTTGGACACCACCAATGGTATTTTGGACAAACCCATTATTCTTGTCGATGGTTTTGACCCCGGCGACACCCGAAATACAACCGCTATTTACAATCAATTAACGTATGGTGTGGGACAAAATATGGCCGATGATTTACGCGCCTTAGGGTTTGATGTCATAGTGCTCAACTTCCCCAATTATGTCCGTCCGAATAGCACGACAACGGTCGATGGCGGTGTGGACTTTATCCAGCGCAATGCCTTTGTGTTGGTCGAACTCTTGCAGCAAATCAATGCGCAGAAAGTTGGAAACGAGCAAAATGTAGTGATCGGACCCAGCATGGGAGGACTGATTTCACGTTATGCGCTGCGGTATATGGAAATGAATAGCTTAAGTCACGACACCCGTTTGTACATTTCGTTTGACTCGCCCCATCTAGGCGCCAATGTTCCGATTGGCTTTCAACATTTGTTCAACTATATGGCGTTTGGTCCTTTGGGCGACACCTCCATGCAGGCTATTGTCAACGGGATGTTGAAGAGTCCCGCTGCGCGTCAGATGTTGATTGACCATTTGGAGGGTCACTTGCAAGCAGGAAGTGCTTTTGAGTTCATGACGACTACCAATGCTTTATTGCCAACGGGGGCACCCAACTTTCGGGATGCCTTTCAAAACGAACTCAACACGATGGGATTCCCCACTACGGTGCGCAATGTTGCCATCGCCAACGGGGCGGGCAATGGAACGATGACAGGCACACCCGATATGGTCGTCATGGACCATACGTTTAACCAAAGTAGCTCCCAACGGGCCATTATCAACTTACGCTTTACGCCGGCTGCAGGTCAAACCAACCAAGTGAGCCGTTTCCGTGGACAGACCTTTATCCTTTTTGGTTGGGTCACCTTATTGGAAAGCTTAGCCAACTGCCGTTATCCTGCTACCACGGCTGGATTGGATTCGGCGCCTGGGGGCCGTTTTGACATGTCGGGATTGGCTACAGGAGCTCCGGGCAACACCTTGATTACGGAGTTTATGGATAATTTGGAGATTCAATTTTTTGATTTTATTCCCACATTAAGCGCCTTGGCCGTTTCCAATCCCAATTGGTATAGTTCGATTACAACCAACACGGTCACCCCTTTTGTCAATTACCATGTACCCAATGTGAATGAAAATCACGTCACCTTAACGCCGACCAACCAACTTTTTGCTTACAACGAAATTGTACAAGGACAGTTGGGATTGAACTCCGTTGCGATAGCGCAACTTCAGGTAAAAAATCCGATAGGGAGTGTATTGGAACTCTATGCTCCAACAGAAGTCATAGCCTCGACCTTGCAGCTTACCGATATGACAGGAAAAACCATTTGGAAAGCTACGTTGGACACCTTTTCGGGTATGATAGGCATTCCGATGGATCTTACTGCTGGCGCCTATCTTTTGACGTTGTCGAATGAATCGGAGAAAAAAACCTTTAAGCTGATTAAATCATAACCAAAAAGTCCCTTTTTAAGAGGGACTTTTTTTTAGGTTTTATACTTCAACGGAAGGTATACTACTTTTTTGGTTTCAAAAAACGGGTCTTCAAAATAGTCTGCTAAATCATACAGTACGGTGCGCTGAAATACTGCCAATTCCTCAGTTAAATCACCGCCTTTTAAATAAAGGATTCCATTGTCGAGCGGGTGTTTGGATTGCTTTTTTACTTTGCCGCGCACCCATTTTACAAAATCGGGCATGTTGGTAACGGCACGGCTCACAATGAAATCAAATTCTTCTTGCACATTCTCCGCGCGCATTTGGGCTGCTTTCACATTGGTCAACCCCAAAGCGGCAGCTACTTCTTGCACCACTTTTATCTTTTTACCAATGACATCAATCAAGTAAAATTGCGTATCGGGAAAAAGTATGGCCAACGGAATACCTGGAAATCCACCTCCTGTTCCTACATCCATCACCGAAGCGCCCTGTTGAAATTCCATGACCTTGGCAATCCCCAGCGAATGCAAGACATGTCGGGTGTACAACTCGTCAATGTCCTTTCGTGAAATCACGTTGATTTTAGCATTCCATTCGGTGTAAAGGGCCTGCAATTGTGCCAATTGATTGCGTTGATTTTCAGTAAGGTTAGGAAATTGCTTCCAAATTTCTTCCATGCATTGAATTTTGGACAAAGTTACGTTAAATCGTTAATAAAATATGAGCAATGTCAGGTTTGAAAAAATTATATTACTTAAATTTGAGGCAATATTTAAAATTTAGAATACATGGAAGCAGGAAGTCCTATCTTCTCCAAAAATGATCAATTAAAATTCTTCAGAACGCTCAACAAGCGCGTAAACGATTACTTCAAAGACAACAACCTCAGCCGCACTGGAAACTGGAAATTGCACCTGAAAACGATTGTAATGTTTTCAATTTTTCTCGTGCCTTACTTTTTTGTATTGGCCATGGATATGCCTTTTTGGATGTATCTTTTGCTCAACATCATCACCGGTATCGGGATGGCTGGTGTGGGTATGAACGTCATGCACGACGGGAATCACGGCTCGTATTCGGCCAAATCTTGGGTGAACAAAATTATGGGCGGCAGTATTTATATTTTGGCAGGGAATGTGTACAATTGGCAAGTGCAACACAATGTTTTACACCATACGTATACCAATATTTTGGGCCATGATGAGGACCTAGAAGCGGGACGTATTTTGCGCTTTACACGCGAAGCCAAATGGTATAAACACCACAAGTTTCAACATGTGTATTCCATCTTTTTATATGGATTGCTCACGTTCAACTGGGCCATTACTACCGACTTTTTGCAAATGAAACGCTACTTAGCCCGTAAACTTTCGTATGGCGATTTCAAAAGTCCTACCTTCCAATGGACTACCCTAATCATTACCAAAGTGATTTATTTCTCTATCTGGTTAGTAACCCCCATGGTGATGGGAATTACCTGGTGGAAAGTAATCTTAGGGTTCGCAGTAATGCATTATACCGCAGGTCTTATTTTAAGTATCGTATTCCAATTGGCCCACGTGGTGCATGAAACCCACAACCCCGTACCCAATGAAAATGGAGAAATCGAAAATACTTGGGCCATTCACCAATTGTATACTACGGCTAATTTCGCCCCAAAAAACTGGTTGGTGAATTATTATACAGGCGGTTTAAATCACCAAATTGAGCACCACATTTTTCCTAATATTAGTCACATTCATTACGGCAAAATTGCAGAAATCGTAAAACAAACGGCCAAAGAATGTAATCTTCCCTATTATGAGTTCAAAACCATGCGGGAGGCCGTGATTTCGCATTTTACCCACTTGAGGGAATTGGGCAAAAAACCCCAATTGGCTTAAATTTTAGGACTATCTTTGCCCGAAATCTCAAAACACAACACCCCTATGAATCCGTTATCCGACCGTATCAACAGTCTGACTACATCCCAAACCCTAGCGATGGCCGCCTTGGCACGCGAATTGAAAGCGCAAGGAAAAGACATCATCAGTTTAAGTTTGGGCGAACCCGATTTTAATACGCCCGATTTTATCAAAGCGGCTGCCAAAAAAGCCATTGATGAAAATTACAGTACCTACTCGCCTGTCGATGGGTACCTCGAACTAAAAGAAGCCATTTGCCGTAAGTTCAAGCGCGACAATAATCTGACCTATACTCCGGCGCAAATTGTGGTTTCTACAGGCGCCAAGCAGTCGTTGTACAACATTGCCCAAGTGATGATCAATCCGGGTGACGAAGTGATTCTTCCTGCACCGTATTGGGTTTCCTACGCCGAAATTATCAAAATCGCAGGCGGCATCCCGGTGGAAGTTCCTACGAGCGTGGAAAGCGATTTCAAAATTACACCCGAGCAATTGGCACACGCCATCACACCCAAAACCAAAATGATTTGGTACAGTTCGCCCTGTAACCCCAGCGGTTCGGTGTATAGCCGCGAAGAATTGACCGCGCTGTCGGAAATCATTCTACAACACGACAATCTTTACGTCGTTTCGGACGAAATCTACGAACATATCAACTTCTCGGGAACCTTCTGCAGCATTGCTTCGATTCCGGGGATGTTTGACCGCACGATAACCGTCAATGGTGTGGCCAAAGCTTTTGCCATGACCGGCTGGCGTATTGGCTATATCGGTGCCCCCGAAATCATTGCCAAAGCCTGTACCAAAATGCAAGGGCAAGTAACCAGTGGTGCCAACTCGATAGCCCAACGCGCTACAATTACCGCCGTCGAGGCCGATCCGAGTGTGTTAAACGACATGGTGGCCGCTTTCCAACGCCGTCGCGACTTAGTGGTCGGCTTGATCCAAGATATTCCCGGAATGAAAATCAACATTCCCGAAGGCGCCTTTTATGTTTTCCCCGATGTGTCGTCCTTTTTTGGAAAAACCTTGCGCGGAAAATTGATTCAAAACGCCGATGATTTCTCGATGTATTTGCTTTCCGAAGCCAATGTAGCCACAGTAACCGGCGACGCTTTCGGAAACCCCAACTGCATCCGTTTCTCCTACGCCACCAGCGAAGAGGTCCTTACCGAAGCCTTACGCCGCATCAAAGAAGCCCTAGCATAAACCCATAGCCTCAAGGAAACTTGGGGCTTTTTTTATTTTATTTTTTGGGCGTCCCCTTTCAGGTCGGGTGTTCCCTTGCAAGTCCGTTGCCTCCGTAAACTCCAGCATCCGGGCTTTCCAGTGCACCCCCTAACGCAACTTGAAATGAATGTTTCGCCTACCGTAACAAAATATACTGCATGAAAAAAAAGATTTTACTTTTAGGTTCCGGTGAACTCGGAAAAGAATTTGTCATCGCCGCCCAACGTATCGGACAAACCGTGATAGCGGTCGATAGCTACGAAAATGCACCCGCGATGCAAGTCGCCCACGGTTTTGAAGTCATCAACATGCTCGACGGTGCCGCCCTTGACGCAATCGTTGCCAAACACCAGCCTGATTTAATCGTTCCCGAAATCGAAGCCATTCGCACCGAGCGGTTTTACGACTATGAAGCGCAAGGCATAACGGTAGTTCCTTCTGCCAAAGCGGCCAACTTTACCATGAACCGCAAAGCCATTCGCGACTTGGCGGCTAAAGACCTAGGACTACGCACGGCCCACTACCGCTATGCGACCTCCGCTGCCGAATTGGAACAAGTCGTTGCCGAAGTAGGTATTCCGTGTGTGGTGAAGCCTTTAATGAGTTCGTCGGGCAAAGGCCAATCTACCATAAAATCTTCCGAGGATATTGCCAAAGCCTGGGCCTACGCCGTAGAAGGATCGCGTGGCGATGTGGTCGAAGTGATTGTGGAAGCCTTTGTGAACTTCCATTCGGAGATTACTTTACTCACCGTTACACAACATAACAATCCCACATTATTCTGTGCGCCTATTGGTCACCGTCAAGAACGCGGCGACTATCAAGAGAGTTGGCAACCTGCCCGCGTTTCCGACCGCGACTTGGCCGAAGCCCAAGATATGGCGCGTAAAGTTACCGAAGCCTTGGGTGGGGCAGGATTGTTTGGCGTCGAATTCTTCTTGACCGACGAAGGTGTCTATTTCTCTGAACTCTCCCCACGCCCGCATGATACGGGTATGGTGACGTTGGCGGGCACACAAAATTTCAACGAATTTGAATTACATTTACGGGCGGTGTTGGGTTTGCCTATTTTTGAAATCACCCAAGAAAAAGCAGGAGCAAGTGCGGTAGTTTTAGCGACAGCCAACTCTGAAAACCCTACCTACTCTGGTATTGCAACCGTGGCGGGTTTGCCTAAAACTGATTTTCGTATTTTTGGAAAACCCACTTCGCGACCCTACCGCAGAATGGGCGTAGTGTTGACCCACGATGTTTTAGCAACACCGATTGAGCAACTTGTTGAACGCGCGCAAGAAACGGCGCAAAAAATTACTGTAAATCCGTAAGCTATGAAAACTATCCTATTTACTTTTTGCTTGTTTGTTGTATCCTTCACTGCACAAGCGCAAGAACCCAAAGACCAACCCAAAACACAGTGGGTTGAAGTCTCCTGTGGGCAATGCCAATTTGGAATGAAAGACAAAAAAGGCTGTGATTTGGCGGTGCGCATTGATGGCAAATCCTATTTTGTAGAGGGAACCAAACTAGACGATCATGGTGATGCCCATGCGGAGGACGGATTCTGTTCGGCCATCCGTCAAGCGGAAGTCATTGGTGAAATCAAAGGCAACAGGTTTGTGGTGACCTATTTTAAATTACTTCCGTTGAAAAAATAAAGGTGTACTTACTTACCGAACATATCCAAAAACATGTTCGCCTCTCTCCCGAAGAGGCGGCATTGTTTTTGGCCCATACCGAAACCCGACGGTACAAAGCCAAATCAGTGCTGCAGCATGCGGGGACGGTGTGTACAGAAACCTATTTCATCACGTCGGGTTTGGTGCGGAGTTTTTACATCAACGACAATATTGTGGAGCACATTCTCCATTTTGCTTGCGAGGGTTGGTGGATTAGCGACATGTACAGTTTGTTCTCGGGCAAGCCAGGCGATTTGTTTATCGAAACGCTGGAAGACACCGAGGTCATTGTATTGCCCAAAACGCAGCAAGAACTCCTTTATCAAAAACTGCCCCAATTGGAACGGTATTTTCGCATATTGGCTGAAAATTCGTTGGTCGCCCATCAAGAGCGTTTACGAGACAACATGAGCCGCAGTGCCGAAGAGCGTTTTGAAAAATTTTGCAAACGCTACCCTTCCTTGATTCAGCGTGTTCCCCAAAAGCAGATTGCTTCGTACATTGGGGTTACCCCCGAGTTTTTTAGTAAGATGAAGGGAAAGATGGTTCGAAAATAAACCCTGATGGCGCGGATTTTCAATCCGTGCCCACCCAGTAGAAAGCAAAAACTACATTTAAATAGATGCGGTTTTACCTATTTTTGAAGAGTAATGTAAAAGCCAATTCTAATGTAATGGCACGGTTTGTAAATCCGCGCTAGCGGGCAGTTTACAGTGTACCGAATTCCGTAGACAGTTAACAAAGAGTAATGCGTATTACAGGTGGTTTTTTAAATCCATCATCCCATGTAAAATTCTAACTACTTCAATTTCATGTTTTGACACGATACTGTAAAAAATAAGATGTTGTCCTGATTTGTATCCAAGTATATTTTTTTCAACTATAGCATACGATTTTCCTAAGCTCGGTTGATTGGCTAATTCTTGGCACGAATCCATAAGTAAAGTGTAATAAATTTCTGCTTGTTTTTCAGACCACGATTCAACGGTATAGTTCCAAATATCACCTAAATCTTCAACGGCTTTATGGGTCAAATAAAACGTGGCCACTACTTTTTGCTTGATTTTAAATTTTCAAGATGTTTTTTGGGATCAAAGTCAACGGCTCTTCCGCTTTCCATTCCTTCATGAATTGCATTACGTAAAAGGGCTATGCGGTTTTCTTCTTCTTCTAATAGTCGAAGACCAGCACGAACTACTTCACTTGCGTTACTGAAACGACCTTTGGAAACCGTTGATTCGATGAAACTTTCAAAATGTTCACCTAAAGATATGGATGTGTTTCTTCCCATAATTCCTTCTTTTCTTGTAAAGTTACCAATTTTTGGTAATTAAACAACGTGTACCAAGAAATTCTTAGAAAACACACTTATTTTAATAGAATTTACTAGAAATCGTTACTCAAATAAAACCCCAAAAACTTTTCTTAACCTAGATTAAGTAATCCAATCTTGGACTCAACCTACCTTTGTATCGTAAGAATCATTAAATTTAAACAATATGAAAAATACAGTTATCCATACATCAAACACCCGTGGTTATGCGAATCACGGTTGGTTAGAAGCTCGTCATACTTTTAGCTTTGCGGGCTATTACGATCCCAATCGCGTTCAGTTTGGCGTATTGCGTGTGTTAAACGATGATATTGTAGCCGGTGGTATGGGCTTTGGAACGCATCCGCACGACAATATGGAAATCATTACGATTCCGCTGGAAGGCGATTTGGCCCACAAAGACAGCATGAACAATGCCGAAACCATCAAGTTTGGCGATGTACAGGTGATGAGTGCAGGAACCGGAATTCAGCATAGTGAGTTCAACCCCAATCATGACCGTCGCACGAATTTGTTGCAAATTTGGGTCTTCCCAAAATACCGTAATGTCGAACCCCGTTACCAACAAATTACTTTAAATGTGTCCGATCGCGAAGGGAAGTTCCAACAAATTTTATCCCCCAATGCCGACGATGAAGGCGTTTGGATTCACCAAGATGTTTGGTTCCACATGGGGAATTTCAAAGCGGGTGAAACAGCCCAATACACCTTAAAAAAAGAAGGCAACGGGTTGTATGTTTTTGTGATTAAAGGAGCATTAACCGTGGATGGTCAAGCGCTCGAACTTCGCGACGGTATGGGCATTTGGACAGATGACAACAGCTTGGCTACGGTTGATTTTCAAATGACAGAAGACACTGAATTGTTATTAATGGAAGTTCCCATGTTTCAATAAATAAGTGGTATGGAACCGATTGTACATCTCAAACAAAATCCGGAATGAGTCACGTTCGTTTCACGAAGCCTGATCTTCTCCGAAGTAATTGACGAAGCCATTCAAAAACGCTTGTTGCGCATTGCCGAAAAATGTCCTTCTGGGGCACTCACCTATTATTACAACAAATGAAACCACCCAAAAAATGGAAATTTGCACTCATGGTTTGGATTGCCATCTATCCTGCGATTACGTTGGCTTCCTATCTGTTGGGTGACTCCATCAAGGACTTGGCCTCGCCGATTCGCACTTTGATTATGACAGCTATTTTGGTGCCGCTCATGGTCTATGTTCTTTTGCCTATTTTACGAAAACTTTTTGGAGCTTGGCTCCACACCTAACCATGAAAAAAATTATTGCTTTTGGCGGTTCAACCAGCCAATCTTCGATCAACAAACAATTGGCGACCTATGCTGCCCATTTATTTTCCAATGCCGAAGTCGAAGTATTGGACTTAAACGATTACCCACTTCCGCTATTTTCGGTCGATTTGGAAAAAGAGGGAATCTCTCAGGCGGCGCATGATTTTTATGCAAAAATTGGCTCCGCCGACGTGCTTGTCGTTTCGTTAGCCGAACACAACGGGGCGTATTCGGCGGCATTTAAAAACCTTTTGGATTGGACTTCCCGCATTCAAAGTAAAAATTTCCAAAACAAACCAATGCTACTCATGGCCACCTCTCCTGGAGCGCGGGGCGGTGCCAGTGTGTTGGAAATTGCAAAAAACCGTTTCCCTTTTCAAGGCGCACAGGTAAAAGGCACTTTTTCCTTACCCAGTTTTTATGAAAATTTTGATGTAAACAACGGAATCATCCAACCCGAATACAAAGCCCAATTGGAGGCGATTGTTCGCGGCATCGAATTCTAATCAGGGCCCGTATTTTTTTGTATTTTTGTTGCCAAGACATTAATTAATACCCGATACATACTATGAAAGCATACGTTTTCCCTGGCCAAGGGGCTCAATTTACCGGAATGGGTAAAGACTTATATGAACATTCTGCCGTAGCGCGGGAGTTGTTTGAAAAAGCCAATGAAATTTTGGGTTTCCGTATAACCGACATCATGTTTGAAGGAACCTCAGAACAATTGAAAGAAACCAAAGTAACCCAGCCCGCAGTATTTTTGCATTCGGTGATTTTGGCCAAAACCTTGGCGGATTTCCAACCCGAGATGGTAGCCGGTCATTCCTTAGGGGAATTTTCAGCCTTAGTGGCTAGCGGCGCTTTGTCGTTTGAAGACGGGTTAAAATTGGTTTCACAACGTGCCCTTGCCATGCAAAAAGCTTGTGAAATTACCCCTTCTACAATGGCGGCCGTATTGAACTTGGACGATAAAGTGGTCGAAGACATTTGTGCCTCTATTGAGGGGGTTGTGGTTGCTGCGAATTACAACTGTCCTGGGCAATTGGTGATTTCGGGCGAATTTAAAGCGGTGGAAGAAGCCTGTGAAAAAATGAAAGAAGCCGGGGCAAAACGCGCCTTATTATTGCCTGTAGGTGGTGCCTTTCACTCCCCTATGATGGAGCCTGCTCGCGAAGAATTGGCTGCCGCGATTGAAGCTACGCATTTTAATGACCCCATCTGTCCGGTGTATCAAAATGTACCGGCGAGTGCGGTGAGCGATCCAGCTACCATCAAACAAAATTTAATTACCCAATTGACCGCCCCTGTAAAATGGACGCAATCGGTGCAACAAATGATTGCCGACGGCGCCACTTCGTTTACAGAAGTAGGCCCTGGAAAAGTATTGGTAGGTTTGATCAATAAAATCAATAAAGAAGTAACCACAATTTCAGCATAATAATGAAAAAGATTGTATTCAGTGTTGCCACGCTACTACTATTGGTGGGGTGTAAAGAAACGACACAAGAGAAATTGGATGCCGCCAAGGAAGCCGTATCGCAAGAAGTAAAAGAAAAAGTGGATTCGGTCACCACCAAAACAGAAAAAGCGTTGGACTCGACTACAAAGAAAATCAAATCTAAAGTCGACACCCTACTGGTAAAAGGCGCTACGAAAGTAGAAGAAAAAGCCAAAGCGATTAAAGAAGGTGCCAAAAAGTAAATTTTTTAAACACATTAAACTCTTTTTAAACCCCCTATACAGGGGTTTTTTTATGGTCTGAAGTGTTAAAAATTAATTTTTTTTCGATTCTAGCGAGGCATCGTATTTTTTTGGCATTCGATTTGTAATATGGGGAATTAGTTCTTTTTATTTATTAATTCTTAATCCCTTAAAAAAATGAAAAAAGTAATGCTGAGCTTCGCTGTAATCGGAGCATTGATGGTGGTTTCTTGCGAGAAAAAAGCCGATGAAAAAGTAGTGTCTGAAACTGAAAAGATTGCAGATACTTTGGAAAAAGAGGCCGATACGGCAACTACAAAAATCGATGCTACGATTGAAGAAACCGGTGATGCCTTGAAAGCTGCTGGTGAAGAAGCCAAAGAAACTGTGAAAGAGGGGGCTGATAAAGCAACCACTGCCGCGAAAGAAGCTGTAAAAAAATAATTTACAGGCTAATTAGTTGTGAAAAAAAGAGGGCTTAGGCCCTTTTTGATTGTATACAGTTTATGATCTAATTTTCTGCTCCCACTTCCAAGCGCTAGCTAATGCCTCTTCCAATGTAGATTGTGCTTTCCATCCTAATACCGTATTGGCTTTGTCGGTATTGGCATACGCTTCCGTAATATCGCCTTCTCTGCGCCCTACAATTTGATAGTTTAAGGGTTTTCCGCTGACTTTTTCAAAGGTTTTAATCACCTCCAAAACCGAGCTTCCGGTACCCGTTCCCAAATTAAAGGTTTCCACTTTTTCGACATTTTTTTGGTGAAGTAACCGTTGTAACGCAACCACATGGGCTTTCGCCAAATCGACTACATGGATATAATCCCGAATGGCAGTTCCGTCGGGAGTAGGATAATCATCGCCAAAGACCGAAAGTTTTTCGCGAAGTCCTATAGCCGTTTGCGTAATAAAAGGCACAAGATTTTGAGGAACCCCCAAGGGTAATTCTCCAATCTCAGCCGTGGGATGCGATCCGATGGGGTTAAAATAGCGCAACAAAATAGCATTGATCCCGGTAACTTTTGCTGTATCGGTGATAATTTCCTCTCCGATTTGCTTGGTATTGCCATAGGGAGAAATGGCGGGTTGCACAGAAGCATCCTCCGTTATTGGCATTTGTTTGGCCTGACCATAGACAGTACATGATGAACTGAAAATAAAATTGGCTTGGGGAAGCGCTGCTAACGATTGCAACACATAAACCAAAGCATTAATGTTATTTTCATAATACAACAACGGATTTTCTACACTTTCGCCCACCGCTTTACTGGCCGCAAAATGAATCACTCCCAACACATCCTTATGCCGTTGGAAAAAATCTTGCACCGCTGCTTTCTCGCGCAAATCAATCTGTTCGAATACGGGTTTTTTCCCTGTAATTCGTTCAATTCCCTCCAAAACCTCAACCGAAGAATTGGATAAATTATCCAAGGCAATAACTTCAAACCCTTGATTTTGCAATTCTACAACGGTGTGTGACCCAATAAATCCTAAGCCACCAGTGACAACAATTTTCATGTACTTTCTATGATTTAAATAAATTCCAATATCGTTTCGGTAATAAAACGAATCTGTTCGTCATCGAGTTCGGTATGCATTGGCAGCGCAATAACTTCATCCACCAACTGATTGGTTACCGGAAAATCTTCCTCGTGGTAACGCGCATCCAAATACGCCTTTTGCCGGTGCAAAGGAATCGGATAGTAAATCGCACAGGGAATTCCTTTTTCTTGCAAATGCGCAAGTAAGGCATCGCGTTTCCCATTTAAAATGCGAATTACATATTGATGAAACACATGACAATCACAGTGGTCACAAATCGTTGGAACCCAAATATTCGGATTTGTAACTAGCGCCTCACTGTATTTTCTTGCGGCAGCTTGACGGGCTTTATTGTAGGTATCCAAATGGGGTAGCTTTGCTTTCAATACGGCCGCTTGAATACTATCCAGTCGCGAGTTGACACCGACCACATCGTGATGATACCGTACGTACATTCCGTGATTGACGATACCTCTTAGGGTATGCGCCAAGGCATCATCGTTGGTAAAAATCGCCCCACCATCGCCGTAACATCCTAAATTTTTGGAGGGGAAAAATGAGGTAGCCCCTACATGTCCGATGGTTCCAACTTTTCGTTTGATACCCTCCGCAGACGTGTAATCGGCACCAATAGCTTGGGCGTTATCTTCAATGACATACAAATTAAACTCTTTCGCAAGAGCCATAATCGCATCCATATTGGCCGCACGACCAAACAAGTGTACCGGAACTATCGCTTTGGTTTTGGGTGTTATCGCTTTACGAATTCCTTCCAAAGAAATATTCATGTTGTTGAGATCCACATCGACTAAAATCGGTGTCAATTGCAGCAACGCAATTACTTCAACGGTGGCTGCAAAGGTGAAATCGGCCGTTATAACCTCATCGCCAGGCTGCAAACCCAATCCCATCATCGCAATTTGCAATGCATCGGTTCCATTGGCACAAGGAATTACGTGCTTTACCCCCAAATAGGCCTCCAAATTGGATTGAAATTGATGTACTAGGGGACCGTTGATATAGGTAGTGGTATCTAAAACCTCTTGGATGGAAGCATTAACTTCCTCCTTTATTTTATCGTATTGACTTTTTAAGTCAACCATTTGTAATTTTTTCATAGGTGGTCTAAAAACGAAACAAAAGTACATAAAATCTCCTTGCCCTATACGACCACCCTTTTCTTTTTCGTTTTAAATTTTCGTAAAAATCCGACTACTTTTCGCATCGTTTAAGGCGTGAAAAACGCTACCTATCTTCAGCATTTTATTTGTATTTTAGCCCAGAAAATTTCAATAATGCGGTTTGCTTACTCCTTACTCATTCGCTTCGCGGCTTTAATTCTGCCGTTTTTGGCCCGTTTTAATGCCAAATTACAACGCTTTGTTGAGGGTAGAAAATCGGTGTGGCAAACTTTGGAAAAAGGATTACAAGGCCGCCAAAAAACTCTTTGGTTTCATGCAGCGTCTTTGGGGGAATATGAGCAAGGACTTCCTGTGATGGAAGTGTTGAAAGCGAAATACCCTGAGTATACGTTTGTGCTTACCTTTTTTTCGCCTTCAGGATATGAAGTACGGAAAAACAATAGTATCGCTGACATCACGGTATACCTCCCTTTGGACACTCCCGAAAATGCCCGTCGTTTTTTACAAACGGTTCAACCTGAAATGGCCTTTTTTATCAAATATGAATTTTGGCCCAATTACTTGAACCAATTGCGACAACAAGCCGTTCCCACCTATTTAATCTCAGGCGTGTTTAGACCCAATCAAGTGTTCTTCAAAGTGTATGGCGGATTTTACCGCAAGGCTTTGCGAACGTTTAGTCATTTTTTTGTTCAAAATGACGTTTCCAAAACCCTGCTACAATCCATTGGAATAAAGGCGGTTTCGGTTTCAGGCGATACGCGTTTTGATCGCGTGAATACCGTTTTACAACGCGACAATGCGCTTGATTTTATGGAAGAATTTACTCATGACGCCACTGTTATTGTTATTGGGAGTTCATGGCCTAAAGATGAAGAACTGTTGGCGCACTATATGAATGAAGCACCTGAGAACCTCAAGTTTGTCCTCGCTCCGCACAATATTAAAATTGAGCAACTGAATGCTTTTGAAACACAATTGAAGCGTCCTTCGGTTCGGTATTCACAACGAGATACAGTATCCCTGCAGGATTATTCCATTTTGATTGTGGATACGGTGGGACTCCTTACAAAAATTTACGCCTATGCCGATATCGCCTATGTGGGCGGAGGATTTGGTTATCCGGGCGTTCATAATGTTTTGGAACCTGCAACATTTGGTATTCCGATTGTGGTAGGACCGCATTACGATCATTTTGCGGAAGCCACTGCACTGGTTCATTTGGGGGGTTGCGTAAGTATTTCGAATGAATCGGAATTAAAAACGATACTCGATACTTGGGTTGCAAATACCATAGAACGCGAAGAAAAAGGCAAGCTTTGCGCTACCTTTATCCAAAAAAATACAGGAGCAACCGAACATATTGTTTCCTACATTACTACTAATTACAAACCTACGTTGACGCATGAAAAAATGTAAATTTCTATTTTTTGTACTTTTTTTAAGTTTTCAAGTCCTTGCCCAGCAAGGCGGAATGTGGTTGCCGTATCTACTCAAAGGCGACCGGGAAACGGAAATGAAAAATTTGGGGCTCAAATTGACCGCTGAACAAATTTACTCCCTCAACCAATCGAGTCTAAAAGATGCCGTTCCGCAATTTGACGGCGGCTGTACGGCTGAAGTAATTTCCAATCAAGGACTCATTTTAACCAACCATCACTGTGGTTTTGATGCAATTCAAAATCACTCCTCGGTAGCACACGATTACCTACGCGATGGATTTTGGGCCTACAGCTTAAAGGAGGAATTACCCAACCCCGACATGGTCGTTACGTTTGTAGTGCGTATAGAGGATGTGACTTCGAATGTACTCGCGGGTACGGAAAACATTACCAATGAAAAGGAAAAACAGAAAAAAATTCAACAAAATCTTTCCGAATTAACCAAAAACTTACCCAAAGAGAGTTGGCAAGAAAACTTGATTAAACCCTTCTATGATGGCAATCAGTACATTCGTTTTGTAACCGAAACGTTTAAAGATATTCGTCTGGTTGGAGCCCCGCCTAGCGCTATTGGGAAATTTGGTTCGGACACCGACAACTGGGTTTGGCCACGGCATACGGGGGATTTCTCTTTGTTCCGAATTTATGCCGACAAAAACAATCGTCCAGCTGCTTATGCCGCAGAGAACATTCCCTACACCCCAAAACATTTTTTCCCTATCTCCATAAAAGGGATTCGTGAAAATGATTTTACCATGGTGATGGGCTACCCCGGACGTACGCAAGAATACTTACCTTCGTATGCCGTTGAACAAATTATGAATACCTTAAATCCGGCCAAAATCGATGTGCGAGACGCTGCTTTGAAAATTCAGAACAGCTTCATGCGCAAAGATCAAGCGATTAAGATTCAATATGCCTCCAAGAATTCGAGTATTGCCAACTACTGGAAAAAATGGATTGGAGAGACGAAAGGCTTAAAAAAATCGAATGCCCTTGCCGCCAAAGAAGCGTTTGAAAAAGAATTGACTGAAAAAATCATCAAAGCTGAAAAACAGGGAGAATATGGAAATTTATTAGGTGATTTTAAAACCTACTACACTGAAATTCGCGATTATGCATTGGCACGCGACTTATTTACCGAAGTGGTGTTACGCAATACCGAATTGCTGCAGACAGGCTACAAACTAGTACAACTGGAGCAATTGTATCAAAACAAAGGAGAGCAAGCGTTTACCGAACGTAAAAATGTATTGTATAAAGGAATTGATGCCTTTTACAAAGATTATCATGCCCCGCTGGATAAAGCTGTTTTCGAACAATTAATCGCGTTGTATGCCCAACGTTTACCAAAGGCTTTTCTCCCTAGTGTGTTGGAAAATGTCGATGCAGCAAGCTTAACCAATGAAATATATTCCAGTTCAGCGCTAACGAATCTTGAAGGATTTCGAAAATTATTGGAGGGCGACACAGCTACCATTTTAGCCAATATGCGTCAAGATAAGGGCTACCAATTGGTCAAATCGATTACGGAAACGTATTTGAAATTAGTGGCACCCAAATGGGAAGAATGGAATGCAAAAATTGCCGCAACACAACGTAAATACATGAAAGCTATTGTCGAATTGAGTCCGAAATCAGCGCGCATATTCCCTGATGCCAATAGCACCTTACGCGTTACCTTTGGAAAGGTTAAAGGCTACAAACCTAGTGATGGGGTTTATTACGAACCGTTTACAACATTGGATGGCGTTATGGAAAAATACATTCCTGGGGATTACGAATTTGACGTTCCCGAGAAATTGATACAATTATACAATGCTAAGGATTTTGGACCGTATGCCAATAAACAAGGGAAAATGCCTGTGGCTTTCATTGCAACCAATCATACCACAGGGGGAAATTCGGGGAGTCCAGCGCTCGATGCTGAGGGGAATTTAATCGGTTGTAATTTTGATCGCGTTTGGGAAGGTACGATGAGTGATATTTACTATTCCCCCGAGATTTGTCGCAACATTATGGTGGACGCACGGTACATCTTATTTGTGATTGATAAATTTGCAAACGCTCAAAACATCATTAAAGAGCTGAAAATCATCACTCCGCAAACAAAAAATAAAAAGTCTAAAAAATAGACTTTGGCACGATGTTTGATAAATAAATGGCGGAATCCAAAGTGCGAATTTTTTAAAAAAAAGGAGACAATTGTTTTTCTGATTAAAAAAATTTATATCTTTGCTCCGAATTAATAATTAACCTTTTATAATTAAGTAAGATGAAAAAAGTATTTTTAAGCTTAGCTGTAATTGCTGCTTTGACTGTAGTATCTTGTAAACAATCAGAAAACGCTGACGCTGCTGCTGCTGACACAACTGCTGTTGACACAACTGCTGCTGACACAACTGCTGCTGCTGATACAACTGCTGCTGACACAACTGCTGCTGACACAACTGCTAAAGCTGAAACAGCTGCTCCAGCTGAGAAAAAATAATTAGAACCACGTTCTAGTTAAGAAAAAAGTCCCGAGTTCGGGACTTTTTTGTTTTCTATAGTTTTTAAAATAAACCTGTCGTATATACAAAAAAAAGCTCCTTACAATTGTAAGGAGCTTTTGTACTCAAGGCGGGACTTGAACCCGCACGGACATTACTGCCCACTGGATTTTAAGTCCAGCGTGTCTACCAATTCCACCACTCGAGCCTTGGTATTTTGAGCGAAAAACGGGGTTCGAACCCGCGACCTCAACCTTGGCAAGGTTGCGCTCTACCAACTGAGCTATTTTCGCAAGTAAACTTTAGAACCAACCGCTTTAATTGCGATTGCGGATGCAAATGTAACACATTAAATGTATTTTGCAAGGGAAAAATTGAAAAAAATTAGACTCCTTCAGTAAACCCTTGATAACCAAACTATCCTTACTGTCCTAGCATTCGTTTAATTTCGTTGAGCTTCATTAACGCCTCCACGGGTGTCAAGGTATTTATATCCAACTGCTGAATTTCCTCGCGTATCTCTTCCAATAAGGGATCATCCAAATTGAAAAAACTGAGCTGTAAATCGGTATCCGGGTTTTTATCCAACAACACTTCTGACGAATGATTCTTTTCTAATTTTTTCAACATCTTTTGGGCTTTTTGCACCACTGTTTGCGGCATTCCCGCCATTTTTGCCACATGGATTCCAAAACTATGGGCGCTCCCACCTTCTACCAACTTACGCATGAACAAAACAGTATCTTTGAGCTCTTTTACCGAAACATTGTAATTCTTGATCCGTGCAAAAGATTCGCCCATTTCATTCAATTCATGATAATGCGTTGCAAATAAAGTCTTGGGACGTGAAGGATGTTCATGTAAATACTCGGCAATCGCCCAAGCAATCGAAATCCCATCGTAAGTACTTGTCCCGCGACCAATTTCATCCAAAAGAACCAAACTCTGCTCCGAAATATTATTCAAAATAGAAGCCGTTTCATTCATCTCAACCATAAAGGTAGATTCGCCCATCGAGATGTTGTCACTAGCGCCCACACGGGTAAAAATCTTGTCGACAACCCCCATGCGCAATCGTTCCGCGGGAACAAAACTTCCCATTTGAGCCAACAATACTAAAAGTGCTGTTTGCCGCAGTATGGCCGATTTTCCCGACATATTGGGCCCCGTAATCATCATTAATTGTTGATGGGTTCGATCGAGATACACATCATTGGCCACATAAGGCACCCCCGCTGGCAATTGCTTTTCAATGACAGGATGACGCCCGTTGACAATTTCCAACTCAAAGGATTCGTCCAATTCGGGACAAACATAATGATGCTCCACGGCCATTTGCGCAAACGACAACAAACAGTCCAATTGGGCAATCAATTGCGCATTGGTCTGCACGGGCTTGATATAACTCCCCACCCAACTCACTAACTCCTCAAACAAGCGGGATTCAATATGTTGGATTTTCTCCTCGGCCCCCAATATCTTTGTCTCGTATTCTTTCAACTCCTCCGTAATATACCGCTCGGCATTAACCAAGGTTTGTTTGCGAATCCAATCTTGGGGAACTTTATCTTTGTGGGTATTTCGAACTTCAATGTAATAGCCAAAAACGTTGTTGAAAGCAATTTTTAAAGAGCTAATCCCGGTTCGTTCTGATTCGCGTTTTTCAATACCCTCCAAATACTCCTTCCCCGAATAAGCGATCTTCCGTAAGGCATCCAACTCCTCATGAACCCCTGTGCGAATAGCATTCCCCTTGGCGATAGAAACGGGAGGTTCGGATTGTAAGGTGGTGGCAATTTTATCGCGCAACACATCACAAGCCTGCAGACTATCGCCCAAAACACGAACGGCTTCTTGTGAACTTGCGAGTGCCCAATCTTTAATGGGAAGTATCGCATCTAACGATTCTTTCAAGGCTACCAACTCCTTTGGCCCGATTCGCCCCGTCGCCACTTTGGAAATTAACCGCTCCAAATCGGAAATCAAGCGAATTTGTCGTTGCATTTGTTGCAACACTTCGGGATGACTTTGTAAATAGGCGACCACTTGGTGTCGTTCTCTAATTTTAGCGATTTCTTTGAGTGGTAAAGCCAACCAACGTTTCAACAAACGCGAACCCATAGGCGAAATCGTTTTGTCAATAACGTCCAAAAGGGTGACCGCATTGGGATTGTAACTGTGGTATAATTCTAAATTTCGAATGGTAAAACGATCCATCCACACATGGGAGCTCTCGGCTATGCGCTGGATTTGCGTAATGTGTTGTAATTTATGGTGTTGCGTTTCTGATAAATAATACAGTATGGCCCCCGAAGCTACAATTCCTTCCGACACATCTTCTATTCCAAAGCCTTTTAAAGAATTGGTTTGAAAATGGGTGGTTAATTTTTCAAACGCATAATCGGCTTTGTAAATCCAATCCTCTAGAAAAAAAGTGGTGTAGTGTTCTCCAAAGGTTTCTGAAAATTGTTTTTTCTGGTATTTGGGTACTAAAATCTCGGCAGGAGCAAAGTTTTGCAACAGTTTATCTAAATATTCTTCGTTACCTTGGGCGGTGAGAAACTCCCCGGTAGACACATCCAAAAAAGCAATCCCGTGTATTTTTTTTCCAAAATGAATGGCTGCAAGAAAGTTATTGGATTTCGCTTGCAACACTTCATCATTTAAAGCGACTCCAGGCGTAACCAACTCTGTGACCCCACGCTTTACGATGGTTTTGGTCATTTTCGGATCTTCCAATTGGTCGCAAATCGCCACCCGAAGTCCGGCCTTAACCAACTTGGGCAAATAGGTATTAAGCGAATGATGTGGAAATCCTGCCAACGCCGTTTCGGAAGCCGAACCATTGCCTCGCTTGGTTAGAATAATGCCTAATATTTTGGAAGCACGGATGGCATCCTCCCCAAAAGTTTCATAAAAATCACCTACACGAAACAACAAACAGGCGTCCGGATACTTGAACTTAATTTCGTTGTATTGTTTCATCAAAGGGGTTTCTTTTAAACTTTTCTCTTTTGTAGCCACTTCGTTTTCATTTAAAAATTAGGAACTACGAAAATAGCTATTTTCTTCAGAAATCGTTCGCATGAATCGCCGAACAATTTGAATAAAAAACAGGAGGTTAACGAAATTTTGTTAGCTTTGTTAGTCTAATTTAAATTCATTGTACGATGAAAAAAATACTTTTAGTAGCTGTATTGTCAATTATGGGAGTGACCCATGCCCAAACGCCAAACGCGAATACAAAACCAGCAACACCTCAACCTGCACAACCTGCTCAAAAAGTGGATGGTCCGCAAATCACCTTCGAAAATGAAACGATTGATTACGGAACAATTCCTCACAATGCCGATGGTAATCGTGAATTTGTTTTTGTCAACACGGGCAACAAGCCTTTAATTATTGAAAGTGCACAGGGCTCTTGCGGTTGTACAGTGCCTACAACGCCCAAAGATCCGATTCAACCCGGACAACGCGGCGTAATTGGGGTTCGTTATGCCACTGACCGCGTAGGTCAATTTACCAAAAATGTTACCGTGCGCTCCAATGCGGTGGGCAATGAAATTAAAGTACTAACCATTAAAGGAAATGTACTTCAAGCCCCACAACCCGAAGGAACGGCACCTGTAAAAAGTTAATAATACTTTATGAAACGACAAAAGCTCCTTTCTGGGGCTTTTTTTATTTTTGTACTATGCGAAAATTAGCCAATAACGAACTAGAGCGAAAAACGGTAGCCGACTTTAAATCGGCAGCAAAAACACCCGTAATTCTCATCCTTGACGACATACGGAGTCTTCATAATATTGGATCTGTTTTTCGAACCGCTGATGCTTTTTTGATTGAAAAAATTTACCTCTGTGGTATTACCGCTACCCCACCCCATAAAGAAATTCAAAAAACAGCTTTGGGCGCCACCGAAACGGTAGCGTGGGAATACCAAAAAGAAGTGGGAACCGCGATTGAAAAACTCCAACACGAAGGCTGGAAAGTTTATGCCATCGAGCAAGTCGAAGGGGCTACATTCCTAAATTCCTTTCATCCACAACCCAACGAACGTTATGCGTTAATCTTTGGAAACGAAGTTTACGGTGTATCACAAAAAGCCATTGAACAATGCGAGGGTTGTATTGAAATTCCCCAATTGGGCACCAAACATTCACTCAATATTGCCGTAAGTACTGGGATCGTGGTTTGGGATATTTTTCAAAAAATGAAACAATAATCGTATGAGTCGCCTACTCGTACTTTTTTTGTTTTTAAGTTGTACCCTTGGGGCGCAAACATCCAATGTTGCTCCGATATTACAAGCCACAGGTAATCAAGCCTATTGCCCCGGTACAGCCCTTCCTATTGCTACCTCCATGTCATTTATCGACCCGGATGATACGGGAACCCAACAAGTGACGGTGCAAATTTCGGGAGGTTATATTGTAGGGCAAGATATTTTAATGCTCACGGGAGTTCACCCGAACATCAGTAGCTCATGGGATGCTGCTGCGGGAAAACTAACCCTTACCGGAATTACGAGTCAACCTACATACGCCGAATTACAAGCCGCCATTTTAGGGGTTGTGTATCAAAGTAACCACCCTGAGCCCACAGGAACACGAACCTTCGCCATTGCAGTGGGCGATGCGAATTATCTACCCGCTACGGGGCATTATTACCTTTTTGTACCCAATGTGGGGATTACATGGAGCGATGCACTAGCGTTGACTGCGGCCAGTAATTATTTTGGGTTACAAGGGTATTTGGCTACGCTCACCTCAGCCGACGAGGCAACATTTGCAGGGAATCAAGCTTCAGGCACAGGCTGGATTGGCGCAAGCGACCAACAAATCGAGGGACAATGGCGCTGGATGTCGGGACCTGAAATGGGCACTTTACTCTCGTATGCGTTTTGGAATTCAGGGGAACCCAACAATATGGGAAACGAGGATTATGCACACATCACTGCACCAGGGGTTGGAATTCCGGGCTCTTGGAATGATTTATCCAATACTGGAGAAGCGAGCGGACCCTATAAACCGCAAGGGTATATTGTTGAGTTTGGTGGGATGCCCAATGATCCAATACTGCAATTATCAACGAGCACCTCGGTATATATGGTACAAATCATTAGTATCACCGAAGGAGAATCTTGTGGCTCAGGAAGTGTAACCCTTTCGGTCAATGCTTCTGGAAATCCGATTGCCTGGTATACGAGTGCGGTTGGGGGAACACCTATTGCTTCAGGACCGTCATTTACCACCCCAGTTTTAGCGTCAACAACGTTGTATTTTGCTGCTTTGGTTGATTGTCCCAACACCCCCCGAACGCCTTTGATTGCTTTGATACGAGATGTTCCCATTGTCACGGTTGGACCCACAACTACGGCCTGTGCTGGAAATTCGCAACTTTTGAGCGCCACCACTACGGCTGGGATTCTTCGCTGGTATGACGACCCTACCACGACAATTGCTTTGGCTACGGGTGCAACATTTTCAACGCCACCACTAACTAATGCAATCATATATTATGTAGAGGCCGACAACAACGGCTGTCGCTCTGGACGAATCCCTATTTCCATACCCTTGTTTCCGAGTCCCGACTTGGGGAATGACGAAATCTTAGAATGGTGTGAAAATCAAACAGGTACCCTTAGTGTGTCATTTCCCAATGGAGCGTATGTGTGGTCTAATGGAAGTACTTCCAATGCGATTACCGTTTCACAAGCAGGAACCTACACGGTTACGGTAACGACTCCTGAAGGGTGCACGGACAGCAAAACCTTTACCGTCAACACCTACTTTGTTCCTCAAATTGCTTCGGTTTTGGTTAATGGCCTAGAAGTTAGCGTATTCACGGTCAATCCCGGCGATTATGAATACAGCATTGACGGTTTGAATTTTCAAGAGACTCCATTTTTTACGTTACCTACCGGAGGAAATTATGTAGCAACGGTTCGTGAAATTCACGGCTGTGGATTGGTAGTCTATCCTTTTAATGCCACTTTTTTTAGCTCCTTTTTCACCCCTAATGGTGATGGTATCAACGATCAGTGGACTCCGAAAGGCATTGTATGGAATGCCCAAACTTCTATTGTTATTTTTGATCGTTTTGGAAGAATATTAAAAGTCTTAAACGCCAACACGCCCACTTGGGATGGTCTTTTCAATGGGCAGCTGGCCCCTGCGGATGATTATTGGTTTCGCTTTCAAGCTGATGAATCCGCTGCGCCTCATTTGGGTCATTTTAGTTTAAAGCGATAAACTTTCTTGAATTTTATCGAGAATAAAAACATAGTCCGATTGATGTTTTACAAAATCCAGCTCAGAAACATCGATGACCAATACATTAAGGCCTTGTTGTGTTTTGATAAAATCCAAGTACCCACCATTGATTCGTTCCAAATAATCGGCGGGAATTTCTTGCTCATAACTGCGCCCACGTTTACGGATATTCGCCAACAAACGGGCCGTATTTTGATACAAATAAATGTACAAGTCGGGCTTGGGCATTTCCTTGTAAATGATGTCAAAAAGGGTTTTGTACAATCGATATTCGTCATCGGCTAGAGTTACCTTGGCAAAAATAAGCGACTTGAAAATGTGGTAATCGGCTACGATAAAATCTTTGAACAAATCAAATTGCGAAAGGTCGTCGGAAATTTGTTGATAGCGATCGGCCAAAAACGACATTTCTAACGGAAAAGCATACCGACTTTGGTCTTTGTAAAATTTAGGTAAAAACGGGTTATCGGCAAAGCGTTCATAGACCGTTTTCCCATTAAAATCCTCTGCAATTTTGGAAGCCAACGTGGTTTTCCCAGCACCGATATTCCCTTCGATGGCAATGTAGTTAAACTTGTCTAAGGTAATTTTTGCTAGGGGTTGAGGCATCGAACCCACCCGCTCGCATCCTCCTTTGTCTTTGCATGCATTAAGTAAAGCCGTTACCGAGATTCCCGTGCGTGGGTCTTTCCAATACGGGAGCACTTCCTGCAAAGGGCGCAATACAAACAAACGATCCGTCAAATGCGGATGGGGCAAGGTCAAGGTTTCCGAAGTGAAACACTCCTCATCGTAACTGATTATATCAATATCGATGATGCGGTCTTGATACCCCGAGGTTGATTTTGCCTTTCGTCCCATCGTTTGCTCCAACCGTTGAAATGCTTTCAATAATTTTTGAGGCGATTTATACGAATGCGCCACAAGCACACAATTGAAAAAAGAGGCGCTTTCAAATCCCCAAGAATCACTTTCATACATAGAGGAAATAGCGACAACCGTGGCAATCTCCTGATGGATTTGCGCCACACATTGCACCAAATTTTCGGGTTTGTTCCCCATATTGGTTCCTAAAGCGATGACAAGGGTGTGTTGAGCATTCATGGAGCGCAAAATAAGTAAAAGTTAGTCAGTTTACCTTATTTTTGCCGTCTGTGTTGATAACTATTTCTTTAAAAATTAAAGAAAACAAAACGTAACATTTTCAATACTTTGACAACTAATTAGAAAAAAAAGTTATGCGATTTTTAAGTAATGTGTTGGCCACCTTAGTGGGACTGTTTCTGTTTTTTATGATTTCGTTTTTCGGTCTCATCATTATTGCAGCCCTGTTTGGGGGGGATGAAGAAACCGTAGCGGTGGAATCAAATTCAGTCATCGAACTGGATTTATCCAAAGTTTCTCTCGATTATGCCGGGAAAATCAACTTCACCGATATCGGACAATATACCGAAAACCATGATGGGTTGATGGATATTATCCATGCGTTATCGTATGCAAAAGGCGATGCGGATATCAAAGGAATTTCGATTATTAATTCCAATTCAGCCCTGGGCATGGCACAAACCAAAGCACTGCGGGATGCCCTTACCGATTTTAAAAAATCAGGGAAATTCGTATACGCCTATGCCGACGTATATTCGCAAAAAGACTATTACTTGGCTTCTGTTGCCGATAAAGTATATATCAATCCGGTGGGAGAATTGGATTTTAAAGGACTTTCAGCTGAAGTGATGTTCTTTAAAAACATGCAAGAAAAATCGGGTGTAAAGATGGAAGTAATTCGCCATGGGAAATACAAAAGTGCTGTGGAACCCTTTTTGGAGGAAAAAATGAGTGAGGCCAACCGTGAACAAACCAATCAATTGATTCAATCGCTTTGGTCATCTATGCTGAAAGACATTAGTGCCAGTCGTAAACTCTCGGTTGAACAATTGAATGCTATCGCAAATAATTTAGGTGCCCGAACTCCAGAAATGGCCAAAGCCAGCCGATTAATTGATGGCATTACTTACGAAGACCATTACCATGATGTCATTCGTAAAGCGCTGGATGTTGAAAAAGATACGGGATACAATACGGTTTCGATTGTTGATTATGCTGAAGCCAATGCAACAGCGGCGATGGATTTGGAAAGTTCCGATAAAATTGCTGTGATTTATGCGCAAGGAGAAATTGCAGAAGGGGAAGGCGACGTCAATATCATTGGTGATGGTGCCATGCGCAGAGCTATTCGCGCCGCTCGTCGCGATGAAGATGTAAAAGCGATCGTGTTACGCGTAGACAGTCCCGGGGGGAATGCTTTGACTTCGGACTTGATTTGGCGTGAAATTGAACTTACTAAAAAGATAAAACCCGTTGTCGTTTCGATGGGGAATTATGCTGCTTCAGGAGGGTATTACATTGCTTGTAATGCGAATAAAATCTTTGCCGAAGAAACGACCATTACAGGATCGATTGGCGTTTTTGGGGTGATTCCCAATTTTGCCGAATTAAGCCAACGCATCGGTCTTACGGTTGACCAGGTACAAACCAACGCACAAGCCCACGGGTATAGTCCGTTTCGCCCTATGGATGAAAGTTTCCGAGCCGTGACCCAGGAAGGGGTAGAACGCGTATATGCTACCTTTGTCAAACGAGTTGCCGACGGACGAAAATTAACCCCTGCACAAGTAGACGCTATTGGCCAAGGACGCGTATGGAGCGGAGCAGATGCGATTAAAATTGGTTTGGTCGATGCTATTGGCGGGATGGAAGAAGCCCTTGCAGAAGCCGCCAAATTGGCTAAAATTAAAAAATACCGCACCCAAGAATTTCCAGAATACGAACGCGAAGTCTTTGCCTTTTTTGAAGAAATGGGACTCATTCAAAGTCGGGAATCGTTGTTAAAAGAAACCATGGGGGCTGAAAATTATGCCGTATTCCAACGCATTCAAGTGCTGGCTCGTCAACGAGGCGTCATGGCACGCGTTCCCTACGAACTCGAAATTCAATAATCTATAAACCGCCTAACTTCAGGCGGTTTTTTTTATTTTTTTTAGCATTTCCCTTACGATAGACTCCGTTAGAAAAGATTATTTTTGTTTTATCTCGTTTTAGGCAAGATTTTTGCCAATCCCTTTAAAACCACTTATTATGTTGAAGAAAATCGCCAAAATTACCGGAATCACGTTGGGAGTACTCCTTATAGCGGCTTTTGCAATTCCGTATTTTTTCAAAGATCAAATTAAAGCCCGTATTGAAAAAGCACTCAACGAAAGTGTCAATGCTAAGGTCTCTTTTGCCGATGCCGAAGTAAGTCTTTTTCGAAATTTCCCAAAAGCAACGGTAAGTATCGAGAAAATGGCGATCATCAATAAAGCGCCTTTCGAGGGCGATACCTTGGTAGCTTTTGAATCCTTAGCATTGAAATTGTCGGTCATGGAATTGTTCAATGATGAAACCGAACCCATGCAAGTCGATGCCATTGCGACAAAAAATGGACTCATCAATGTTATTCTCAACAAAGAAGGTATTGGCAACTATGATATTGCGTTAAAAAAACCAGATGAAAAAGGAGCTGCCGAAGAAAACAAACCGCTGTCTTTTAAAATTAAATCCTATGAAATTGAAAATTACCGCTTTCGTTTTACCGATCAAGCCTCAAACATGAAGGTGGTCCTCGACAGCATCCAACATACTGGTGTAGGCGATTTTAGCAATGACGTCTTGGATTTAGATACCCACACATCCACCAAAGTTTCGTTTACGATGGACAAAGCCAATTATATGCGCGACATTCCCGTGAGCTTGGATGCCATTTTGGGTTTGGATTTGAAACAAAGCAAATACAGCTTTAAAAAGAACGAAGCCAAAATCAACGATTTACCCCTAAAATTCAATGGATTTATACAGCTTTTGGAAAAAGCCCAAGTATATGACCTGACGTTTGAAACGCCCACTTCCGACTTTAAAAATTTCCTCGGGTTGATTCCTGCCGCTTACCGAAGTAACATAGATAATGTAAAAACAGTGGGGCAGTGTAGTATCAAAGGATTTGCCAAAGGACAATTAACGGACATATCGATTCCCCGATTTTCGGTCGCCATCGTCTCAAACAATGCTTCATTTCAATATCCCAACTTGCCCAAAGCGATTAAAAACATTCATATAGACACCAAAATTATAAATGAAACAGGGCAAGTCAACGACACGTATGTCAACATCAATCGATTGTCGTTTGCGGTAGACCAAGATGTATTTGATGCCAAAGCCACCATCAAAAACATTGCTGAAAATGCCTTAGTGAATGCCCAATTAAAAGGTGTAGTCAACTTAGCCAATTTTTCAAAGGCCTACCCTATTGCCGTTGATAAACCTTTGTCGGGTATTATCAAAGCTGATGTGAGCACTGAATTTGACATGGCCGCCGTGGAAAAAAGTGACTATGCGCGTATCAAAAACGCAGGGGAAATTGACCTTACTGGATTTCGCTATACCGATGAAAGCGGTAAAACAATGGACATCAGTAAAGTATTGGTTGCTTTCAATCCGAGTCGTGTTGTATTGAAAGAATTTAAAGCAAAAACAGGAAAAAGTGATTTGGGCGTGAGTGGTGTACTGGAAAATTTTTACGGCTACCTCTTCCGCAACCAAAACTTGGAAGGGAACTTTACCCTGACCTCCAATCAAATTGCAGTAAGTGATTTTATGACTACCGAAAAAGCGGCCCAAAGCGAGACTGCAAAAAACAAAGAACCGCTTAAAATTCCAGCCTTCTTAGATTGTACACTCACTGCCAAAGCCAATACGGTATTGTATGATAATTTAACGTTGAAAAACTGTGCAGGAAAATTAATTATTAAAGATCAAAAAATAACGCTGGAGAATGTAAAAACAAACATTTTCGGAGGGCAAATTACCTTTAATGGTGATGTTTCAACGCAAACGAAAGTGCCCACTTTTGCGATGGACTTGGGGTTAAACCAAGTAGACATTGCACAAACCTTTACCCAACTCGAAATGTTTAAAAAAGTGGCTCCAATTGCAGGCGTTATTAATGGAAAATTCAATTCCTCAGTGCAATTGAAAGGATCCTTAAACGCTACCGAAATGACGCCTGATTTGAAAAGTCTCAGCGGCGATTTGATGGGGCAATTGTTGTCAACTACTGTGAATTCGAGCAATTCCAAACTCTTACAAGCATTGGATGGGCAACTCAAATTCATTGATTTAAACAAACTGAATTTAAACAACCTCAAAACGGCCCTTCATTTTGAGAATGGTCGCGTCACGATAAAACCGTTTGACATCAACTACCAAGATATTAAAGTAAGCGTCAATGGTTCACACGGTTTTGACCAAACCATGCGCTATGGTTTGACCTTTGATGTTCCTGCAAAATATTTAGGACGCGAGGCCAATGCGCTTTTGGCAAAACTTTCTCCAGCAGAAATCAATGCGTTGGGCACACTTCCTATCAATGCGACTATTGCAGGAAATTTTACTAACCCCAGAGTAACCACCGATTTAAAAGCAGCCACGACCACGCTCGCCAACCGATTGGCGCAACAACAAAAGAATAAATTGGTCGACAAAACGAAAAACGAAATAGGACGAATTATCGATCGAAATACAAAACCTGGGGACACTGCCAAAGCCTCTTCAAAAGAAGCGGTAAAAAATAAGGCCGGAGATTTGTTAAAAGGGTTGTTAGGTAAAAAGAAATAGAGTTAGAGCGCATTTAATTTTATACAAACAAATTAGTTTAATACAACGGCCAAGATCACCTTGGTCGTTTTTTTATACTTCTATTTTTACCGCATAGCCTTCATAGGTGCGCACATTAAACACCGTTTGATCTTCAAAAATCAAATATTGCCCTTTAACACCTACCAGTTTTCCATCATAAAAAGGCGACTTGTCCAAATTAAGGCTTACCACTTTGGAAGGGTATTGTAGCACGGGATAGTGCAATTCCCATATCTTGTTGGCATTTAGATCAAAATAAGGACGCACTTCTTCTGGGAGTTTTTCGGCTAATGTGGTCAGCATGTGGGGCAAATCGGCGGCAGGTACTTCGTTTTTAAGCATCTTTTGCCAATTGGTTTTATCGGCGAAATACTGTTTCAACGCTACTTCGGTAATTCCTGCCAAATAGCGATTAGGCACCTCTACTATGGGAAGTGCTTGAACTGCTCCTTGATCAATCCAGCGTGTAGGTACTTGCGATTTGCGGGTAACACCCACTTTGACCTCACTCGAAAGGGCCAAATAAACAATGTGGGGTTGTAATTGGATTCGTTTTTCATACGCCAAATCCCGGTCTTCAATATCCAAATGGGCTGTACTCAATTCGGGCTTCATGATCCAATCGCCTGCCGATGGACTTTGCATAAAACAATCGTAACAAAATCCTTGTCTAAAAATTTTCTTGGCTTTCCCACAATGCAAACATTGGTAGCCCGTATGGTGTATTGCGAGAGGCTTGCCCAAAAGTTGGTTCATGTGTAAAAAACTGTTTTCAAAAACCAAATAATATTGAATGGGATCTTGAAATTCGGTTTGCATTTTGGTTAATACACCTTCGTAAGCCATTATGAATTGCTTTTAGATTATTTGTACGTAAAGATAAAAGAAGTACAATGTTTTGGGAATAAAATTTGTTCTTTTTCACCATTTCTTTGATCACAAAAGCATATTTTTTTGTACTTTTAACTAGCTATACAAATCACCTCATTGTGCCGGTTACCTAAAAATGAAATCGTTTTTGTCTCCGGCTAAAACACAGTGATTTAAAACCATTTTTTATGCCATTTCCCATTATCAATTCCATCGCCTCTTGGGTGTTGAAACAGCGAATTCACCAAATTGAGTTGTTTTTAAAATACCCCAATGAAGTTCAAGAAGATTTGTTATTGAACCTCATCCGGAATTGTGAGGAAACGGTGATTGGTAAAAAATATGATTTTGCATCGGTTAAAAGTTACCAAACCTTCATTGATCGGGTGCCGGTATCCAGCTATGAGGATTTGGAACCGATGATTGAAGAAACCCGCAAAGGGTATCAAAACATTTTTTGGCATTCTCCGATTAAGTGGTTTGCCAAATCGAGCGGAACGACTAATGCCAAAAGTAAATTTATCCCCGTAAGTAACGAAGCCTTAGAAGATTGTCATTTTAAAGGCAGTAAAGATTTATTGGCCATGTACTTGCATAATAATCCCGAATCGGAGTTGTTTTTGGGAAAAAGTTTACGCCTTGGAGGCAGTTCGCAAATCTATGCCAACAACAATACGTATTTTGGAGACCTGTCGGCGATTCTCATTGAAAACATGCCGCTTTGGGCCGAATTTAGTAGCACTCCAAGTAATAAAACTTCGTTGATGAGCGAATGGGAAACCAAATTGGCAGCCATCATCCAAGAAACCAAAAATGAAAATGTCACAAGTTTCGCCGGAGTTCCCTCGTGGATGCTTGTGTTGATTAACCGCATGTTGCACGAAGAAGGAAAAACGAATTTATTGGAACTTTGGCCCAATTTGGAAGTTTATTTTCACGGCGGGGTTAGTTTTGAACCGTATCGTGAACAATACCAAAAAATTATACCGAAAGCTGAATTTAAGTACTACGAAATTTACAATGCCAGCGAAGGTTTTTTTGCCATTCAAGATCAAAATTTTTCCAGTGATTTATTGTTGATGTTGGACTACGGTATTTTTTATGAATTCATCCCGATGGACACTTTTGGCACTTCGGAACAAAAAGTCGTTCGGTTGGCCGAGGTAGAACGCGATAAAAACTATGCCGTGGTTATCACTACCAACTCGGGCTTATGGCGCTATATGATTGGCGATACCGTACGTTTTACGTCACTGAATCCTTATCGAATTCGCGTTTCGGGTCGCACCAAACATTTCATCAATGTGTTTGGCGAAGAATTGATGGTGGAAAATACCGATCGCGCTTTGGCCGAAACCTGTAAACAGTTGCAATGTGAGATTAAAGATTATACCGTGGCTCCTATTTTTATGCAAGACAAAGAAAAGGGCGCCCATGAATGGATGATCGAATTTGCCCAAAAACCCGAGTCGATTGAGGCCTTTGCTAAGCTTTTGGACGAAACCTTGCAATCATTAAATTCTGATTACGAAGCCAAACGCTACAACAATATGACCTTAAACCCGTTGAAAGTGAATGTCGCCCGGGAGAATTTATTCTACGATTGGCTAAAAGAACGCAATAAATTGGGGGGACAAAACAAAATTCCACGATTATCCAACCAACGGGATTATTTGGAGCAACTTTTGGGATTACAACAAACACCACATTTCTTATGAGAAAAATAATGCTACTCGTTTTGGCAGTATGTTTTGCGGCCTGTGGTCCAAAACGGATGAAATGTTATGGCCGTCGTTGTGTGACCATTGACGTTCCATCGGCACCCTCCTCAAAGGCAAAACTTCCTTCATAACTTTTTTTGTGATTGCGGTGTAACAAATTTACGACACAAGAGTCTTAGTTGTCATCATCAATCAATCAATCACAATCATGAAATCAACTTATTTCACCCTACTGCTACTAGTAGGCTTTAGCTCCTTTGCGCAACAACCAAACAACCCCGAAAAAAGCCAAGCCAACGATTCGATCAAAAGCAATGTAACTACACTTGACGAGGTAACTATTGCGCAAAAACGTAAGTACATTAAAGTCGAATCCGATAAAACGACGGTCTCCATCAAAGATAACCCGATGTTAAGGAGCGGCAGTAGTTTGGATGCCATCAAAAAATTACCCGGTGTGATTACTTCGCCAACGGGAGAAATTTCGCTAAACGGTCGGGGCGTTCGTATTTTTATCGATGGAGCACCTACTTCTTTGGCGGGAACCGATTTGCAAAATTACCTGAGTTCACTGCCCGCCAATGCGATTGAAAAAGTAGAATTGATATACAATCCTGGCGCTTCTTATGATGCCAATGCGAGTGGTTCAATTATAAATATTGTGACCACTGCGAAACGCAAAGCGGGAATTAATGCGAGTTTTAATATCAATTACAACTTCAACAAATACCAAAAACCGAGTCCACAAGTGCTGGTGAACGGAAAATCAGGTAAATTGAGTTGGCAAACCATGACGGGGTATAACTATATTGAAGGAGAAAATCGCCGTCGTATCACCCAAACTTTTACTGCTTTTACGCCCGATAAATTTTTGGACCAGGAAAATTTTGGGGTCAATATTTACCGCAATTTCTATTTTCGCGGAGGAACGAATTACCGCTTTAATGAACGTTCTAACTTATTGTTCAATTACAATGTAAATGCGGCCAATGAGCGCAGTCGTTTCGAAAACAGCACGTTGGGAGACAACATCGATTACCGCAACGAGGGGTTGTCTAAAAAAAAAAGCTACAATCACGAATTGAGTTTGCAGTTTAAACAAAAATTAGACACGATTGGGTCTTCGTTTGATGTTACAGCCTATTCTAATTTCTTGGATCAAAAACCAATTTCGTCGGCATCGGCCTTTGATTTAGCCACGTCGAATACATTTTCTAATTCGAGTAATTCGGTTTTCCATTTAAACAATCATTATTTGAAGTACGATTTTGTCTTTCCTATTCCCGAATGGAAGTTGACCCTTTCAACGGGAGGTAAATACAATTATTTGTCGGTGGTTCAAAATGGAAACTACTTTTTAAATAGCGTGACCCCCAACGTGATCACCTTCGACTATCGCGAAGACAATTTGGCCTTTTATGTGGAAGCGCGCCAACAGTTTAAAAAATTGAGTCTGACCGCTGGTTTACGCTACGAAAACTTCCATATTGACCGTTTGACGAACACTTTAGCGCAGAAAGTAACGTTCACCAATCGAAATCTTTTCCCCAATGTAAGTGCCCTTTATGCCTTCACGGATCAATTGAATGTTTCGGCCTCGTATTCAAAAAAAATCAATCAACCGAATTATTTCTCACTGAATCCAAACAACAGTTCCAATTTTGACCAGTTCAATGCGTCGCAAGGAAATCCATTGTTGAATCCGACGTTCTTGGACAACTTTGAACTGAAATTTTCGGCCTTCCAATTTGTTCAATTAGGAGCCAATTATACCCTCAGCAAAGACAACAACTTGTTTGTTTTCAGCGCTGATCCCAATGCCACCACGCCCATTAGCAATGCTACTTTCCGCCAGTTTGAGGAGTTTAGAACCTTCAGTGCTTTTGCGAGTTTCCCCATTCCGTTGGATTACTTTTTTAAGGGAAAAGAGGAGTTTCAAAAACGCATGAACAACATGGACCAAATGAATTACATATTTGTGAATGTGAATTACATCAAGTCGGAGTTGCGCGGAGTTTCCCTGCCTTACGGAACAGAAGGTTTATTCAATTATGGCGCACAGGCACAAATTATTTTGCCTTGGGGCATAAAAAATGTGATGAATTATTTCATTTTACCGGGCAATGGGAACTGGGAAATATACCGCATTACCAAACCCATTCAGCAATTTGATATTTCCTTCCACAAGGAGTTTATGAATAAAAAATTAAAAGTGGGCCTCCATGCGATGGATGTATTCAATCAAAATACCATCAATGCTTTGGTGGCTGGAGAAAATTTGGACACCCGTTTCCGTGAGAAGATTGACTCGCGTGTATTCCGGATTTCGTTGACGTATAATTTTGGTAATCTAAAACTTCAGAAAGAAAACACCGATATTCAAACGGAGAAAGTAAATTCTGGAGGTGGCTTACTGAAATAAATTTGAGGTTAGTGTATAAAAAACCCGATCGGTGGATCGGGTTTTTTTTGCTTTAAGAAGCAATTTCTAATCGCTTCAGTAAATTTTTATTCAAAGCATGCTCGGCATAGGCTTGATCTATTTCTAGATTTCGCTCGTCGGAGCCAGGCAATTCGTACATGGCGTCGGTGAGAATGGCTTCACAGAGCGAGCGTAGGCCTCGGGCACCTAATTTGTATTCTAAAGCTTTTTCAACAATATAATCGAGTGCTTCATGGGTCACCGTTAAAGCCACGTGATCCATCGCAAACAATTTTTCATACTGTTTGATTAAGGCATTTTTTGGTTCGGTAAGAATGGCCCGTAAGGTTGCTTTATCGAGTGGATCCATGTGGGTTAAGACCGGTAAACGACCAATGATTTCGGGAATTAAACCAAAGTCTTTTAAATCTTTAGGGATAATGTATTGCAACAAATTATCTTTATCTACCGCTTCTTTCTTTTGGTTGCTGTACCCAACGGCTTGTCGATTTAAGCGTTTAGAAATCACGCGTTCGATACCGTCAAAAGCACCGCCTGCGATAAACAAGATATTTTGGGTATTGACCTCCACAAATTTTTGATCGGGGTGTTTTCGTCCGCCTTTGGGGGGAACGTTGACCACTGTACCTTCCAATAATTTGAGTAAGGCCTGTTGAACTCCTTCACCCGACACGTCGCGAGTGATGGAAGGATTGTCGCTTTTTCGTGCAATTTTATCAATTTCGTCAATGAAAACAATCCCGCGCTCGGCTTTGGTCACATCGTAGTCGGCGGCTTGAAGCAACCGCGTGAGTATACTTTCAACGTCTTCCCCTACGTACCCAGCTTCTGTCAATACGGTAGCATCAACAATCGCTAGAGGCACATCCAACATACGGGCAATGGTTTTGGCCACTAAGGTTTTCCCTGTACCCGTTTGGCCGACCATGATAATGTTGGATTTTTCGATTTCCACTTCATCGGCGGCGTGGGGTTGCATTAACCGTTTGTAGTGGTTGTAGACCGCTACGGAAAGTACTTTTTTGGTTTGTTCCTGACCAATGACATATTGATCTAAAAAGGAACGAATTTCTTTGGGGTGTTTCAACACCAAATCGGCTGCCGATTTGGCACTTGCTCCAGTGCGAATTTCCTCCAAAACGATACCGTGGGCTTGCTCGATACAGCGGTCGCAAATATGCGCGCTAATCCCAGCAATCAACAAATTCGTTTCGGGTTTTTTACGTCCGCAAAAAGAACATTCTAAAACTTCTTTAGCCATAAGTAAGCTGCTGAGCTGCTTAGAAACTGTACCCGTGAGCGGTTGAGGCTTTGTGGCTCAGTTTCTGAGTAGCTTGTTAAAAATTATCTGCGTAATACTTCGTCGATCATACCGTATTCTTTGGCCTCATCGGCAATCATCCAGTAGTCACGTTCGGAGTCTTTGTATACTTTGTCAAACGATTGTCCCGAATGATTGGCGATAATTTGGTACAATTCGTCTTTTAATTTCAACATTTCTTTCAAGTTGATTTCCATATCGGTGGCTACGCCTTGCGCTCCGCCTGAAGGTTGGTGAATCATGACACGAGAATGCGGTAAGGCCGAGCGTTTTCCTTCGGCACCGGCACACAATAATACGGCTCCCATAGACGCAGCCATACCCGTACAAATGGTGGCCACATCGGGTTTGACGTATTGCATGGTGTCGTAAATTCCAAGGCCTGCATATACGCTACCGCCTGGCGAGTTGATATAGATTTGAATGTCTTTGGAAGCATCGACGCTTTCCAAGAAGAGCAATTGCGCTTGGATAATGTTGGCCACATAATCATCAACGCCTGTGCCCAAAAAGATGATGCGGTCCATCATCAAACGAGAGAACACATCGAGTTGCGAAACGTTTAATTGACGTTCTTCAATAATATAGGGTGTCATTCCAGCTACGATTTTGTCGTAGTAAAGGCTGTTGACCCCGTGCTTTTTCGTCGCAAATTTTTTAAATTCTTTTCCGAAATTCATAGGTTGTGATGAAATGAATTAATATTCTTTTTTACTAGATGCGAAAAGGAGTGCAAAGGTTGTACCGCTTTTCATAGAAATGCCAAAGTGACGGTTTTAGGGAATTGCAGCCCGGATTGCCGTGGAGGTCACCGGAAGTGGCGGTCGTGTGATTGTGGGAACCGCAGTGCGACCGAAGGAAGCGCCTGAGGAGCCAAACAAGAACCGAGCGGCACAACGGTACCGAAACAAAAGCTGGAAATGCTGCTCAAAAAACCGTAAGAACGTATTTTAAAAAAAGCGTCAAAATCGAGGAGACTTTGACGCTCAAATATAGCAATATTATTTGAATTAGTGTTTCAACTCGCCGTACATCGCTTTCACGAAGTCTTCGTAGTTCACCTCTTTGGTTTTGGCTTTCACGCTGTTTTTGAACAAATCCAACATTTTTTGGTTCATCACTTGTTCAGACAAGCGACGTACCTCATCTTGGTTGGACATGACGCGGGCCACGATGCCTTGCACATCCTCGTCGGAAGGATCCATTTGGCCGAATTGTGCCATTTGTTGCTTGATCAAACCAGAGGTGTAGTCTTTCAATTCGTCGAAGGTAATTTGAAGGTTGTTGTCCTTCATGATTTTACTTTCGATCAATTGGTAACGCAATCCTTTTTCAGAGCGCTCGTATTCGGTGGCTGCTTCTTCGGCAGAGATTGGGTTTTCACCGGTGGTTTGAATCCATTTTTTCAAGAATTCAGCGGGTAAATCGAATTTGATTGATTCTACTAAGAACTCAGTCACATCGTTCAAGAACTTTTGGTCGGCTTGTTGGGCGAATTGACGCTCGGCATCTTCTTTGATTTTCGCTTTCAGTTCGTCTACTGAAGTCACGGCTTTGGGTTCGAACAATCGATCAAACAATTCTTGATCCAAGGTAGCGGGCTCATAACCGATTACTTCATCAATGGTAAAAGTAACTTCAATATCCAAAGCGTGTACGTCATCGTGACTGATGTTGAGTACGTCCATTAATTTGTGATCGTCGTTGAAAAGGCCTTTGGTTTTTAAAGTTATTACATCGCCTACTTTTTTACCCAAAATTGCTTTTACTGCTTTTTTGTCGGCTAGGACTTCCAAATCGAGTGTTGTGCGGTTGTTTATGCCGCGCTCTTCGTTGGCGAAGATACCCGCTACATCGTTTCCTTCTTCCACTTTATCTTTGGCAATTACTTTTCCGTATTGTTTTTGGATGCGTGCGATTTGACCGTTTAGCATGGTATCGTCAGCTACTACATTGTATTTTACAACGCTCGTTTTTGCTCCTAAATCAATGGAGAATTCGGGCGCAAGACCCAATTCGAATTCAAATTTAAAATCGTCAGTATCCCAATTGAAATCTTCCGTAACTTTTGGTAGTGGGTTTCCAAGAATGTCTAATTTTTCTTCAACCAAGTAATTGTTTAGACTTTCTTGCAACAATTTATTCACTTCGTCCAACAATACTGCTTTTCCGTATTGTTTTTGAATTAAAGTCATTGGCACAGCCCCTTTGCGGAATCCGGGGATGCTTGCATTTTTGCGGTAGTTGGTTAACACTTCCTGTACTTTGTCTGCATAATCGCTTTTGTTCACTTCTACAGTCACTACTGCATTCAAAGCGTCCACATTATTTCTTGTAATATTCATGAGATGGAACTAATTTTTAGTATATAAAATCGGGTTGCAAAAGTATAATTTTTCTGCAACCCGTCCAAGTTTTATTCTATTGATTTTTAAAGTCTTATTTTTTGAGTTCGGTCAACCTGTAAACAAGTGACTGCGAGAGTGAAAGCACTATACTAAAAAGCATGGCCCAACCGATATTTTTTACATCAAATCCGTCGACAAAATAATCGCAAAGCATAATCATCATTCCGTTGATAACGAGCAAAAATAGCCCTAAACTAAACACGGTTATCGGCAAGGTAAAAAGCACGAAAATGGGTTTTACAAAAAGATTCAATACCCCTAAAACCAGTGCTACCGTTAAGGCTGTCGTAAAGGCATCGACTACAATTCCCTTCAAAAAATAAGGGATAATCATCACTAACAAAGCGGTAACTAACACACGCACAAGAAGTTTTTTCATAAAATTAGCACTTAATTATTGGGTTTAAAGATAAAAAAATTGTGGGAAATAATTAATTTACTTAAGTTTGCCTTGTAATTAATAAATTTACATACATGAAAAAACTATTACTTTCTTTAACATTGTTGGCTGGTTCAATGGCATCAGCACAAATTTTCCAAGAGAATTGGGACGGTAACGGTCCTGGAATTAGCAACTGGACTCTTTACAACCTTGACAACAGAACTCCCGTGGGACCTGACGGAACAAGTGGTGAACCGCTATCTTTCCTCGTTCAGGATGCTTGGACAGTATTATCACTTGCTGATATTCAAGGTGCTAATCCAGATTATGCAGGTTACCCAACGGCCGCTACAGGAATGAATGGCAACATCATTGCAAGTAATTCTTGGTATGATCCTGTTGGTGTTGCTAACGACTGGCTTGTATCGCCTTTGATCACTGTACCAGCTGGAACCACTGGTTTAAATCTTAATTGGGCTGCGGTTAGCTTGGGAAATACTAGCTTCTTAGAAGACTACCGCGTTTTGATTTCTCCCACTGGTGGAAGTGCTGTGGCTGATTTTACTACATTATTGCTTGACGTCAACAACGAGTTGAATACAGGTAATTACAGAGTAGTGCCTCTTCCAGCAAGTTTAGCAGGAACGTCTTTCCGTATTGCTTTCCAAAATGACGGAAATGACCAGTATGTAATGTTCTTAGACAACATCACTGTTACTGGAACATTATCTAACAGTGAGTTCTTAGCAAACAAATTCAATTTGTATCCAAATCCATCAAACAGCATCGTGAACATCTCTTCAGATGACGCTATTTTGATTGATAAAGTTGAGATCACTGACATCAATGGAAGAATTGTGAAATCTTTCAACGCTGAAGCAACATCGTCTACTTCAATCAACGTAAGTGACTTAAATGCAGGTGTTTATTTCTTAAACATTTCTTCTGCTGAAGGTTTAGCAGTAAAAAAATTAATCAAGAACTAATTTTTTTGATGATAAACAAAAAGGCTTCCCTGCGGAAGCCTTTTTTTATACAGTAAATTACCCTTCTATGTTTGCAAAAAACGTGCGGTAAGCTCAAAGAAGGCTTTTGGGTTTTCTGCATGAAGCCAATGCCCGACATTGGGAATCGTATCTAACACAGCTTGCGGGAAATGACGTTGGATACCTTCCCAATCGGATTCTACGATGTAGCGCGAATTTCCACCTCGTAAAAATAAGGTTGGATTATTAAAAACAGTGTGCTCGGGCAAAGCGGCACCTACCTCTTCAATTTTCTCATTGAAAACTTTTAAATTGAAACGAAAATCAAGCTGCCCAGGGGTTTTCCAGTATAAATTTTTCATCAAAAATTGGCGCGTACCAAAATCAGGGATAAAGGGAAACAGCATTTCTTCTACTTGGGTTCGATCGGGTTGAAGGGAAAAATCCACAGCATTGAGTCCGGCCAAAATATCTTGATGATGCGGCGGATAATATTTGGGTCCGATATCGGCTACAATTAATTTTCGCACCCGATCTGGATGACGAACAGCCAACAACATGGCAATCTTTCCTCCCATGGAATGTCCGATTATGTCTAATTGTTTTAATTGATGTTCGTTGGCGTATGCTATCACATCTTGCATCATCACTTCATAATTGAACGCGTCAGCATGGAAACTTTTGCCATGGTTTCGTAAATCGAGCAAATGGACTTGATACCCCAGCGATGCATATTGAGGAGCAAACGACTTCCAATTGTCTGACATTCCCATGAAACCATGAATAATAATTAAGGGTTTGCCTTCACCTTCAATCCTGGAGAACAACATGTTTTTAGAATTATGAGTTATGAATTATGAGTTATGAATTATGAGTTATGAACTGAAAATAGTATTACTTCAATTTTTGAAGGTACATATTCACTACATTATCTAGACCAAAATACAAGGCTTCTGATATTAATGCGTGCCCAATGGAAACCTCTAAAAGTCCGGGGATATTTTGCTTAAAAAACCGAATGTTCTCCAAACTTAAATCGTGTCCTGCATTCACCCCCAATTCCAAATCTACAGCTCGTTGCGCTGCCGCTGCATAAGGAGCAATGGCATTTTTATTCCCCAAAGCGTATTGGTGCGCAAAATTTTCGGTATACAATTCAATCCGATCTGTACCCGTGGCTTTGGCGCCTTCAATCATTTTTACATCGGGATCTACAAAAATTGAAGTACGAATTCCTTGTGCTTTAAAAACAGCAATCACTTCTTGTAAATACGATTGATGGCGCACGGTATCCCAACCGGCTGAGGAAGTAATTGCACCAATGGCATCGGGCACTAAGGTTACTTGCTCGGGGCGACATTCGAGTACTAAATCAATAAAATTATGTTGGGGATTCCCTTCGATATTAAATTCAGTAGTGACTACACCGCGTAAATCACGGGCATCTTGATAGCGAATATGCCGCTCATCGGGTCTTGGATGAATGGTTATTCCTTGTGCGCCAAAACGCTGAATGGCAACAGCTGCTTCAACAACATTGGGGACATTTCCGCCTCGTGCATTTCGCAACGTAGCAATTTTATTGATATTGACACTTAGTTTTGTCATGTGAATTGTGGATTAATTATGCAAAAATACAAGTTAAAATCGGCACACCCGAACGAAAAAATTGATTATTTTGCATGAAATATCCTTTCCGCATGACTGCCATCAATGATTACATAACCAACGACAAAGGTGCTTTAGACAGTTTACAAACCGTTGCTGACGCGCAAGACTTTTTTTTGGAAGTTCCTTTTTCCAATTTCCCTGTGCTCCAGGAAGGGATTTACATTGGCTGTATTGCTGCCGACGATGTTGAGACGTTTGACATGGACAAGCCGCTCTCGGACTACCGTTATGTTTTGGAAGGATTTTTTGCCCGTAAAAGCATGATGTGGTTGGATGTTTTGGAAGTTTTTGCAAAAAATCACACCAATATTGTCCCCGTATTGGACGATGAAAACAACCATTATTTAGGGTATTATGAATTGGAGGATATTATCAAATTTTTCCATGAAACGCCTTTTCTAAAAGAACAAGGGGGAATCATTGTGGTACAAAAAGGCTTGAATGATTATGCGATGAGTCAGATCGCTCAAATTGTAGAAAGCAATAATGCGAAAATGCTGGGGGCTTTCATCTCGGATGTTGTTGGTGATCAAGTGGAAATCACAGTCAAAATTGCCATCGGCCCTATGAATGACATTATTCAAACGTTCAGACGTTATAACTACACGATTGTTTCTGAACATCACGATGATATGTTTTTAAATAATTTGAAAGAACGCTCTGAGTATTTGGATCGCTTTCTGAACATCTAATTTTATGAGAATCGCCATCTTTGGACAGTATTACCAAAATGACACCCGTCCTATCATTCGTGATATTTTCCTTTTTTTGAATGAAAATCAAGTTGATTTGGTCATTGAGGCCGATTTTCTAAAGATTTTATACGAACATGAATTGCTCAAAAAATCGTATAAAACGTTCTCGTCATATGAAGATTTAAAATCGGGTTTTGACTTAATGATAAGTATCGGCGGGGACGGAACAATTTTGCGTGCCGTCACATTTGTCCGTGATTTGGGCATTCCAATTTTAGGTATTAACGCGGGTCGCTTGGGATTTTTGGCCAAGGTTCAAAAAGAAAATATCAACGCTTTTTTACAATTGGTATTGGAACGGCGCTATACCATTTCTGAACGCACCTTGTTGGAACTTCAAATTACACCAGACGAAAGCGTATTCCCCGCGCTTAATTTCGCCATGAACGAGGTGACGGTGAGCCGAAAAGACACGACTTCGATGATTACCATTGAGACCCATTTGGACAATGAATATCTCACATCCTATTGGGCCGACGGACTCATTGTGGCCACGCCTACGGGAACGACCGGATATTCGTTGAGTTGCGGAGGGCCCGTACTGACGCCCGATGCCAAATGCTGGGTGATTACCCCTATTGCGCCCCACAACCTCAATGCACGACCCTTAGTCATTCCTGACCATACCACCATTCGCTTACGGGTTTCGGGAAGGGAAGATCAATTTTTAGTATCCTTAGATTCCCGTTTGATTACACTGACTAAAGAACATGTGCTAACCATACGGAAAAATGATTTTAGCATTAAAATGGTCGAAATTCAGGAGGAAAGTTTTTTAAAAACCCTACGCAACAAACTCCTTTGGGGAGAAGATAAACGAAATTAACATCTTTATTACACTACACTCTTTTTTTTGTCGTTAAACCCTTCGAAGAGTTAATAATTATAAAAAGTAGGTTTAACCGTGTAAAATATAATTTTTATTATTCAAAAGGGATGTTTATCTACTACTGATAATTATTATATTTGCACGCTATTTTCCATTGGATGAAACGAATATATATCGCGTTATTGGTATTGACTTTTTCTGGATTACAAGCGCAAATTCATGAAATTGGCGTGTTTGCAGGGGGAGCAAATTACATTGGAGAGGTAGGTAAAACAAATTATATCAATCCTAACGAACCCGTTTTTGGATTTTTGTATAAGTGGAACAGAAGTCCGCGTCATTCCTACCGCTTCGCATTCAATTGGGGAAAAATTAGCGCCAACGATTTGGACTCCGATGTTCCAGGACGGCAACGTAGAGGGAATCGCTTTGAAAATTCAGTGCGCGAATTGGCCGTAGGAATGGAATTCAATTTTTTTGAGTTTGACCTGCATGAAATGGACCGCCAATTTACGCCCTATGTATTCACGGGACTAACGTATACTTTTTATGATGAATTGTATACTGTGAATCGTGAAACAAGAACAGACAAGAGCAGTTCAACGCTTGCCATTCCGATGGTAGTAGGAATAAAAACAAATATTGCGGACCATTGGATTTTGGGCTTTGAAGTGGGTGCCCGTTACACATTTTCTGACAACCTCGATGGAAGTCAACCCAAAAACAACCGGTATGCGGCCCTACGTTATGGCAATTTAGAAAGTAATGATTGGTATGTGTTTACGGGAGTAACCCTAACCTATACCTTTGGAAATAAACCCTGCTTTTGTGCAGACTAACTATGAGTTTACTACAACACGTAAATACCGATAATCTCCCCAAGCACATTGCCATCATTATGGACGGCAACGGAAGATGGGCTAAAAAACAAGGTATGTTGCGCACTTTTGGCCATGAGCGCGGCACCAAATCGGTAAAGACTACCGTTGAAACCTGTGCGCGCTTGGGGATACAAAACCTCACGTTGTATGCTTTTTCAACCGAAAATTGGAACCGCCCCAAAATTGAAGTTGAAACGTTAATGAAACTTTTAGTTAAATCGCTAAAAACCGAACTCAAAACTTTACAATCCAACAATATTCGACTCAATGCGGTCGGATGCCTTGATTTACTGCCCAAAGGGACGCGCAGTGAGTTAATGGAAGTGATGGATAAAACCAAAAACAACCACCACATGACCCTCACTTTAGCCCTAAGTTACGGCTCTCGAGAGGAGTTAATTCAAGTTGTTAAAAACATCAGCGACAAAGTTAAAAATAGTATAATTTCAATTGAGGCTATTGACGAATCCATAATTAATCAACATCTTTACACCCATGATTTGCCCGATGTTGACTTATTAATTAGAACCAGCGGCGAGCACAGAATCAGTAATTTCTTGTTGTGGCAAATTGCTTACGCAGAGTTGTTTTTTACCGATGTAATGTGGCCTGACTTCACGGACGAGCATTTGTATGAAGCCATTATCAATTATCAAAAAAGAGAACGCAGATTTGGAAAAACCAGCGAACAGATTAACCTTTCCTAATATGAAAAATAGCTACTTATTATGGACCGCTATCCTACTATTAGGAGTGATTCAATCCCTTAATGCACAGAACACCGAACGAATTCCATTTGACCAAGGAAAAAAATACATTTTAGGAAAAGTTAATGTTACCGGGAAAATTAGTTACAACGAACTTACAGTGGTAACCTTTGCTGGTTTAGAAAAAGGACAAGAAATTACAGTGCCCGGGGAACAAATTAGTAATGCCATTAAAAAACTAGGGAAACTTGGTCTTTTTAGTGATATCGATTTTTATGCTAGCGAAATTCGGGGTGATACGATCGATTTGGAATTGAATATTACAGAACTACCGAAACTAAATGACGTTCGAATAAACGGCGTTAAGAAAAACAAAATCGAAGACTTAATCAAAGAAAATGCGTTGACCAAAGGAAAAATTGTCAATGAGAACTTGATTACAACGACACGCAACTACCTCGAAAACAAATATAAAAAAGAAGGATACTTCAACGCCAAGGTGTCTGTGAAGACTTCTCCCGTTGATTCTACAATCAATCAAGTGAATATGATTGTGGGTATTGACAAAGGAGATAAAATCAAGATTAGTCGAATCACTTTTGAAGGAAACGAAAAGTTTTCAGACAAAAAGTTGCGCAAAATCATGAAAGGCACCAAGCAACAAAACCCTATCCGTATTTTCAAAGCCTCTAAATTTATTCGCAGCAAATTCAATGAAGATTTGGTATCTATTGTAGAAAAATACAAAGAAAAAGGATACCGTGATGCGCGCATTGTTTCGGATTCCGTATGGTTGGATACCAAAAAACAAAAGCTTGCCTTAAAAATTAGAGTCGAAGAAGGACGTAAATACTATTTTGGAAATATTAAATTCTTAGGAAATTCCGTCTATTCTGACCAAGCCCTGGCAGGTATGCTGGGTATCAAAAAAGGCGATACCTATAACGGCGTGCAATTGGAAAAACGCATTTCCGATAAAAGCAAACCTGACGGTGATGATATTACCAACTTATACCAAAACAACGGATACCTCTTTTCTACCATTAATGCTGTAGAGGTAAAAACGGAAAAAGACTCCATTGACTTTGAAATTCGCGTAGTCGAAGGACCCATAGCGTATTTCAACAAAATCACGGTTGTTGGTAATGACAAAACAAATGATAAAGTAATTTACCGTGAATTGCGTACGAAACCAGGGGAAAAATACAGTAAAGAAGATTTAGTTCGAACGGTTCGTGAAATTGGACAATTGGGATTCTTTGACCCAGAAGCCATCGACCCAAAATTCAAAAACGTTGACCCCACTGCAGGAACGGTCGACATTGAATATAATTTGGTCGAACGTGGATCAAGTCAGATTGAACTCCAAGGGGGTTATGGTGGCGGTGGATTCATTGGAACCCTAGGACTGTCATTCAACAACTTCTCGATTGCCAATATTTTCAAGAAGTCGGCTTACAAACCCTTGCCCATGGGTGACGGGCAAAAATTAGCCCTACGTTTACAAGCAAGTACCTTCTTTAGAACCTACAGTTTTTCATTCTCTGAACCTTGGTTTGGTGGAAAAAAACCGGTAAGTTTCTCGGCCTCCGTTTCACAAAGTAAACAATACCTTTTCTCGGGGTCATTTAATAGTATTGACCGCTCGCGAAGTTTTGATATCACCTCGTTAACTATTGGTTTGGCAAAACGACTTACCATTCCCGATGATTTTTTTATTCTCTCTGGTAATTTAAGTTTCCAATATTATAACTTAAATAATTACAATACGGGACTTTTTACCTTTGGAAACGGAACCTCTAGAAACTTTGGTTTCAGTGTTGGTCTCACCCGAAACAATAAAGCGATCAACCCAATTTACCCAATCCGTGGGGCAGAATTTAGTATTAATGCTAAGTTTTCACCTCCGTATTCTTTATGGAATGGAGTGGATTATGGAGAACTTCCGAATCAAGCGGAATACAAAAAACAATTTGACCCCAATACAATGACGGCAGATCCAAATGTAAATGTATTACCCGCCGTAGGTGACTTTGTAACTCAAAACCCAAATACAGGATTATATACGCGAGTAGATACCTTCCAAGAAGCGGATGTCGATCAAGCCAAAGTAGACCAGGAGCGTTTCAACTGGCTGGAGTACTATAAGATTAAATTCAAAGCCGATGCCTATACCAAACTTCAAGGAAACTTGGTGTTACGCAGTTTAACCGAGTTTGGTTTCTTGGGGGCTTACAACCAAGAACGCGGGGTTGTTCCTTTTGAACGTTTCTTCGTTGGAGGTGACGGTTTGGCCAACTTTGCTTTGGATGGTCGTGAAATTATTCAACTACGTGGGTATCCCAACCAATCACTATCGTCCAATGTTGGGGGAAGTATTTACAACAAATTCACGTTGGAATTACGCTATCCAATCACTTTAAAAGCCGCTGCATCCATTTATGCACTTACTTTTTTAGAGGGAGGAGCCTCATTCAACAATTTTAGAAGCTTTAATCCGTTTGCTATACAACGGTCAGCCGGTTTCGGTATTCGTGTGTTTATGCCTGCCTTTGGATTGTTGGGAATTGACTTTGCCCAAGGATTCGATTTTATTCCAGGAACCACACAAAAAGGAGGTTGGCAGACCCATTTTATTATTGGACAACAATTTTAGTATATTTGCTTAGGCTATGCTAACACAAACGGTTATGAAAAAACAATTTTCGCTTCTTTTTTGGGTGCTTTTATCCGCCACACAACTCATTTCAGCACAATCCCGTGGGATCAAAGTGGGCTATATTGATATGGAATATATCTTAGACAAAGTCCCTTCCTATGCGGAAGCAAAAAATCAATTAGAACAAAAAGCAGAAAAGTGGAAGCAAGAAATTGAAACCAAAAAAAATGATATTGCAAAGCTGAAAGAAGCCTTAAAAACAGAGCGCGTTTTATTGACCAAAGAGCTAATTGAAGAGCGTGAGGAAGAAATTGCTTTTCAAGAAAAAGAGTTAATCGATTACCAACAAAAACGTTTTGGCCCCAACGGAGATTTAATCGTTCAAAAAGCTACCTTGGTAAAACCCATCCAAGATCAAGTTTTTAATGCCGTGCAGGATTTGGCGGAAGCCCGAAAATACGATTATGTATTTGACAAATCTTCAGACTTAACAATGCTTTTTGCAGCCAAAAAACACGACCTCAGTGACCGCGTTATTAGTGTTTTGACCCGTGCTGAGCGTCGCCAACAAATGTCCAAAAAGCAACTCAAAGAAGAGGAAGCCAAAGAAAAACTGGAAGACATGATGGCCGACAATCCTGAAATGACGGAGCGTCAGAAACAAATGGAAGAACGGAAAGCAGCACGTCTAAAATTGATTGAAGACAAAAAAGCAGCCGCAGAAGCCCGCAAAAAAGAAGCGGATGAAAAACGCAAACAACAACTAGAAGAAAAAAACAATAAAAAAACTGGCACAGTTTCTGATACTGCCAAACCAACTGCTGCTCAAGATACGAATGCCGCTCAGAAAAAAGAAGAAAAAACTGAAGCCGCTGCCGCTGAAAAAGAAAAACGCGATGAAGCACGCAACAAATCATTAGAAGAGCGCAAAAGAATTATTGATGAGCGTAAAAAAGCAGCCGAAGAAAAACGCAAACAACAGTTAGAAGCACGTGAAGCCGCCAAAAAAGCGAAAGATAGTGTTAAAACTACAAAACCTTAAAATAAAATTGTTCACTAAATTAAATTAAAAAATGATGAAACTATTCAAAAATGCCCTTTTAGCCGTAGTCGCTCTATTAGGAATGCAAACTGCTCAAGCACAGGCCAAAACCGCTCATGTGGATGTCAATGATATTACGTCGAAAATGCCTGCCATGATCGAAGCACGTAAACAATTGGAAAAATTGGGCGAAAACTACAGTAAAGAATACAAAACTTTAGTAGAGGAGTACCAAGCGAAAGCAAAAAAATATGAAGCGGAAGTGGCTACCGTATCCGATGCGGTTAACCAAACACGTCAACAAGAGATGCAAGATATGGGAAAACGTATCAGCGATTTCCAAGAAAATGCTCAAAACGACTTACAAAAAAAAGAAGGCGAATTAATGAAACCATTGGTGGACAAAATTAAAGCTTCTATTTCTAAAGTTGGAAAAGCAAAAGGATACCAATATGTTATGGATGTATCCAGCTTACTTTTGGCAGACGGTCCAGACATTACCGCTGACGTAAAAAAAGATTTAGGATTTTAATCGAAACCCTTCACCCTACCACCCGAAGATAACCCTTCGGGTTTTTTTATACCTTTGTGTATGGAGAATAATCAACCTATCGGCCTTTTTGATTCGGGAATTGGAGGAACATCCATTTGGAACGCCATTCACCAGCTTTTACCACACGAAGACACGCTATATCTCGCCGACAGCAAAAACGCTCCTTACGGGATTAAATCCAAAGCTGAAATCATCGCTTTAAGTCGCAAGAACACCGAATTTTTATTGGACCACCAATGTAAAATCATTGTCGTCGCTTGCAATACTGCGACCACCAACGCGATTCAGGAATTACGCGCGAGCTATAGCGTTCCTTTTATCGGAATTGAACCCGCCATTAAACCTGCAGCGTTGCATTCACAAACCCATAAAATTGGAATTCTAGCCACACAAGGCACCTTAAACAGCGCTTTATTTCACCAAAGCATGCAACAGTACCAAGATGTGGTTTTTGTGGAGCAAATTGGGCACGGTTTGGTAGAACTTATTGAAAATGGTCAAATCGATAGTCCAGCGATGGAAGCCCTTTTACATCAATATTTACGTCCGATGATAGCTGCCAACATCGACTACTTAGTTTTAGGATGCAGCCATTACCCATATTTAATTCCACAAATACAAAAGATTTTACCCCAGCACATCACCATTATCGATTCGGGTGAGGCTGTAGCGCGTCAAACGCAACGGGTTTTGGAAGAATCCGTGGGCTTAAGAAATCCTTCTAAACCTTCGTCACAGCGTTTTTTTACCAATATCCAACCACAAGTGCTAGAGGCTATTTTGAACCATAAATACCCTGTAATACCTACTGATTTTTAATCCGTACCCTTACAACGCGGGAAAAGAAGTATCTTTGCCAAAAAGTAAGTGCATGCAACGTTCGAATTCCAACCGATCTGGTAAAAAACCGACCTCAAATTCAAAATTTAATCGGGAATCCAAACCCCCACGAAAAACAGCTGCACCCAAAAAAGCAGCACCAGCTCCCAAAAGCAATACCGATGAGATTCGCTTAAACCGATACATTGCCAACTCTGGGATTTGCTCCCGTAGAGATGCCGATATTTACATTCGCTCTGGAAATGTAAAAGTGAATGGGGAAGTAATTACTGAAATGGGGTACAAAGTAAAACCAGGGGATGTTGTTAATTTTGATGGCACTGAAGTTAGCCCAGAAAAAAAAGAATATTACCTTATCAATAAACCCAAAAACTTCACGACCTCAGGGGATGAAAGCGCAAACTCACGCAATGTTTTGGAACTTTTAAAAGGAGTGTCTCGCGCTAAATTACAACCTGTGGGACGCATGGACAAAAACACGACGGGTTTATTGCTGTTGACCAATGATAGTGATATTATATTAAAATTTTCTAAACCCCAACCCAAAGCGACTAAAATTTACCAAGTGAGCTTGGACCGTAACCTAAAATATGAAGATTTAGAATCAATTGCTAAAGGAATTACCTTGGAAGGCCACCGCGTGCACGTGGATGAGATTAGTTATATAGATAACCACCCCAAAACTGAAATCGGCATTCAACTCCGTACCGCCAATGTTAAAGTGGTGCGCGCACTTTTTGAAGCATTAAAATACGATGTACTCAAAGTTGATCGCGTTTCGTTTGCAGGATTGACAAAAAAGAACTTACCCCGTGGATTTTTCCGTCCACTTACCGAACAGGAGATTATCAACCTAAAAAATATTTAATACCATGCGTACAGTGGGAGCACTTTATGTTTCATCTGTAAAAGATTACTCTATTGAATTTTACAACGTATTGATTGACTATGCCCCTCGCCTAGTTTCGTCCTTAGTTGTATTGGTTTTAGGACTCTATGCGATTCGTTTTATAACCCGTTTGGCCAAAAAAATCATGGCCCGAAAAGAAATGGAAGTCACTTTGGCTGAGTTTCTATCGAGTTGCCTGCTGTGGGGACTGCGGGCTTTGCTTTTTGTAACCTTTATTTCCCGCTTAGGTATTGAAACTACCTCATTTGTTGCCATTCTAGGGGCAGCAGGCTTAGCTATTGGAATGTCTCTTCAAGGGTCATTGGCCAATTTAGCAGGGGGCGTTTTGATTATTCTATTTAAACCCTTTCGCGTTGGCGATGTGATTGAAGCGCAAGGCGTGAGTGGCATGGTTACCGAAATACAAATATTTGTTACCAAACTTATTTCGGGGAACAACCAAACCATCATGATTCCCAATGGGATTTTATCCAACGGGATTATCACTAATTTTTCGATTGCTGGAAAAAGGAGAGCCGACTTAGTGTTTTCGCTTTCGTATGAAACCAACATCAAAGCAGCCAAAGAAACCGTTTTACAAGTCATGCAAAACCATCCAAAAGTGCTTAAAGATCCAGCGCCAGAAGTGATTGTTAAAGATTTATCGGATAGTGCAATACACTTAGGAATTCGTCCTTGGACCCTTAATGATGATTTTGGGGAAGTGTGTTCCGATATCCTAGAGCAATGTAAGGCGGCTTTTGATGCGCAAAACATTACGATTCAGCCTTTTGTTCGTGAAAATCCAGCTTAAGGATTTACCATGAAATTTTTGAGGTAAAAAGGTTCAAAATACGCCACATCTTCAAACTGCTTTTCTTGATAAAGGGTTTCAGCGAGTTTGGCCATCGTTTGTGCAGAAGGAAATATAACGGATTCCAAAAATTGAAAACGCGGGTGGGTAAGTACGGTTTTGGCTTTGGGCATACAATCGCCAACAAACGTACAAGGGCCTTGCCATGCTTCAAAGGACGTTTCATTTAATATCATCGCTTCCACAGCACTTAACGGTTTCCCATAGGCATCAAAAACCGCTGTATATACTTCCATTCGACGCGCATCGATAAGAGGAATAATATACCCTTCATTTACGGGAGTCGCATGAGCGAGAATTTGTAAAGTAGAAACGCTTATCAATGGAATTTGCAAGGCGTAACACAGTCCTTTGGCTGCCGAAACACCGATACGAAGTCCGGTATACGACCCAGGGCCTTTACTCACGGCAACGGCATCCAATTCAGACGCCAAAACACCTGCTTCCTGAAGTACTTCTTCAATAAATACATGGAGCTTTTCAGCATGCGTATAGCCTTCTTCTGCCTTTTCGCGTAAAGAAATCACTTGGCCTTCCCGCGCTAAAGCTACCGAGCAATTTCGTGTAGCGGTTTCCAAACACAACAATAAGGCCATGAGGAATTAGACTTTTGATTTTTGTTTAACTTTATCACCCGAATTCAAATCCTTGGAAACGGTATTGTAGGGTCCGATAATCACTTCATCGCCTTTTTTGAGTCCCGTAAGAATTTCGATATTGGTATCGTCTTGTATGCCCGTTTTCACCACTCGGATTCGCGCTTTATCTTTTACCTTAACGAAAACGCATTCCAGTTTTTTATCGGACTTAGACTTTACCTTTTCTGTTTTAGCAGCTTCATCATCTTCGGGAACATCCAAAATAGATTTGGGCAACGTATCTGATTTTACCACAACGGCACTAATCGGTACGCCTATGATTTTTTCTTTACGCTTGGTAATGATATCAACGGTAGCTGTCATTCCGGGGCGAAAAGGCGAATACGTAGCGGGTTTGCCCTCTAACAAGTCTTGATAAGATTCTTTAAGGATGCGAACCTTTACCTTGAAATTAGTCACCTGATCGGCGGTAGTCCCGGTGCTGGCTGAGTTTGATATACTCGTCACTACACCTTTGAATTCTTTTTTCAAATACGCATCGACTTGGATATTGGTTTCATCCCCGATGTTGACTTTAACAATGTCATTTTCATTAACATCGACTTCAACCTCCATATTGTTTAGATTGGCCACGCGAAGCAACTCGGTTCCTGCCATTTGTTGGGTTCCCAAAATCTTTTCCCCCAACTCAACATTGAGTACTGAAATAGTTCCATCGGCTGGGGCATAGATGGTGGTACGGCCCAAATTATCTTTGGCTTCCACAACCGAAGCATTGGCACTCTGCACATTATAATACGCCGATTGTTTGTTGGCTTTGGCTACTTCAAAGGCTGCAATGGCTTTATCCCAATCCGCACGAGAAATTATTCCTTTTTCAAACAAGGATTTGCTGCGTTCATAACTGGCTTGCGCTTCTTTGAAAGAGGCATCAGCCTGCGACAATCCTGCTTTGGTTCCTGCATAATTAGAAACGGTACGGTTTAACCCAGAGGTATAAATGTCGGGGTTAATTTTGACCAATAGATCTCCTTTTTTTACAATTTGCCCCTCTTTTACGGGTAAAGCAATAATTTCTCCTGACACTTGAGAAGACACTTTCACTTCAATTTCAGGTTGTATTTTTCCAGTAGCCGAGACGGTTTCGATAATTGTTATTTCATCAACTTTGGCTACTTCCACTTCCTTTAATTCTTCGCGGCTTCCAAAAACACCTTTAGAGGACAACACCATTAATACAATGATTACTCCTAAGATAATACCACCCCACAAAAAGATTTTTTTTCTACTCATGATTATTATAATTTCTCCACGATGGGAATTCCAAAATAAAATTCGACAACTTTAACTTTAAAAATATAGTCATACTTGGTGCGTACCAAATCTGACTGCGCGTTAGTGTACAAGGTTTGAGCTTGACTCAACTCAAAACTATTAGAAAGTCCAACATTGAAGCGCTCTTTCGCATATTCGAAGGCCAATTTTCGTGCATTAAGGGCCGTTTGCGCCGATTCATAGGCCTGTAAAGCACCTTTAGCATCAGTGATCGCTGTATAAACGGTTCGCTCCAAATCGAGGGCCGTTTGTTTTTCATTGGTTCGTGCCCGTTCCAATGCGATTCGTGCTCTAGTTACTGCATTAGAAGACCGAAATCCATTTAAAATAGGAATCGTCAATTGAACCCCAAGACTATTCCCTTTAAACTGACTAAATTGATCAAAATAGGGTAATGGATTTCCTTGAATTGGAATAAAATTGGGAGCCACTACCGCCTCTCCAGTACTGGGTAAAAATCCGATGGTATTTGTAGGATTGTTGGGATCGACTATAAAACTGGAAATACGTCGTTGATTGGAGGCACGGGTACTAAAACTATAAAATCCGTTGACGCTGGGTTGCAAGGCCCCTTTGGATATCTTCAAATCACGCTCGGCTGCCTCTAAATTGGTACGTGCAATTTTTAATTCCACGCGTTCCCCCAAAGCTTTTTTGACAATGGTTTCGGGACTTTCTGCGAGCGTAGGACTCAACGACGGCTCATAGTTGGCTTCTGCAATATCAAAATTGCGAAAATCGTCCAATTGAAGCAATTGTGCCAAACTTAATTTGGATAAAAACAAAGTGTTTTGTGCTGCAATTACCCTTTGGCGGTCGGCAGCCACCGTGGCTTCTGCATCGAGCAAGTCGCCGCGTGGAATCATGCCTGATTTTACCATTTCACTCGTGCGCAACAACTGTTTTTCATCATTGGCCAATTGCTCTTGTTGTACTTTTAAATTTTCTTTATTAAAAAGAATTTGCAGATACGAATTGGCGACGTTCAATGCTACATCGTCCTGCATTTTATTCAACTGATATTGTGCGGCCAAAATTGTTAATCGGGCGCGCTTCAATTGGTTCATGTTTTGCAATCCGTTGTAAATCGCCACACTTGAATTAAGTCCAGCCGATGTAAACTGAATGGTTTGATTTTCCAACAAACCCGTTGTAATGTTCTGGTTCAAACCAATATTCCACGAATGGGAGGCACTGGCATTTAAAGTAGGTAAAAAATTACCTATAGCGTCTTTTTTTGCGACACGTCCATTTTGTAAATCCAGTTCTGACTGTTTGATAGAGATGTTATTTTTCAGTGCATAATCAACACACTCTCGAAGCGTCCAAGTTTTGGTTTGACCCCACCCTTCAAAGGCGCAACACAAAAACACCCAAAGCCCAGTATTTAAAATCCATTTATTCATAAACCTCTGTAGATTTCTTGGAACAGCAAAAGTAGAAGTACTGCTTTAATTCCTATCCAATTTTGTTTGCTTATCAGACGTCATTCCGCTTTTTTTGTTACATTCACATCCAAATTAATTTCGTTTTTCATGAAACTACATTGCCTCTTTTTGACGCTTTTTTTAAGTCTTATCACCGCCTCATGCTCGGGCCCTCAAAAAATTATGGCCGAAAAACCCGTTCGAAGCAACAATCCCGACTTTGCCCATAAAACAACGAGTTCCATGGTGAGCATGCCTCTGGAGATCACACTTACAGAAATAGAAAAACAACTGAATAAAACCCTTGCCGAGTTGGTCTATGAAGACCCTAATTTAGAAGACGACAACATTCAAATGAAGATTTGGAAAACGGCACCTATTCGCTTGCAAGAAAACCAGGGGAAAATAAAATCGGTGCTTCCCCTAAAGATTTGGGTCAATTACAAATATGGCACTGATTTTTTGGGGTTAAATGACACCAAAGAATTTGATTTAAACGGCGTTATTACCCTGAGCAGTCAAGTGCAACTTTCCAATTGGAAACTAACCACCCAATCAATCATTGAGGACATCACTTGGCAAGGGAGTCCAACAATGACTGTGGCGGGGAAAAAAGTTCCGATTACCTACCTGATTAGTCCTGCATTATCGTTGTTTAAGAAAAAAATAGCGCTAAAAATCGATGAAGCCATCACCAAATCCTGTGATTTTAAACCCTATGTGCTGAATGTGTTGGAAACCCTTAGCAATCCAATCCTCACGAGTGAAACGTATAAAGCTTGGTTTAAATTGCAGCCCAACGAAGTTTTAGTCACCGATGCCGTTTTGGACAAAACTAAAATTACCATGAACTTGGGATTAAAATGCGGTATGACGACCTGGGTGGGACAGCAACCGAAGAAAGGGATTGATCGTGAAAGCATCGGATTTAAATCGGCGCGAACTGTGGGCGATAAAACCGTGGTCAGTATTGCCGCGATTACAACCTATGACAATGCCTCAAAAGTGATGACTGCCAACTTCAAAGGACAAGAATTCAAGTCGGGCACACGCGCCATCACAGTTCAAAATGTCGAATTATGGGGCAAAGACGGACGCATGATTATTGCCTTGGACCTGACGGGTAGTCTCAACGGGACGATTTATTTGAGTGGAATCCCCAAATATGATGCAGTTTCCAAAGAAATTTACTTTGAAGACATGGATTATGTTTTAAACACCAAAGGGATATTAACCAAAACAGCAAATTGGTTGTTGCAAGGGTACATTTTGCGGAAGATTCAGGCACAATGCCGCTACTCCATACAACCCAACATGGAAGAGGGGAAAAAGAATCTTTTGCCTTACCTTAACAACTATTCGCCCATGAAAGGCGTTATTGTGAATGGATCGATTATAGAGTTAGACTTTGATAAAATAGAACTCACCGACGATTTTATCATCGCCTTCATCAATGGGAGTGGAAAAATGAATGTTCGCGTTGACGGGATGGATTAAATTGTTTTGACCTTTTTACGTCGAAACATACTGTACACTACATAGCCCACCACAGCCACAAGAATATACGGAAATACCATAAGGTAAACGATACCGTCATTGACCGCTTCGGCTTTGACCACATTGCCCGAACTTTCTAGCGACGCTCGGCACATGGCACACTGACCTATGGCTGTAGGAGATGCCAATAGGAGCAGAAAAAGCAGGAGGAATAAACGATTAATGCGCATAATACGGAGCAATCATTACGTATACAATAACACCTGTTACGGCTACATACAACCACAACGGAAAAGTGATTTTAGCCAATTTTCGGTGGCGATCAAACTGTTGAGATAAGGCGCGAACGTAGGTAAATAAGACCAAAGGAATAATCGCTACCGACAATACGATATGGCTTATCAGAATAAAGAAGTAAACATATCGAATGGCCCCTTCGCCGCCAAACTTGGTCGATTCAGACGTAAGGTGGTAGGCAACATACATCACTAAAAACACGACGGAGCAAGCAATCGCGGCAGTCATCAAACGTTCGTGTGCTTTGCGATTTCCATTTTTTATCGCTATCACCGCCCACACCAACAATACCGCAGTAACCGCATTGATTCCTGCATAAATGGGTGGTAAAAAAGAAAGCGGTTCTACATTGATTCCAAAGTCCTTCAACTTAAAAGAAAACAATATCGCGACGACTATCGGGATAAGGATGGAAACAACTATAATCGGTGTTTTAAATTTTGTTTCTAATGTAGTTTTAACGTCCATAATTATTCGTTTAATAAGCGTTGTATATCTTCACTAATAGCCTTAATGCCGGGTGCTTCCAAACCGTCATAATACAAAATAGGATTTCCTTGGGCATCCCGACGGCATCGTATATTTCCTTTTTTATCGATTAAAGCAAACAAACCTGAATGCTCAAAACCACCGTTGACTTTATCTTTAGATTCACCTGCGTAAATGTTGAATCCTTTGTTGGACAAATCAAAAATAGTTGCTTTATCTCCCGTTAAAAAATGCCAATTTCCCATGGTAACCCCCAAGGATTGCGCATGTTCTTTTAGTACATCTGCAGTATCTTTTTCAGGATTTATGGTGATTGAGGCAATAGCAAAATCGGGATTTTTACCAAACTGCTGTTGTAATTTCAACATATTTTTGTTCATGACCGGGCAAATACTAGGACAGCTAGCGAAAAAGAATTCTAAGACATAGACTTTTCCTTTGTAGGTATCTTGAGTAATCGTGGTTTTGTCCTGATTGGTAAGTGAAAATTGGGGAACTTGCCCCATCACAACCAAGGTTTTTTTGGCTGCTTCATCTTTAATTTCATTGGACAAACTCATGCGATCGTTTTGTACAGTCTCTCCTTTTTGAATGCGATCAACAATTTTGGGAATAAATATTATCCCGAAAATCAAAACAATAAACGATATCCCGATATACGATTTATTCTTCATTCTAGATTTTTCGATTGGCTTTGTTATTCTTTTTTAGGGCTAAACGGTATTCAGCGAGAATGACTTTTACATCATCTATCATGTTGTTGTATAGGTCGGAAACTTTAAACGTATTGTAGCCTTCTTGGTATTCCTCCTCGCCTTTTTTATTTTTCCCTTTTCGTCCTCTCAAATTGCGTTTCTTATCTACAATATACACGTTGGCAGTACCTAATTTCTCATTGAGACTACCCATCAATTGTAATTTGCTGTAGTAGTTTTTTATCGATTCGGGGGTGCCAAAAACAAACCACCAATTTTGCTGAGGCCCTAACTTCTTTAAACTGGTTTGCAACTTGGTCACCTCAGCCTCGGTACCTTCTGGAAAGACCATCACCATTTGGAAGTCCTTAAACTCTTTGTTACGGGCATAAATTTTTTCATACAAATTAAAAAAACCGCCTTTATGGTGTTCGACATCATAACCGATAAAACCTAAGATGGTAATTTTATTGTTTAAAGTTACTGATTTCCCGTCTGAGGTTTTCCATTCTTGAAGGTCGGGAATAGTAGGAGTAATCGTAGGCAACTTCGCAAAACTGTTGACACCAGAGGCAAAGAACAAGTAGGCCACGATGGGCAAAACAAAAAGGACGAAGAGCACTAAATTCTTTTTCATGAGCTAAACAAGTTGCTTACAAAATTAAAAAAAAGGTACGCTATTGCGTACCTTCAACTGTAATTAATATGCTGTTAAAAATTCCATTTAATCGTTGCATCTCTAAACACGGTGAATACATAGAACCCTTCCGTTAAGAGAATGAATGTTAAATAGAGAATCAAGAAAATACCTGTCCAAACTACTGCTCTTCGCAAAGCTTTAGTTTCACCTTCCATGTGCATGAATGCCCATACAATATAGTATGCCTTCACAAGCGTTAGGATAATGAAAATCCAATTCAATAAATTCATGGATAAAAAGTTCGAATGGAATAATGCTTTTGGTTTTTCAATCCCTAACCATACTTCGACAATAGTAATAATGGAAAGAATACCGAAAACAACCCAGATGCGTTTTGTATTTGATGTATGCTCGTGTGCCATGATTCGCTTTTAATTAATTATACTAAATAGAAGAAAGTAAATACGAATACCCAAACTAAGTCTACAAAGTGCCAGTATAAACCAACTTTTTCAACCATCTCATAAGTTCTTCTACGCTCGTAGGTACCCAATAATACGTTGATGAAAATAATGATATTGATGATAACCCCAGAGAAAACGTGGAAACCGTGGAAACCAGTAATAAAGAAGAAGAAATCAGCAAACAATTTACTTCCGTATTCATTGCGGTGTAAATTAGCCCCTTCAATAACTATTTTCGCCTCATTAATACGTTTTAACGACTCTTCACGTGTCAAAATAGTTTTGTGCTTAATCTTATTTAAAGTTGGGTGAGCTCCAAGTGAATGCTTAGCCGTTTCCTCCGAATAAATTACTTCCGTACGGATCAAAATGTCTGGATTCTTTTTGAAACCTTCAATTACTTCATTAACAGAGTATGTTGACAACGTCGGTTCAGACATAAACCAAGTGGCTCGGCTACGCGTTAATTGCTCGCGCTCTTCAGGCAAGGTTGCGGCAAAATCTTCTAATTTAATTTGCTTCCCTTCGGCATTAACAAACTGTAGAATACTACCTCCTTTGGTTTCGATAGCACCGTACTCTCCCTTGATGAAGTTTTTCCATTCCCATGCTTGAGACCCCACGAAGATTAAACCTCCGATGATGGTTAAAAACATGTAAATAGCAACTTTACCTTGCTTCATTTGGTGTCCAGCATCTACTGCTAATACCATAGTCACAGAAGAGAAAATAAGTACGAAAGTCATGAAGGCCACATAATACATCGGCATAGATACACCGTGCATGAACGGAAAGTGGGTAAACACCTCGTCCGCAATTGGCCAAGTTTCGATAAATTTAAATCTTGAAAAACCGTAAGATGCAACGAATCCAGAGAAAGTTAATGCGTCAGAAAGGATGAAAAACCACATCATCATCTTTCCATAACTCGCTCCTAACGGCTCGGCGCCTCCGCCATTCCAAACATTAGCTACACCATTGTTTGTAGTAACTGTCGATCCCATAAGTACGTAATAGTTAAAAAGTTTCCAAATTTACATTTTTTTCTTATTTAAAGAAATACAAAAACAAAAATAAATAGAGCCACAAAGCATCCAAAAAGTGCCAGTATATCGCACCCAGCTCAATTCCAAGATATTGAGCAGCAGTGTACTTTTGTTTAAAATGATTATAAATAATTAGCAACAAGGATAAGATCCCACCCAACATATGGGCTAAGTGCACATAAACCAAGATGTAAAGGAAGGCAATTGTAACCGATCCTGACTTTCCTGTGGGAAAAAGACGGTGGGCAAACAGCTCATCAAACCCTTTAAACTGGAAGTAAACAAACCCCAGTCCTAAAACCAATGTTAAGGCTAAAAACAGCGAAGTTTTACTACGTTGGTCTTGCTTGATGGTGCGTTGCGCCAAATGAAAGGTTGCACTACACAACAAAATAAGTACGGTGCTAATGGTAAACGACTGTGGTATTTGATAATCCGTCAACCAATCCGGGCGTGATTTACTAACTACCATGGCACTCGTTAATCCGGCAAAAAGCATAACGATACTGATCATTCCGAAGATCAACAACAATTTGTAGGAGCGGGCTGAGCGAGCTTGTTCTTCTTGTACTGTCATATTAACGTAAAAATTTATCCGTAATGTAAATGATTTGCAACAAAGTTATATACGCCACACTCACCAACATGAGTACACGAGCTGCTTTAGGGGTACGTAACCGGTATAATTGAAAAGTATAAAACAACATCCATAACCCCAACAACACCACCAAAACCGAGGCAATTGGACTAATAAAAAGTTGTCCTGTATACCCAAAAGCCGGCAATACCGAAGCTACAATCAACCAAAACGTATACAACACAATTTGCAAGGCGGTTCGATTATCACGCTGTCCTGTAGGCAACATAAAGAAACCCGCTTTCTTGTAATCTTCAAATAAAAACCATCCAATAGCCCAAAAGTGAGGAAATTGCCAAAAAAATTGGATTAAAAACAAGGTCCCCGCTTCAATACCAAAGTGGTTGGTTGCAGCAACCCAGCCCAACATAAAAGGAATGGCGCCTGGAAATGCCCCTACAAATACGGCTAAGGGAGTAACGGACTTTAGAGGAGTGTAGACGCTGGTGTATAAAAAGATAGACACGGCACCAAACATAGCCGATTTGGGATTAATGGTATACAACAAAACCAATCCCGTAATGGTGAGCGAACTCGCTACAAATAAAGCGGTATTGGGCGCCATACGACCCGATGCGACGGGACGGTTTGTGGTACTATCCATCAAGGAATCCAAGTCTTTTTCAATCACTTTATTGAATGCATTGGAAGCACC
>NZ_JBEILJ010000005.1:0-74235 GCF_040379285.1 Flavobacterium sp. | reverse complement strand
CTATTTAGGGCATGGAGGAGAAGACGGCCTAACCGCTGAGCGTTTGTGGGATAAATTTGATGGGTTTAACTATCAAAACCGTTATCGCTATCCCTTATTTATTACCATTACTTGTGAGTTTTCCCGTTTTGACAATCCTTTGCGGCCCACAGCAGGGGAATATACTTATTGGAATCCGAGAGGGGGAGCGATTTCCTTGATTACTACCATTCGCTCTATTGGTCAGTTTCAAGCAGAAAATTTTAACGATAATTTATCGAGCAAACTTTTTGCTTACGGGTCCAATACCTATGTGTCGATTGCCGAGGCGATGCGTCAAGCCAAAATCATGTCCAATAACAATTCGGCCACACGGGTTGTCTTTTATTTAGGAGATCCTGCTTTAAAATTGGCAATCGCCCAACCTAAAGTGGTATTAACCAAAATTAATGACGTCCCGATAACACAACCTACCGACGATTTAAAAGCGTTGGCTACTATCAAATTAAGTGGCGAGGTACAAGATGAAAACGGTCAACTTTTGTCCAGTTACAGTGGAGAATTAGCCATCAATGTTTTTGATAAAAACTTTACCAAAAATGCATTAAATAACGATGGGTTTACAACACCCTTGACTTTTGAAAATTTAGGCGAAACGATTTTCCGTGGGAATGTGAGTGTGGTCAATGGTCAGTTTGAGGTCACCTTTGTTGTACCTCGTGATATTCGTATTCCACTAGGACCTGGACGGGTGAGTTTTTATGCCAAAGGGACTCAAGTCAATACGGATCGTACGGGACATAGTTTTGACATTCGTGTGGGCGGTGTCAATACTGACGCAGTGGCTGATAATATTGGTCCTCGTGCCCGCTTGTTTATGAATGATGAGAGTTTTGTTGACGGTGGAATTACCAGTGCATCTCCTTTTTTACTAGCCTTTTTAGAGGACGAGCATGGTATTAACACTGCAAGTGGAATCGGACATGATATCATTGCAATTTTGGATGGCGATGAAATGAATCCATTTGTGCTAAATGACTACTACGAAACGGAGCTGAATGATTTTACCAAAGGAAGAATTCGTTTTCCCTTACGTGATTTAGCAAAAGGACCACATACCATTGTTTTCAAAGCCTGGGATGTGTACAACAACCCCGTAACGGCAGAAATTCATTTCGTGGTAGCCGATGGCAATGGGATTACCTTGACCAATGTGTTGAATTACCCGAATCCTTTTGTGAATTACACCGAGTTTTGGTTCAATCATAACCGCCCTTTCGAACCCTTAGAAGTTCAAGTTCAGATTTTTACCATCACTGGAAAAATTGTAAAAACGATTAACCAAACAGTGACTACGGAAGGCTTTTTGAGTCGCCAAATTCAATGGGATGGACTCGATGATTTTGGGTCAAAAATTGGGAAAGGGGTGTATGTTTACAAATTGACGGTGCGATCGACGCTCAACGGCAATACCGCAGAAAAAATTGAAAAATTGGTTATACTGTAAAAAATACTATATTTGTTAACTTTTTTAAATTGCAACAATGAAGAAGCTATTATGGGCGCTGAGCCTCCTAAGCATCACTACTACAATAAACGCACAACAACGAGTTATCACTACCGGTGTTCCCTTTCTAATGATTGCCTCCGACGCCCGTGCGGCAGGGTTGGGTGATCAAGGAGTTGCCACTTCTGCCGATGCCTATGCGCAACAATGGAATCCAGCCAAGTTTGCTTTTGCTACTGATAAGCAAGGGTTTTCGTTAGGGTATACGCCCTACTTGACGCAATTAGTGAATGATATTTCTTTGGGACAAGTGACCTATTACAATCGAATCAATGAGCGAAGTGCTTTTGCCGGTTCCTTGCGATTTTTTAGTTTGGGAGAAATCGAGTTACGCCAAAGTTTTGACGATCCTGCCAACGTGGTGAAACCGAATGAGTTGGCTTTAGATGGGTCGTATGCTTTGAAGTTGAGTGATCGTTTTAGTATGGCGGTGGCCGGACGTTATATACGTTCCAATTTGCGAATTCCAGATGCGACTACCGATGCTCGTGCTGCCAATACTTTTGCCTTCGACGTTGCTGGTTTTTTTCAATCGGAAGAATTTGCTTTAGATGATTTTAACGGTCGCTATCGTTTGGGATTCAATTTCCAAAATTTAGGGCCTAAAATTAGCTATGACAACGATGAAAGCGATTTAAATTCCAATTTTATTCCCGCCAATATGCGTTTGGGAGGTGGATTTGATTTCATTTTGGACGAATACAATAAAGTATCCTTGAATGTTGAAGCCCAAAAATTATTGGTTCCTACGCCTCAAGTGGGTTTCGATAATGGGACATACAACGGAACCGACATGAATAATGACGGGACTATAGACTCCGTTGATATGCAATTGGCCACGGAAGAATACAAACGTATTAATTGGGTGTCGGGTATTTTCCGTTCTTTTGGGGATGCTCCGGGCGGATTTTCCGAAGAATTGCGAGAAGTAAGTTATTCGGTAGGTGCCGAGTACAACTACCAAGATGCCTTTGCCATGCGTTTGGGGTATTTCAATGAAAGTAAAGATAAAGGAGGGCGCAAGTTTTTTACCCTCGGTGCTGGATTCAAGTACAACATCGTTCGAGTAGATGTTTCTTACTTGTTTTCCGCCTCGCGCATTCGAAACCCACTAGAAAATACGCTTCGTTTTTCGTTGACGTTTAACTTTGGCGACAAATATGAAGATTATTAATCGTTTTTAATTACCAATGATACAATCCAAATTTCAATTCGAAGTTTGGATTTTTTTTCCGCAATACGTTATGAAAGAACTAACCATTCAAACGGTCTTTACAGTCTACGATGCGCTTGACCAAACGCCACGCGAAGTGCAAGCTTTGATGGAAAAAGCAATTGCTGCTCGAAATACGGCCTATGCACCTTATTCACGTTTTCGTGTGGGTGCCGCTTTACTTTTGGATAATGGGGAAGTAGTTGTGGGCTCCAACCAGGAAAATGCAGCCTATCCTTCCGGACTTTGTGCTGAACGTGTCGCTATTTTTCAAGCGGGTGCATTGTATCCCAATGCCGTCATCACTACACTGGTCATCACCGCTGCTTCTGAAACCAACCCTACGCTGTCGCCAATTCCTCCCTGTGGGGCTTGTCGTCAGTCGATAGCCGAGTATGAGTTTCGACAAGATACCCCCATCGCCATTTATTTTATGGGTGAAAAAGGGGTGGTGTATCAATCCGAGTCCATTGCCAATTTGTTGCCACTGACTTTTGATAAAACCGCCTTGTAAACTAAAACGATGTAGTTAATATTTCCCCCTCTAAACGGTTGCTAAAAACTATATTTTTAGGGGATTTAATTTTTAGTTCTACAATCATTATTCTATTTTTGCATTCCGATTATTCCGTGATTTAAATAATTTCGCATAATCGTGCCCATAAAATTTTGTAAAACGCAGTAATTCAGTCAAAATGAAAGAAATTACCAAAGAAGTTTACCTGCAATGGTATGAAGATATGCAGTTCTGGAGAAAGTTTGAAGACCGTCTCGCTGCTGTGTATATTCAACAGAAAGTTAGAGGTTTCCTTCACTTATATAACGGACAGGAAGCGGTATTAGCCGGAGCTTTGCACGCGATGGATTTATCCAAAGACAAAATGATTACCGCTTACCGTAACCACGTACAACCCATTGGAATGGGCGTTGATCCCCGTAAAGTTATGGCAGAGTTGTATGGAAAAGTTACGGGAACATCCAAAGGTATGGGAGGTTCGATGCACATTTTTTCCAAAGAACACGGATTTTATGGAGGGCACGGTATCGTTGGGGCACAAATCCCAGTGGGCGCTGGAATTGCTTTTGCCGACAAATATTTTGAAACAGGTGGGGTAACGCTAACCTATTTTGGAGACGGTGCAGCGCGTCAAGGGTCACTTCATGAAGCCTTTAATATGGCGATGAACTGGAAATTGCCCGTAGTTTTTATTTGTGAGAATAACGGTTATGCCATGGGAACTTCTGTGGAGCGAACCGCAAATCATACCGATATTTGGAAATTAGGATTAGGCTATGAAATGCCTTGTGGTCCTGTAGATGGGATGAATCCCGTTAAAGTGGCTGAGGCTATGCATGAAGCCATCGAACGAGCTCGTCGCGGCGATGGACCTACGTTTTTAGAAATGAAAACGTATCGTTACCGTGGGCATTCCATGTCGGATGCGCAATTGTACCGCACCAAAGACGAGGTTGAAGAATACAAAAAATAGACCCTATCACGCAAGTTTTAGATATTATCAAAGAAAAAGGATACGCGACTGAAGCTGAAATCGAAGCGATTGACGAGCGTGTTAAAAATTTAGTGGACGAATGTGAGCGTTTTGCCGAAGAGTCCCCCTATCCCGAAGTACAACAATTGTACGATGTGGTGTACGAAGAACCGAATTATCCATTTATTCCCCATAAATTATAAGCAATTATGGCAACAGTTGTAACGATGCCCCGCTTGAGTGATACGATGACCGAAGGAACGGTAGCAACATGGTTGAAAAAAGTGGGTGATACGATAAAAGAAGGTGATATTTTAGCTGAAATCGAAACCGACAAAGCGACCATGGAGTTTGAATCTTTCAACGCTGGGGTCCTTTTACACATCGGTATTCAAGAAGGTCAGTCTGCTCCCGTTGATTCGCTATTGGCCATTATTGGTCAGGCAGGTGAAGACATCAGCGCTTTATTGAATGGGGGAACTCCTGCACTAGCTGCCAATGTTACTGCCGATGCACCAGCTGCTACACCAACAGTTACGTCGGCTCCTGCAGCTGCGGCACCAGCGGGTATTCAAGTGATAACGATGCCTCGTTTGAGTGATACAATGACTACAGGTACCGTGGCTACTTGGTTAAAAAAGGTGGGCGATACGGTCAAAGAAGGCGATATCTTGGCTGAAATCGAAACCGATAAGGCTACCATGGAGTTTGAATCATTTCATTCCGGAACCTTATTATACATTGGTATTCAAGAAGGAGAATCGGCTCCTGTAGATAGTGTTTTGGCGATTATTGGACCTGCAGGTACCGACGTACTTGCTTACGCTGAATCGTTGAAATCTGGGGGAGTTCCTACAGCAGCTCCAGCTTCTGCTCCGGCTGAAATCCCAACTTCAGTACCTGCCACTACGCCTGCAGCTGCTCCGGTAGTTCAGGAAGGAGGTCGCATTTTTGCATCGCCATTAGCGCGTCAAATTGCGAAAGAAAAAGGCATTGATTTAGGTCAAGTTAAAGGTACAGGCGAAAACGGGCGTATCGTGAAAAGCGATGTGGAGCATTTTACACCAGCGCCAGTTGCTACCGCTGCCGCACCAGTTGCCGCAGCTACGGCAGCAGTTCCAGCGGTGAAACCTTTCGTTCCAGCGGGATCCGAATTTGCCGAGCAAATCAAAAACTCTCAAATGCGCAAAACGATTGCACGTCGTTTGTCAGAATCCATTTTTACGGCTCCTCATTTTTATTTAACCATAGAAGTAGCCATGGACGAAGCCATGAAGTCGCGCGGTGTAATCAATTCAGTGCCCGATACTAAAGTGTCGTTCAACGATATGGTTATCAAAGCATGTGCAATGGCTTTGAAAAAGCATCCTAAAGTAAATTCGCAATGGAGCGATGAAGCCATCACTATCAACCACCACGTTCATATTGGCGTAGCCGTGGCTGTAGAGGATGGATTGGTAGTTCCAGTGGTTCGTTTTACCGATCAAATGACGTTGTCACAAATTGGAAATGCGATTAAAGATTTAGCCGGGAAAGCCCGCAACAAAAAATTACAACCCTCCGAAATGGAAGGAAGTACTTTTACCGTTTCCAATTTAGGAATGTTCGGTATCACCGAGTTTACCTCAATCATCAACCAGCCCAATTCCGCTATTTTGTCGGTGGGAGCCATTATTCAAAAACCCGTTGTTCGTGATGGGCAAATTGTTGTAGGGCATACCATGAAAGTAACTTTAGCTTGTGACCATCGTACTGTCGATGGCGCAACAGGAGCTGAGTTTTTACAAACCCTTCGAACTTTCTTGGAAAACCCTGTAACGATGTTAGCGTAAAAATAAATTTATACCATACAAAAAATCCTGCTTTATTGAGCAGGATTTTTTATTTTATGACAAGACGATGGCTACTGACTATTGCTTGTGGCAATAACAAACTTGAGTTTATTTTTAACGCCAATCTGGAGCACATCGACCAAGTCTTGTACTTGAAGATTATACGGAATCCGCACGACAATAGTTTCGTCTGAACCGGGGGTAATTTTGGACATTAATACCGATTCTAATTGGTCAAAAGGAACTTCCTCCTTGTCCAAAAAGTATCTCTTTTCCTCCGTAACCGAAAGGCTAATCAATTGTTTGTTGGTTTTCTCATTATTTTTTGACTTTGGCAAGGTCATTTTAATTACATTCGGATTCGCCAAAGTGGAAATGATTAAGAAAAACAACAAGAGGAAAAACATGATGTCGCTCAACGAGGAAGTCGCGACTTCAGCATGAAAGCGTTTATTTCGTCTTACCATTGGGTCGTTGAATTATGTTGACAAACTCTAATACTTGTTTCTGAATGCTAAGCACGAAGCCATCAATTTTACCATTAAACAAGTGGTAGGCTGCGTAGGCGATAATTCCAACGACAAGACCCGCTCCCGAACTAATCATTTTTTCATACAAACCACCCGAAATGTTTCCTATACTGATGTCTTCTGTCTGCGAAATACTGTAGAATATTTTAATTACCCCAGAAATCGTACCAATGAATCCCAAAGTTGGCGCAATCCCTGCGATTAATCCCAATTGCCCTAGTTTTTTCTCCATTTCACCCACTTCAATGTTGGCGGCGCGTTCCATATTGGATTCAATTTCGGCAATCGGACGACCAATGGTAAGAATCCCTTCACGCAATACGTAGCCAGAAGCGGTATTGTTGCGTTCGGTAATAGCGACGGCACGTTGTAATTCTCCTGAATTTAGCGCCTCACGTACATCGCGCGTGAGATTCGGGTCGATTTTTGACCGTTTGTGGATATACAACCAACGCTCAATGATGATGAATAAAGTATAAAAGAGTAAAAGTGCAATAGGAATAAGGAAAAAACCTCCTTTGGTTACAAACTCCAAAACGGAAATTTCTTTAACGGCAACCGTGTTTTCAATCACTGCACCCGTCGCTTGTGCGATACTGTCGTTTTGAACTTGAAGAAAAATTAAATTCATAGTGGTCCTAAGTTTTATAATACTGGAATTATTCTCAAATTTGCCCTAAAGATAAAAGCAGTTACAATACTAAACTAAATTTTTAGGAAAATATTTTATCTTAAAATTAGTTATCACAAAAGAAATGAACTACGCCGAAACCGTTGCTTGGATGTTTTCCCGTTTGCCGATGTACCAACAGGTGGGAGCCGTTGCTTATAAAAAAGATTTAACCAATACGCTTGCCTTTGCCGAAGTTTTGGGACATCCTGAGCAATCATTACCCTGCATCCATGTAGCTGGAACAAATGGCAAAGGATCAACGTCGCATTTACTCGCTTCCGTTTTACAAGCAGCAGGCTATAAAGTAGGATTGTATACTTCACCCCATTTAAACGATTTTCGGGAACGCATACGAATTAATGGAGCGCTAATTGAAGCCGGTTTTGTAGTAGATTTTATCGCTACGCACCGTGCGTTTCTGGAACAACAGGAATTGAGTTTTTTTGAGATGACAGTGGGAATGGCATTTGCCTATTTTGCCACGGAAAAAACGGATATAAATATTATTGAAGTTGGAATGGGAGGCCGTTTGGATTCTACCAATATTATTACCCCCGAAGTGGCAGTGATTACCAATATCGGTTTGGATCACACCCAATTTTTAGGTACCACACTTCCAGAAATTGCTGGAGAAAAAGCGGGGATTATTAAACCTGGGATTCCGTTAGTGGTAGGCGAATGGGAGGCAGCAACACAAACGGTCTTTGAAAGTCGCGCGCATGCCCTTCAAGCGCCTTTGTATTATGCCGGGGCGTTACAAACGACCACCTATCCCTCGGTATTGATGGGCGCTTATCAAGAAGCAAATAAAAAGACGGTACAACAAACCCTGGCCGTACTTCAGGCACAAGGGAAGTTTGTGATACCAGAAGAAGCGATACAAAAGGGATTCATGGAAGTGATGGAGCGCACCGGATTGCGGGGACGTTGGCAAATTTTGGGCCATCAACCCAAAATCATTGCCGATACAGCACACAATGCACACGGTTTACGGGTGGTTATGCCACAACTTTTGGCGGAATCATTTGTGCAATTGCATATTGTTTTAGGGGTGGTCAATGATAAAGATTTGGACGAAATTCTTCCTTTATTCCCTGAAAACGCTTTGTATTATTTTTGTAAGCCGAAGGTACCACGGGGATTAGATGCCGAAATTTTACGACAAAAAGCGGAAGAATTTCAACGTAAAGGGAAGGTATTCTCTTCCGTTTCAGAAGCTTATGATGAAGCTAGAAAACAAGCGGGTTCTAGCGATGTGATCTACGTAGGGGGGAGTACTTTTGTGGTAGCGGAACTTTTTTGATTTTTTTTGATTTTTTCCTTGCAGAAACAAAAAACAGTCTTATATTTGCATCCGCAATCAAGCACTAATCGGGCGATTAGCTCAGCTGGTTCAGAGCACCTCGTTTACACCGAGGGGGTCGGGGGTTCGAACCCCTCATCGCCCACAAAGCAAGTCCTACGACTTGCTTTTTTTATGGACTTCGTTCTGTAAATTGTATGGGTCATTAACTCAGCGGTTCAGAGTGCTACCTTGACAGGGTAGAAGTCACTGGTTCGATTCCAGTATGACCCACAAAAACAAAAGCCTTTCGTAATAGAAAGGCTTTTTTTATGGTTTATGATTTCTTTTTGACCGTTAAAACGACCTGAAGGGAAAGTAACGATGCGTCTACCAATCGCCGCTGGCACCGCCACCGCCAAAGCCACCGCCGCCGCCAAAGCCGCCCCAGCCTCCAGAGGAGGAGCCACCACCCCAGCCGCCGCCAGAACCTCGTCCCAAGCTGCTGAGTATGATGATGTCGGCCAAATCGGGACCGCTGAATCCGCTGCCGCCACGCCCACCGCCACCGCGTCTATTTCGCGAAGCAATGGCAATGATAATGATAAAGACAAGTAAAAAGATAAAAAAGATGATGCCACCCACCAAGGTGTCACCCGACTTGCCTTTACGATCGTTTTTGTATTCGCCTTTAAGCGTTTTGAAAATCGCTTCGGTTCCCGATTGAATCCCACCATAATAGTCCCCTTTTTTGAAAAAAGGTTTCAGGTCTCGTTCAATGATACGACGCGACTGCGCATCCGTAAGGAGATGTTCTACACCATAACCCGTTGCAATCGTCATTTTCCGATCCTCTAGCGCAATAAGAAGTACCACGCCATTGTCTTTCCCTTTTTGACCAATTTCCCACGCTTGTCCCAAATCGGTAGCGTACCGGTTGATGGATTCGCCCTGGGTAGTTTTAACCATCATCACAAAAATCTCGGTCGAGGTGCTGTCGGAGTAAATCTTTAGCTTTTCATATAATGAAGCCAATTCTGCTTTCGACAACGTTTGGGTGCTATCGATAATCGGGGGGATAAATCCTGGTTTTTTGGGTAGGGTAACCTGCGCCAAACTGCATTGATGCACCGCCAATAAGGCCATAAAAAGTAGGAACTGTGCGAGTTTATATGCCAACTTTATCATCCTTTTGAAATTTCATTGGTTAATTCATTGGTGTCATCTTCTGTATAAGGGAAATAGTGTTTCAACTGTTCCCCCGCACGTCGGATTCCCTCGCAAAGTGCCGTTGCATTTTTTCCTGCTCTAAAATACTCTTGCATCACTTCTTTAGTAGCATCCCAAAAGCTATGGGTCACTTTTTCATGTATGCCTTGGTCTCCGCAAATGGTAAACTTACGACTTTCAACGGCCACATAAATCAGTACCCCATTGCGTTGTGCGGTAGCTTCCATTTTCAATTCGTAAAAAACTTCCAAGGCGCGTTCCATCGCCTCCTTGTTAAGCGTTTTTTCCAAATGCACACGAATTTCCCCTGAAGTCGCTTTTTCCGCTTCTTTGATGGCCATGACCACCGCTTTCTCCTCGTCGGGGGTTAAAAATTGTTCTACCGTTGACATGGGTCAAAATTACTTCTTGCTGTTGAAATCGAAGTTAACCTCGGGTGCTTTCTCGGCGCCTTCTTCGGCTTTGAAACGGGCCATTTCATTAAATCCAAAGATTTTAGCGAAAAGCACAGTAGGGAAGGTTTTGGATGATTTGTCGTACGCGTTTACGGCATCATTATAACGATCACGTGCCACATTGATGCGGTTTTCTGTGCCTTCCAATTGCGATTGTAATTCCAAAAAGTTTTGGTTGGCTTTCAGGTCGGGGTATTTTTCAACACTGACTAATAAACGCGATAATGTACTAGAAACGCCTGCTTGCGCTTGTTGGAACTGCGCCAATTGTTCGGGTGAAATGTTGGTCGGATCAATCGTTACAGCGGTCGCCTTCGCACGCGCATTTACCACAGCCTCCAAAGTTGATTTTTCAAAATCAGCCGCCCCTTGCACGGTTTTAACCAAGTTGCCGATCAAGTCATTTCGACGTTGGTAGGCACTTTCCACATTCGACCAAGCCGTTTTCGCATCGGCTTCTTTTCCTACTAAACCGTTGTAAGAGAAGATTCCAAAGAGAATTAAAACTCCAATTACGATAGGTACAATCCATTTTTTCATATTTATCATGATTTTTTTAATTATTTATATTTGAATTAGACGAACTACGCTGACTCTTGTTACGTGTTTTGAACAAAACGTTTTCTTCCTGTAAGAATGTAAATCAACCCTACCAACGACCCCATAAAAATCAATCCTAATATCCATAGCATTTTATTCGCGCGCTCATTTTTAGAATTCGACACTTCGAGGATGGATTTGATTAGAAAAGTACCGTAACAAAGGGCTCCTAAAATAAAGAGGATTGTAGCATACGGCATGGAATTAACAATAAAATAAATTCCTGTCAAAGGGAAAATAACGGCCCCGATATAGGCAAATACAACTAAATTTTTCATGCTATAAACTGTTTTTAATTTTCTGCAATTCGGTTTTCACCGCTTCAAGTTTGGCGATGATTTCAAACGTATCCAACGTTTTTTTCTGTTTGTCTTTCAAATGGGTTTTCGCCCCTTCCAAGGTAAATCCGCGCTCTTTTACCAAATGGTAAATCAGTTGCAAGTTTTTTACATCCTCCTGCGTAAACATTCGGTTGCCCTTGGCATTTTTTTTGGGTTTCAAAATGTCAAATTCCTTATCCCAAAAACGAATCAACGAAGCATTGACCCCAAAGGCTTTGGCGACTTCCCCAATGCTGAAATACAATTTATCTTTTGATAGTTCAATGTGCATAGTACTTTTGTTTATTTGGTTAATCAAGCGATTGGTTCTCTTGGTTGGCAATTTTTGAAATGACCACATATTCTGCCGCCGAAATATTGCCGTAATAAAAATTAATCGGATTCACAGGCTTCCCGCCTTTGTGCACTTCATAATGCAAATGGGGCGCTTCACTTCGGCCGGTGCTGCCTACAAATCCAATAACATCGCCGCGTTTTACCCGCTGTCCGGGGCGCACTTTTATTTTGCTCAAGTGGGCGTACAAGGTGAGGTAACCGTACCCGTGGTTGATTTGTATATGGTTTCCATAGCCCGATAAACCGTTGTCTGCGCGTTTTACCACACCATCGCCTGTAGCGTAAATCGGGGTTCCCGTTCGCGCCGTAAAGTCCATACCCTCATGCATTTTTCGCGCTTTGGTAAACGGATCCGTTCGGTACCCAAAACCCGAGGCCATCTGCTTCAAGTCCTCATTCTTCACCGGTTGTATCGCCGGAATTGAAGCCAACAACCGCCCTTTGGTTTTCGCCATTTTCAATATCCCATCCAACGAACGCGACTGCACCACCAACGCTTTGGCAATCTCATCTACTTTTTTGTGGGTGTTGATAACCAGTTCTGAATTGTTAAAGCCCTCCAACTCGCGGTACCGATCCTGCGTGATGATCCCCGCCCTGCGATCGGCAAGAGCAATCGGATTGGCATTAAAATACACCCGATACAAATTGTTGTCCCGCTCCTCCAAACTCGTCAACACCGCATCCAACTGCTCAATTTTTTTATTCAAAATCGAGTAGCTGATTTTCATGTTGTCAATTTCCCGTTTCATCATTTTATCCTTGGGCGTTTCCAAGTACGAGGTGTTCATCACCAACACAAAACTCAAAAAGCCAAACAATGCCGAAGCGACCAGAAACAAGAGCGCATACGCTACTTTCGTGCGTTTTTTAGGCTTGATTTTGCGATACGCCAAGCTCTCTGAATCATAATAATATTTTACTTTCTTCGACATGCGGTAATTTACTATTTTTGTGGCGGTAAACACCGAACGGTAATTATACGAACAAATTTAGGAAATGTTTCGCGCAAACCTAAATTTTGTTGCAGTTCCCCAGTGGTAGCTTGATTATCAGGAGCATAAACCCCCGAGTGCTATGTCATCCTCCTCCTGCTCCCGCCCGTCGCTTTGTCCGCGATGCTCCCAAGAGCTCCAACAAGGGCGGTATCAGGGCTATATCGAACATCCGTTTGCCAAAACCAAACCATAAACCAATTGAAATTCGCCCATGAAATCGCAGGACATTCGCAAAGCGTACCTCCAATTTTTTGAAAGTAAAAACCACTTGATCGTGCCTTCCGCGCCCATCGTTTTAAAAGACGATCCTACCTTGATGTTCAACAACTCGGGAATGGCGCAGTTTAAAGAATTCTTTTTAGGCAACGGCACGCCCAAGAGTCCCCGTATCGCCGATACCCAAAAATGCCTTCGCGTTTCGGGGAAGCACAACGACTTAGAAGATGTTGGGTTCGACACCTACCACCATACCATGTTTGAAATGCTGGGCAACTGGTCGTTTGGCGATTACTTCAAAAAAGAAGCCTTGGCCTGGGCTTGGGAATTTTTGACCGAAGTTTTAAAGCTGGATAAAGACCGTTTGTACGTGTCCGTATTTGAAGGCAATCCCGCCGAAAATGTCCCCTTCGATCAAGAAGCCTTTGATATTTGGAAACAATACGTGTCCGAAGACCGCATCATTCTCGGAAATAAAAAAGATAATTTTTGGGAAATGGGCGATCAAGGACCCTGCGGACCCTGTTCCGAGATCCATATTGATTTACGTACCGATGCCGAACGTGCAGCCGTTTCAGGACGCAGTTTGGTCAATGCCGATCATCCGCAAGTGGTAGAGATTTGGAACAATGTGTTCATGGAATTCAACCGCAAAGCCGACGGATCGCTCGAAAAACTCCCCGCTCAACACGTCGATACCGGAATGGGCTTCGAGCGTTTGTGTATGGCCATGCAAGGCGTCACGTCCAATTACGACACCGATGTGTTTACTCCTTTAATTCAAAAAGTGGAAAATATCACCGGATTGACCTATACCTCCAACGATATCAAATCCATTAGTGAGGTACAAAATAAAATCAACATTGCCATTCGCGTCATTGTAGACCACGTGCGCGCAGTAGCCTTTGCCATTGCCGACGGACAATTACCCTCCAATACAGGAGCCGGGTATGTGATTCGCCGTATTCTTCGCCGTGCCATTCGTTACGGATTTACCTTTTTAAATCAAAAAGAAGCTTTTATCCACCAATTGGTAGCGGTTTTAGCCGATCAAATGGGCGAATTCTTTCCCGAAATCCGTGCCCAACAAAATTTGGTGACCAATGTCATCAAAGAAGAGGAAGCGTCCTTTCTACGTACCCTCGAACAAGGGTTGCAATTGCTCGATAAAGTAGTGGCCGAAACCCAAGGAACAGAAGTCAAAGGAGAAAAAGTGTTTGAACTATACGATACTTTCGGGTTCCCAAAAGATTTGACAGCTCTGATTTTGAAAGAAAAAGGATTTACCTATCAAGAAGCCGAGTTTGAAGCGGAATTGGCTAAACAAAAAGCCCGTTCACGCGCGGCCTCCGAAGTGACCACCGAAGATTGGAAGGTTTTGATCGAGGGTAATGTAGAAACCTTTGTCGGGTATGACCAAACCGAAAATGAAGTAAAAATTACCCGCATCCGTAAAGTGGATTCCAAAAAAGACGGATTGTTATACCAAATTGTGTTGGATGCCACTCCTTTTTATCCTGAGGGTGGGGGACAAGTGGGCGACAAAGGAACGTTGGTTTCGGCCAATGAAGTCATTGAAATTATCGATACCAAAAAAGAAAACAACCTGATACTGCATTTTGCCAAATCATTACCCGAGAATGTAAATGCTGTTTTCGTGGCCAAAGTAAACACCAAATTGCGCACAGACACCTCCAAAAACCACTCGGCAACACACTTGATGCATTTGGCCTTGCGCACTATTTTGGGAACCCATGTAGAGCAAAAAGGATCGTTGGTGAATCCCAATTATCTGCGTTTCGACTTTTCACATTTTGCCAAAGTCACCGATGATGAGATTCGTCAGGTAGAAGACTTTGTCAATGCGCGTATTGCCGAGCAATTGGCGTTGGTGGAATACCGTAACTTGCCGATTCAAGAAGCGATGGCCAAAGGAGCTATGGCTCTTTTTGGTGAAAAATATGGCGATACCGTCCGCATGATTAAATTTGGCAAAAGCCGTGAATTGTGCGGAGGAATCCATGTGAAAAATACCGCTGATATCTGGCATTTTAAAATTGTATCCGAAGGCGCTGTCGCTGCGGGAATCCGTCGTGTTGAAGCGATTACGGGAACGGCCGTTGCTGATTTCTTTGCCCAGCAAGAAGCCGCTTTGGCCCAAATCAAAGAAACCTTGAAAAATCCGCAAGATGCGTTGAAAGCCGTGGTGAGTTTGCAGGATGAAAATGTCAAATTGAAAAAGCAAATCGAGCAGTTATTGAAAGATAAGGCTAAAAATTTGAAAGGCGAACTAACATCGCAGTTACAATCCGTAAATGGAGTACGTTTCTTGGCGACTCAAGTGGATTTAGACGCCAATGGTGCTAAAGATTTGGCCTATGAATTGGGACAAAATCAAACCGATTTGTTTCTTGTATTTGCTACCCTAACCGACGACAAACCCATGCTAACCTGCTATATTTCTAAAGAATTGGTAGACAGTAAAGGCTTGAATGCAGGGCAAGTTGTCCGCGAGTTGGGCAAGTACATCCAAGGCGGCGGGGGCGGTCAGCCGTTCTTTGCCACAGCAGGAGGGAAGCATGCCGCGGGAATTCCTGAAGCTTTAGAAGAAGCCATTACGTTTATACAATAACAAAGAGCCTCCTTTCCTAGGAGGTTTTTTTTGACCCTTGAATTCGTATTTTTGAAAAAAAAATAGCCATGCAATTGCTTACCCATGTTCCCGTAATCCCTTTGGAACCCCCCATTAGTTACCAGGCGAAGGTCTTTAGTATGGGGTCGTGTTTTGCTGAACATATGAGTGAAAAGTTGCGCTACTTCGGATTTGACAGTGATGCGAATCCGTTTGGAATCATTTTTAATGCACTTTCCATGCAACGTTTGGTGGAACGTATCGTGCAGCAGCAAGCGTTTACTGAAGCAGATATTTTTTTTCACAACGAACTCTGGCAATCGTATGAAGTACATTCTGCATTGAGTTCGACCGAGGCCACAGCGTATTTGGCGAACTTAAATACGCAATTAAAAGCCTCGCGGGATTATTTAGAAAAAGCCACCCACTGTATTTTCACCTTGGGCACTTCATGGGTGTATACCCATCAAGGGAAAGTAGTGGCGAATTGCCATAAAGTCCCCCAATCCCAATTTAAAAAAAAACTACTTAGTACCGCTGAAACACTATCGGGGCTTTCTCAGATGGTTGCCCTTGTACGGGAACTCAATCCGTCAATTCAATTTATTTTTACCGTTTCTCCCGTTCGGCACATCAAAGATGGATTTACAGAAAATCATATAAGCAAAGGGAATTTATTACAAGCCATTTACAACGTACAACAAAACACGAACGATTATTATTTTCCCGCCTATGAAATAGTCATGGATGAGTTACGGGATTACCGTTTTTTTGCTGCCGATATGATTCATCCCAATCCCTTGGCTATCGATTACATTTGGGAGCGATTCTCAATACACGCTATCGATAGCAGTTGTGGGCTAATTATGAAAGAAGTTGCCGAAATAAAACGGGCACTTCACCATCGCCCACAACATCAAAACACCCAAGCTTGGGCGCAATTTCAATACCAATTGGAACAAAAGATAGCCGATTTTAAACAAAAATATCCTAGGATAGGCTTGCCATCAATGCCCTAAGCAACCTCTACCCCAAATCTCGTTCCAAACGTTCCCAGCCACCGCCGTTCATGACTTCTACACCTTGTGCTTTTAAGAGTGAAGTAGCTTGTGCACTGCGCATACCACTACGACAGCATACAATGACGGGTTGGTTTAGTTTTTTAATGTCGGCAACTTTATTGTTGATGACCTGAAGCGGAATGTTTTTCGATCCTTTGATATGCCCCGAGGCAAATTCCTCAAAGGTGCGCACGTCAATAATCACAGCACCTTTTGCCATAAATTCTTTCGCACTTTCTCCTTTACTTCCAAAACCTAAAATGTTCAATAATCCCATAGTGTTATTTTTGACCAAAGGTAAACGACCCATCTCTCGTACAAGGTAACTCAAGTTACCAAACGCAAAATTGTGTACATTTGACTCCCATGAAACCCACCGATCGCAAAACGGAAATCATCAACGTCGCAGCCCGACTCTTTAAGGAGAAAGGGTACAGCGCCGTAACCGTACGCGATATCGCCCAATCCATGAACATTAAAGCGGCGAGTTTGTACAACCACATTCAGTCCAAACAAGAAATTCTCGTACTCATCGTTATCATCATCGCCGAAGAATTTACAACGGTAATGGAAGAAGTACAACAAAGTGAAGCTTCCGCTATCGCCAAAATCGAACGCATTATCCAACTCCATATCGATATCACCCTGCGCAATCCCGATGCACTCGCTTGTTTAAACAACGATTGGATGCATTTGGAAAAGGAAGCCGATCTGAAGTATTTCTTAAAAATGCGCACGGATTACGAAGAAAATTTTCGTCAAATTGTAAAAGAAGGCGTCCGCAACGGCGAAATCCAACACCACAATCCCGAAGTCATTATCTTCTCTATTTTATCCACCTTGCGCACACTTTACATTTGGTACAATAAAACCAAAAGCCTCAGCGAAAATACTTTGCGTAACGACATGCGCAATGTATTACTTAACGGAATCACTGTAAACGCACGTTAAAAATTTACAACGATTTCGTTACCCATTAAAAAAATCACTAAATTTGTATCGTAAACTAACAATTGTTAGTTAAAAATGAAACGCAAATTATGGTTCAGTTTTACAAGGTAAAAGTAGCTGCTATTTACAGGGAAACCAAAGATTGTTCGGTAGTGACCTTGGATATTCCTGCCGAAATCCAACCGGCTTTCCATTTCAAACAAGGCCAACACCTCACGTTCAAAACGCATTTGGATGGCCAAGAAGTGCGACGCTCGTATTCACTTTGTTCGGCACCTCACGAACAAAAATGGCAAGTGGCAGTCAAACAAATTCCCGGCGGATTGTTTTCGACCTATGTTAACGAACAGTTGCAAGCAGGGGACGAAATCGAAGTGATGGCCCCCGATGGGAAGTTTTATGTGGAAACGCAAAAAGAAGCGGCTAAAAATTACATCGCTTTTGCAGCGGGTAGCGGTATAACCCCTATGTTGTCCATCATCAAAACGCATTTGGCCCACGAACCCCTCAGCACTTTTAAACTGTTTTACCTGAATCGTAGCGTAAAATCCATTATCTTTAAAGAAGAAATTGAACAATTGAAAAATACCTATTTCAACCGTTTTGAGATTTTCCATTTCTTGACCAAAGAACACCGCCACGCCGAGTTGTTCAACGGTCGCTTTACCCCAGAAAAAATACAAACGCTTACCAAGCGAATCATCGATATTCCCAACACGCACGATTGTTTCTTGTGCGGTCCCGAGGAAATGATTCACTTGTTGCGGGACGAACTCACGGCGGCGGGATTGCCCAAAGAATACATTCATTTCGAATTGTTCAATACGGGGATTTCCGAAGCCGATAAAGAACGCATCAGCAAAATCGTCGAGAAGAAAGTCGAGGGAACCGAAGTCACCATCATCGATGGCGGTAAAGAATTCCACTTTGTGATGGGCGATGATTTTGATAACATCCTCGATGGCGCGATTGCCGCGGGAGCCGACTTGCCCTATGCCTGCAAAGGTGGCGTGTGCAGTACCTGCCGTTGCATTGTCAAAGAAGGCTCGGTCGAAATGAAATTGAACTATTCGCTGGAAGAAGACGAATTGGCCAAAAACTATACGTTGAGCTGCCAAGCCGTGCCCACTTCCAAGAAAGTGGTAGTGGACTTTGGGGTGTAATTTTTTGGAGCAAGAACCCTTGTTCTCAAAGGATACACTGTCCCGCTTTCGCCTTTATCTCTCCGCTTCGCTGCGAGGATACCGGCTCTATCAGGGCTAAAAAAGAACCCCTATTTTCAAAATAAATCCCCGAAAGGGAAAACATAAAAACAAAAAAAACGATGTGCCTTCGGGATCATCAAGTTGTCTAACGAAAAGGATTCAACGATGTCAGAAAAAGAGATCAAAAACTTAGAAGAATTGTTTCAACGTCGCATCGATAACGACGAGAAAATTGAACCCAAAGATTGGATGCCGGAGAAATACCGTCAAACACATATTCGTCAAATTTCACAACACGCCCACTCTGAAATCGTGGGGATGTTGCCCGAAGCCAATTGGATTACTCGCGCACCTTCCTTGCGTCGTAAAGTAGCCTTGTTGGCCAAAATCCAAGATGAAGGCGGACACGGCTTGTACTTGTACAGCGCCGCCGAAACCTTAGGCATTTCTCGTGACGAAATGTACGAGCAATTGCATACGGGTAAAGCGAAATATTCCAGCATTTTTAACTATCCTTCCTTGACATGGGCCGATATCGGCGCCATTGGTTGGTTGGTTGACGGTGCCGCCATCATGAATCAAGTCGCGTTGATGGGAACGTCCTACGGACCCTATTCGCGTGCCATGATACGCATCTGTAAAGAAGAAAGTTTTCACCAACGACAAGGTTACGAAATCTTATTAACCCTATCCAAAGGCACACAAGAGCAAAAGGATATGGTGCAAGATGCCCTAAACCGCTGGTGGTGGCCGTCTTTGATGATGTTCGGACCCCGTGATGCCGAATCACCGAACACCGAACAATCCGTGAAATGGAAATTGAAACGCAAAACCAACGACGAACTCCGTCAGCAGTTTGTGGATCAAACCGTGCCGCAAGCCGAAATCTTAGGCGCAAAAATTCCAGACGCGAACCTAAAATGGAACGAAGACCGTAAACATTACGACTTCGGTGAAATCGATTGGGAAGAGTTCTGGCAAGTAGTCAACGGACATGGAAAATGCAACAAATTGCGTTTAGAAGCCCGTCGTTCCGCCTGGGAAAAAGGAACTTGGGTGCGCGATGCCGCCATGGCCCATGCCGAAAAACAAGCCCAACGCAACCTAGAAAAAGCTGTGTAACAACACATAATTCATAACTCATAACTCATAATTTATGAACAATTGGCCTCTATGGGAAGTCTTTATCCGTAGCAAAAACGGATTAGAACACCGCCACTGTGGTTCCCTTCACGCAACCGATGCAACCATGGCATTAGAAAATGCTCGCGATGTCTACACCCGCCGTGGCGAAGGGGTAAGCATTTGGGTTGTACCCTCCAGCCAAATCACCGCCTCCAATCCCGAACACAACGGAGAAACCTTCGAACCGGCATTGGATAAAGTGTACCGTCATCCCACATTCTATGAATTGCCGGATGAGTTAAAGCATATGTAAGAAGTCGTAAGTCGGAAAGTCATCAGTCATAAGTGGCTTATAAAAATACTTTTTGATGGGATAATTACGAAGAGTGAATAGATAGACGAGATGCTATTTTAGAAAAATGAAAAGGAAAATGAATTGGAATAATCTTAAAAAAGTATGAAGTTTTATCAGTTCAAAGAAATTTTGGCTTGGCAAAAAGCACAAGATTTAGCTGTGTTGTTTTTAAAGAATTTTCGAGTGTAAAAGATTTTGGATACAAATATCAAATTCAGAATGCAGTCGTATCTATCTCTAACAACATTGCAGAAGGGTTTGATCGAATGAGTGATAAAGAATTTGTTCGATTTCTATACATTAGTTTAGGCTCGTGTAGTGAAGTGAAATCAATGCTTTAATTGGGAAATCGGTTAAATTATTTGGAGGAATCAAGTTCAAAAATGTTAATCGAACGCGCCAATGAGATAGCAATAATGATTCGAGGCTTGATTAAATCATTAAGCCCAAAAGATTAAAAAAACAATAAAAAGTGTCAATAGGTAAAAGGGTTTGAGTTTTAGTTTTGAATGACTTACGACTTACGACTTTTTCGACTTATGACTAATCATAGAACCATGTATACGACTAAAGTAAACTACATCCTTGGTATCGCCGACAACGCACTCATCCTTGGGCAACGCTTAAGCGAACTGTGTGGGCACGGACCCAGTCTAGAAACCGATATTGCCACTACCAATATCGCCTTGGACCTGCTAGGGCAAACGCGCAGCTATTATCAGTACGCGGCCGAATTACAAGGCGGGGAGGCTACCGAAGATACCTTGGCTTTTTTGCGCAAAGAACGCGAATACAAAAACGTCTTGTTGGTAGAACAACCCAATACCGATTTCGGATATGTAATGGCACGCCAATATTTGTTTGATGTGTTTCATCTGTTATTGTTGGAACAATTACAAAGCAGCAACGACGAAGTGCTAGCAGCCATCGCAAAGAAAAGTATCAAAGAAGTGAGTTACCACAAGCGCTTCTCCGGCGATTGGATCAAACGCTTGGGCGACGGAACCGAAGAAAGTCACAACCGTATGCAAGAAGCTTTCGACAATTTGTGGACTTTCACCAACGAGTTGTTCCTAATGACTGCTGACGACACCGCCATGGTTGAAGCAGGAGTAGGGGTGGATGTAGCTGCTTTAAAAACGGCTTGGACCCAAGAAATCACGGCCTTGTTGACGGAAGCGACCTTAATCGTGCCCGATTTGAAGTATTTCTTAAAAGGAGGTAAAGAAGGCATCCATTCTGAACACATGGGATTCATCTTGACCGAAATGCAGTACATGCAACGCACCTATCCAAACATGACTTGGTAAGAATATGGTAATTGAAATGAAAACAATGACTCCGAAGATAACCGCGATTCTCGAATCGGTTTCCGATCCCGAGATTCCTGTCCTTTCCATTATGGACATGGGCGTGGTGCGCGAAGTTGAGGTGCAAGAGCGCGATGTTTTCATCAAAATTACACCCACCTACAGTGGTTGTCCTGCTATGGATACCATCGCCGATGATATCAAAGCGGCTTTCGCCAAAGAAGGGTACCAAGCACAAGTCAAACTCATATTAGCTCCCGCTTGGTCCACCGATTGGATTACCGAGCGCGGGCGAAAAGCACTCGAAGCCTATGGCATCGCAGCGCCCCTAACCGAGGAAGCCGACAAAGAAGCCCTCCTTGGGAATAAAAAATTAGTGAAGTGCCCGCAATGCGGTTCCACCCACACCCGATTAGTCAGTCAGTTTGGTTCGACCGCCTGTAAAGCCTTGTTTCAATGCGAGGCGTGTCACGAACCCTTTGACTATTTTAAATGCTTAAAATAAAGTCCACCTGCACAATTTCGGTTGCTGTAGGTGTTTATATAACAAACCATAACGTAAGTCCGCTTACAACTAATCAATATACCGATGAGTACAACTTCAATTGAAAAAAAGATTGAAAACAAGGTCGCGTACCTACAGTTGAACCGACCCGAAGTATTCAATAGCTTCAACCGCGAAATGGCCCTCGCCATGCAAACCGCCTTGGATGAGGTGGCTCAAAACCCAGAGGTGCGCGCCATCGTCATTACCGGAAACGGAAAAGCCTTTTGCGCCGGTCAAGACCTAAAAGAAGTGACCACTCCCGAACTCAATCCGGGGTTCCGAAAAATCTTAGAAGAACATTATAATCCCATTATCGAACGCATTCGCACCATCGAAAAACCCATCCTAGCCGCTGTAAATGGGGTAGCAGCTGGAGCTGGAGCGAATATTGCTTTGGCGTGTGATATTGTGGTCGCCAACGAACATGCGGCTTTCATTCAAGCCTTCAGTAAAATTGGTTTGGTACCCGACAGTGCCGGAACGTTTTTCTTACCCCGATTAATCGGATTTCAAAAAGCATCGGCTTTAATGATGCTAGGCGATAAAGTGTCAGCAATTGAAGCCTATGAAATGGGAATGATCTATAAATGTTATCCCAATGCCTTGTTCGAGGAAGAAGTGCAAAAGCTAGCTTTAACGTTAGCCAACATGCCTACACATGCCTTGGCGCTCACCAAAAAATTGTTGAACCGTTCCATGATTAATAACCTTCAAGAGCAATTGGCCATGGAAAGCGACTTGCAAATCGAAGCAAGTTCGTCCACCGATTACCGTGAAGGCGTTGCCGCTTTTGTAGAAAAACGCAAACCGGAATTCAAGGGAAACTAGGGATTAACGATTGCTGATTAACGATTTTTGATTGATGAACATGAAGCCGAATAGTTTAGAAGAACGATTAATCCAATTTGCAGTTGATGTAATAAATCTTACGCAAAAGATGAATCATACTTTCGCTTCAGAACATTTAACAAAACAATTAATTCGTTCCTCAACATCAGCAGCACTGAATTACGGAGAAGCAAGAAGTGGAGAATCACCCAATGATTTTCTTCATAAAATGAAAATAGTTTTGAAAGAACTTAGAGAAAGTTTGATCAATTTGAAAATACAACAAAGAACAGCTTTGATTGAAAAAGAGGAGGATTTGAGACGATTAATTAATGAAAATGATGAGCTAGTCTCAATATTCGTAGCGAGTATTAAAACCGCTTCCTCTAAAAAGCAATAACATGATAGAAAGTAATAATCAAAAATCAACAATCGTTAATCTTCATTCGTTAATCAACGTGGCGATTATCGGTTCGGGAACCATGGGCAGCGGTATCGCGCAAGTGGCCGCCACCGCCGGGTGCTCCGTTAAATTGTTTGATGTGAGCCAAGGGGCGTTGGATAAAAGCAAAGCCGCACTCGAAGTGACCTTGTCCAAATTGGTGGAAAAAGAAAAAATCACCGCCGAGACGAAAGCCGGTATTCAAAGCCGTACAACCTATGTGACGTCTTTATCCGACTTGTCCGATGCGAATTTGGTGATTGAAGCGATCGTGGAAAACCTAGAAGTGAAGCGCAAGTTGTTTGCCGAACTCGAAAGCATCGTTGCGCCAACAACGATATTGGCCTCCAATACATCCTCGTTGTCCATTGCGTCCATTGCCGCTTCGTGTCAAAAAGCAGAACGCGTCATCGGGATTCACTTTTTCAATCCCGCACCCTTAATGCAATTGGTCGAAGTCATTCCTGCGGTGCAAACGGCAGAAACTGTGTTGCAAACCGCTGTGGAAACCATCCGTTCCTGGAAGAAAGTTGTAGCCGTTGCCAAAGACACTCCCGGATTTATCGTGAATCGTGTGGCCCGACCCTTTTACAGTGAGAGTTTGCGCATTTATGAAGAGGGGATGGCCGACTTTGCTACTATCGACTGGGCGTTGAAAACAGTGGGCGGGTTCCGTATGGGGGCGTTCGAACTCATGGACTTCATCGGAAATGATGTGAACTATGCCGTAACCGAATCGGTGTTTACCTCGTTCTATTTTGATCCGCGGTACAAACCATCGTTTACGCAAAAACGCCTTTCGGAAGCCGGATTCTATGGAATAAAATCGGGTCGCGGTTTTTACGATTATAGTGCCGCAATGCCGCAACCCACTGAAGATACCGCGTTGGCACAATGCATTTTTCAACGGGTCATCGTCATGCTCATCAACGAAGCCGCCGATGCGCATTTCCTGAATGTCGCATCCGTACAAGATATCGACAATGCCATGACCAAAGGGGTGAATTATCCCAAGGGACTCCTCGCTTGGGGCGACGAACTCGGTATTCAATGGTGTGTTGACAAACTCGATGCGCTCTACGAAGAATACCGTGAAGACCGCTACCGCTGCAGTCCGCTCCTCCGTCGAATGGCCAAAACCAACCAACGGTTTTATGAAAGTAACTCGTACAACGACTAAAGACTAAAGACTAAAGACTAAAGTCTAATGTCTAGCAATTAATTCATTTATAATTCAAAATTTACAATTCAAAATAACAAATGACTCCCTCCGAAATCGTCCATACCATGCTCTCCAACGACGCCTTTAGCCAATGGCTAGGGATCGAATTGGTGCACATTGACCACGGAACCTGTACCTTGTCGCTCACCGTTCGCGAAGAAATGCTCAACGGGTTTGGCATCGCACACGGAGGCATCACCTATGCGTTGGCCGATAGCGCTCTAGCGTTTGCCGCCAACTCCCACGGACGCCAATCGGTGAGCATCGATACGTCCATCAACCATGTGGAAACCCTCAAAGTCGGGGATGTGATTACCGCCACCGCCACCGAGGAAGCCCTCAAAAACCGCTTCGGATTCTATGCCGTAGCCCTAACCAAAAACGAAACCACCGTCGCGCTTTTCAAAGGAACGGTCTTCCGTAGCGAACGCGAATGGTAGTTTTTTTTAGGAGCTTTTTCCTGCGAAACCTGCCTGCCGTAGGTAGGTCGGGGCTAGGGTCTCCTGCTCAATAAAGTAAAACAATAAAAATCGATTGCCTAGGGCAATCCATGAACAAAAATATATGGAATCGTATATCATCGACGGCCTTCGAACGCCCATCGGAAATTACCAAGGAACTCTCGCTGCCGTGCGCCCAGACGATTTGGCAGCTCACGTCATCAAAGCCTTGGTGGAACGCAATGTACAAATCCCCAAAGACGCCTATGCCGATGTGATTTTAGGCTGTGCCAACCAAGCTGGGGAAGACAACCGCAACGTGGCGCGTATGGCGCTACTTTTAGCAGGCTTGCCGTATACCGTTCCGGGAGAAACCGTGAACCGTTTGTGTAGCTCCGGACTATCGGCAGTGATTCATGCCCACCGCGCTATTCAAGCCGGCGACGGAAAGGTATTTATTGCAGGCGGTGTTGAAAACATGACCCGCGGACCACTCGTGATTTCCAAACCTTCGGTGGCTTATGGAACCGATAGCAAAATGTACGATTCCAGTTTTGGATGGCGTTTCGTCAATACCAAAATGCACGAAATGTTCGGCACCGACGCCATGGGGGAAACCGCTGAAAACTTAGTGGATCTATACCAAATTTCCCGTGCCAACCAAGATGCCTTTGCCTTGCACAGTCAGCAAAAAGCAACAGCTGCCCAACAAAGCGGCCGCTTGGCACAGGAAATCGCCCCTGTAACGATTCCCCAACGCAAAGGTGATCCCATCGTTTTTGAAAAAGACGAGTTTATCAAACCCAATTCCTCTATGGAAGGATTGGCCAAACTCCGTCCCGCTTTCCGTAAAGACGGTAGCGTTACCGCCGGAAATGCCTCAGGATTAAACGACGGAGCGGCGGCCTTGATTGTTGCCTCAAGCGAAGCCGTAGCCCAATACGGGTTGAAACCCTTAGCCCGAATCGTGAGTTCGGCAGTTGTCGGGGTCGAACCCCGCATTATGGGTATCGGACCCGTGGAAGCGAGTAAGCAAGCCTTAGACAAAGCGGGTTTAACGCTTCAACAAATGGATGTGATTGAACTAAACGAGGCGTTCGCAGCGCAAAGCATCGCGTGTATTCGTGCCCTAGGATTAGCCGATAACGATCCGCGCATCAACCCGAACGGAGGAGCTATCGCCATCGGTCACCCACTGGGAGTAACGGGCGCGCGCATTGCCTACTCTGCGGCCTTGGAATTGCACCAAACGGGCAAACAATACGCCTTGATTACCATGTGTATTGGTGTGGGCCAAGGTTATGCAGTCATCATCGAGCGCGCGTAAAGAAATCGTGCGTGACGGTTTAGCCCCGATAGGAGCGGCATCCCCGGAACGCAGTGGAGGGATATAGCGGATAGCGGGACAATTCGGGTAAAGAACACTAAACGTCCTGCTCCAAAAAAATAAAAATCAAACGACGTTAAACGTCAAAAGATAAATTATGAATACAATTCAACATTACGTTTTGGGTCAGTGGACCACCGCCAACGGGTCGGGAACACCCACCTACGATGCGGTTACCGGCGAATTTATCGCGGAGACTTCTGTAGAAGGATTGGACATCCCTGCCATTTTGCATTATGGTCGCACCAAAGGCGGTGAGCAACTCCGCAAAATGACTTTTCAAGAGCGCGGGAATCGACTCAAAAGTTTGGCGCTCTACCTAAACAAACGCAAAGAACAATTTTATGACCTGAGTTACCGCACGGGCGCTACCCGCGTGGATAGCTGGATCGATATTGAAGGGGGTTTCGGGAACCTATTTGCCAATGCTTCGTTGCGCAAATTATTCCCCAACCAACCCTATCACGTAGAAGGCGATCCCATCGACCTGTCGCGTGGTGGTCGATTTATGGCGCACCACATCATGGTGCCCAAAAAAGGGGTTGCCATTCACATCAATGCGTTTAACTTCCCGATTTGGGGAATGCTAGAGAAATGTGCGGTCAACTGGATGGCGGGAATGCCTGCCGTGGTGTTGCCAGCACCGTCGACTTCGTATTTGACCGAAGCGGTGGCGCGCGAAATCATCGCGTCCAATATTCTTCCGGAAGGGGCGTTGCAACTGATTTGCGGTACCGTGACCAATATTTTTGACACGGTTGAGAGTCAGGACGTGATTACCTTCACGGGTTCGGCAGCCACCGGACGCAAATTGAAAGCCCATCCGCGCATCATCCAAGAAGCGGTTCCATTTACTATGGAAGCCGACTCGCTCAACGCGTCTATTTTGGGCGCTGATGCCGTGCCGGGAACCCCCGAATTTGATTTATTCATCAACCAAGCGCGTAGCGAAATAACCGTGAAGGCCGGACAGAAATGTACCGCCATTCGCCGTATGATTGTCCCCGAAAATTTGATGGACGATGTGCAAAGCGCCTTGGCCAAATCCTTAGATAAAGTAACCATTGGCGACCCACGCCTCAAAGAAGTTCGTATGGGTGCTTTGGTGAGCAAACACCAAGTCGAAGTGTTGAAAGGGCGCGTGAATGAACTCGCCCAACACAGTCAGATCGTGTACGGTGGCAATTGGGATGCGCTTTCCTTAGTAGGTGCCGATATCCAAGGGGCGTTTGTCGCGCCTGTCGTGTTGCGTCAAGACCGACCTTTCGAACATACTGCTGTGCACGAAATCGAAGCGTTCGGTCCTGTGTCGACCATTATGCCGTATAAAAACCTCGACGAAGCCATCGAATTGGCCCAAATGGGGAAAGGTTCGTTGGTGTCTTCGATTGTTACTAATTCCGATGACATCGCCAAAGACTATGTGGTCAACGCGGCATCGCACCACGGCCGTATTTTAGTGCTTAACCGCGAAAACGCCAAACAAAGCACCGGTCACGGTTCGCCACTCCCATTACTCGTTCACGGCGGTCCCGGACGCGCCGGTGGCGGTGAAGAAATGGGCGGGGTACGCGGTATCAAACACTATATGCAACGCTGCGCGATTCAGGGTTCGCCTACTACCTTAACCGAAATCACGGGCATCTACCAAGCCAATGCGAAATACAAGGAAGTGGACCAACATCCGTTCCAGTACCATTGGGAAGATATCCAACCCGGAATGTCGTTGAAAACGCACAAGCGAACCATCACCGATACCGATATCATCAACTTTGCAAACCTGACGTGGGATCATTTCTATGCCCATACCGATATCACCTCTTTGGACGGCAGTATTTTTGAAAAACGTACCGCCCACGGTTATTTCATTCTTTCGGCTGCCGCCGGGTTATTCGTGTACCCCAACAAGGGACCGGTAGCCGCCAACTATGGGTTGGAAGAATGCCGTTTCTTACGTCCGTTGTACCATAACGATACGGTGTATGTGCGCTTGACGTGTAAGCAAAAAATCGAACGTGATGTCGCTTCAGCCGAACACCCGAGCGGTATTGTGAAATGGTTTGTCGAAGTTTTTGACAGCGAAGACGAATTGGTAGCCGTGGCCACGATTCTCACCATGGTGCAGAAAAAACAAACCGTTTTTGTGGAAATGACTACCGAGAAAATCCAAGCCTGTTTGGACAAATTAACGGAAGCGTCTCAACCGAAATGGGGGATACTCACCGCGCAACATTTGATCGAACATTTGGAAGAAGGCTACCGCATAATGTCGGGCGAAAAGCAAGATTTCGAGATTGCGACCCCTGAGAAGATTTTGGATAAAGTCCACCATTCGTTATACAATTATGAACCCTTCCCGAAAGGAACCTTGTTCCCAACGATGAGGAAAGGCGAGTTGGAAGACTTGATCCACCCGGATCTCGCAACCGCCAAAGCCAAATTCTGGGAAGCGCGCGAGGCCTATGTAACGTTCTTCAAGCAAAATCCCGAAGCCGTCATGAAGAATATGGTCTTTGGCCATTTAAACCGCTACGAGAGTTATTTGCTCGAACGCAAACATTTGAACCACCATTTTGAACAGTTCGGAGTTTTGTGATTAACGAGTGAAGATTAACGATTAACGATTTTTGAAGTTAATTTACCAACAACCGACAACCATTAACCAACAACTCCATTATGGAACCTTACGTAAAACACCATATACAAGAAAACATCGCGACGATTGAGTTTTTTCATCCGGAGCAAAATTCCCTGCCAGGCGCCGTTTTAGCCGAATTGGCACAAACGATTACTGAAGTAGGACAGCGCGACGACGTCAAAGTCATCATCCTGCAAAGCGGCGGCGACCGTACATTTTGTGCGGGGGCGAGTTTTAAGGAACTTATCGCCATCAACGATGCCGCTACAGGAAAAGTCTTTTTCTCTGGCTTTGCCAACGTGATCAATGCCATGCGCAAATGTCCGAAGTTCATTATCGGACGTATTCAAGGGAAAACCGTTGGCGGTGGCGTGGGGATTGCTGCGGCAACCGACTATTGTATGGCGACCCAGTTTGCCGCAATTAAGTTGAGCGAACTCAATGTAGGGATCGGACCCTTTGTGGTGTCGCCCGCCATTGAACGTAAAATGGGGGTTTCCGCTACCTCGCAAATTGCCATTGATGCCAATACGTTTTATGAAGCGACTTGGGCCCGCGAAAAAGGGTTGTTTGCACAAGTATTCCCGTCGTTAGAAGAATTGGATGCTGCGGTTTGGGCTTTTGCGCAACACCTATGCACCTACAATCCCGAAGCCATGCTCGAAATGAAGAAAGTCTTCTGGCGCGGCACCGACGATTGGGATACCTTACTCGCCGAACGCGCAGCTATCAGCGGCCGTTTGGTACTCAGTGATTTTACGAAACAAAAACTGGAAAAGTTTAAGAATTAACCTGAAACTTTAAACTTTAAACCTGAAACAAAAATATAATGATTTACGCATTCAAAGGATTTATTCCGGTCATTCACGAAAGTAGCTTTATCCACCCGCAGGCTTCGGTTACGGGGAATGTGATTATTGGGAAAAACGTGTATGTCGGACCCGGTGCTGCCATCCGTGGGGATTGGGGCGAAATCATCATCGAAGACGGATGTAACGTGCAAGAAAACTGCACGCTGCACATGTTTCCGGGGAAGACGATGGTTTTAAAAGCTGGGGCTCATATCGGCCATGGCGCGATTATTCATGGCGCGAATATCGGAGCCAACTGCCTCATCGGAATGAATGCCGTGTTGATGGATGATGTGAATGTCGGCGACGAATGTATCATCGGCGCGTTGGCGTTTGTGAAAGCCGGAATGCAAATCCCCGACCGAAAAATGGTCGTGGGAAATCCAGCCGAAATCATCAAAGACGTTTCCGACGAGATGATCGCCTGGAAAACCAAAGGGACCCAATTGTACCAACAATTGCCCCAAGAATGTTATGAAACGCTACAGGTGGTCGAACCTTTACGGGAAATCCCCAAAGACCGACCCACACAAGAAGCGTTTTATGCAACTTTGAACGAATTTAAAAAAAAGTAAGCAGTCGCAGTCGCAGTGTTCAGTGAATACTGCTACTGTTCATGCAACTGAATATAAAAGCAATGATTATAGAGTTTAAAATGCCCAAACTGGGGGAGAGTATTGCTGAAGCGACGGTCATCAGTTGGTTGAAAAATGTCGGGGACTATATCGCGGCCGAAGAGACCCTTTTGGAAGTCGCCACCGACAAAGTAGACAGCGAGGTGCCATCACCCGTTTCGGGAATAATTAAAGAAATTCGCTTCCAAAAAACCGATGTGGTCTCCGTAGGAACCGTGATGGCGTTGATTGAAGCATCTGAAGGGGAGTCTCAGTCTCAGTCTCAGTCGCAGTCTTCAGTCAGCAGCCTGCCTGCCGATCAAGGCAGGTCGCAGTCACAAGTAGCAGAACCGAGTTCGCCCTATGCCTCCGCCGCACCTTCTTCCGTGGCGCAATTGCGTCAGGGAGGCACCACCTTTTTGTCGCCGCTCATCATTAGCATCGCACAAAAAGAAAACCTATCGATAGAAGAATTGCAGTTGATTCCAGGTTCTGGGGCTGACGGTCGTTTGCAAAAAAGCGATGTATACCAGTATTTGAAAAACCGAAAATATCCGGTACAAAGTAAACCCGTGGTTCAAAGTCTACCCACGTCTTCCTATCCCAAACCGAAAATCAATTATACCGAAGGGAAAGATTATATCATCGAAATGGACCGTATGCGCAAGATGATTGCGGATCATATGGTGTATTCGAAGCAAACCTCACCCCATGTTACGTCCTATCTCGAAGTGGATGTGACCGATCTCGTGGCTTGGCGCAATACCCACAAAGAGGCGTTTCAGGCCAAAACCGGGCACAAACTTACCTTCACGCCGCTTTTCGTAGCGGCCGTTGCCAAAGCAATTCAAGCTTATCCGTTGATTAATGTGGCCGTAGAAGACACCAAAATCTACGTCCGCAAAGACATCAATATTGGGATGGCGACCGCATTACCGACGGGGAATTTAATTGTGCCCGTAGTACGCAATGCCGACACCAAAGATTTAGCCGATTTAGCAACCGATGTGAATCAACTCGCCGAAAGTGCGCGCACCAATACCTTAAAACCCGAACAAATTCAAGGGAGTACCTTCACCATTTCCAATGTGGGTACCTTCGGGAGTTTGATGGGAACACCCATTATCAACCAACCCGAAGTAGCAATCTTAGCTTTTGGCATCATCAAAAAACGTCCCGAAGTGATTACCACCGAAAAAGGGGATGAGATTGCCATTCGCAGTATGATGTTCCTTTCACTATCGTTTGACCACCGCGTCGTGGATGGCTTCCTCGGCGGCTCGTTCCTCCGCAAGGTGGGCGATTACCTCGAACAATTTGACACCCATACAACCTACTAAATAAAGAATGAGATCAATGACGCAAGAAATAAAAATTACGAAAGTAGCAAAGTCGCAAGCGGCAGGCGTGGATTTTCACAACATTGTAATGGGAACGCGGTTTAGCGACCACATGTTTATCTGTGACTTTGAAAATGGTGGGTGGCACAACCCGCGTATCGAACCCCTAGCTTTAATTCCGACGCACCCTGCCGCGATGGCTTTACATTACGGTCAGGCGATTTTTGAAGGGATGAAAGCGACCCTTGGACAAGACGGAACACCGTTATTATTTCGCCCTGAAGAAAATGCGAAGCGCTTAAACCACAGTGCCGATCGTATGGGAATGCCCGCATTTCCTGAAGAGTTTTTCGTAGAGGCCTTGAAGCAATTTGTGGCTATTGAAAAACAATGGATTCCCACCCAAGAAGGAAGTGCGTTGTACTTGCGTCCGTTTATGTATGCCGATGAAGCGTTTATCGGAATGCGTGCCGCGACCTCGTATAAATTTATCATCATGGCTTCGCCGGCCGGACCCTTTTTCAGTCGTAAGATTAAATTGTATGCTGAGAAAAAGTACGTACGCGCGGTAAACGGGGGAACGGGAGAAGCAAAAGTGGCTGGAAACTACGCTGCAGCCATTCGTCCCACCGAATATGCCAAAGCGCAAGGCTACGACCAAGTTTTATGGTTGGATGCCCACGAGTTCAATTATATCCAAGAAGTCGGGACTATGAACATCTTCTTTAAAGTGGATGGAAAATTCATCACGCCGAGCTTGAGCGGTTCTATTCTCAACGGAATTACCCGCATGAGTGTGATCGACTTGTTGCGTCACAAAGGCTATGAAGTCACCGAGCGTCCGATTACGATTGATGAAATCAAAGCGGCCCATGCAGCCGGGCTCCTCGAAGAAGCCTTCGGAACCGGAACAGCAGTAGGCATCGCTATGGTGGAAGCCATCGGAAATAACGATTTCACGTTGAAATTGCCCGAAGCCAATCCCGTTTCGCACATGGTCAACGATACCTTGAATGCTATTAAAGTACAACAAGAAGCCGATCCGTTTGGATGGATTGTGCCCGCTCAATAATTTGTGCTTGACGCACCCCATGGATATGTTAGATAAAAAAATACTTGAAAAAGCGTTTACGACCTTAGTGACGGCCAAAACGATGGCCGAATGGTACGAAGCGAATTTTAAAACCGTTTCCAAATACGTCCACGCCACCTCACGCGGCCATGAAGCGATTCAAATTGCGGTGGCGATACAATTGGGTCCCCAAGATTATGTGTTCCCCTATTACCGCGACGACGCCATGTTGTTGGGTATTGGGATGCAACCCTATGACTTGATGTTGCAATTATTGGCGAAGCGAGACGATCCGTTTTCGGGCGGGCGCACCTACTATTGCCACCCGAGTTTGCGCGATGCCGACAAACCCAAGATTCCGCACCAGTCGTCTGCGACAGGGATGCAAGCGATTCCCGCTACGGGGGCGGCCATGGGATTTTGGTACAAAGAAAATTATCCATTAACGACTGAAGGGGGAGGATTCGAAGGCGAGATTCCTCCATTGGGGGCTAGGGGGCTTGTCGTTTGTTCGTTAGGCGATGCCTCTGTTACCGAGGGTGAAATTGCAGAAGCCTTTCAAATGGCGGCCTTAAAGCAATTGCCGATACTGTATTTGGTACAAGATAATGGCTGGGATATTTCGGCGAATGCCAAAGAAACCCGTGCCCAAAATGCCTTTGACTATGCCAAAGGTTTCCACGGTTTGGAAGCCATTAGCATTGATGGGGCCAATTTTATAGAAAGTTATACCGCACTGGAACACGTGATCCAGACAATACGTACCGAACGCCGTCCGTTTTTGGTACACGCCAAAGTACCGTTACTCAACCACCACACTTCGGGTGTGCGGATGGAATGGTACCGCGACGACTTGGACGAAGCTCGTTCACACGATCCGTATCCCGTTTTATGGCAGCAGATGTTGGAAGCTGGATTCATGGAAAGCGATTTAAAAGCGATCGAAGCAGCGGTGCTCCAACAAGTGGAAGCTGATTATGAAAAGGCGATGGCAGCTGAAGATCCGCGCCCCGAAGATTTGTTTACGCATGATTTTGCCCCAACACCCGTTACTGAAGAAGTAGGGGAGCGCTCACCCGAACGCGAAGATAAAGTGGTGATGGTTGATTGCGCCTTATTTGCGGTCGAAGAACTCATGAAGAAACATCCCGAATGTTTGCTCTACGGGCAAGACGTAGGCGGACGCTTGGGAGGTGTTTTCCGTGAGGCAGCTACCTTGGCCCAGAAATTTGGCGACAACCGCGTATTCAATACCCCCATTCAAGAAGCCTTTATTGTAGGATCTACGGTGGGGATGTCGGCCGTTGGCTTAAAGCCCATCGTTGAGGTACAGTTTGCCGATTATATTTGGCCAGGCTTGAACCAATTGTTTACCGAGGTGAGTCGTTCCAATTACTTAACCAACGGGAAGTGGCCGGTGAGTATGATTTTGCGTGTCCCAATTGGAGCGTATGGCAGCGGCGGACCCTATCACTCGTCTTCTGTGGAGAGTGTGTTGACCAATATTCGGGGGATAAAGATTGCCTATCCGTGTAATGGTTCCGACTTGAAAGGTTTAATGAAAGCAGCCTATTACGACCCGAATCCTGTAGTGATTTTGGAACACAAAGGATTGTACTGGAGTAAGGTGAAAGGAACGGATATGGCACGGGTAAACGAACCTTCAGAAGACTATCTATTGCCGTTTGGAAAAGCGAATGTAGTGCAAGAAATATGGCCCCAAGAAACCCAAGAAACCCTTACGGTGATTACGTATGGTATGGGCGTACATTGGGCGCTGAATGCTTCGGCGGGCATGGCAACGCAGGTGGAAATTGTCGACTTGCGCACCTTGTATCCGTTGGATGAAGAAACCATTTTCAAATCGGTACGCAATGCCAAGAAGTGTTTGGTAGTAACCGAAGAGCCGGTAAACAACTCGTTTGCCCGCAGCTTGGCGGGTCGTATTCAAGAGGAATGTTTCCGCGACTTGGATGCACCCGTGATGGTGATTGGTTCCGAAAACCTACCTGCGATCCCTTTGAACAGCACGTTGGAACACACCATGATCCCGAATGCCGAGAAGGTGAGGGTGAAGATGGAGGAGTTGTTGCGGTATTAGTTTCAGGTTTAAAGTTTCAGGTTGGTGTCGGTGGAAGGTTGTCGTTTGCGATTGCTTAGTAGCTCAGTATCTCAGGGTTTCAATGACTCAGTAACAGAATCTCAGAGGCTCACTAACTGAATAAAGCCAATAATTTTTATAAGAAAAAACAGATTATTTGCATTTCAACAGAAAATCTAACAGTTAATCGACTTTATAATAAATTCCCGATTTTTTGAAGAAAATTTGTATTTGTCTTGGTTCAAAACAAGTGATGCATGAAACTTTACAATTTCTTTTTTTATACACTACTTTTCCTTATTTCTTATAAACTAAATGCACAAGGTGCCACTTGTGCAACTGCAGTAAATGTAAATGTCAATGGCACATGTATTACCAATCATACTATTACTGACTCCACAATTGATAGTGGGGTTATTGGATACAACTGCGGAGGATCAATTGTTAGAGAGGGCTGGTATCAATTTACAATTACATCGGGTCCACAGATCGTGAGTATCGTTGCTCAAGGAAACAATAGAAATATTGCTATTCAACTGCTTACAGGATCTTGTGGGAGCTTAACACAAATACGATGTTCTAATGCAATTACAACAAATGGGACTCAAACAGAGACTTTAATTCATCCTACTCCTTTGAATAACGGAACCTACTTTATTCGAATTCTTAACGTAGGAAATAATAACGACATGACTTTAACTAGCCTGTGTGTTAGTGCTTCTCCTCCAAATAGCATTTGTAATAATGCCACATCATTACCATGCGGCACAACAAATTTAGCAGGTACTACAGCGCTAACGACTAACTTGAATAATCATGGAACAGGTTGTAGTATGAGTAATAACGGAGTTTGGTATACCTTTGTTGGAGATGGACAAACCAATATAATTTCCTCAACTGCAAATAGTGGTTTTGATCATGAAATGGCGATTACTAGCGGGTCCTGTGGAAGTTTGACCAATATCACGTGTCAAGATTCAGGTTTAAGTGGTGAGACAGAAACGTTTACATTTAATACCACACTTGGAACTGTTTATTATGTATATATAGCCTATTGGAGTACTGGAACTACAACAGGTGGTTTTACGATTTCAAGAACTTGTTTGACACCACCCACGAATGACAATTGTAGTGGTTCTATAATACTAACCCCTTCGACGAGTTGCAATTATACTACTTACTCAAACCTTGGCGCTACAAATTCCGTTGGACCGCCAGCACCAGGTTGTGCTAATTATTTGGGTGGGGATGTATGGTTCAGAGTAACCGTACCCGCCTCTGGTATTTTAAATATTGACACTCAAACGGGAGTCATAGCCGACAGTGGAATGGCGATATACTCTGGGTCTTGTGGCGCTTTAACTCTTATTACTTGCGATGATGATTCAAGTACCAACGGATTGATGTCTAGTATCAATTTGACTGGACAAACCCCAGGAGCCATCTTATATATTCGTGTTTGGGAAAAAGGAAATGATAGCTCTGGTACTTTTGGGATTTGTGTAACCAGCCCTGGCCCACCAGTTAATGATAATTGTGCTACGGCCATAGCTTTAAACACAAATCCAACATCTGTATGTACACTATCCACAAATGGGACTACAACCTTAGCAACACTTTCTTCTGCTGGTTGTGCAGGGAATGCCGATGATGATGTTTGGTATACCTTTGAAGCTTATGAACCTTCCCACACGATAACGGTAACCCCTGGGACTTTAGCCAATGCCGTTCTTCAAGTATATAGTGGCTCATGTTTAGGGCTAACCTCGTTAGCTTGTATAAATGCTACTACAGGAAGCTTAACTGAAACAACGACGCTTACAAGTCTTACTATTGGAGCTACCTATTACATTCGTGTCTATAGTTTTGCTAATGGCATTGGCCAAGGTACCTTCAATATTTGCGTAACAACAACTTGTTCTCCTGGAACAGGAGTTGGAACAGTCTCTACGGGCTGTCCCACCAATATTGTTGGAGGTTTAGGATTAAACGGAGTTAATCCTGCACCTATTACTACTTGCGGAGCTTCTACTTGTACTACCTTGGAAGCCACTTATAAAAATTTAGGAGATACTACGAATTACACGGTTGAATCTATCCCTTACGCTCCGCCTTATCAATTTGGATGCTTGGCCAATTCAGTAAGTATTAACGTGGATGACGTTTGGTCTGGTTTGGTATCTATCCCTTTCAACTTCTGTTACTACGGAAATACCTATAATCAAATGTTGATTGGGTCTAATGGGGTTGTTTCATTTAATACCACCAACAATACCCCTGGAGGGTTTAATAACTGGGCTTTAAGCACTAATTTGCCCAGTCCTTCCCTTTTCTTAAATACGATTTTTGGAACCTATCACGATATCGACCCAAGCATAGGTGGTGAAGTAGGTTGGGAATTAGTGACCATGCCTTCGGGATGTCGCGCTATGGTTATTGGATGGAGCGAAGTACCTATGTATTGGTCAACTTGTAATAACTTGATGTATACCGGAATGATTATTTTATACGAAAACACCAATATCATTGAAGTATACATCAAAGAAAAACGCGTATGTTCTTCTTGGAATAGCGGCAATGCTGTTATTGGTATTCAAAATAATAATGGAACTGTAGGGACTGTAGCCCCCAATCGTAACTCTTTAGATCCTGATTGGACTTCAACGAACGAGGCTTGGCGTTTTATGCCTGCTGGACCTTCGATTACCACGATAACTTGGTTTGAAGGCGCAGGAACATCGGGTCCTGTAGTGGGAACTTCTCCAACACTTAGTGTCTGTCCAAATCAAACGACAACCTATACTGCACGCATTCGCTATACTTTTTGTAATGGCGTCATCATGGATGTCACCGATGATGCAACTATTACGGTGAACAATCGTAAAATATGGAATGGCTCGGTTGATACCGATTGGAATAAAGTGAATAACTGGACACCCAACACCAGCATTCCCAACAACGCAGATTGTGTGATTATTCCTGTTGCAGCAAATAATCCTATCGTTTCGGGCAGCTCTTATCATGCCTTTGCCGGAAACTTGATTGTCCAAACAGGCGCTAGCTTAACCGTAAATGCCTCCAATACCATCACGGTTACCGATTGGGTAAATGTGCAAACAGGTGCTCAATTTAACCTGCTAAACAATTCAAGTTTGGTGCAAATCAATAACGTAGCCAATACCGGATCGATCAACTATACCCGCAATGCAAACATTCGTCGCCAAGACTACGTGTATTGGTCCTCTCCTGTTGCTGGTTTTAGCACGAGTAGCATTGGTGCGCCTACCACCTCAGGATTAATCTGGCGCTGGAACCCTACTATTGCCAATACCAATGGCGGGCAAGGCAACTGGGAAATGGCTGTGGGCAACACGATGACTGCGGGTAGAGGATACATTGTCCGCGGCCCTGATTCGTTTGGAAATGTAACACCACAAACCCTAGTCAATACATTCACGGGCGTTCCCAATAATGGAAATATTACCACAGTTGTATCACGCGGGTCTAATACTAATACCGCTTACCAAACGGGATTAAATGGCACTGAAATAACCAACTATAGTGACAACTGGAATTTGATCGGTAACCCCTATCCTTCAGCGATTCGTGCGAGTCAGTTTTTGTTCAATAACCGCACAAAAATCATGGGGAATATCAAAGTTTGGACCCACGGTACCTTACCATCTCAAATTGCAAGTCCGTTTTACAATACTTACATTTACAATTACAGCCCTGGAGATTATCTAACTTATAATTTCACAGGTACGTCTTGTTGTCCAGCAGCATCAAGCGATTATTTCATAGGTGCTGGCCAAGGATTCTTTGTGCAAATGATTGATGGCCCTGCGACGACCGACACCGTTGCTTTCAACAATGGCTTACGAAGCAATACATTTGACAACAGTAATTTTTATCGCGCTAACCAATTTTTTGAACCCCCCGTAAATGTTGAACTAGAACGTCACCGTTTTTGGTTGGATATAGTGAATAGCAACCTTCAATCGGATCGTACATTGGTTGGTTATGTTCAAAGTGCTAGCAATGGAAAAGACAATTTTTTTGACAGCAATACGGCAATTTTAGGATCCATGAGTATCTTTTCACTTATTGATACTGAAAAATTCCAAATTCAAGGAAGGGCATTGCCATTCAACCCGATGGATGAAGTTCCTGTTGGATTCCACGCTCCGGCCGCAGGTAGATACCATATAGCTTTGGCCGCCGTCGATGGAATGTTTAACGATCAAGATATTTTTATCCGTGATAAAGATTTGAATATTGTACACAACTTAAAAGTAAGTCCGTATCGCTTTACGACCACAACGGGAACACGTTTGAATCGCTTTATCATCATTTACAACAATGGACTGAAACAATCCGCAGAGGCTGAAGATGAAGTGACTGTTATCACACAAGAAACCCTACAAGTAAGTTCTGTCCGTGAAGTAATTGCCTCCGTCACCATTTTGGATATGTTGGGTCGCGTTATTGGTCAATACAATCAAATCAATGCTTCACAATTTGAAGTCCCAAATTTAACACGCAACCAAACCCCATTATTGGTGCAAACACGATTGGCCAATGGAATAATTACTGCTACTAAGATTATTTTTTAAAATAAGAAAGAAAGGAATACAACGACCTTCGCTTGAGATAGTGAGGGTCGTTGTCGTTGGTATACGCCTCTCGTTCAAAGGAGAGCGCACGATAGGCCGCCATACGGTCGCGAAATACCATCCAACGTACTAAAAATTCCAAAACATACCAAACATAAAAAAACACCACGAGTAGTTCGCGTTGTTGGTGGATATGTATACGCTCGTGAGAAAGCAAATGTGGATTCGATAGGGCTTCTTTTGACCGTACAATGATAAAAGGAAAAATGGTAATGGCCCGAAATCCAACAGGCGTTAAATATTTGGCAACGATGACTTTCATTCCTGCAAAGTTTTTAATTTTGTACATATGAATGACGCTCTCCACCCGAATAATCTTAAAGAAGGCGAGGATTTTTATCTGAGTCCCGAAGGATTTCGTGTTTTTACCGAACGCTATCACCTGAAGCGTGGGTATTGTTGCAAATCGGGTTGCCGCCATTGCCCCTATGGTTTTGATAAAAGCACGGGCGACATTCGACAAAACAAACAAACCAACAAACCAAGACATTAAATTAATGACCTTTCACGAACAAATACTCGGGGGAATCCCAAAGGTTTTACCCCAACCGAAACCGTATGATCCCGCTATCAATCATGCGCCCAAACGCAAAGAAATATTAAACGACGAAGAGAAAAAATTGGCGCTACAAAATGCCTTGCGCTATTTTGAACCGCAGCACCATGCCGAACTCATTCCAGAATTCAAGCAAGAATTGGAAACCTACGGCCGTATTTATATGTACCGCCTTCGCCCTGATTACCGCATGTATGCCCGACCCATTTCGGAATACCCCGGCAAAAGCGAGCAAGCTAAAGCCATCATGCTCATGATTCAAAACAACTTGGATTATGCCGTGGCGCAACACCCGCACGAATTAATTACCTACGGAGGGAATGGTGCCGTGTTTCAAAACTGGGCCCAATACCGCCTTACCATGAAATATTTGGCCGAAATGACCGACGAACAAACGCTCGTCATGTATTCGGGCCACCCGATGGGACTCTTCCCCTCGCACAAAGACGCCCCGCGCGTAGTGGTGACCAACGGCATGATGATCTCGAACTACTCCAAACCCGATGATTGGGAAAAATTCAATGCCCTGGGTGTCACCCAATACGGGCAAATGACTGCGGGTAGTTATATGTACATCGGACCCCAAGGTATCGTGCATGGCACCACCATCACTGTACTCAACGGCTTCCGAAAAATCAAAAAGAGTCCGAGCGGCAACCTTTTTGTCACCTCAGGTCTTGGCGGCATGAGTGGTGCGCAACCCAAAGCGGGTACCATTGCCGGTTGTATCACGGTTTGTGCCGAAGTCAACCCCAAAATCACCCGCATCCGTCACGAACAAGGATGGATTCATGAGATTGTTGAAAATATTGACGCACTCGTAACCCGCGTGCGCAAAGCCCAAGAAAACAAAGAAGTGGTATCCATCGCTTACTTGGGGAATATTGTGGATGTCTGGGAATGTTTTGATGCCGAAAACCTGCATATCGACTTGGGCTCTGACCAAACCTCGCTGCACAATCCGTGGGCGGGTGGCTATTATCCGATGGGGTACAGTTTTGAGGAATCCAACGATTTGATGGCCAACCATCCTGAAAAGTTCCGCGAGGAAGTCCAAAAAACACTGCGTCGTCATGCCGCAGCCATTAACAAACACACTGCCAAAGGCACCTATTTCTTTGATTACGGCAATGCGTTCTTACTGGAAGCGTCCCGTGCTGGAGCCGATGTGATGAACGACCATCCTACTTTGGGGCGCGAGTTTAAATTCCCCAGCTATGTCCAAGACATCATGGGACCCATGTGTTTTGATTATGGGTTCGGACCTTTCCGTTGGGTGTGTGCCTCAGGTGATCCCGAAGATTTGAAGAAAACCGATGCGATTGCCTGTGCGGTATTAGAAAAAATCATGGAAACCGCGCCAGAGGAAATTCGCCAACAAATGGCCGACAACATCCAATGGATCAAAGGCGCCCAAGAAAATAAATTAGTGGTAGGTTCGCAAGCCCGCATTCTGTATGCCGATGCCGAAGGCCGCATGAAAATCGCCGAAGCCTTTAACCAAGCGATTGCCCGTAGCGAAATCGGTTACGTAATTTTAGGCCGCGATCACCACGATGTTTCGGGAACGGATTCCCCCTATCGCGAAACCTCCAACATCTATGACGGTTCACGTTTTACCTCGGATATGGCGATTCACAACGTGATTGGCGATAGTTTCCGTGGGGCAACTTGGGTGTCGATTCACAACGGTGGTGGTGTTGGTTGGGGCGAAGTGATGAACGGTGGCTTTGGTATGGTTCTTGATGGTTCTGCCGATAGCGATAGACGCCTGAAATCCATGCTTTTCTGGGACGTGAACAACGGAATTTCCCGCCGCAGTTGGGCCCGCAATGAAGGCGCTATTTTTGCCATCAAACGAGCCATGGAAGTGGAACCTTTGTTGAAAGTAACCCTTCCCCATTTGGTAGACGAAACCTTGTTGTAGCCGATTTCCACTCCGAAAGAAGCTGCACTCTAAATACCAATTGTTATGAAAAAACTATTTTTACTCACCGCAGTTTTGGCGTTATGCTTAACGTCCTGTAGTACGATTCGTGTGAATGCTGACTATGACAAAGATGTCACATTTAGTCAGTATAAGACCTATGCCTATCAAAAAGCGGCCATTGACAAAGCGGCCATTTCGGACTTGGACAAGCGGCGCATTTTACGATCGATTGACGAAGTGATGGCTACTAAAGGCTTTACCAAAAGTGAGGCGCCCGACTTAATTGTTTCCATTTTCACCCAAGAAAAAGAGCAAGTCGATGTCATCCAATCGCCCATGTGGGGTTGGGGCTGGGGCTGGGGCTGGGGTTGGAGTCCTTGGGCTTGGGGTGGCTTCAATTCAGTGTACCAATATGTGGAAGGTAAACTGACCATTGATTTCCGCGATGCCAAAACGAAAGAACTGATTTGGCAAGGCGTGGGCGAAGGCGAACTCACCCAACGTACGGAGAAAAAAGATGCGAACATCAAGGAGTTTGTAACCAAGATTCTCGAATATTATCCTCCTCAATTGAAAGAATAAAGTATACAACTGTATAATTCGAACCGGAACAAAGGTGCCTTTGCTCCGGTTTTTTTTTGTACTTTTAAGAACCAATACCTAGCCATGATTAAACGACTTCAATCGACGTTTACCCTACTCCTCTGTTTCATCACCTTTTTGGGGTGTACTTCAAAAAAAGAAACCCCACTCGAAGCCGGTGTTATCATCACTTTTGACGATGCGTATGTGAACGAATGGTACCGCGCCAACAAAGTCTTGAAAAAATACGATTGGAAAGCGACCTTCAATGTTTGCCGTATCGACTCCATTGGTGAACCTCAACAGCGCATGCTGCATCAACTCCAAAACGAAGGGCACGAGATCGCTGGACATGGGTACCACCATTACAATGCCGTAAAGTTTGTCGACCAAAACGGGATGAACGCATACCTCCAACAGGAAATCGACCCCATGATAGCCGCCATGAAACGCCGTAAATTCAACGTAACCACCTTCACCTACCCCTATGGCGAACGCTGCGATGCGTTAGACTCAACACTTACCAAACGGTTTAAAATTATTCGTGGTCGCGCCTTTTGTAGTGAACAACCCGAGAAGGAAGGCTGCTATTTTCGGGGAACCAAGTTTATGTATGCCTTTGATATCGACAAGAGCCACAAGCACTTCAGTTACCATTACTTGCTCGAACTCCTCGACTACGCCAAGAAAAACAACAAAATCCTCGTGCTGTGTGCACACAATGTGGTCGACAACGTAACGGGCGACTACCAAACCCAACTCGGAACCTTGGAATTTGTGTGTAAGTATATGAAAATAAATAACATGAATTTTTATACGTTGCGGGATATGGAGGGGTTTGTGAAGTAGTTTCAGGTTTCAGATTGGTTCACGGGAGAAATCACATTTCATGATATATATGATTCAAAATATCAACCTTTCTTTAACTAAAATGATGATAAACAGTAAATAACTTCTTTGATTAAATACGCATTCTGTTTTTTAAAATCGTAAGTATTTAAACTTTCAATTACAATCGTGAAAATTATACCAATTAGTTTTAACAATTACAAACCTTTTTTTCATAATACACCATCCTCTGTTTAGAAAGTAACTATATAACTGTTAAGACCTTCATTTTCAATCCTTATTTTGTTAAATTTGAAATCGAAGTTACACTAGCAACGATTAAAACTTCGAGTTTTTGTTAAAAAACATGCATTTCATCGATTTTTATGGTTATTACGTCGACTATAAGAAGTATATTCCTACATTTACAACATAAAATTTTTGATTATGAAAAAAATAGTACTATTATTTGTTTGTTTAGTGTCATCTGCGACCTATGTTAGTGCACAAATGTATGTGTCTAATAATAGCTATGTTTTCAACAAAGGTGCTTTGTTGTTTGCACGTGGAAATTTGGAGCTTAATGGGGCCAATAGTTTTTTATACTTACGGAATGAGGCGCAATTTCTTCAGGGAACTAATGGTTCTTCGGCCAACAGAGGTTTGGGTCGACTGTCGGTCTTTCAAGAAGGAACGAGTAATGCCTTTGCTTACAATTATTGGTGTGCGCCTGTAGGTAATGCTTCTGCTGGTTCGGGTAATGAAAATTTTGGCGTAAGTATGTTAGGTACTCCAATTTCATTAACAACCACTACCCCAGCTACCTTATCTTCTGCAACATACAACGGGGTATCTTCTGTTGGTTCTCTAACCATTGCAACCTATTGGATTTGGCGTTTTTTGTCGTCAACAAACTATTCGCAATGGGTACAATCTGCAGCTTCAACCAATATTGCTCCTGGAGAAGGATTTACTATGAAAGGGGTCTCAGGAGCCGATACGACAAATCCCGGTGAAGCGGTAGCTAATAATCCTGGAAATCGGCAACGCTATGATTTTCGTGGTAAACCTAATGATGGAACTATTCTTATTAATGTTGGAAATGGAGCCTCAACACTCACAGGAAACCCCTATCCTTCATCGATTGACTTAAACTTGTTCCTCACCGATCCTGCTAATTCAGCAATTGATGGTACTGCTTTGTTTTGGGAACACGACAAAACCGTCAATTCGCACAACATAGTAGATTATCGTGGCGGTTATGGTGTATATAACGGCACCACAAGTGTATACACTCCTGCTACTTTTTATACCTATGATTTGGGAGGTAGCCAAGGCTCTGTTTTCAGTTCTCCAAACAATGTCTACCAACGTCGATTTTCTCCAGTTGGGCAAGGTTTTATGTTGCGGGGCGTTGCGAATGGTACGGTTAGTATGCGCAATGTACATCGTGTGTTTGTTAAAGAAGGTGCTGCCAATTTCTCCCAGTTTGAACGACTCAGTAATGAAACAAATACTGCGGGCATTACTAGTTTTGGTCATATTCCCAATGTGGCGGGGATTGACTATACACAGTTAAGTGCCGAACCTACTCCTCACTTTACCGTGAATACCTCTTTAGGCGGAAATGCTGTTCGACAAGTAGCTTTATGCTTTTTACCCAATGCCATTGACGGTGTCGATCGCGCCGATTCAAAATCACCCGATGCTACGACTAACTTGCCCATGGACATGTATCTCGTTCTGGATAATGAGCCTTATGTTCATGCGACCACGTCATTTGATATCAGCAAACGAATCAATGTAGGATTCAAATGCAATGCTTCCACCACCTTCACCATGATGGTCAAAGATATCGTGAACTTTGACATGGCAGAAGATATTTTCCTATACGATGCCGAAACAGGATTGTATCATGATATCAAAAATCAACCGTATGCATTTACCTTGCAACCCGGGGTGATCAACAACCGTTATCAAATCACGTTTACGGATCAAGCACTTTCCAGTGGCGAGTTTAATGGAGGTCGATTGGATATACTACAAAACAATCAGGAACAGCTTTTAGTAATCAGTAATCCAACACAATACGAGCTTTCAGAAGTGAGCCTTTATGATATGCTTGGAAAAAATGTATTTACCAAAAAAGGCTTGGGTAGTCAAAATCAATATGAGTTTGCTACAGGTTCCCTTGCAGAAGGAATTTACATCGCCCGCATAAAAACAATAGAAGGGCATTCGCTCAGTAAAAAAGTCATTATCGAGCGTGTTCGCTAAAACTAAAGGGGCCTTAAGGCTCCTTTTTTTATGTACTTTTGTCTTATGCAAGCGATTTCGCAAAAACTCGAGTTACATGACACCATTTCCGTGACCCTCCGTCGGGAAGACCTCCTCTTTCCAGAGATTTCAGGAAATAAGTGGCGAAAACTCAAATACAATATCCAACACATTCTCCAAGAGGGTTATGAAGGGGTGCTAACATTTGGTGGCGCTCATTCCAATCATATCGCTGCCACCGCCTATGCGGCCAAAGCGTTCGGATTTAAAGCGATAGGTGTAATCCGAGGGGATGAACTTCAACAAACCACTCCGTTGAGTCCTACACTCCAATCGGCACAGCAATGGGGCATGACTTTAAAATTTTTATCGCGAGCGTCTTTTCGTGATTTAAAATCTGATGTAACGTATTGGAGCGATCGTTTTCCCAATTATTTTATTTTGCCCGAAGGAGGAACCAGCGCTTTAGCGGTTCAGGGATGCGCCGAAATACTCATGCCCGAAGACCAATCATTCACGCATGTTGTGTGTGCTGTTGGGACAGGAGGAACGCTAGCTGGATTGAGTGAAGGGGCTTTTGCACATCAAAAAATTTTAGGATTTCCTGCATTAATTGGGGATTTTTTAAGAGAAGATATTCGTAATTTTGCAAAAAATGAAAATTGGGAGTTGATTCAAGGCTATACTTTTGGAGGTTATGCCAAAACAAGTCCCGAGTTAATTCGTTTTATTAATCAATTTTATCAAAAACATCAGGTGCCGTTGGATCCGGTTTACACGGGTAAAATGATGTATGGTTTGGTTGATTTATTGGCAAACGATTTTTTTTCAAAATCAGCAAACATACTGGTCATTCACACAGGAGGGTTACAAGGTATTCCCGCTATGAATGAAAGGCTTAAACAAAAAAATCAAATTACGCTTCAAATTCATGTATAAATTCATCTGTATTTTTGTCGTGTTATTGGTCTTTACGGCCTGTGGCTCCTCGCGTCCTGTCGTTCGAACGACCAAACCCACTGCACAATCCACAAAAACTGATCCGCGCAAAGCGAAGCGCCCCGTAGCGGCTACGACACCCGCAACCCCTTCATCCACAAAACCGGTTCCAACCGCTCCAACACCTGTGGCTACCCCGCAAACAGATCAATCAAAAACCGAAGTATTGGAAGCTACTACTGCCGTAAAAGTTACTACTGCGATGGTGCTCGAATACATTGAAAAGTACAAGGATATCGCCAAAAAAGAAATGGTCGATTACGGTATTCCTGCAAGCATTACTTTGGGCCAAGGGATATTAGAATCGGGGGCAGGAACGGGACCGCTAAGCGTTCAAGCCAATAACCATTTTGGAATAAAATGCCACAAGGAATGGAAAGGCCCCAGTGTAAGTTATGACGATGATGCAGTAGGCGAATGCTTCCGCAAATACAGCGATCCTTATGAATCGTTTAAAGATCATTCGATTTTTCTCGTGACACGTGAACGCTATGCCAATTTATTTCGCTTGGATATTGCCGACTACAAAGGCTGGTCCAAAGGACTCAAAGCCGCAGGCTATGCTACCGATCCAGCCTATCCTGCCAAACTAATCGGATTGATTGAACGCTATCAATTGCAGCGTTATGATATCGAAGTACTCGGAACAGGTTCAATAACAAATACGATCAGCTCAAGCGCAACACTCCCAATTAAAAGTGATTACACGACTGAAAAACAGCATATTGTGGTGAAAGGCGATACGTTGTATTCCATTTCCAAGAAATATAGTATTCCGGTTGAAGTGTTACAATCAAAAAACAATCTAAAAGATACCGCATTAGCTATCGGTCAAATTTTACGCATAGAATAAAAATGATATACCAAAGAAGTAGTGCGCTGTTTGCAGCCGCTGAAAAAGTAATTCCAGGAGGAGTAAATTCCCCAGTACGCGCTTTCAAAGGAGTAGGAGGCACTCCGATTTTTGTTAAATCCGCCAAAGGTGCTTATTTGTATGATGAAGACGGCCATCGTTTGATCGATTATATCAATTCGTGGGGGCCGATGATATTGGGACATGCTTATGAACCTGTGATCACTGCCATTAAAGAACGCGCTGAAAAAGGAACCTCTTTTGGAATGCCGACCGAATTGGAAACTCAAATAGCGTCCTTAGCCATTGCTATGGTGCCCAATATTGATAAAATTCGTTTTGTAAATTCAGGAACAGAAGCCTGTATGAGTGCCATTCGTTTAGCGCGTGGGTTTACAAAACGCGATAAGATTATCAAATTTGCAGGCTGTTATCATGGTCATTCGGATTCATTTTTAATTCAAGCCGGTAGTGGTGCGAGTACATTTGGGACACCCAACAGCCCAGGTGTAACGCAAGGAACTGCCAAAGATACCTTGTTGGCGCCTTACAACAACTTAGCCGCGGTTGCCGATTTGTTTGCCGCCAATCCGCAACAAATTGCCGCCATTATTGTGGAACCCGTTGCTGGAAATATGGGGTGTGTACCTCCTTTACCAGGATTTTTAGAAGGACTCCGTGAATTATGTTCACAGCAGGGTGCACTGTTGATTTTTGATGAAGTCATGACGGGCTTCCGACTTGCAGCTGGGGGTGTACAAGAGCGCTTATCCATTACCGCCGATATTGTTTGTTTTGGTAAAGTGATCGGTGGTGGACTTCCTGTGGGGGCTTTTGCAGCCAGAGAAGAGATTATGAACTACCTAGCTCCAGTTGGTCCAGTGTATCAAGCAGGAACCTTAAGCGGTAATCCGTTAGCCATGGCTGCTGGTCTGGCGATGTTGACCGCTTTACACGATGATAAAGATGTTTTTAATCGAATCGATCAAAAAACAGCCTATTTGCATGAGGGAATGGCAACCGTTTTACAAAAAACAGGACTGCCACACACGATTAATCGATTAGGGTCGATGATTTCAGTTCATTTTGACGAAACTCCAGTAATCGATTTTGAAACCGCAAAAAAAGGAGATAACGATCGGTTTAAAGCGTTTTTCCATGGGATGTTGCAGGAGGGTATCTACATTGCTCCGTCTGCCTTTGAAACATGGTTTATTGCCGATGCGCTCACCTATGAAGATTTAGATAAAACCGTGGAAGCTGTCGCCAAAGTAACCACAGTATTGAAATAAAAAAAGCTCCGAAAGGAGCTTTACTTTTTTACTTTATTTTCTTGCCGATGAGTCGGTTTAAAAGTTCGGGATTGGCTTCCAATTGCGCCATTTGTTGGGGAGATAATGTGCCTCGAATTTTTGCTTCAATCACACGGCTCATTTCCAACTTTCGTTCAGCGGAAAGATTTTTATTGTCTAACACTTCATACTTCATTTCAAATAGTCTGAAAAAATCTTCTTGTTGATTTTCAGGTAAATTTACCACCAGGGCCAACGCAACCATATCGTTTTTTGCTTTAGCTTGTAACGATAATTCCTTGTCTTGAGCCGACATGCTTAACATGGCTATCATACAAAAAGCAAAAGAGAGAAGTAATTTATTCATAACTATTAAATCTTAATTGATAATCAAAGGTAAACTATTTAGCTATAAATCCAAAAAAAATTAATAATATGAAAGTTATAGTTTCGACGGCTCAAAAAAACCTTATGTTTTTTATTTTTTTTCATTGCACTAAGCCGTAAAAATAAGTGCGAATTATTTCCTTTTTTTTTGTTTTACTTTCGCTATTGCGATAACAAAATAATAGCCTATTTTTTTAGCCATCACGCAGGAAGTAGGCAAATAAATTGTACTTTTGTAGTGTGAAAATTGGTGTAATCGTAATCGTATTTGTTTTTCTGTTTCGCCCCGTAATGCCGGTGGTAGAATACGTATTGAATTACGATTACATTCGTACGGTTTTGTGTGAAAATAAAGCCAAACCCAAGTTGTCTTGTAACGGTAAATGTCATTTGATGAAGCAATTGGCTGAAGCCTCAGAGCAAGAAGATACCAATCAAAAAAACAACAAAAGCCAAGTCAAAGCGGAATGGGAATTTCCATTTATGCAAGCAAATGTTCACGAAAGTAGCGCTACTTTTGTTCAATGGGCTGATCAAAATTCAATCTTTTCGTATTCTAATTTATACCAATTTTCCTCGGTAATTGGCGTTTTTCATCCACCAACGGTTTAATTTACTTTTCTCGATTCTTACAGCCTTGTGCTGCACATTTTGATGAGTTTTACCTAAAATTCATCACTTAATTATTTTTTTTAAACGTAAATTAAAACATGAAAAATTTTTTAAAAAAAGCAGCCTTATGTATGGTTGCCCTTACTGCTTTGTCCCTAACTTCTTGTTCCAATGATGACGATGCCAACAACAACATCACGGGTGAAGGGACCTTAAAATTAGAGTTCGATAATATCTATAAAGCGGACAACTTGGCAATGAACACGCCTTATACCAATACAAATGGGGAGATAGTAAAGGTATCAAAAATGAAATACATCGTAAGTAACATCAAACTTACTAAAGATGATGGCACCGTGTTTACGTATCCCAAAAGTCAGAGTTATTTTATTGTAGATGAATTAACACCAGCGTCATTGATTCTTGATTTGCCTAATATTCCAGCAGGGAATTACACCAAAGTTACTTTCGGCATTGGAGTGGATCAGGAGCAGTTCAATCTTGGTGCAGCTGGACAAGGCGATTTCTTAACGCAAGCGCAAAATGCCGGCATGATGTGGTCATGGAGTGCAGGGTATAAATTTGTTAATTTTGAAGGTACCTTTACTTCCTCAACCGTAACAACAGATACTAATTTTAAAGTGCATACGGGACAAACAGGTACAGATTACAACTACACCACGGTGACTTTAAACTTACCATCCAATGCTTTGGTTCGCACCAACATTACCCCACAAGTGCATATCATGGCGGATGTTTCACATTTAATTGATGGAACCAACAAAATTTCGATGACAGCAGCCAAAGGGACTGGCGCAGCTGCTAACATTATGGGGGGACCAAGTTTAGCGCTTGTTACAGCCAATATCGCCAATATGTTTACGGTAGATCATGTTCATAATGACTAAATAAATCCTAAAGGCGTTCGACTTTCGGGCGCCTTTTTTATCTTCTTTATACCATGAGAAAAGTGATCATAGGGGTATTAGCCCTTGGACTTCTTTCGGCCTGTTCTTCTGATGAAGACGCGCAATACATTGATGTTCCTTTGGAAACCTCAAAACCCAGTAATTTTCCAGATGCAGTCTATAATTATGGAAATAATCCTCCAACACAGGCAGGGTTTGAGTTAGGAAAAAAACTGTTTTATGAGGGGCGTTTGTCCTCTGATGGTCTGGTTTCTTGCGGATTTTGCCATATTCAAGCCGATGCATTTACCCATCACGGACACAGTGTGAGTCACGGAGTAGATAATTTGGTAGGAACCCGTAACACGCCCCCCATTCAAAACATGGCCTTTCAATCGGTTTACATGTGGGATGGCGCGACGAATCATTTGGATTTACTTTCCGTCATTCCCTTTACAAGTCCCATTGAAATGAATGGTAATTTTGAAACAGCTCTCAATATGATGCGTCAAGACAATACGTATCGAACCCTTTTCAAAAGAGCCTTTCCCGATGGATTAATTAACGCCGAGAATATGTTAAAAGCTCTCGGACAATTTATGGCAATGATGGTTTCCTCTAATTCGCGTTTTGATCATTACCGACGTGGCGAAAGTGGTGGCCAATTAACCACCATTGAGTTGGAAGGGTATGCAATTTTTAATCAAAAATGTGCAAGCTGTCACGCAACGGACTTGTTTACGGACAATTCTTTTCGAAATAATGGCCTTCCTATCAATCCTCAAATCAATGATGTTGGCCGTTACCGTGTTACCGAATTAGAACAAGACCGCTATAAGTTTAAAGTACCTAGTTTGCGCAATATCGAATTCACAGCACCATACATGCATGATGGACGGTTTTTTACCCTTGAAGCGGTATTGGATCACTACAGTTCGGGCGTGGCGCAAACCCCCAACTTGGATCCGTTGTTGGTTAATGGAACGACCCTTGGAATTCCGCTTACGGCTTCAGAAAAATCCAAACTCATTGCGTTCCTAAAAACTCTAACCGATCATCAGTATTTAAATGATCCCCGATTTGCTGAATTTTAAGATGAAAAATATTCTATTTATACTGATTTCAACGTTTGTTATGGCTTCGCCAAAAGATACGTTGCCTTCACCGAATTGGATTTACAGCTTTAGATTACCCAATGCTGTACTTGAAGATTGTGATTCCTGTGGCTGTTCAGCAAGTGGAGGAAGTATGGGATTTGCCTCGTTGCTGAATTCCAATTTTATTGGAGTGCGGTATTTTTACCAACATTATAAAACCAATGATGGATTGTACTCAAATTCACCTTGGTATGATGAATATTATCAAACGACACAATTGTGGACACGTATTCCCTTAACGTCAAAAATTCAAATTTCTGCCATTGTGCCCTATCATTTTCATCAACGTCAAACGGTAAATGGCACAGAACCTATTTCTGGATTGGGCGATGTAACGGTTATGGGTTTGTATCAGGTGTATCAAAGTGTAAAAAAAGATACGACGGCTTTCTCCCATACCTGGCATTTGGGAGGGGGAGTGAAAGCCCCAACGGGAACTTATGATATCCGCAACAACGGCAGTATTAATCCAGGCTATCAATTGGGAACAGGGAGCTGGGATGGTTTGATTTTGACCGAATACACTCTTCGTAAAAACGCTTTTGGGCTAAATCTAATGGCCAATTATACTGTAAAATCAGAAAATGATAAAGGATACCGGTTTGGCAACCAATTGAATTATGGTGGAACGATTTTTTATTTGTGGGAACGAAACCAAAATACCTTTTCACCGCAATTGGGCCTCAATGGAGAGGTGTATGAATTTAATTTCCAACACGGACAAAAGGTGCAAGAAACAGCAGGCTCCATCCTTTTTTCAAAAATTGGTTTTGAATGGGGGATAGGAAAATGGTCGTTGGGAAGTAATTTGTTGGTGCCTTTGCGACAAAATTTAATTGCGGGCAATGTAGAGGCTAAATTTCGCTTCGCCTTTAACGTAAATTATGCTTTATAAAAAAAAGAGGTCTCGTGACCTCTTTTTTTATCCTTTATAGAATATCAATTTCTGATATAATTCTGTGTTGGCTTTCAGCGCTTGACGTTGCTCGTCGTTTAATCCTGAAAGTAATTTAGAGCCATAGCGCTCATAGACGGCTTTTTTGGTCGATTCATCTGGAGCGCTTTGCACTTGTTCTGCGCGCATAATGAATAGTTGGGTAAAACTCGTCTTTAAGTTGTCGTCTAATTTAACCACTTTTGATAAAGCCTCCATTTCGGTAGCGGCTACTTCTTTAGGTTGTAAGGCAACCGTGTTTTGTTTGTCTTGAGCCATGCTCAACTGAACTGCCAAGAAAGCGAATAATGCAAAGACAATTTTTTTCATAATGATAGAATTTAAAAAGCGAATATAACAATATATTTCGTACTATCCATAGGATTCAGGCAATTATGTCAAATGAACGGTTTTTGACTCACCCTCAACGATGACTTTGACCACGCCTAATTTACTTAATCCTTTCATGGCAGCATCCCATTTTTTACCACTCAACTGCGATTGCTCTTTCAATTGGGCTAAGGGTTGACCATCTTCTGATTTGAGAAGCTGTAGAATTACTTTTTCTTCCTCGGTAAGCTCAAGGGCTTTCTTTTCGGGGCGCATTTGTGGAAAAAACAATACTTCTTGAATCGAGGCATTATTGGTAAGGAACATGATTAAGCGGTCCATTCCAATACCCAATCCAGAAGTGGGAGGCATTCCAAATTCAAGCGCACGCAAAAAGTCCTGATCAATAAACATGGCTTCATCATCTCCTTTTTCAGCCAATTTCATTTGCGCTTCAAAACGTTCCCGCTGGTCGATTGGGTCATTTAATTCAGAATACGCATTGGCGATTTCTTTGCCGCACACCATCAACTCAAAACGTTCGGTCAATTCAGGATTGTCGCGATGCGATTTACACAAGGGCGACATTTCTTTGGGGTAATCGGTGATAAAAGTGGGTTGGATGAAGTTGCCTTCGCATTTGGCCCCAAAAATTTCATCGATGAGCTTTCCTTTCCCCATGGTCTCATTGACTTCGATACCCATCGATTGGGCAGCTTCTCGCAATTCTTCCTCGGTTTTTCCTGTAATATCAAAGCCTGTAAACTTTTGAATGGCTTCGGTCATGGATACACGTGCATAAGGCGCTTTAAAATCGACCGTATGTTCTCCAAAAGTGGCTTCTGTTGTTCCGTTGACTTGTAACGCACAATACTCCAGCAATTTTTCGGTGAATTCCATCATCCAATGGTAATCTTTGTAAGCAACATAAATTTCCATGGCTGTAAATTCAGGATTGTGGGTGCGATCCATTCCTTCATTACGGAAATTTTTGGAAAATTCGTAAACGCCATCAAAACCGCCAACAATCAAACGTTTTAAATACAATTCATTGGCAATACGCATATACAAGGGAATGTCCAAAGAGTTGTGGTGTGTGATAAAAGGACGCGCAGCAGCTCCTCCGGGAATCGATTGTAAAATTGGGGTTTCCACTTCCAAATAACCAGCATCGTTAAAAAACGTTCGCATGGCCTTAAACAACTTGGTACGTTTGATAAAAACATCTTTCACCTGCGGATTCACGACCAAATCGACATAACGCATTCGGTAGCGAAGTTCAGGGTCGGTAAAGGCATCATAGGTTTTTCCTTGATCATCCGTTTTGGGCATGGGTAAGGGGCGAAGTGTTTTACTTAAAAAAGTAAATTGCTGAACAAGGATTGATTTTTCCCCTACTTTAGTGTAAAACAACTCACCTTCCACTCCGACAAAATCTCCTAAGTCAGTGAGTTTTCGAAAAACGGTTGTATACAAGGTTTTGTCTTCCCCTGGGCAAAGGGTGTCCCGGTTGAAGTACAACTGAATTCGTCCTTCACTGTCTTGTAGTTCAGCAAATGCCGCTTTTCCTTGGTCACGAACACTCATTAATCGTCCTGCAACAACTACTTTTTTGCCTTCTACAAAGGATTCCTTGACCTGTTTCGACGTGTGGTCAACAGGAAAAAGGTGGGCTGGGTAGGGGTTAATACCTAAATTGCGTAATTGATTGAGTTTTTCTCTTCGAATTTGCTCTTGTTCGGACAGTTGCATAAATGGGAAATTAAGGGGGCAAAGATAATTTATTGTTCAAAAACTACCAACTGCCCTTTTGATTTAATAAACCTGTTTGAAATTCATACGCATTGCTATGCTCCTTTGTATCTTTGTGGGATTAAAACGACCTTTTTCGAAATGAATAAAGAAGTATATTTTCAAAACTTAGGCATACGCGACTATAAAGATACATGGGATTATCAGGAAAAACTATTTGCAGACATTGTGGCCGATAAAATGAAAAAAAGAACCAACCCTGACCAGCGTACTGAAAATTATTTTTTAACGGTATCGCATCCGCATGTGTATACTTTAGGTAAAAGCGGTGATTTGTCTAATTTATTACTCAATGAAAAGCAACTCGAATCAAAAGGAGCGACCTTTTATAAAATTAACCGAGGGGGCGATATTACTTATCACGGGCCGGGACAATTGGTTGGGTACCCGATTTTGGATTTAGAAAATTTTTTTACCGATATACATAAATATTTACGGCTACTAGAAGAAACCATTATCCTCGTTTTGGCAGAATATGGTTTGAAAGGCGAACGAAGCCCCGGCGAAACTGGAGTTTGGCTCGATGTGGGAACCCCTTTTGCGCGAAAAATTTGTGCCATGGGGGTGCGGGCAAGTCGCTGGGTGACCATGCACGGGTTTGCTTTAAATGTAAATACCGACTTGGGTTATTTTGATCATATTATTCCTTGTGGGATACGAGGCAAAGGCGTAACGTCATTGCATGTTGAATTGCAACGTACGGTTGATGAACGCGAGGTGGAGCGCCATGTGCTGCGCTATTTCTCGCAATTATTTGAAGCTACTATCGTGGGTTAGAAATCAAAATCCAACGTTAATTGGTCAGGTAACAGCCGAAAACTCTTACGATGATAAGGCGTTATCCCGAATTCACGAATGGCATCGCGATGATCTTGGGTAGGATATCCTTTGTTTTTATTCCATTGATACATGGGGTACTCTTCATGGATGCGATTCATATAGGTATCTCTGTAGGTTTTTGCCAAAATAGAAGCCGCTGCAATGCTCAAGTATTTTCCATCTCCTTTTATTATCGTCTGAAAAGGGATGTTACCAACTGGTTTAAATCGGTTCCCGTCTACAATAATAAACTCGGGTTGCGGCATAAGTTGAAGAATGCTCTCTTGCATGGCTTTAATCGATGCATTCAAAATATTTATCTCGTCAATGATTTTGGGTTCTAAATGGACTACGTGAAAACTGATGGCCTCTTTTTCGATGATGGGTGCTAAGGCAGTACGCTGTTTTTCGGTAAGTTTTTTCGAATCATTCAGCAATTCGTTTTCAAAATTAAGAGGTAAAATCACAGCAGCTGCGGTAACGGGTCCAGCCAAGCAGCCTCTTCCTGCCTCATCGGTTCCACATTCCAAAACATAATTCGAAAATTGTTTGGCCAACATCGTGTTAAATTAAAATTAATCTAATGTTAACGCAACTTTTTGATGACAAATGCATCTCTAATATGGGTTGCAACCACAAAGTTATACCAAAGCCGTTGAACTTTAACAAACGTAAACGCTAATATTCCGAAGTATTATTTGTTTATTTAAGAAATTATTAAGAAGTTTGCGGAATAACTAACTCAAATAAATTTAATATGAGATCGAAGTTCAAATGGATTTTTACGCTTTTACTAGCGTTTACAATGCAGTTTTCATTTGCACAGGAGAAAACTGTTACTGGTACAGTTACCGATGGTAAGGTGTCATTGCCTATGGCCAACGTAACTATTAAAGGAACCAAAAACGGGGTGCAAACCGACATGGATGGTAAATTCTCCATCAAAGCCAAACAAGGTGACGTTCTTGTAGTGTCGTACCAGGGGTATGATACTAAAGAGGTCAAAGTAGGTGCTGCCAACAATTACGGTGTAGTTTTGAAGGAGGAAGCTAAAATTCTTGATGAGGTTCTAATTACTCAAGGTTATCGATTGGTGACCAAAAAGACAGCAGTTGCTGCAACAGCATCTGTGACCAACAAGACTATTGAAAACCGTCCTAATGCTAACGTGATGAACACGCTTCAAGGGCAGTTGGCTGGGGTTAACATTACAGCTGGTACAGGACAGCCTGGTGCCAAGTCAACGGTAATTATCCGTGGACAAGGTACGATCTCAGGAAACACAGACCCCTTGTATGTAATTGATGGTTTCCCAACCAATGCGGATAACTTCCGTTCCTTAAACCCGAATGATATTGCTTCTGTGGAGGTATTGAAAGATGCTTCTGCAATTACAGAGTATGGTTCGCGTGGGGCAAATGGGGTAATTGTAATTAAAACGAAGAAAGGGTCTTTCGGAGATGCCAAAACAAGTTTCCGTTACACCTCGGCTGTTGGTTTTACCGAATTGCAAACGCCACGTTATGATTATGCAGACTCTCGTCAGTTGTTAACCATTGAGAAAGCAGCAGGTGCTGGTTTGGGAGCTACCCTTACTGATGCTGAAATTGCAGCTTTCAATATAAATACTAATTGGGTTGATGAGTTCTTTGGAAAAGGTACTTTCACCTCTCACAACTTAAACATTGAGAATAGTTCTAAGAACTTAAACTCGTTTACTTCTGTTGGATATTTTGACCAAGAAGGGGTTTTGAAAACTACTGGTTTAAAGCGTTTCACTGTACGTAACAACATTAACGGTAAATCTGATAATGAAAAATTCAAATACATGGTGAATTCTTTTGTTGGTTTCTCTAAAAATAATGAAGCGACTAACTTAGGGGGTGGAGCAGTAAACCGTAACTATGTGTTAGGGGCTTACATTTCAGTGCCTTACGTATCACCTTCTACGTATGAAAATCCACAGCAGTTATTTGATTTGTATGAAGTAGACGGTACCTTATTGTACACGCCTTTGTTCTTGATTGACAAATTAAAAACATACACTAATTTAACAGACGAGATCCGTGCGAGTGTGAATACGGAGTATTCTTATAAATTACTAAAAGATTTAACTGTTCGCGGAAGAACTTCAGGAGAATTGTTGGAAACTCGTTTTACGCAATCTGAGCATCCGATTTCTTTCAACGCTTTCTTATTCCTCGGAACCGGTCAGCAGTTCGGTGGATTTGAAGATGTGAATGCACGTCGTGAATTCCGTTTCAACCAATTATGGCAAGCAGATTATTCTAAAACATTTGGAAAACATACAGTAGATTTAGCAGGAAGTTTAGAGTACAACCATGCTCGTGTACAAACAAACAACTTCCGTCAACGTGGTTTGAATCCGCAAACCTTTGTGCCAGGCACAGGGTCTGGATATCTTCAAGATATTACAGGGCCAAATTCAAATGACTTTTATGTACCTATTGTTTCAGCATCTAACTTACGCTTAAACCGAATTTCGTATTTTGGATCGTTGAACTACGACTACAACAAAAAATATGGGGTAGCATTATCTTTACGTAGTGACCAAACCAGTCGTTTCTTAAATGCATCTAAAGCATTTTATTCTATTGGTGGACGTTGGAATATCGATGAAGAAGCCTTCATGAAAAAGTTGGAATTTGTTAAAACATTGAAAATCCGTGGTTCTTATGGTACTGTAGGTAACGAGCGTATCATTGCAGGTACAGAGTTTGCCGGTTTAGTACCTCCAGGGTTCTTTGACGTGTATTCTGCGGCTAACAATGTCTACAATAGTGGTTTAGGTTTCGGAATCACTTTTGGGTACCCTGATTTGCGTTGGGAAACTACTACCATTTCTAACATCGGTTTTGACTTTGAATTGTTCAAAGGAAAACGTTTACGTGGAACATTTGATTACTACACGAAAAAATCTTCGGATCAATATTTGTCCAAACCAGTGTCTCCTTATGTAGGTACAACTAATATTATCCAAAATACTCCTGCATTCGTTAAAAACTCGGGTATCGAGTTGAACTTGGCCTATGATTTAATCAACAACCAAGAGAAAGGTATGGTATTAACGTTACGTGGTAACGGAAGTATCAATAAACAAGAAGTAGGTGGTTTAACTGCGCCAATTATTGACGCTACTGTGCCTGCTTATATCACCCAAAATGGTGGGATGTTGGATGAGCCTTTTGTATTCCCATACGCAGGTGTAAACCCAGATAACGGTAATATGTTGTTTGTTGCAGCTGATGGTACCTTGACTGAAACGCCAACAGATGCGGATCGTAGAGCTTCTGGTAAAAACAGATTGCCACAAATCCAAGGTGGTTTCGGTTTTGACTTCGATTACAAAGGCTTCTTTACCTCTGCTACGTTTACCTATGCTTTCAAAGTATGGCGTTATGACTACGATTTGAACAACTTGTATGACCCATCTAACTTAGGTCAGTTCACTGTAGGTGCTGATTTATTGAATGCTTGGACACCAACAAATACCAATACCGATGTTCCTTCGTTAACAGCTACAAACTACGGTTTTGTGGATCAGTCAGATCGTTTCTTGTGGGATGCCTCTTATGTGCGTTTACGTAACTTACAAGTAGGTTACCGTGTTCCTAAGAAATTCTTAGAGAAAACATTTATTCGTGACGCTTCGATTACACTTCAAGGTGAGAACTTATTCAACATTACCCGTTGGAGAGGATTTGATCCAGAAAGTGATCGTGATGCGGATGTATACCAGTATCCAACACCAAGAATTTATACGTTAACGTTAGATGTTAGATTCTAAAAAAAAAATGAAGATGAAAAAAGTATTTTTATTATTATCCGCTTGTGCAGGTACACTTTTTGTATCCTGTGACGAAAGTTTGATTGAGCCTTTTACACCTGGTGCGTTAACTGAAACTGTGGCGATTCAAACTTCAAACGACTTGCAAGGGTTGATGAATTCTACCTATGCTAACTTGTACAACCGTGAGGATGCTGTGTTTACCTCAGTATTTACAGACGAAGCTGGGATCGGTTTTGCCAATGGTGGTCAAGGTATCACTGAAGAGTACGTGTTCTTTTTGAACTCCTCTTCTGCGGCTCCAAATGCAGTGTGGAACAGTATGTATTTTGCCTTGTCACGTGCAAACCGTGTAATCACCTTTGCTGATCGTATCACTCCAGTAGATGCGGCCGATACTGAAAAAATTCAACGTATCAAAGCTGAAGCTCTGGTGGTTCGTGCTTACTGTCATTTAAAATTGATGTCGTATTTTTCAACTGATTTGAAAAACGATGGAGCTTTGGCTGCAATTTTATCAGACCGAATTATTCCTTCTACTGAAACAAATTTACAACGTTCAACAAATGGTGTGTTTTATCAAGCCATCCACAGTGATTTAGATGCTGCTTTGACAATATTCAATACGTTAACAACTAATCCTTATACTGGAATTGTAAGAACGTATTATGCTAGTGATGTATTGGCAAAAGCGTTAAAAGCTCGTGCTTATGCTTACAAAGGCGATTATACCAATGCTGAAACTTGGGCTGATAATGTAATCAATACTTCTGGAATTGTATTAGCTAATACAACGGAATATTCAAAAATTTTCTGGACTGATAATGAAGCTGCAAATACTGAAGTTATTTGGAGATTAAAAAGAACTCCAGCTCAAAATGGTCAGGGGGTTAACATGCACAACGGTTGGTGTTCAGTTCGTCCTAACGCAGCAGGTTCGCCTTTCTATGAAGTGGGTCGTTCTTTGTTCAACATCATGAACCCAACAAACATTCCATCGGCAACGTCACCTGCTAATGGAGGTTGGCCCTTGACTGGTGCTATTAAAGATGTACGTTTCCGTACTTTAGTGGCTCCTTCTTCTGTTGTGGCTTCTGATTGGAATACAAATGCTGATTATATCAATGCTGATAAATTAATCATCCACAAGTATGGTGGGGTAGGTACAGGTACAAGTACATTTGCTTCAACGGCTGCAAATGGAAATAGTAATGACTACAAACTCGTTCGTTTGTCAGAAATGTATTTCATCAAAGCGGAAGCGCGTGCTAACGCAAATGACCTTACGGGTGCTGCTACTGCATTAGAAGCTGTTCTAGATGCACGTAATGCTGTTGATATGCCAGCTCCTGTATTTGCTAATGCAACCCAAGCATGGGCTGAAATTTTAAAGCAGCGTCGTCTTGAGTTCTGTTTCGAAGGATACCGTTATATTGACTTAAAACGTTTGGCTTCCTTGGCTAATTTTACTGCTCTAGATCGTCATCCTATAGATTACTCTTCAAGTACAACAAATTACCCTGGGGCGAATCCTGCTAACTTACCAATGAACAGTTATAAGTTTACGTTCCCTATTCCAACTTCAGAAACCAATGCGAATACCACGATTACTCAAAATCCTGGTTACTAATCGTTTCTGCTGAAATAATTATAAAAGACCGAAAGTTTTCTTTCGGTCTTTTTTGTTTTTATTAACGCAGGATACACACCAATTTTTTTATATTTGAAAAAAAATAGTTTTATGAAAAGATTGTTACCTTTTTTGTTTGTAGTTGGCTCTGTCTGTGCTCAGTCTGTAAATGAACGCGAAAAGATCTTGCAGAAAACAAATGCAACAGTTCGCGAAACTCTAACACAGCAAATAACCGAAACTCAAAACGCTAACAAGGCAGCGGTTCAAGCGTATTTACAACAACATCCTGAAACACCCAATCCGCAAAATATTCAGTTTATTTTAGACGGAAAACCAATCTATTACGGGGTTGATTTTAATGCTGATTCTGTAGCCTCCTTGCGCGCAAATACCATGTATCCTGGGGGTACATTAGGTTTAAACGTTACGGGCAATGGGATTACTGTAGGTATTTGGGACTCAGAGAAAGTTCGCACAACGCATCAAGATCTTAATGGTCGGGTTGTAAGTTCCGATGCCGCCACCGTTTCTAATACGCATGCTACCCATGTGGCGGGTACCATTTTAGCGAGTGGAGCTAATGGTGCATCAAGTGCAACACGCAGAGGGTTTGCCTATCAAGCCAATGGACGAACCTACGATTTTGGTAGTGATATCGGTGAAATGAATGGGTTTGCAGGTGAAGGCTTTTTGGTTTCCAACCATTCCTATGGTTTAATTGCCTCCAATTTAACGAATGCTTTTTTTGGCCAGTATACCTCTCAATCGCAAGCCGTTGATGAAGTGATGTACAATTACCCCTATTATCAAGTCGTTAAATCGGCAGGGAATGATCGTGCTACTACTTCTTTATCTCAGGTTCAAAACAAAGCAGGGTATGATTTGTTAACGGGGATGTCTTGTTCTAAAAATGTTTTGACAATTGCTGCTGTTCAAGAAGTAGCTAATTATACTAGTCCCGATAGTGTAATTATTTCAACCTTCACTAATTATGGACCAACAGATGACGGTCGCGTAAAACCCGATTTATCAGCAATGGGCGTCCAGGTCAATTCTTGTATCGCTACAAGTGATGTAGCCTATGGGTTTTTAAGTGGTACTTCAATGTCGGCTCCGGCCGTTACAGGATTAATTGCTTTGTTGCAAAAACATTACAATAATTTAAATCCAGAAACCTATATGCTTTCTTCTACCGTTCGCGCTTTATTGTGTCAATCGGTACGTGAGTCAGGGGGGAATCCAGGACCTGATTATGAATTTGGTTGGGGGCTAGCCGATGGGTTTAATGCAGCTCGTGTAATTTCAGGACGAAATAGCTCGTCAATTTTAGATGAATTGACCTTAAACAACGGACAAACTTACACACGTACGTTTACCATCACACAATCACAAGATTTAAATGTTGTAGTAGGGTGGACAGATCCTGCAGGAGCGATTAATTCAACAACGGTGGCAGATAATCGTTCACCTCGTTTGGTAAATAATCTTGATTTAAAAGTGATCAAAGATGGTGTAACCTACTATCCGTGGAAACTAAATCCCGATGATGTCTATGCAGGCGCTACCAATGATTCAGACAATAACGTAGATAATCTTGAAAAGGTTGAAATTTTCAACGCAACACCCGGAGTATATACCATTCAAGTGACACACAAAGGATCTTTACAAGGGGGCTCACAAGATTTTTCACTGGTTGCCTCTGGGACTTCAGGTTTGAGTTTGTCTAATGCGAATTTCGATAACGACAACACGTTCTTTGTTTATCCTAATCCAGCACTGAATGAAATTCACTTCAATAACCCCAAAGGCTTAAGTTTGGATGAAGTGTCCATTTTTGATATCACGGGTAAATTGGTGCTGAGTTCGCAAGGAGTAGCTAACAACACCATAGACGTGTCACGTTTGCAAAGTGGAGTCTATATGATAAAAATCGCTTCTCAAGGGGCAACTTTTGTGCGTAAGTTCACTAAAAATTAACTCCTACGAAATAAATTAGAAAAGAACGCCTTCCTCTGAGGGCGTTTTTTTATCGTTTTTCATGAATACGTGCAAACATTCTTTATTTTTGTGGCCTCTTTGAATCCCTTGATTATGCGATTATTTTTTTTGGTTGCTTTTATGTGTATTACTCTAGGTGCTTTTTCCCAACAAATTGGGGATAAGCCTCCTAAGAGTATGATTAAAACCGCCGAAGATAAAGCCAAAGAAGCGGCACGAAAAGCTCCTATTGCATGGTATAAAATTTACTCGGTTGAAAAAGATACCGTAATCGCCGATACTTCGTTGACCTTACAACGTTATTATCAATACAACTACCTGCGCAAAGATCGTTTTGGACATTTGCAGTACCCCAATGAAGGTCAGGTGTTTAATTTGTTGGATTACACTCAGGCAAAATCTTCGGTATTTCCGGTTTTGGGCTATCAAGCCAAGCATTATGCTTTTTTAGAAGCCGATGATATTCGGTATTACCACGTACCCACCCCATATTCCGATATTTATTTTAAGACGGTTATGGAACAAGGTCAAAATGTTGACGCCTTGGTAGCGTTGAATACCTCCAAAAATTTCAATATTTCAATTGCATTCAAAGGGTTACGGTCACTCGGACGCTACACCAATCAACTGGCAAGTACGGGCAATTTTAGGTTGACGTCATCCTATAAAACGACCTCAGGCCGTTATGCGATTAATTTTCATTACACGGGTCAAGATTTTTTGAATGGTGAAAACGGAGGTTTAGCTAATCCAGCCGAGTTTGAAAGCGGCGAAGCTATCTTTAACAATCGGGCACGTCTGCAAGTGATGCTTACTGATGCACAATCGGTTTTGAAAAGCAAACGTTTCTTTTTTGATCACGCTTTTCGAGTCAATCCCAACGATAGCCAAAATAATTTATCGGTATTTCATCGATTCAATTACGAGCATAAGTTTTTTGAATTTAACCAAAGAACATTGGCCACCACAGTGAATTCGGTAACATTTAACCGGTTTGGTAATGCTGTTGTCACTGCCAATATCAATGATCATACGAATTACGACAAATTCTATAACCGTGCGGGAATCGCTTATGAAAATAAATCCCTGGGAACAGTTCGCTTTTATATCGAACATTTCTTCAACCGTTTTGGTTTTCAATCAGAACGTACCATAAATACGCTAGTTATTCCCCGTAAGCGGGATGTAAATGTAGCTACCCTAGGTGGGGTTTACGAATACCGTAAAGGTAATTGGCGTGGAACGGCTACCTTAGCCAATGCGCTTGGAACAGAAACAGTGCGCTACGCCGAAGCGAAAGCAGCGTACACCTTTAATGCGCGTACGCATGTTAACTTTCAATACACCAATCAAAGTAAATTGCCCAACAATAACTACTTATTGCATCAAAGTAGTTACGAGGCGTATAATTGGGTGAATAATTTTAGAAATGAAAAGTACAATGCTTTCCAATTCGAAGCGCAAACTCCTTGGCTCAATGCATCGGTGCAATGGTCTAATAGTACCGACAAATTATTTTTTACCGATGTTCAAAATGTAGCCAATCAACAGTTGGTAACACCACAACAATTTTCGGGGAGTATCAATTATCTTGCGGTAAAAGTGGCGCGTGAGTTTCGTTACAAACGTTTCGGTCTCGACGCTACCGTTTTGTATCAAAATGTAACCCAAAGCCAAGCCATCCTTAACCTCCCTGAATTCACTGCTCGCGGAAGCCTCTATTACCAAGACCATTGGTTCAAAAAAGCGATGTTTATCCAAACCGGAGCCACCGTCAATTATTTTACCTCGTATTTTGCCGACGATTATAATCCTGTACTTGGAGAGTTTTTTGTGCAAACACAAAAGAAAATAGGGGATTTTCCCGTAGTTGATGTTTTTTTCAATGCTCGAGTACGTCAAACGCGTATTTTCTTGATTGCCGAACATGTTAACGGTCTTCTCCGAAACAATGATTTTTACGCCTCGCCCAGCATGCCGTATCGCGACTTTATCATTCGATTTGGCTTGGTTTGGAACTTTTTCCAGTAACCAAAGCTTTTACCGTTTGTATGCTCAAGTCCAATACTTTATTGTCGACAAAAAAGATAGTGGCCAAAAGAATCATAATGGCAATTTAATACCGTATTTGGGGTAAAAAAGGTATCTTTATGCCCTAAATTTTCCATAATAATGAATTATTCTGAAAATATATTGGGAACCATTGGAAATACGCCTTTGGTTAAATTGAATAAAGTAGTTGAAGGAATTGATGCCTTGGTGTTGGCCAAAGTGGAAACATTCAATCCCGGAAATTCTGTCAAAGACCGCATGGCACTCAAAATGGTTGAAGATGCAGAAGCCGATGGACGATTGAAACCCGGCGGAACCATTATTGAAGGAACTTCAGGGAACACAGGTATGGGTCTTGCTTTAGCAGCTATAGTCAAAGGGTATAAACTCATTTGTGTGATCACGGATAAACAATCGAAAGAAAAAATGGATATACTTCGGGCGGTGGGTGCTAAAGTAGTTGTTTGTCCTACCGATGTTGAACCCGATGATCCTCGTTCCTATTACTCGGTTTCCCGTCGTCTAGCGGAAGAAACGCCTAATGCCTGGTATGTAAATCAATACGATAATCCAAGCAATGCCCAAGCCCATTATGAGCAAACGGGTCCCGAAATTTGGGCCCAAACCGAAGGGAAAGTTACCCATTTTGTGGTCGGCGTTGGTACCGGGGGAACCATCTCAGGGGTAGCGAAGTATTTGAAAGAACAAAATCCCAACGTCAAAGTTTGGGGTATTGACACCTATGGTTCTGTTTTTAAAAAATACCACGAAACAGGAATTTTTGATGAAAACGAGATTTATCCCTACATCACTGAAGGGATTGGCGAAGATATTTTACCCAAGAATGTTGATTTTAGTTTGATTGACGGATTCACCAAAGTAACCGACAAAGATGCGGCCGTCTACACCCGAAAAATTGCCTTGGAAGAGGGAATCTTTGTGGGGAATTCTGCTGGTTCTTGCATCAAAGGATTGCACCAATTGAAAGAACATTTCAAACCCGAAGATGTTGTGGTCGTGTTATTTCACGATTCAGGCAGTCGGTATGTCGGTAAAATGTTCAACGACGATTGGATGCGAGAGCGCGGTTTCTTGGAAGAAGAAGTAACCAAAGCTGAAGACGTCATCAAGGATCATTTGGACAAACCATTGGTTACCGTACGCACCGAAGAATTGGTGTCACACGCTATAGATCGCATGCGCAAATACAAAATCTCACAAATTCCTGTTGTTGATATTCACGGTTTTGTGGGGTCGGTTGATGAAACCGATTTGTTCCGAAGTTATGTGGCCGATAAAGAAGTGGCGCAAAAACCCGTTCGTGAAGTGATGGGGCAACCTTATCCTGTTGTAAAAGCGACGACTCCTATTGAAGAGGTGTCTAAATTGTTTACCAAAGATAACCAAGCGGTTTTGGTTGATCTTGGAAATCAAAAACATCATATCATCACCAAGTACGATATTATTGGTTCGATCAAATAAACCAAAGGGCTGTCTTAATCGACAGCCCTTTTTTAATGGCCTAATAGCACTCCCGAAACGTTCCATGCGCTAAAACTGCTTCCTTCAGGAGCGCCTTGTGGGATTTTCACCTGAAGCGTATGAGTGCCCGCTTTCAAATCGCCCAAGTCGATATAATAAGGATAGGTAACCATACCGGGACACCAATTGGATCGGCTGTAGTCGGAGGAGGATAATCCATTCGGGAAGTTGCCTGAGGCAGGATTAAACAAACGGTACGTCCCGCAATCTTCACGCCAGGGAACGATACTAAATACTTCTTTTCCGTCCAATATAAGAGTGTTTTTCTTGGGGACAAATTCGTCGCCGTTTTCCCAGCCGCCATGACCCGTTGTGAGGTAACGTAAACGCGCGCCACGGACGTCTTGTGTCAAAGTAAAAGTAACTTCAAGTCCTTTTTCATGGTTAAACATCGTCCCATACTCTTGCCCAGCCATTTCCATCACATTCACCGTATTAAAAAGGGGCATGACCAATGGAGACGCTGCACTACTTTGCTCTTGGGGATGAAGGGTAATATGCATCGAAATGCGATGTCCGCCTTTGTCATAATTTCCTATAAATACTCCTAGGTAGACTTCTTTTCCTGAAAAGGCCGCGGCAAGTTCACTAATATCTTGTCGATACGGCACTTGCGTATACCATGTCTTGTCCTTGAGGCTGATGTGATTGAAATGGGAAATGCCAAAGGGGGTAAAAAATCGCATTAACTCTAGCAAAGGGCTGTAGGAATTGGTAGCCACAACTCCCTGGTATTTCTTTCCGTTGCCATTTTCGTAAAGGGGTAATGAATTGGCTCCTTGGGTGAGGCCGTTCCAGAAAGTGTTGGCCTTATCGGTTGGAATTAAAAAGACAGAGCCAGTGCGGTCATAAGCATCCCCATTGGATTGCTCGATTAGGTCAATAAAAACTTTACTGCCCGGTGTAATCACGGGGAAGGTTATTTTTCGAACGGCGATTGTACCATTGGCAAATCGGAGGATGCTGTCGTTGGATTTGGCTTGGTCGGAGAAATTAATGATTTCTTTCTCAAAAACGGGAAGGGTAATAAAGCGACTTTTCCAAACCAGATCGCGATAAGAAAGTAGATCGACTCCATTTTTAGTATCGGGAAGCACAACAGGAGTTTTTTGTTTTTCTTTTTCAATGGATAGCGCTGTAGTTACAAAATTTCCGTTGCGCACAATTTCAAGCACCATCCCGAGATTCTGCCCCAAGACCGTCGGTGAGCCTTTAACCCCCAACGCATCGGTATACCAAAGTTCTAATGTATTTGAGTTGATACTTGTCACGGCCTTTTTACATACATAGCCAAGGATGGTTTTGGTTTCCGAGCTGAATTCAAATTGTTGTTTCTCAAGACTCACACTGTCAATATTAACGACAAATCGTTGCGCATTCAATTGTGCTTTTTGAACCAACGCATTTCGTTTTCGGTCGACAAAAGTTTCCTCTCTCGGGTAACTGGCTTTTTGTTGTAACATTTGCACCGAACTGATTAAGGTCAAATGCGGTGTTGCCAATACGACCACAGGATCTTGATTGGGGATAATGGTTCCGTTGGATGATTTTTGATAAGTGATTCGAAACGATTGAGCGGAAAGACATTGCAACGAAAGCAGTCCGATAAGCATCCATTTTTTCATACATCTGATTTTTACAAAGATAAAAATTAGTCTACGAATGGAATTTTTTTTATCTTCGTAGTATCTCCACCAAACCGAATTATATAGGCCTTATGAAAGAAGATTTTCTACACTATGTGTGGCGTTTTACTTGTTTTGACGTTACCCAATTACAAACTACGACCGGCGAACCCATTGTTCTCCTTCGCACTGGCGATTACCTTCAAACAGAAGGACCTGATTTTTTTAATGCACAGCTGCAAATTGGTGCCCAAAAGTGGGTCGGGAATGTAGAGATTCATCTCCGTTCCTCCGATTGGTATGCCCATCATCACGAACGCGATTCCCGCTACGATAATGTTATTTTACATGTTGTGTGGGAACATGATGCGCCTGTGTTTCGAAAGGACAATAGCGAACTCCCAGTTTTGGAGTTAAAAAGTCGAGTTGCTCCTGATTTGATCAATGATTACGAGAAACTGATGCTGCGAAAAGAAGGATTGTATTGTTCGCATTCGGTAGGCCAACTTCCGCAGCAACTGATTGTCCTCTGGCTTGAGAAATTATATATCGCGCGACTTCAACAAAAAGCAACGGGCATCTTGGATTTACTTCAGGGCTATCAAAACGATTGGGAAGCAGTTTTATTTGTAGTATTGGCCAAAAACTTTGGTCTCAATTCCAACGGGGAAGCCTTTGCAACGCTGGCACAATCGATTTCATTTTCCATTTTCCGAAAGGAAATATTGGAAGTGCATTTGGTAGAAGCCCTCTTGTTGGGGCAAGCGGGATTAATTCCAGCGCACCCTTTGGATACCTACACCGTCGAGTTGCAATCCTGGTATGATTATTTAAAAGTGAAATACCACTTAGAACCACCTGAAGTTTCCCTTCGTTTTTTCAAATTACGACCGGATAATTTTCCAACGATACGAATGGCCCAATTAGCCATGCTGTACCATCAACGCAAACAGCTTTTTCAATCGGTATGGGAGGCCCGATCAATTCATGATTTTTATTCTTTGTTTGGGGTTTCCACGAGTCCGTATTGGGAAACGCATTATCAATTGGATAAATCTTCGCGAAAACGCAATAAACGGGTATCGGAGGCGTTTATTCAGCTTTTAATCATCAATGCACTCGTTCCCATTCGTTTTGCTTATGCGCAACATTTGGGGCGCCTCGATGCAGATGCGCAAATGGGTTTCCTCCACTTGATTCCTCCCGAGCAAAATGCCATTGTTCAAAAATTTAAGCATTGGGGGATTTCCGCACACGATGCCCTTCAATCGCAAGCCATATTGCAGTTGAAGCAACAGTATTGCGACCGAAAACAATGTTTGAATTGCGCCATTGGCGTGGAGTTGTTAAAAAGAAAATCGTAACTTTAAACCCTGAAAATTGAGGAGTATGATTACCGAATTACGTCATTTTTTTGAACGACACGGATTTTATGTTTGCTCGCGTTTGGCCGATAAGTTGGGGATGCGCGCCACGAATGTTCGTTTGTTTTTCATATACATATCGTTTGTCACAGCAGGCTTGGGATTTGGGTTGTACCTAACCATGGCTTTTGTCATTCGATTGAAAGACTTGATTCGGGGAAAACGATCCTCCGTTTTCGATCTCTGAAACAATCATGAAATTAGTATTTATACGCCCATTCATTCATTTTACAAAAAGTCAACGCCTCGGATTATTTTCACTCATCAGTCTTATCTTAGTCTTGCAGGCTATCCTTTGGTGTCAACCGCTATGGTATACTCCTGAACCCCTGCCCAAGGAGGCGCAAATTTGGCTGCAAGATACCTCAAGCGAGCCTCTTGTGCCAACCTATAAATCCTATCCGATTAAACCCTTCAATCCCAATTTTATGACCGAATACAAAGCCTTTCGGTGGGGAATGAGTGCAGCATCGTACCAACGTTTACAAGCTTTTCGGGCTCAAGGAAAATTTGTCAACTCGGTACTGGAATTTCAAGAAATCACTAAGGTTCCCGATTCTGTTCTTGAAAAAATGGCGCCTTACTTTAAGTTCCCGGCTTGGGTAAGTACTTATAAGAAGGGGAATTCGAGGCCTTTTACATTTGCGCACGAGCCCCCCAAAAAGATTATAAAAAAAGACATTAATTCGGCTACAGCCGACGATTTGATTCTCGTTCGCGGTATTGGACCTGTTTTGTCGGAACGTATTTTAAAGTATCGCGCGGCATTGGGTGCCTTTGTAGCGATGGCGCAATTGCAAGAAGTGTATGGTTTAAAGGAGGAAGTTTTTGATACATTGCTTGAGCATTTTGCGGTAGTTCAGCCTCCTGTTTTGGAGAAAATTAAAATTAACGAGGCGACTATCAAGGAGTTAGGGGTGTTTCCCTATTTTCGGTATCCCATTTCGCGCCATATTGTAGCCTATCGCAGTATGAACGGTCCGATTCGTTTTGAGGATTTAACAAATGTAAAGGGGATAAGTGTCGAAAAAATAAAAATTATTGCCTTATATTTGGAATTTTAAAAAAAAGACTAAAAAAAGACCTCTATGAGTTCAATTTACTTTACGGAAGAACACGAATTGTTTCGTGCGAGTTTTAAGGATTTTTTGCACAAAGAAGTAGTGCCACATATTGAGAAATGGGAAAAGACGGGAACCATTGAACGGTTTATCTGGAAGAAGTTCGGCGAAATGGGTTTTTTCGGGTTGTCTTATCCTGAGGCGTATGGAGGGATGAATTTGGATTTGTTCTACACGGTGGTTTTTTTGGAAGAATTGCAAAAGATCCATTCTTCGGGATTTGCCGCGGCCATGTGGGCCCATGCGTATTTGGCGATGACCCATTTGAATGCGGAAGGTAGTGAGCGCATTAAACAAGACTATTTGGCACCGAGTATAGCGGGTGAAAAAATTGGAGCGTTATGCATTACCGAGCCTTTTGGAGGAAGTGACGTTGCGGGTATGAAAACAACAGCCGTTAAACAAGGCGATACCTATGTACTAAACGGTTCAAAAACCTTTATTACCAATGGTGTGTATGCCGACTATTATGTGGTAGCGGCCAAAACGAGTCCCGAGAAAGGGAATAAAGGTATTAGTATTTTCTTGATGGATACAAATACTCCCGGTGTTTCGGCGACCAAATTGGATAAATTAGGTTGGCGCGCTTCCGATACGGCTGAAATTGCTTTTGACAATGTAGTGATTCCTGCAGATAATTTGATGGGTGAGGAAGGGAAGGATTTCCCTATATCATGCAGCATTTTGCGTTAGAGCGATTGATTATGGCGATTAATGCCCATGCGCGTGCTGAGTATGCCTTGGATTACACCATTGATTATATGTCCAAACGGGAAGCTTTTGGAACAACGATTAATAAATTTCAAGCCTTACGTCATACGCTGGTCAATCATGCTACTGATGTGGAGCATTGTAAGATTTTTAATTACGCTGCTACAGCGCGTTTGAATCAAGGCGAGTATGTGGTCAAAGAAGCTACGATGGCCAAATTGAAGTCGACTAAAGTTGCTGACGAAACGATCTACAGTTGTTTGCAGATGTTGGGTGGTTATGGGTACATGGAAGAATATCCGTTGGCTCGTTTATTGCGAGACAGTCGTTTGGGTCCGATTGGCGGAGGGACATCCGAGATTTTACGCGAAATTTTATCCAAGATGATTATCGATCAAAAAGACTATCAACCGGCGGTAAAATAATACGGATAGGTGCAGGAATTGCGTGAGGGGTGGAAGTGGAAAGCCCGGCTGCGGAGCAACGGACTTGTAGCGGACGACCCGACCCCGACGCGGGCAAGTTAGGAGCAGTGCGTTTATTTCGGGGGCACGCCAAAAAAATATTTTAAAATTTATAATTTATAATTCAAAATTAATTTTACCTTTGCGCCCACTAAATGAAGGGAGGTGTCCTGCTTATGTTAATTATACCTATTAAAGACGGAGAAAACATTGATAGAGCTTTAAAGCGCTACAAGAGAAAATTTGATAAAACTGGAACGGTTCGTCAGTTACGCGCACGTCAAGCGTTTACGAAGCCTTCTGTAGTGCGTCGTGCACAAATCCAGAAAGCTCAGTATATCCAAGGATTGCGTGATGCGATGGAAGGATAGGACTTAGTTTCTCATTTAAATACAACTGCTGTAAGGAAGTTTTTATAACTTTGTTACAGCAGTTTTTTTATGGCCTATTTGCAAGCATTTCAGGAGTATTTGGCGTTGGAGAAAAAGTATTCTCCGCATACGGTTTTGGCGTACTACAATGATTTGTTTTTTTTTCAGCAGTTTTTAAAATCGGTTTATGAAATGGAGTCCTTGGAGGCGGCGCATTATCCGATTATTCGGAGTTGGATTGTTTCGATGGTCGATGCGGGGATGAGTACGACTTCGGTAAACCGTAAAGTGTCTTCTTTAAAAGCGTTTTATAAATTTTTGATGAAAATGGGGGTGTTGCAAAGCAGTCCGTTGGCCCAACATAAGGCGCTCAAAACGCCTAAGAAAGTACAGGTTCCTTTTTCGGAAGTGGAGTTGGACAACGTATTGAATACCCTTGAATATCCCGAAGGTTTTGAGGGGGTCCGTGACAAGTTGATTATTGATTTGTTTTATACTACGGGAATTCGTCGGGCGGAGTTGATTGGGTTGCGTATGCACCAAGTAGATTTTGCGGGGGGGATGCTTAAGGTGTTGGGGAAGCGCAATAAAGAGCGGATTGTGCCCTTATTGCCTGTGGTGGTGAAACAAATGGAGATATATATAAAGGAACGCGCTGGAATTGAAAACCGTATTGATGCGGACTACTTTTTTTTGATGTTAAAAGGCGTTAAATTAAACGAATCGTTTGTGTATCGGTTGATAAATTCGTACTTTAGTAATGTTTCCGAGAAGGTAAAAAAGAGTCCTCATGTGCTTCGGCATACGTTTGCGACGCATTTGCTTAATCAGGGAGCAGACATTAATTCAGTAAAAGAGCTGTTAGGGCATTCCAGTTTGGCGTCGACTCAAGTGTATACGCACAGCAGTTTGGCAGAGTTGCAGCACGTTCATCGTGCGGCGCATCCACGGAATCGAAAATAGCGCAACGTTTAATTTAAAATTTTGAAGTATGAAGGTAAATGTTAATGCTGTGAATTTTTCAGTAGACCGAAAGTTGGTTGATTTCATTCAGGTTCGTTTGGATAAATTGGAAAAGTATTTTGATAAAATTGTGAGTTCGGATGTTTTTTTGAAGGTTGATAATACGAGTGAAAAGGAGAACAAGATTGTGGAGTTAAAAATTCACGTCCCTGGCGATGATTTTTTGGTCAAAAAACAATGCAAAACATTTGAGGAAGCGGTCGAGTTGGCAGCCGAATCTTTAGAGCGTTTGTTGGTAAAACGCAAGGAGAAAATTCGTTCCCATATTTGATTAAATTTTTTTCAAAAAAATATTTTGATAGAAAAATAAATTGCCTACATTTGCAGTCCGTTAGAAATAGCGGACTTTTTTATTGCATATTGCCGGTGTAGCTCAGCTGGCTAGAGCAGCTGATTTGTAATCAGCAGGTCGTGGGTTCGAGTCCCTCCATCGGCTCTTTGAAATATTGAATGTATTGTTTTGGTAGTACCGAAACATGGCTAGGGGAGATACTCAAGCGGCCAACGAGGGCAGACTGTAAATCTGCTGGTTTTCACCTTCGCAGGTTCGAATCCTGCTCTCCCCACAATTAAAAGTTTAATAGTTTCAAGTTTCAAGTGGTTTTTAAACCTGAAACTTCAAGCCTGAAACAGAAAACTTTACCGCCG
>NZ_JBEILJ010000004.1:0-80554 GCF_040379285.1 Flavobacterium sp. | reverse complement strand
CACGCGATAAGCCCATGTCGAAAATTTGGCTTCCCCTCTAAATTTTGGAAATGCCTTCCAAAGTTGAATCGTGATTTCTTGAAACAAATCATTGTGTCCCTCTTCATTATTGGTATAGAGGCGACAAATTTTGTGGACGATGTTTTGGTGGTCCGTGAGTTGTTTTACAAATGATGTTTCTAGCGATTCATTCATGTAAGTATTAGTGATGGAATGTTCTTTTTTGTTACAATTACAATACTAATTTTCTAATTTAAAGTGCAATTGCCTTTGGAGTATATTTTTGTAAAGCTCCTGTTTATTAGATTTTTATTGTTTGAAAATGAGATTTTTAGAGCGTTCCTTTGGTGGAAAAATTATTTACAATTCAGGAAAAAGGCTTTCTTTTGATACCCCATCAATAACCCCACATACTTGCTGTATCCCGCCATTCCATCGGACTGTTGGTTTACTTTGAGAAAATGGTCATAAAATCCATGAAAGCCCTTGTGGATAAACGTGTCATAGTTTTTCCAAAATAGTTTACTCTCTTTCAAATTGGCTTTTACACCCGCATGCAACGATTGATACAATGTTTTGGAAAGCTCGGGTTGTGTTGCTTGTAACGTACCCAAACAATACCGAAGAGCTGCGGTACAAACACTGTAGCGTAAGTAGGGGTTAGTTTGATAGTACCCTGCTAAGAATCCGATAAAATTGCATTCACTCTCACTCGCAATCCCTGTTTGATGCGCCATTTCATGACTAATGACATTGCCGAGTTGATACGATGGAAGCAACGAATTGACTTGAGCCTCGTGGGTAAACGGATTAAAATAACCCGAAAAGCCCATGTTCGAGAGTGGGGCACTCAACAGACTTTTTTTGACGGAAAGTTGCCCGTAGTTGATGTCAGGATGCCGTTGCTGTAACGCTTGATATCCTTCGTGAGCCAATAGAAATAGAGAATCCATACAGTAAGGAACGCGAACGCTTTTTTTTGGATTTTGGGTAATTTGCAAATGAATGCGATGGGTTTCATTCCTCAATTGTCGGATAAAAGTTACCAATTCTTCTTGAGTGTATTGCGGATTAAGGTTCCATTTATCGGCCAGTTTTTGTCGATGATAGTTCAATCCCCAACTGAGTTGGAAAACCGCCAAAACGACTGCACTCCATTGCCCTATTGATATCCATTTTTGAACATAGGTCGTTTTTTTCCAGCGACACAATGACCAAACGATTTTGAGGATAAGCAAAGTGTACAAAACATCGCCAACCGAAAAAGGGATATAACCCATACAAAAACGCCAAAATGCATCGATATAACGATAGATGCCCTGACTGTAATAGCGTTCAATCGCTTCTGGAAATTGCCCAACAATGGATAAGAGGAACAGTTGCAAGAGCACAGCATACCATCCCCAGTACGTTCGTAGCTTCACCCTCTTTTTTTAGGGTAAATGTACGGTAATCTTAGGCTACACCCAACATTCTTTGTATTTTTGAAACGCTGTAATGGCACTAAAATAATTTTTATACTATGAGTCAAGACGTACGTCAACTAGAACCCAAAGCCCTTTGGAATAAATTTGCCGATTTAAATGCGGTGCCACGTCCTTCCAAAAAAGAAGAGCGCGTGATTGAATTCATGAAAAATTTTGGAACAAGTTTAGGATTAGAAACTTTTGAAGATGAAATCCGAAATGTCTTTATCCGAAAACCTGCGACGCCCGGCATGGAAAATCGAAAACCGATTGTGATGCAAGCGCATTTGGATATGGTGCACCAAAAAAATAATGATACCGATTTTGATTTCAATACGCAAGGTATCCAAATGTATGTCGATGGTGATTGGGTGCGCGCCAAAGGAACCACGCTTGGGGCTGATAATGGCCTGGGTGTAGCTGCGATTATGGCCATCTTAGAAAGCAAAGATATACCCCATCCCGCGATTGAAGCGCTCTTTACTATTGATGAAGAGACCGGAATGACAGGAGCATTGAACTTAAAAGGAGGAATTCTTCAAGGGGAAATTTTATTAAATCTCGATACTGAAGAAGACGATGAAATTGATATTGGATGTGCTGGCGGGGTGGATGTAACGGCGACTCGTTCCTACAACGAAGATGACGTACCCGAAGGTTCCCTTGGGTATACAATAACCGTAAAAGGGTTGCAAGGAGGACACTCGGGCATGGATATCCACAAAGGATTGGGTAACGCCAATAAAATTATGAACCGATTGTTGTTTGATGGATTTGAAAATTTTGGTTTACAAATCGCTGAAATCAACGGGGGAAGTTTGCGCAATGCCATTCCAAGAGAAAGTGTGGCACAAGTGATCATCGCTGCGATGTATGAAGAAGTTTTTGCTTTTGAAATGCAGGAACTTATCAACGAGATTAAAGCGGAATACAAAACCACCGAGCCTCAACTTCAAGTTAGTATTGAAAAGTCGGTATTTCCTACCAAAATTATGGATTTAGGGGTGCAAGAAGGATTTTTGCGTGCCCTTTATACGGCCCACAATGGGGTGTATCGAATGAGTGCCGATATGGCTGATTTGGTTGAAACCTCCAACAATATAGCGCGCGTTGTGGTAAAAGATGGACAGCTAACGGTTCAGTGTTTAACCCGCTCTTCCGTAGAAACCGCTAAGTTTGATTTGGCCAATGCCCTTCGTTCAGCCTTTGAATTAATCGGTTGTGAAGTGATGTTCTCGGGGAGTTATCCCGGATGGACCCCTAATGTAAATTCGGAAATATTGAAGGTTTTGGTCGCTATTTATGAAAAACAAAACGGTCAAAAACCGCGGGTAGTCGCGTGTCATGCGGGTTTGGAATGTGGGATTTTAGGCACGAATTACCCTAAGATGGATATGATTTCTTTCGGGCCCACCATCCACGGTGCACATAGTCCCGACGAACATGCTAGCATATCGTCTTCTCAAAAATTTTGGAAGTATTTACTCGAAATTTTAGCAACCATTCCCGTAAAAAGCAGTTAGTCGTTAGCCCTGAAAATTGAGGTCAAAACGAAAAAAAATAAAAAATCCTGAGCCATTGTGTTTCAGGATTTTTTTTATGGTTAAAATTAATATTTGTCTTTATTCTCCTCAGGCGCTACTCCCTTCGACCAAAGATACGTTTGCGTTTGCGCCTTTTTACGAATTTGACCGCTTTCGGTTTGTTGCAGTTTTCCGTTACGCAATAAACGATAGACAATTTTTTTCGGATAATCGTTGTCTGGATTCTCAAAGGTTATTGTGCTGTCAGCATCTTGTGTCATTTGAAAAGCAATAGGGGTTTCTCCTTTTTCTCCTTGAACCGTAGTGGTATAAATCAGGTAGTTTTTGCGTTGTTGTATTTCCAATTGCTCCCGATGCAAGGTATCCTTTTTCTCCCCATGAATAAACAAACAGGTTCCCGTATAGGTGCTGTCGTCGGCTTCTTTCCATTGCATTTCCATCACACCCAACGAATCGGTTAGCGACCAATTTCCCTCCAAAAAGGACGCTTTATAACGCTCTTCAAATTGAATTTCACGTCCCAAAGCATCATGTTTTTTGCACGAAAGGGTGATAAGGCCAATGCCCAAAAGGCAGAACATTATTTTTCTCATGGTTTCATTTTTTTAAAAGGAAAGATTTCCGAAGTGGCTTTCCCATTTTGCGTGCCAAAGATAGTAGCAACCAAACTATCGGCCTTTATTTTTTTATACACAATACGATTCGGAAAGTCGTGTTTTGAATTTTCAAATACCAACGAATCTGTTCCAATATAGGTTGAAGAAAAGGAAACCGGTTTTTCTTTATTTTGACCGCGAACCGAAACGATATAATCCCATCCTTTACTTGTTTTTACCAAATCGACGTGCTCATGAAAAACAGTATCGTTTTGTACAAGTATAAAACTATCAGCTTCGTATACCGTAGCATCCACTTTTTTCCAATGCTCCTGGGCATCCATGCTTCTCGTAATCTTGCGCCAAGAACCGAGGAGCCAATTCGGACTTTCATTGTCGTTTTGACAACCCCCCAAAAAGAACATAAGGAAGGAAAGAACGGCAAGCTGTTTCATATTTTATTTTTTACAATACTACAAAAATTATCAAGATTCATGGGTCAAAGTCAAACTAGCCTCTTTAAATAATTGCAATTCCATTCGCAAATTATTGTATTTTTGCAGTCCAAAAAAAGGAATAATACAATATGTTAGAGCGTTTGCAATATGTAAAACAACGGTTCGACGAGGTATCTGATTTGATTATTCAACCGGATGTCATTGCCGATCAGAAGCGTTACGTACAATTGAATCAAGAGTATAAAAACTTGAAAGCGTTGGTTGAAAAACGCGATGAATACGTTCGATTGACCGATAATATTGCCGAAGCCAATGAGATTCTCGCCGATGGTTCAGATGCTGAAATGGTAGAAATGGCCAAAATGCAACTCGATGAAGCCAAAGAACGATTGCCCCAGTTGGAGGAGGAAATCAAGTTTATGTTGATTCCCAAAGATCCTGAAGATGCCAAAAATGTGATGGTTGAAATTCGCGCCGGTACGGGTGGGGATGAAGCGTCGCTTTTTGCAGGCGATTTGTATCGCATGTATACGAAATACTGTGAAAATAAGGGTTGGCGAACTTCAGTAGTTGATTTTAACGAAGGAACATCGGGCGGATTCAAAGAAGTTATTTTCGAAGTATCGGGAGAAGATGTGTACGGCACTTTAAAGTTTGAAGCAGGAGTTCACCGAGTACAACGGGTGCCCAAAACAGAAACCCAAGGACGTGTACACACTTCAGCGGCCACCGTTATGGTTTTGCCCGAAGCCGAAGAATTTGATGTGCATATCGACATGAATGATGTTCGTATCGACTTATTCTGTTCATCAGGCCCTGGAGGTCAGTCGGTAAATACCACCAAGTCGGCTGTACGTATGACTCACATTCCTACAGGATTGGTAGCACAATGTCAAGACGAAAAATCGCAACATAAAAATAAAGACAAAGCACTTTCGGTATTGCGTTCCCGTCTCTATGAAATGGAACTGGCCAAAAAGCAAGAAGAAGATGCAAAAAAGCGAAATTCTCAGGTGAGTTCGGGAGACCGTTCGGCCAAGATTCGCACGTATAATTTCCCTCAAGGCCGCGTGACGGATCACCGCATTGGGATGGATGTTTTTGATATGGATGGCGTACTGAATGGCAATATTCAAAAGTTTATTGACGAATTACAATTGGTCGCCAATACCGAGAAACTTAAAGAAAGCGAAGTATTTTAATCTCAAGTCCAACGGTGTCGTTGGGCTTTTTTTATAACAAATTTTCAATATGGAAACCGCGGCATTGGTAGCGCAAATACAACAAAAGAAATCATTTTTATGCATTGGTTTGGATGTGGATCTCGATAGGATTCCGCCGCATTTACTACAAACCGACGATCCAATTTTTGAATTCAACAAAGCGATCATTGATGCGACACATGATTTGTGTGTTTCATACAAACCCAACATTGCCTTTTATGAAGCTTATGGGGTCAAAGGATGGATGGCTTTGGAAAAAACGATTGCCTACTTGAATGCAAATTATCCCGAGCTATTTACCATAGCCGATGCCAAACGAGGGGATATTGGCAATACTTCGGGACGCTATGCAAAAGCTTTTTTGGAAGATTTGGCCTTTGATTCGGTGACCGTTGCGCCCTACATGGGGAAAGACTCGGTAGAACCTTTTTTGGAATTTGAAAATAAACATACGATTCTTTTGGCACTAACATCCAATGAAGGGGCCTTTGATTTTCAAACGCAACAAGTAGATGCGCAAGAATTGTATAAAAAAGTAATTGAAACCTCAAAGAATTGGAAAAATAGTCACCACCTAATGTATGTGGTAGGTGCCACTAAGGCCGAGTATTTACAAGATATCCGTCGCATTATCCCCGATAGTTTTCTTTTGGTTCCCGGTGTGGGAGCGCAAGGTGGAAGTTTGGAAGCCGTATGGCATTATGGCAAAAACGACCAAATCGGTTTGTTGGTCAATTCGTCGCGGGGCATTATTTATGCGTCTTCGGGAGTTGATTTTGCCGAAAAGGCCCGAGGGGAAGCCTTGAAACTACAACAGCAAATGGCAGCATTGTTATCTTAAAAAAAAAGGCCGATTTTCAACAGAAAACCGGCTTTTTCTTAACTAACCTAAACCAAACAAAATAATAAATTATTATTTCAATACAAATATCCAACTATTTTGGGTGCGGCTGTGTTAATAGATTGTTATTCTTATGTTATTGATAACTAAAAAATTAAGACTATTTTAAGGTTTATTTTTAGTCTTGTAAAGCAAACACTTGTTGCAATAGCTTGGTGGGCCGTGCATTAAGGTTGGAGCGAATGTTTTGCTCTTCCAAAGCGATCATCGTAAACACTCCCGTTAAGGCTTTTCGTGTGGTATAATCGGTCAAGTCGGGATTCACTCTTTTAACCAATGGGAGTCCGTTGTATTTACTGATAATTTGATTCCAAACCTTATCCGCTCCAACTTTGGCAAACGATTGTTGAATTACAGGTTTGAATTGGGTGTAAAGCGGTTGCGTGGTTTGGGTTTCTAGAAAGGTTGTCGCCGCGCGATTGTCACCCATAATTATTGACTTGGCATCGGCAATGCTTATATTTTTTACCGCATTCACAAAAATAGGTGTGGCTTCTTTCACCGCATCTTCGGCTGCTCTATTCAACATTAGTACGCCTTCATCGGCCAAACTACCCAAACCTACTTTTCGTAGCGCTTTATCCACCCGCTGCAATTCCTCGGGCATCATAATTTTTACCAACTCATTTTTATAAAATCCATCTACGTCAGTTAGTTTTACCACCTGCTTGCGGATGCCGATGTCTAACGCTTCTTTCAATCCACCGGCCAAGTCCAATTGATTATGGCTTGATTTGTGTGAATGGGAAGCAGCTACAGAAGAAAGCTCCAAACAAGAACTCATCATGTAAAGGGAAGTAGCCAAGTAAAGTATCGATTTCATATTTTAATTTTTTGAATACCTTCAAAGATAATGCCGCAAATGTTAACATTATTTCAATTAACAGCATAGGGTAGAAAAATTATATTATTCGTAAATTGCGCACTTAAAATCCTTTTACAATTAAAAATGGAACAAGTGAAGCCCTATATTCCTAAAAATAAAGTAAGAATTGTAACCGCAGCCTCTTTGTTTGATGGTCACGATGCCTCTATCAACATCATGCGACGTATCATCCAAGCGACGGGATGTGAGGTGATCCATCTTGGACACGACCGCAGTGTTGAAGAAGTGGTGAATACAGCCATTCAAGAAGATGCCAATGCGATTGCCATGACCTCGTATCAAGGCGGACACAATGAGTATTTCAAATACATGTACGACCTGTTGCAAGAAAAAGGAGCTGGTCATATCAAGATTTTTGGCGGCGGCGGCGGTGTAATTTTACCCGAAGAAATTGCAGAATTGCAAGCCTATGGTATCACACGCATTTATTCTCCCGATGATGGTCGCGCTTTGGGACTTCAGGGCATGATCAACGATTTGGTACAGCGGGCTGATTTTCCTGTTGGCGATGTGTTGAATGGCGAACTCAATCATTTGGAAGAAAAAAACCCGAGAGCTATTGCGCGGGTGATTTCAGCGGCTGAGAATTATCCAGCGGTTGCTAAACCCGCTTTGGATGCAATTTATGAGCGTAATCAAGAAGTTGCCATTCCTGTACTTGGGATTACAGGAACCGGTGGTGCTGGGAAATCGTCGTTGGTAGACGAACTCGTGCGTCGTTTTCTCATTGACTTCCCCGAAAAGACAATTGGTTTAATTTCTGTCGATCCGTCCAAACGCAAAACAGGAGGCGCACTTTTGGGTGACCGTATTCGTATGAATGCAATCAATAACCCTCGAGTTTATATGCGTTCCTTAGCCACACGCCAATCCAATTTGGCCTTGTCCAAATATGTCGCCGAAGCCATCGAAGTATTGAAGGCGGCGCGCTACGATTTGATTATTTTGGAAACTTCTGGAATTGGTCAAAGCGATACCGAAATTTTAGATCATTCGGATATCTCTTTGTATGTGATGACCCCCGAATTTGGTGCGGCTACACAGTTGGAGAAAATTGATATGTTGGATTTCGCCGATTTAGTTGCCCTTAATAAATTCGACAAACGCGGTGCTTTGGATGCCATTCGCGATGTCAAAAAACAATACCAGCGCAACCACAATTTATGGGATGTGGATCCTGAAACCATGCCCGTTTTTGGTACCATTGCTTCTCAGTTCAATGACCCTGGAATGAATGCGTTGTACAAATCCATCATGGATAAAATTGTGGAGAAGACAGAGGCAAACTTAAAGTCCACCTTCGCGATTACCCGTGAAATGAGTGAAAAGATTTATGTAATTCCACCCAACCGTACCCGCTACCTTTCGGAAATTACTGAGAATAACCGTAGTTACGACCAAACGGTGAGCATTCAAGTTGATGTAGCCCAAAAATTATACGGGATTTACAAAACGATAGAATCGGTGAGTGGTCAAGTGCCCGTGATGACCAAATCGGGTCTTGAAGTGGCTAGCCCAGGGGCAGAAGATACTCAACAATTGGTCAATTTATTGGTCAAAGAATTTGATCGTGTAAAAATGAACTTAGATCCCTACAACTGGGAAGTTTTGTTGTCTTGGGAAGAAAAAGTCAATAAATATAAAAATCCAGTGTACAGCTTTAAGGTGCGCGATAAGGAAATTAAAATCCAAACGCATACCGAAAGTTTGTCCCATTCCCAAATTCCCAAAGTCGCGTTGCCCAAATACCAAGCCTGGGGTGATTTGCTCCGTTGGTGTTTGCAGGAAAATGTTCCGGGTGAATTTCCGTATGCTTCGGGATTGTATCCGTTCAAACGCGAAGGCGAAGATCCAACCCGTATGTTTGCGGGTGAGGGCGGCCCCGAGCGTACTAACCGTCGTTTTCACTATGTGAGTTTGGGTATGCCCGCAAAACGCTTGTCAACGGCTTTCGACTCGGTGACTTTATACGGAAATGACCCCGATCACCGTCCCGATATTTATGGAAAAATCGGAAACGCGGGTGTATCAATTTGCTGTTTAGACGATGCCAAAAAATTATATTCCGGATTTGATTTGAGTCATCCTGCGACTTCGGTATCGATGACGATTAACGGTCCAGCCCCGATGTTGTTGGGGTTCTTTTTGAATGCCGCCATTGACCAAAATTGTGAAAAATATATTCGTGAAAACGGATTGGAACATTTGGTGGAAGCCCGTTTGAAGGAACTATATGATACCAAAGGCGTGGGTCGTCCACAATATATTTGTGCCGATGGAAAAGCGTATAATCCATTTTATCCTAAAAAAGGAAGTACTTTACCAGAAGGGAATAACGGTTTAGGCTTATTGTTGTTGGGCGTTACCGGCGACCAGATTTTGGATCCTGAGGTATACGCAACAATCAAAGCACAAACCCTGTCGCAAGTTCGAGGCACCGTTCAAGCCGATATTTTGAAAGAAGACCAAGCGCAAAATACCTGTATTTTCTCTACCGAGTTTGCTTTGCGATTGATGGGGGATGTGCAGGAGTATTTTATTCATAAAAACGTACGCAACTTCTATTCTGTATCGATTTCTGGTTATCACATTGCCGAAGCAGGTGCGAATCCCATTACGCAGTTGGCCTTTACCTTAGCGAATGGATTTACCTATGTAGAATATTACTTAAGCCGTGGCATGAATATCAACGATTTTGGCCCGAACCTGTCGTTCTTCTTCTCCAACGGTATCGATCCAGAATATGCGGTAATTGGTCGTGTAGCGCGAAAAATTTGGGCGAAAGCCTTAAAATTCAAATACGGCGCCAACGAACGGGCACAGATGTTGAAATATCATATCCAAACATCAGGGCGTTCGTTACACGCGCAGGAAATTGACTTTAACGATATTCGTACGACTTTACAGGCTTTGTATGCGATTTACGACAACTGTAACTCGTTGCATACCAATGCGTATGATGAGGCGATTACAACACCTACCGAGGAATCCGTTCGTCGTGCCATGGCGATTCAGTTGATTATCAATAAAGAATTGGGATTAGCAAAAAATGAGAATCCAATTCAAGGTTCGTTCATTATTGAAGAACTAACCGATTTGGTAGAAGAAGCCGTGTTGGCTGAATTTGATCGCATTACAGAGCGTGGCGGAGTATTGGGTGCTATGGAAACCATGTACCAACGCAGTAAAATTCAGGAGGAAAGTTTGTATTATGAAACGTTAAAACATACAGGTGAATACCCCATTATCGGGGTGAATACGTTTTTGAGTTCGAAAGGTTCGCCAACCGTTTTACCCGCTGAGGTTATTCGTGCCACTGAAGAGGAAAAGCAAGTGCAAATTCAAACGTTGCAAAATCTTCACGGGGCACATGGTGTAAAAGTAAAAGAACTCATCGCTCAGGTGCAAGACGCCGCCATTAACAACCGCAATATGTTTGACCAATTAATGGAAGCGACCAAGTATTGTTCCTTGGGTCAAATTACAGCCGGTTTGTTTGAAGTAGGAGGTCAGTACCGAAGAAATATGTAAAACAGCTGTTAAATACCCCCAGACAGGTAAATTGCCTGTCTGTTTTTTTTATAATTTTACACCTATGCAAAAGGATTTACACCAAGAAGTAGCGCATTATCTCTCCAAAAATTACACCTATACCAATACGATTCGTTTTTTGGTTCGGGATGGTTTTTCCGAAGAGGAAGTGCGTACAGCTATAAAAGCCTATTTGAAGGAGAATCGCCCGATGGGGATGGATGTCCTTGCTTTTGCTTTTTTGGTGATACATACTGCAATGATTGTCCCTTTGTATGCTTATTTCATCCTTCCACAAGAATCATTTGCGGTTAAATTGACCTTATTACCCCTAATGATTGTAATCGGCATCATTGCTCGTTATGCGAAAGATGAACAACCGTGGGCCATGCGTTTGATGACACTAATTGCTGTTCCTGCAACATTTTATATTTTTTACCTAGGAATTACTTACTTTATTTTTTTAGAGTCTAAAGGGCAATCCGCAGGCCATTATTCGATTATCGCTGGACTATTACTCTATACTCTCTTTGCTTACAGTGCCTTTCGCGGTGTAAAAGTTTTTTTTGATAAGCGAAAGTAATGCAGCCTCAGATCATACAATTACCCGAAAAGAAATTGGTTGGCATTTCTCGTACTATGTCTTTTTTGGATTATCAGGTGAGCGAACTCTGGCAATCGTTTATGCCAAGGCGTCATGAAATTCAGAATGTAAAAAGCAATCAGTTGTTTAATATTCAGGTCAATCCACCCGATTACTCGTTTGATCCAAAGACTGAATTTGAAAAATGGGCAGCTTTAGAGGTGGATGCCTTTACAACTATTCCTCAAGGTATGCAGAAATTAATTATTCCTGCCGGGCTTTATGCTGTATTTACCTATCGAGGAGACGGTTCAAATGCGTCAGATTTTTTTCGTTCAATTTTTACCCAATGGCTCCCTGAAGCTCAATTGCAATGGGAAAACCGACCCCAGTTTGAAGTCCTGAGTGAGAAATACAAAAAAAACTTCCCCGATTCGGAGGAGCTTATTTATATCCCTGTCCATTAATTTATACTAGGAAATAGCTAAAATTTTATGTCTTTTGGCGCCAAACTCAATCGTATCTCCTGCTTTTTTACCCCGCATTTCTGCATAAGCAGGGGCTTTCTCACTCAACGTAATTACCGTTTTATCTTTCCATTTAAAAGTGGGGATTGAGATGCCCACATAAATGTAATATGTTTCAGTTTCAACCAAGGCTCTAAGCTGAATGATAGTGTACTTTTTGCAATGCTGTTCCCTCATAAAGGTTTCCATCTCTTTGGCTTGTCGCAACAGTTGTTCATACCGCAATTGCATCTCCGCAGCCTCCGATTGTCGGGCATAATCTTCAGGATCTAAGGTGTCATTGTCGTCCAAATCGGTTGCTAACTTGTAGCGTTTTACTGAGTTTTCAATTTGCTGAATGTACGCTTGTAATTCAGCTGCAATTTCTAAAACTAAAAGGGTCTTGTTCATGTGTTATACCTATTTATTACTAGTACAAAGGTATATTCATTCCTTAGCTTTGTATATGATATTTATCAGGGGAATTTAATTTATCTTATATTCAATTAGTTAAGCTTTTTTAGGAGTATTGTTTTAGGATTAGTATATTTGAGCAAATTTTAAACAAAATGCGAATCATTACGTTACTTTTATGCAGCATGACTGCTGTTTTGTATGGTCAAGCGACATATACGTCGGCTAATTTCGCTTCGGTGGGCGATTCCTTTTATATCACAACGCCCGAACCGCCTGCGTTACAATTGGATTACACGGTGACAGGTGCGGGAATAGCTTGGGATTATAGCGCTTTAGTTCCTCAAACGCAAGAGCAAATTTCATGGACAAATCCCAATAATAGTGGTTATAAGACTGTTTGGTGTTTTTTAAATAGTTATTTTTTTAATTGTAATTCGCAATTTAATGCCAATTTTAACTTGGCTAATACGGCCACCGACGGTCTCGTTTTACAAGGATTTGGTTTGACCAATGTAGTTAATCATTTGAATAAAACGAATGCCGCCCTTCAAAATAAAATGATTGGGGCGCAAGTTACCCTAAACGGAACTACAGTTCCATTTGTAGTATCCTATACGGACCCCGATGATTTGTATCAGTTCCCCATGAATTTCGGCAATACTGCCACACAGCCTTTTGCCATTAATGCCAATCTTTCCTCTTTTGGTTTTCCGGTGCAAATTCAATCCGCTGGACAGCGCACCAATTTGGTAGAAGGGTGGGGCACTTTGGTTACGCCTTTTGGTTCTTTTGCTAATGTGTTGAAATTGAAAAGTACCTTGGTGCAAACGACCACAATCACTGTCGATGGGACTCCACAAACGACCACCACAACGACTGTTTCTTACCAATGGTTTGATCCTGCTCACAAGATTCCTGTTTTGGAGGCCAGTGGAAATTTGGTCAACAACCAATGGGTTCCCACCACCGTTCGTTTTATGGATATCCAACGTTGTCTAACGCCACAAGCGGCATTTGCTTTTGTACCGGTGCAGCCCGATTTTAATCCAACGAATAATGGAGTAACGGTGAACTTTGTAAATTTGAGTTCAAATTACATGGCATCCAGTTGGGATTTTGGGGACAATACTCCTGTAAGTACGCTCGAAAACCCATCGCATACGTTTGTTTGTCCCGGATTGCAAGAGGTAACGCTTACAGTTACGAATACTTTTTGCGAACCCGATCAAGTGAATACCTTTACCATTCCGGTTTTTGTTTCTGATTCGCAAAATGCCTTTACAACCTCCGTGACGGTAACCGATACTCAATTGTCGGCCGATCGCACTTTGACGGGTACAACCTACCAATGGTTGGATTGTGACAATAACAATGCACCGATACCCAATGCTACGGGGCAAGTATTTACCCCCACAACCGATGGGAATTACGCCGTACAGCTTTCTACCAACGGTTGTGTCGCGGTGTCCGATTGTTATCCTTTTGCAGCTCTAGGAAATGTAGGATTTACTCCAGGGAATTCACGACTCGTTCCGAATCCAACCACCGGAGTATTCACCATTACGGGTGTAGCCACAGCACAAATTCAAAAAATTGTGGTTTGGGATCTCCTCGGAAAGCCCGTGGCATATTCCACCGATATTTCGCATTTGGCTGCTGGATGGTATACAGTACAATGGGAAACCGATGAAGGTGTTTTTCATCAAAAGATAATTAAGCAATAAGAAAGAAGCTCCCGTTGTTGGAGCTTTTTTATTGTAACACGCTGTCAATAAGCTAACTACTTATTTGGGGTGCAGCATGGGTAATTTTTGGCACGACTATTGAATAGGTGTAAATAAGTTTGAAGTATAATCTTAAAACACGACTCCTATGCGAAAAATTACCTTATTGTTAGCCTTCATCGGGATGATGAGTCTTCAAAGTTGTACCGTTAATGAAGTTCGAGAGGATACGATAGACAATGATACCATTAGTCAAGTATATGAAGTGACACGTTCATTTACGCCCTCCAATAATTTCAGTACGTTGATTACATTTCCGCAGCCCAATTTCAATTCTGATATGGTATTGGTCTATCGCTTGGCGGGAGTTTCAGGAGGCGTGGATGTGTGGAAATTAATGCCTGAAACGTATTTCTTCCCCGACGGGACTTTGGATTTTGGGTATGATTTTGACTTTACACGATTTGATGTAAATATCTTCATGCACGGTTTTGATTTGGCAGGGGTATCCCCTAATTTCCGTGTCAACCAAGTCTTACGCATTGTGATTGTTCCTGGCTTTTTTGGAAAACAAGCCGCTACTTCCACTTCGTGCAACGACTACCATGAAGTTGTTCGCCGTTACGGTATCCAAAACGTAACGAAATTACCATAGAAAATTAGGTTAATTACTATAGTTTGTTTGTTTGGTTAGTGAAAAGGCGCTCTTCGGAGTGCCTTTTTTATTCTTCATCCCGAGAAGGTTTGGCTGCTTCGACCTTTGAAGCACTGTACAGCGAAAATACCACGCCGCCTACCAAACAGGCCACAATAAAAAGCAAGGATGCCCATTCAGGGAGTTTGATATAATCGTGGGCCAACATTTTTACCCCAACAAAGGTTAGGATAATAATAAGACTGTATTCTAAATGGTTGAATTTTTCCAACATATTGGCTAAGAAAAAGTACATCGAACGCAAGCCTAGGATGGCAAAAATATTGGAACTAAATACGATAAATGGATCAGAGGTAATCGATAGAATCGCAGGGACACTATCGACAGCAAACAATACATCCATGACTTCAATGAGCATTAAGGCCACAAATAATGGAGTCGCTGCTTTTTTACCCTGCTGCGTACGAACAAAGAATTTTTCTTTATCGTGCTCCGAGGTGATTGGAATAATTTTTCCTATTAACTTATAAATAGCGGAATGCTTGGGGTCAAAAGCGTCGTCGTCTTTTTTAGAAAACAACATTTTAGCTGCTGTAAAAATTAAAAATGCCCCAAACACATAAGTTGTCCAAGTAAACTTATTGATAATGGCGACTCCAAAACCAATCATCAACCCACGGAAAACGATGGCCCCTAAGATACCCCAAAACAATACCCGATGCTGGTATTTCTGCGGAATGCGAAATGAGGCAAAAATGACAGCAATCACAAAAATATTGTCAATACTAAGGGATAACTCAATGAGGTACCCGGTGATAAACTTCATCGCTGCAGTGGATTGCGAGAGTTGTGTGGGATTGGCTAAGTAGTCAGTGCCGTACAGCCAGTAGATGACACCCGAAAATATAAAGGATAAAGTTACCCATAGCGCGGTCCATTTTCCTGCTTCTTTTGAGCTAATGATATGGGGTGTCTTGTTAAAAACCCCTAAATCCAACGCCAAAATACCTACTACTAAAGCAAAAAAGAGAATCCAAACGGTCATACGTCAATTTTTTTACAAAGATAATCCTTTCCGTAACCCTCCAAAAACACATTCAATAATATTTAAGTATTATTAAATTGTAAACAACCCCCTAAAAAAATAGGGGTATAATATTTTATTTGTCAAAAATAAATATATTTGCACCACAATATTTAGGGTATAATCATTTTAAAACACATTTTTATGTCAACATTGCGTTTTCAGGCCTTACAAGCTGCTGGTAATCGTAAACCAGTTAAGGTAGAAGAGCTCGACAAAAAGTCGGCCATCTTTGGTTCAAATGTATTTAACGACAAAGCGATGCGGCAATTTCTAACGCCAGAAGCGTATAAAGCCGTAAAAAGTGCCGTCCAATACGGGACAAAAATCGATCGTAAATTGGCCGATTATATCGCTATGGGAATGAAAGAATGGGCGCTTACTAAAGGCGTAACTCATTATACGCATTGGTTCCAACCTTTAACAGGGACTACTGCTGAAAAGCATGATGCCTTTTTTGAAACCTCATTTGACGGCAGTGATCCAGTAGAGAAATTTGGTGGAAGTCAGTTGGTGCAACAAGAACCTGATGCGTCATCTTTTCCCAACGGGGGAATTCGCAACACCTTTGAAGCACGTGGTTATACCGCTTGGGATCCCACTTCGCCCGCATTCATTTACGGAACTACCTTGTGTATTCCTACGGTTTTTGTGTCTTACACAGGTGAAGCGTTAGATAATAAAACGCCTTTGTTACGTGCTTTAAACGCTATTGATGAAGCAGCGACTGAGGTGGCTAAATATTTTGATAAAAATGTAAAAAAAGTGACACCAACCTTAGGTTGGGAGCAAGAATATTTCTTGGTTGATTCGGCCTTAGCTGCTTCTCGTCCTGATATTACGTTGACAGGAAGAACGTTGTTGGGTCACGCTTCTGCCAAGGGGCAACAATTGGAAGACCACTATTTTGGTTCGATTCCTACTCGCGTTTTGAATTATATGCGCGACTTGGAAAACGAGTGTATGTTGTTGGGTATTCCCGTGAAAACCCGTCACAACGAAGTAGCACCCAATCAGTTTGAATTAGCACCTATTTTTGAAGAAACCAACTTGGCGGTGGACCACAATTCATTGTTGATGGATGTAATGTCAAAAGTTGCAGAACGACACGATTTCAAAGTGTTGATGCATGAGAAACCTTTTAAAGGAGTGAACGGTTCAGGAAAACACAACAACTGGTCCATGGCAACCGATACAGGTGTAAATTTGTTAGCACCCGGAAAAACACCGATGAGCAACTTACAGTTCTTGACCTTTTTCATCAATACCATCAAAGCGGTGTATCGATATGAAGAATTGTTACGCGCGTCTATTGCTTCTGCGAGCAACGACCATCGTTTGGGAGCCAATGAAGCGCCACCCGCTATTATATCGGTATTCATTGGTCAACAATTGACAAAAGTTTTGGCCGAATTAGAAGGGGTGACCAATGGCAAACTTTCTCCAGAAGAAAAAACCGATTTGAAATTGAATGTGGTAGGTAAAATTCCAGATGTATTATTAGACAACACCGATCGTAACCGTACTTCGCCGTTTGCGTTCACAGGGAATAAATTTGAATTCCGTGCGGTAGGTTCGTCAGCCAACTGTGCCAATGCCATGACGACTTTGAATACTATTGTCGCCAAACAGTTGAAAGATTTCAAATTGGAAGTAGATGCTTTAATTGAGAAAAGAGGCTTGAAAAAAGACGAGGCGATTTTCAATGTGTTACGCGAATACATCAAAGAAACCAAAAACATCCTTTTTGAAGGTGATGGTTACAGCGAAGCTTGGGAAAAAGAGGCTAAAAAACGTGGCTTGAGCAATCATAAAACGACACCCAAAGCGTTGAAAGCGAAAGTTTCTAAAGAAGCGGTGAAATTGTTTGAAGAGTTACACATCATGAACCACGTTGAGGTAGAAGCCCGTTACGAAATCGAATTGGAAGAATACACCAAAAAAATCCAAATCGAAGGACGTGTGTTGGGAGATATTGCCCGAAATCACGTGATTCCAACGGCTATACGTTATCAAAATACGTTGATTGAAAATGTACGCGGTTTGAAAGAAATATTTGGTAAGGACTTTGAAAAAATTGCCAAAGAGCAAATTTCGTTAATCAAAGAAATATCCGCTCACATCGAAGGAATCAACAGTAATGTCGATGCGATGATTGAAGAGCGCAAGAAAGCTAATAATTTGACGACGGCTGAAAAACAAGCGGAAGCCTATTGTGACAAAGTAAAACCGTATTTTGACATCATCCGTGAGCATTGCGATAAACTGGAGTTACTAGTCGATGACGAAATGTGGACATTGACGAAATACCGTGAGTTATTGTTTACGCGATAATACAATTTTGAATCTAAACATAAAAACCCGTTAGCAATAGCGGGTTTTTTTATTTCTGGGCACTAAAATTTGTGTATTTTCGTTGTATGAGTATGCAAAAACTAGTACTATTTCTCGGACTGCTGTTCGTCGGACTACTTCAGGCACAGGAACAATTTGTGGTGTATTTTGACAGTGGAAAATTTGAAACCAGTCCCAAAGAAACACAACGATTACAACAATGGATGCAAACCCATAAAGAGGTGAAAATCCTTGCCATTCAAGGCTATACCGATGAGGATGGCAGTAGTGGTTACAACGATACGCTTTCCCGTAAGCGGGTTGATTTTGTATACCAGCAAGTCCAGGGAAAAATTGCCACCCGTGTCGATTACAAAGCCCACAGTTTTGGGGAGAAATTTACCCAATCCAAAAATAAAGCTGAAAACCGAAGAGCGACCATCTTATTTATTCAGCCCAAAGATTTTGCCCGTGAAAATGAAATTTTAGGGATTAAACCGGTCGAACCTGAGAAACCTGTTGAGCCCGAGGTGATTGAGGAAGAAGCCATGCATTTCCCAGAAAATGCCTCTTTGGAGGAGAAAATCCAGTTGGCGCGGGTGGGGACGTTAATTCGACTTCGGGATATCAATTTTTATCAAAACACCTTTGCCGTGATGCCTACTTCCAAAAATGCTGTCGATGAATTGGTCAATGTGTTGTATAAGAATCCCAAACTCCACATTGAAATTCAAGGGCATATTTGTTGTGTGAGTAAAGATTATAAAAACCTTTCGTTGGATCGCGCCCGCCAAATCAAACGTATTTTAGTTTCAGAAGGAATCGCCTCCGAGCGAATTACCGTTAAAGGATTTGGTGTTTCCAAGCCTAAATTTCCAATTCCCGAAAAATCAGAAGAAGAAGCCGCTCAAAACCGCCGGGTTGAAATTTTAATCACTCAAAAATAAATGCGTAAATTCTTCTTCCTTTTTCTTTTTATGACGAATTGCGTAGCTGCCCAACGTACAATTTCAGTTTTTTTTGCGTTGGATCAAAGTTCGATTTCCATAGAAGAAGTAAAGAAACTCCAGGTAAATTACTCATTAGTACATTATAAAGTGATTGAAATTCGGGGCTATTGTGATGCCCGTGGAAGTATCGCCTACAACGATGCTTTGGCACAACGACGTATCAATTCGGTACTTCAACAATTGGATGACTTGTCAATTTCCTCCGGGAAAGCGCTTCAAAAGGTAATCGGGGAACGCCAATTAGAGTTTTCTTCACATGCTCAAAATCGTAGGGTTGATTTAGTAGTTGAAGCGTTAGCTAAAATTGAAGATTCAGTGTTACCTACCGTAATTGAAAAAAAAGAGCAGATTGCTCCTCTGGTTGAAGAAACGCTGACTCCAGAGGAACAAATCGCTGAAGAGGCGGAACAATTGGAAACGCAACTGACCCAATCCAAGGCGGGGATCGTTTTTAGAATAAAAAATCTTAACTTCGTATTCAACAGTGATGAAATTGAAATCTTATCATTGCCCTTATTGGACAAATTGCTTGAAGTGATGCATAATTTTCCGAAATTGGAGATTGAAATTCACGGGTATATTTGTTGCAATCCCGACCCCAACGACACGAAACTGTCGATTCGAAGAGCCCATAAAATTTACAGGCATCTCACCCAAAACGGTATTGATGCCAAACGATTAGGGTATAAAGGATTTGGTAGTTCCAACCCCATTTTTCCCCTGCCAGAAAAGTCCGAGGCCGAAAAAGCTGCCAACCGTCGTGTTGAAATTTTAATCAAGCACGCTATCTAAAGATTATGTTTCGCTATTTTCTTCTCCTATTTTTTTGCGGCCAAGTCTATGCGCAGCAAAAGCTTGACGTTTATTTTGATTTTGACAAATACGATTTGAATGCGCAAGCAATTCAGACCCTCAATTCTTGGATTGCTGAGGGGAAAGCCTATAAGGTCACCAAGTTGTATGGGTTTTGCGATTGGAAAGGAAGCAATGGATACAATGATACGTTGGCACTCCGCCGTGTGTATGCGGTCTATGATTATTTGAAACAACAAAATATTTCGGTTGAGAAAAATATAGAAATTCGGGGTTTTGGGGAAGATTTCAAGCAGTCACCGCGCCAAGAAGAGAATCGTCGAGTCACCCTTTTTTATGAAGTGGAGCAACCCAAGAATTCGACTCCTGCTATGGAATCTCCCGCACCTTTATTGAAGGATGCTGTGGCTCAGGCTAAAGTTGGAGATCGGATAGCTTTGAAGCAAATTCTTTTTCACAATCATTCGGCTAAGTTTATGCCCGAAAGCGAATCTGTTTTGTTGGAGTTGCTTTGTGTGATGGAGGAAAATCCGACTTTAAAAATTGAGATTCAAGGTCATATTTGTTGCGATACTGAAAACCGTTACACCTATATCTCTGAAGCACGTGCCAGAGCCGTTTACACCTATTTGTTGCGGTATAAAATTGATCGCAAACGAATGATCTACAAAGGCTATGGTACCCAGCAACCTCATTTTCCAATACCGGAGCGCAATGCCCAAGAAGAAGCAGCCAATCGACGGGTAGAAATTCGCATCTTAGCGCGTTGATGTAATTATTTCAATTTCAAGAAGGTAAAAAACAGCTTTGGTCTCCCTACTGTTTCATCAACTTTTGTTGGTAGCGTTCCCCAGACGTTGTAGTGAGTTCTAAAATATAGGTTCCAGCCGCTAGAAAGTCGACCGCAATAGAAGCTGAATTGGTTTTTTCCAAGACAATTTTCCCTTGAATATCGCGCAAAATTAGTGATTGTATCGCCGTTGCCGGTAAAGGAATGGTCAACGTTGATAGCATTGGATTAGCGAGTCGCAGTCCTTTTTCTTGCGAAATATTGGCCAAATCCAAGGCACAGGATGTACATTGCCATTGGGCGGTAACACCGTTGGCTGCATTTAGCAACTGTAGCAATTGGTCGCGGTCGCTGCAACTGTCTTTTAGTTGTGCATTCATCCATAGGAGTAGGTAACTATGCATGATTGCTTGTTGTTGACTTCTGGTAATAGTGGGACTCGGGGAGCAAGTGGCTTCTCCAAAACTACAATTGAAATTGCTGTTGGCCATTTGGCAATGGCTTCCCCCTGTAATCGAGAGGTATGCTTTACATGCCCCAGAAGGTAAAGCATTGTACATAGGTAACTGATTTGTATTGGGTGGTGTGATGCAATCGTTACTTCCTGCTATAACAAGAGAAGGGAGTGTAATGTTTTGTGAGGCTGAAATGGCGCTTGGATTGGTCTCCGCAGGAGCTAAGGTACATAGTGCATCGATAGGTGCACCGAGTGCAGCCGCCAAATGTGCACTTCCTCCGCCCATACTGTGCCCCATGACGCCTGCTTTGGGATGAATCCGTTGAAAAAAGAAGGCTCCATTTTGCGTATTTTGCGCTTTAATCTGCGTAATCACAAAAGCTAAATCTTGAGCAAAGTTGAGGTGTGACGGTGAAAATCCACCCTCTGTTGTGGGCAAGGCTACAATATATCCTTGAGGCACTAAAAGTTCCCAAATATTTTGATAAGCGCCTACATTCATCACAAAACCGTGTCCAAAAGCAATAACTGGAAAACTACCTTGAGCTACGGGGGTATCGGTTCCTGCACTCACTGCGGGATAATAAATTTGTGTGCTCACCGACCGGTTATTACGCGTGTTGTCGGTAAATGTTGTTGTAGTACTACCAATAACAAACGGTTGTGCCGAAACAGAAATCCAGACGAAAAGAAAATATAAATTGTAGCGCATTGTTTTGTTTTTCAGCAAAATACAAAATATTTACGGTCTGCAAACATTTTTTTAATCAACATCAACAATAATAAACATGTCCCAAGCCCCATAATTGAATGCAATTGATATCGCGCTACTACTATGGGGTGGACAAGCACTGCTTGGGGATTTCCAACGGCAGTTAGGTAAAGGCAAACTCATCCTGCAAAGCATCAAAAACTTTATCGTTGTGCTGCAATACGTGAAAAGGAATGCTTCTAAAGTTTACGAAAACCTTATGTGGTTTTTGTGACATGCTTTTTGACCAAATGATAGTACAAAATGTACGTCAAGGGACCTAAGAATGGGAAAAAGATCATGCCGATAAATAATAACAGGGCACGCGGATTTTTCTCATTACGTTGCACTAACAGTAGGCCATAGATGAGAAGGCCAAATAAGGTTAGAAAAAATAATGCAACAGGGATGGGACCAACTTTTGCCATAATATATAAAATTAATTGGTGCAACACCATGCGAAGGTGGCGAAACAACCGATGAAAAAACAATGGGTTTCTGCTTGAGTGCTAATTGCCGTACAATCGTCGAATGTTCCTAAAGCTTTATGTCTTTTAATGATGTGATTTAGGTGACTTATTGCTGCCGCTGTGTTGAGACCAACACCTACAGAGTAATACGTATTAGATAAAGCACAATCTGTTCCCGATTGGGTAACATAATCCTCATACGCCTGTCGTTTGGTGGTGGTATCGGCAATTTCAGCAACACCCATAAGTAATATTGCAATCTGATTGTCTTCTGTAAATAGTGTTGTTGGAGCTTCTTTCAACGTTCCTTTATACCTTGGTGTCGTGAGGAATACACCTGCTTTGGTAACATCCGCTTGGTAGGTTCCCAAATTGGTTTTGGGATTGAGCGCAATGAGACGATATTGACTTCCAGTACGATGCAATTGATAGGCATTTAAGTTTACAGCTTCTAAATTAAGAAAAAAATGTCGAAACGTACTAAAAGAAAATACCGTTGTTCCTTTAATTTCCTCTTGATGAATGGCTTGAACGCCCGCTTGCCAGAATACAGGCGAGATTAGCTTTTGGGTTTGTGCTTGAGTTAAAGTCCCTCCAAAAAGTGTAACTAGACAAAAAAATAAAAATTTTCTCATAATAAATGGTGTGTAAATGGGCCTACTATCATTTTACGTGCATCGGTTCGGCTTCTTTTCCCCGACCATAAACTACCTTGTTTTTCTAAACTGCATCTTCATTTCCCTTTCGTAGATCGACGTACCTAAGCGCTATTTCCGAATACATTAGAGTCTATGGCCTATTGTGTTATTGGCTTATAATGGAGTAAAAGTAGTGGGTTTTTGATTCAAGTTGGGTGTGCAAAAAGTATACTATTTGTTAAAAATCCCGATTTAAACGTATACAAGCATTTATAATTGACTTTTACCCTATTACGATGGTTTTCCAATTTTAAAATGTGGCTATTGTAATGCATTTTGTTGCTTCAAGCTTCAAAGGGACTCTTGAATCTTTCAATAGAAATACTACCTTTGCAGCACAACACAACATAACAATGGCTGCGCAAACCTCACAACGGTATCATCAACGCGGTGTATCAGCTTCCAAAGAAGAAGTTCACCAAGCGATTCAAAATCTCGATAAAGGATTATTCCCCAAAGCATTTTGTAAAATAGTTCCCGACTACCTTACCGGGGATCCCGATTATTGTTTGATTATGCATGCCGATGGAGCTGGAACCAAATCCTCTCTCGCCTATATGTATTGGAAAACGACGGGTGATCTCTCCGTTTGGAAAGGAATTGCTCAGGATGCATTGATTATGAATATCGATGATCTTTTGTGTGTGGGCGCCGTAGACAATATCTTACTTTCCTCCACTATTGGTCGAAATAAAAATCTAATACCAGGGGAAGTTATTGCGGCGATTATCAACGGGACAGAAGAACTTATTACCGAATTGCGTCAACTTGGAGTTACCATTCATTCCACCGGGGGAGAAACCGCCGATGTGGGCGACTTGGTTCGTACAATTATTGTCGATTCGACCGTAACTGCTCGAATGAAACGCAGTGATGTAATCGACAATGCACGTATTCAGCCGGGCAACGTTATTGTAGGATTGGCTAGTTTCGGACAGGCCACGTATGAACAAGAATACAATGGCGGAATGGGTAGTAATGGACTTACCTCTGCACGACATGATGTGTTTACCCATGCTCTTGCGCAACTTTTTCCTGAAAGTTACGACCCCGCTGTGCCTGATGATTTGGTGTATGCTGGAACGGTAGGTTTAACCGATGCTGTAGAAGGCACACCGTTAGATGCAGGGAAACTAGTGCTTTCTCCCACGCGAACCTATGCGCCTGTGATTAAAGCAATTTTATCAGAAATTGGCGCAGCGGCTATTCATGGCATGGTGCATTGTAGCGGTGGGGCACAAACCAAAGTACTTCACTTTGTCGAAGCAGTTCATGTTATCAAAGACAATCTTTTCCCGATTCCTCCTTTGTTCCAACTCATACAAGAACAGTCAGGTACCGATTGGAAAGAAATGTATCAAGTTTTCAATTGTGGACACCGTATGGAATTGTATGTGCAGCCCGAAACGGCCGAAGCTATTATCGCCATAGCCCATCGTTTTGGGATTGAGGCTCAAATTGTGGGTAGAGTAGAAGCATCTCCACAAAAACAATTGACCATCCAAACGCCTCATGGCACTTTTCTCTATAGTTAAATGAAAATCGATCCCAAAAACGGTCTTGCCCATTTGCTTTTCGGCATGAAAACAAACGATGTCGTCGCGCAACTCGGTTTGCCTAATCGTCAATTTCAAGACGAGGATGGCAACACCATTTATTTGTATGATTCCCACAAATTGCGACTCACGTTTTATGCCGATGAGGATTTTCGTCTAGGCTATGCCATAACTTCACATGCTGACGCTACCTTGCTAGGACATGCGATCATAGGCGAACCCATAACTAAAATTCTTGAAGCGCTTCCCTTTTCTTCCTGGGAAACGGAGGATTTTGATTCTGTAACCAATTATTTTAACGAGTCCAATTGGCTTACCTTACAAGTAGAATATGGGCAGGTGATTCGCGTTGAAATCGGCGCTTTGATTGATGAGGTTTCCGATGTATTTATTTGGCGTTTTAAAGGGTAAATCCGCTGCTATAAAATAATAAAGGCTGTCGTTTTAGACAGCCTTACTTTTTTATTTACTATTGATTTTCAATAATTCAACTTCAAAAATTAAATCCGCTTTGGGAGGAATAACGCCTCCAGCACCGCGATCTCCATACGCCAGTTTGTAAGGAATATAAAACTTGTACTTAGCGCCTTCGGGCATTAATTGTACACCCTCTGTCCATCCCGGAATTACTTGATTTAATCCGAAATCGATGGGTTGGCCGCGTTGTACACTGCTGTCAAATATTTTACCATCGGTCAACATACCAGTGTAGTGCACTTTTACATTACTTGTTGCAACGGGTTTCTCTCCAGTACCGGGTAATAATACGATGTAACGTAATCCACTGGCTGTCATTTGCCCTTTTTCTTCAAACTCTTTCAAGGCTGCCGCATTGGCCAATTTACGTGCTTCTTCTGCTTTTTGCTCTTCCAAGGCAACACTCGCATAGTAATCGCTAAAAACTTTGGGTGCATCAAATGCTTTGGCCGCAGCCCCCTGGCGAATGATGGTTACTTTGGTCATCGGATCGTTTTGAGCTATCGTATTGACAACCTCTTGTCCTGTAATGATTTTTCCAAAAATAGTATGCTTACCGTTTAACCAAGCAGTCTCTTTGTGTGTGATAAAAAACTGCGACCCGTTAGTTTTTGGTCCTGCATTGGCCATTGCTAAAATACCTGGACCCGTAAATTTATCGTCGGTGATTTCGTCTTTAAAAGCATAGCCCGGACCCCCAGAACCGTTACCAGAAGGATCGCCTCCTTGAATCATAAAATCTTTAATAACGCGGTGAAAAATCAAACCGTCATAAAATTTCTTTCCTTTCATGGTACCGTTTACATAGGGATGCGTTCCTTCGGCCAATGCCACAAAATTGGCCACGGTGATAGGCGTTTTTTGATAATACAATTCCAAAAGCATCTTCCCTTTTGGGGTGTCAATTTCGGCATACATTCCATCGGCGAGAGCGGGTTTCTTGGCTACGGGAGCCGCTACGGCTTGGGTTACCTTTGCTTTTGGTTTTGCGGAAGCTTTCTTTGGCGTTTGTGCTTGTGCTACCACGGTACATAACAACAATACGCCTATTCCTTTGAATATTGATTTCATCATTTGAGTTGTTTTATTATGGTTTTACTAATTCTAATTCAAATATTAAATCGGTGTTGGGGGGAATTACTTTTCCAGCTCCAGTTTCACCATAGCCCAGCGCGGCAGGAATGAAAAGCAAAACTGTATCGCCATAGTGCATCAAGTCCAAACCTTCCATAAATCCGGGTATGGCTCCAGCTTTGGCTCCGGCTTGCATCGGTAGGGGAGCATAGCCGCCCATGCCTTCTTTTTGCGCGTTATAATTGCCCATTTTTTTGGCCAAATCCAAACGGCTGGTGTCAAAGAGCGTGCCGTTTTCAAAAAAGCCAGCATACTGCACCAACAAATTATCTCCCATATTGGGTTTTCCACCATTTCCTTTTTCCAATACATAATAGGCCAAACCGCTTTTGGTGACGGTAGCTTTTTTACGAAGATCAGCAAAAAAGCGCTGTTTTTCAGCTTCATACACTTTTAAATTCGCCGCATCGATTTTGGCTTGTTTTTTTTGTTTCTCAGCTTCAGCACGGAAATAATCGGAAAACACTTTGACGGCATCAAACTTTTTAGCGGCTTCTCCTTTGCGGATAATCGTCACACTAATCAATTGGTCGTACAATTTAATCTGTTCCACTGCGTTCATACCATCACCTTCCACACGTCCAAAAATAGTATGCTTCCCGTCCAACCAAGGCGTGGGCACAAGGGTGATAAAAAATTGACTGCTGTTGGTGCCCGGACCCGAATTGGCCATGGCTAGCAATCCGCCTTTATCGAAACGTAATTTTGAGATTTCGTCTTTAAATTTATATCCGGCGTCACCCGAACCCGTTCCAGAGGGATCCCCTGTTTGCACCATGAAATCTTCGGCGTCGCCATTGTTTTTGCAAATAACGCGGTGAAAACGGATGCCGTCGTAGAGATTTTTATCTTTGTATTCCTCCCGTACAAACGGATTCGTTCCTTCGGCCAAGGTGATAAAATTGGCAACAGTAACCGGGGCATTTTCATAATCCAAGCGCAGCAAAATAGTCCCTTTGTCCGTTTCCAATTCGGCATAGAGTCCGTCTTTCAATTGCGCATGTTCGTCTTTGCAACTTTGAAAGCCAAGGGCAAGCACCAAGAATAATCCAGTGAGTAGGTGTCTCATTATTGTTCGTTTAATTTATTTTCAGGTCTAAAATCAGTGAGCGTTACTTTACAAATAATGGGTTCGTTTATTCCAATTCGGCGGTTGTCGCCATGATAGCCATAGGCTATGTGGGAGGGAAATAAAAACGTCACGGTTTCATTTTTTCGCATCAGTTTCAATCCATGTTGGAGTCCCGTAATAATCGTTTGTTTGTCAACGCGGTACGATTGTCCTTTGAGTTCCAAATCGGAATAGATAATATTCCCATTCAAATCCTTGATTTCATAGTCAAAAAAAGCAATATCGCCTTTCTTGGGGCGCAAAGTGTCGGTAGTGTTTTTCTTGTCGTAATAATACCAGTAACCCTTTTTGGAGGCAATGTATTGAATATTGGTATTGCTTTTGATGATGGAATCAATCTTAGTTTCCTCGTTTTTGATGAGTTTTTTGTTCCGCTCTACCGAAGCTTTCATAAATGCTCCTGAAGAATGCGAAACGGGACGGCGGGCTTGTTGTTGTTGGCAACCTACAGTGAGGGTTAACAACGCCAAAACCATAAAAAAAACAAATTTCTTAAACATAGCCATAGAATTAGGGGTGGGATTGGTGTATTAATTTTTCAAAACGTGCTACGGTAGCTTCGAGTGTATCATATGATTTTCCACCCGCTGCATTCTGGTGTCCGCCTCCTTGAAAATGGTCCCGAGCAAACTGATTGACATCAAAGGGGCCTTGGGAGCGGAATGAAATTTTAATCAAACCTTCGTCATGGTGTTCGATAAACAGCGCTGTCAACTGAATGCCCTTGATCGAAAGCCCATAATTCACTATGCCTTCGGTATCGCCTTTCACATAATGGAACGCGTCCAATTCTTCTTGCGACAGGGTGGCATAAGAAGCCTTGTACTCGGGAAACACTTTTAAATTTTGCAACGCCCGACCGAGCAGTTGTAAACGGTCGTAGGAATTGTTGTCGTATAATAAGGTGGGAATTTCAGTATTGGGTACGCCCAAATCGATAAATTCTGCTACAATGCGGTGGGTTTCGCCCGTAGTTTTTGGGAAACGAAATTGCCCTGAATCGGTCATAATGCCTGTGTACAAACAGGTGGCCACCGTTTTATTAATCCATTGGCTTTCGCCTAATTGATGTAAAAAATGATACACCATTTCACAAGTCGAACCGTAACGGGTATCCGAAAAGGTGAATTTTGCATAACTGTCCGCACGTTCGTGGTGGTCGATCATGACCATGGGAACTGGAAGCGTTTTGAGCACCTGCTCCATATCGCCGGTACGATGCAAGGCATTGAAATCAAGGGTGAATACCAACGATTGCTCCTTTAAAAAAGCACTCCAACGGGGACGATCATGCTCAAAAATTGCAACCTCCTCGGCGCCAGGTAACCATTTTAAAAAGTCGGGAAAATCATTGGGTGACATTACTTTTACGGTATGTCCCCCTTGTTGTAGGGCGTGTGCCAAACCGAGTGTACTTCCCATGGCATCGCCATCCGGGTTGCGGTGGGGAATGATCGCAATGGTTTGTGGCGCAGCTAAAACCGAACGTAATGCCAAGTAATCATTTGTATTCATAGCTTGCGAAGGTACTAAAATTTGCGAAATCCAAGAAGGCGTTTCCGTCAATTCCTAGGGTATTTTTTGAAACGTTTTTTGGCTGTTTTTCTTTTAAAAAAACGAAAATTAATTTCGCATGGGGAGTTTGTATTCTCGAGCGACTTCTTGTATTTGTTGGCGAATGCGCCCTCCAATGGATTCAATTTGCAGCTCCATCCTCTCAAGAGGCATTTCGTCGGAGGTTTTTTCTTGTAAAAGGTCTAATTTATACCGAATGAATTTTTCGTGCAACGTACAGTAAGTGATACAATTTTTGGTTAACGCGCGAACTTTCTTGGGGAGTGTTGGGTCGTTGAGGCGATGGAGGAGCGTTTTATTTTTACGCCAATACACTAAGCCTGTTTCCTCCAATTGCTCACGAAATTCGTCGGTAGAGTCCCCATTATATTGGTAACTATCGATGGCAATGGACTCGTTTTGGGCAAATTCTTCCATGGCCGTCCAGTAATGAAAGAGTTGCATGCGTGGCTTGAGGCTAGTGTAGGTGTAGGCATTCCCCCCGATTATGATGAGGGTAAAACCTATAGCGAGTACACTTTGACGCCATAGACTATGGGCGCGAAAAGCATGGTACCCCAAGGCCCAAAGAATTCCTGCGCCGAAGCCGCCCAAATGCGCTGCTGCGTCGATACCATCTTCAAAACTGCCGATTAAATTTAACCCCACAAAAATAGTGATGGCAATCCATGCCGAGGCGTTCATACGGTGGGTGATCGACCGAAACACAAGTGCGGTACACAAAAAGCCAAAAAGACCAAAAACTGCCCCCGATGCCCCAATACAAACGATGTTTTCATTCCAAAAAAGACTGCACGTACTCGCCACGAGACCCGTGCTGAGGTACAAGGCTGCCAGTCCTTTTTTGCCCAAAAAGGGTTCGAGCGACAACCCTACCAGCGCCATTCCGATAGCATTGGAAAGCAGGTGAAACAGGTTGGCATGCAAAAACAAGGCTGATCCCAATCGCCACCATTCGCCGTCGAGGGTATGAAGGGTAAAATTGGCACCCCATTGCACGAGTTGTTCAGGGTTGGCATTCCACGGACTCACTCCGTTGGCTACCATGATGATCCAAAGAAGTACATTTATGCCGATCAACGCGGGTGTGAGGGTATATCCTGGGGCTGGTATGAGTACCGAAAGTGGGGTGTAAAACTGTTTAATAACCGGTGTGGGTTGCAGCCGCTGTGAAATCAGTACCGCTTGTTCTTGCAAACTGGCTTCGAGGTAAGCGTCCTCCAACGGAATTTCAGCGCTTTTCTTCTTGAGGGAATTAAAGGCGTTGATAAACAAATCGATGTTTTTCCCATTGCGACCTCCATCATAGGGTTGGTTCCCGTTGGATACCGAGCGCAGCGCAATTTCACCATCGAGGCATTCTAGGGTAAAGGTTTCATTCCAACTCCCTGCATAGTTGAGGGTAGTGGCAGTGACCGTAGTTTCGGTAATGGCTACGAGCGGCCAGCGCAACTCCCGGCATACGCGAAACGCCAAATACCGGTTGAGCGTGTTTGAACCCTCTGATTGCGGCAGATACCGAACTTCTTGTGCAGGAAAACCAAAAGCCATAAGCGAAAGTAAAGGACAAAGATACGAAGTTGTAGCCCCCCGACCCCCAAAGGGGGAAAAGTTGTCGGTTGGCCCCCTAGCCCCCAAAGGGGGGATGGTTGTCGGTTGGCCCCCTAGCCCCCAAAGGGGGAATAGTTGTCGGTTGTCGGTTGCCGGTTGTCGGTTGCCGGTTGTCTGTTTTTTAGCTTACTGCACACTGATTACTGATCGCTAATTGCTAATTGCTGATGGCTGAACACTGAACACTGCTTACTGCACACTGATGGCTAATCGCTAATTGCTGATTGCTGAACACTGATTGCTGAAACGACTTACGACTTTTTCGACTTACGACTCAAACCACTTACGACTTACGACTAAACTGACTTACGACTTTAAAAAAAACTCCCCAAACTATTGTAAACTCTGTTTTTTTTATATTTTTTTGTATAAAATTTTAAAAACCAATACGATGAGAAAAATTTACGCCTTAGGTTTCTTCTTGTTTTTTGTGACAGTACAAGCGCAGACGATTACTTTTACCGACCCGAATTTTAAAGCAGCTTTGTTGGCAGCCGCACAAGGTAATGGGATAGCAACAAGTTCAAATCTATCTACTAGCATTAAAATAGATACTAATAACGATGGTGAAATCCAGCAAAGTGAGGCCTTGAATGTTTGGGGATTGAATATATCTAACCGCGGGATTACTAACTTGACAGGACTACAATTTTTTACCAACATTCGACAGCTAAATTTGAGTCTCAATCCCATAGCAGGGTTCAATTTTCCTCAGTTGGTGAATTTAAATAACATTACTATCTCAGGCCAAGGATTTCAAAGTTTTCCCGATCCCGACTTGGTCCTTCCTACTACGTTGACAAACATAGGTTTTGAAGGCTTTGATTTTAGCCAACAGTTGCCCAATGTAACGGCCTTTCCAGCATTAACTGGATTGACTTATAACAATTGTAATTTGACTAGTTTCCCGGCAGCGAATTATCCAAACATTACATCACTCGGTTTACCAAATAATAACATTACTACTTTGGATTTGTCGGCGATGATTGCACTGCGTTTTTTGGATATCGATAGTAACGTATTAACGTCACTCGTAGTGCCTTTAGCTCTAGAACAACTTACACTTAAAAATTCTTCTATCACCACGATTAGCCTCCCAGTTAATCTCTACACATTGATACTTGAAAATAATCCAAATCTAACAGATGTAGATTTATCTAGTTCTATTAATATTAATGATATTTTCATTAAAAATAGTCCTCAATTGACAAATTTAAATCTTCCTGTTTCTTCATCACCATTTACAATTCAATTAATTAATTTAGGAATTTCAAGTCTAAACACTACCGGATATTTTGCTCTCAACTATCTTGCAGTAGATAATTGTCCGCTAACAACTCCTCTGGATTTAACAAACAATACCCAGTTGAGCCAATTTATTTATCATAACAACAACCTCACCGATTTTTATTTTACCCCGTCCAACATTCAAAATTTTCCTCAACTTTTTGTATTTTCAATACGTAATGTTCCTATAAACGGTCCGCTGTTCTTTGATTTTACGGGTTTAAATCAATTGGATGCTATTGAGTTTATAAATTGTGGGTTGACTGCAGCGGATATACGGTTTACCTCACAAAACAATAGTGGTTTGCAATATCTTACGTTGTCCAATAATTCACAACTTTCCTCCTTTGATTTGAGTAATTTCGAGAGAGTTTGGAGTCTAGCATTAAATGGTTGCCCCATCAGTTCGCTCAATTTGAATAATTCACAATTCTTGAGCCAACTATTGATTAATGGTAATTTATTGAATCAAATTGATTTAAGTTCCACAGGGGTGACAATATTATCAACCCCCAACGCTCCCAACTTGACCACCATCAATTTGAAAAATGGGTTAACATCGGCATTGAGTGGTTTGGTCTTCCAAAACTGTCCCAATCTCCAATCCATTTGTGGTGATGATAATGAAATCAGTGCCATTCAAACCCGAATTAACCAATACGGCTATACAAATTGTTTTACCAGTCCGTATTGTAGTTTTAATATCGGGGGTACGGCTTATCAACTCAACGGGAATTTGCGTTTGGATTTAAACAACAACGGCTGTAGTCCAACCGATGTCCCCGCTGGAAATGTTCGTGTCGATGTAACCCGCTCGGGAGTAACCGAAACTGGGTATACCACTACAGCGGGTGGCTACGCTTTGGCGGTAAATGCAGGGAGTTATACCATCACTCCCGTGTTGGAGCATCCTACCTATTTTACCATGAGTCCAGCCACGGCCTCGGTAAATTTCCCGACCAATCCGAGTCCGAGTACCCGCGACTTTTGTTTAACGGCCTCTGGGGTGCGTCCTGATTTGGAGGTGGCGTTGTTTCCGCTCAATGCAGCTGTCCCCGGGTTTGTGGCCCGTTACCTGTTGGTATACAAAAACAAAGGCAATACCATACAATCGGGCAGTGTGAGTTTGAATTTCCCCAATACCTTGGCAACGCTTACCAATGCTACTCCCGCAGCGGCCAATCAGTCGGGAGGGAACTTGACGTGGAATTTTAGCAATTTGCAACCCTTTGAATCGCGTACGGTTCTACTTCAATTTACCCTCAATACCCCTATGGCTACTCCGCCCTTGAATAGTGGTGATGTGTTGCCTTTCATAGCGACCGTAACAGGTGCGATTGATCAAACCCCTGCCGATAATACGTTTACGTTGAATCCACCTGTAGTGAATTCGTATGACCCCAATGACAAAACCTGTTTGCAAGGTACGGTTGTGGGAACCAGCGTTATTGGTCAATATGTGCATTATTTGATTCGTTTTGAAAATACAGGCACCTTCCCTGCAACCAATGTGATAATTACCGATGTGATTGATACCAACAAGTTTGACATCAACACCTTGATTCCGCTTCAAGCGAGCCATGCTTTCCGTACACGTGTGGTTCAAAACAACCGTGTAGAGTTTGTGTTCCAAGGCATTAATTTGCCTTTTGACGATGCCAACAACGATGGGTATGTAGCCTTTAAGATCAAAACCAAAAACACCTTGGTGGTCGGCGATACTTTTGACAATACCGCCAATATCTTCTTTGATTACAATTATCCTATCATCACCAATACGGCCAGTACATTGATTCAAAACTTGGGCGTCACAACGTCGGAGCTAGCTACTTTTACTTTGGCACAAAATCCAGTAGGATCCCAATTGACTTTTACTGGATTGAGTGCACCCTTGCAATCGGTATCGATTTATAACACCCATGGGCAGTTGGTGCAATCGGCAATCCATCCCTCGGAAGCAGGTATTAATGTGCAAGGATTGGCTCCTGGCGTGTATTTTGTACAAGGCGTCAACGCTGATGGAACTTCGGTGGTGAAAATGGTGAAGGAGTAGGTTATTAATGGTTGTCGGTTGGCCCCCTAGCCCCCAAAGGGGGGATGGTTGATGGTTAGCCCCCCGACCCCCAAAGGGGGAGTAAACTAGTTCAAATTAAATTAGCAGATATGACTAAGGTCAAACGTCTAACGTCTAAGACGACTTACAACTTAAGACTGTACACTGAACACTGCCCCGACTGAACACTGCGACTGCGACTGTGACTGCGACTGAGACTGCGACTGCGACTGCAACTGCGACTTCCCCCTGCAACCGAAACCGCGTATCCAGATTTTTTCCTTATTTTAGCCCCGAAGCACAGATACCGAGCCTATGGATTGGAAGAAAAAACTCAAATGGTTGCGCAAGCGACTCACATGGAATTACAAATATGCCATTGGCAAGTGGGACAATATGGGGAGTGAGGTCGATCGTTACAATGCGATTGTGAGTCTGATACGCAGTTGTACTATCCCCGAACCCCGTATTTTGGACTTAGGGTGTGGATATGGGGCACTCATGCAGTACCTCAAGCCCGAGGATTACTCGTATTGTTTGGGGGTTGATCTTTCGGATACAGCCATTTTGAAAGCGCGCAAACAAAAGTATCCGAAATGCGATTTTAGAGTAGGCGACATTCACCGTTTTACACCGCCAGGGACTTTTGACATCATCCTTTTTAACGAAGTGCTGTACTACCTTGATAACCGAACGGAAGTGGCCTTGCGCTATGCAGGGTTTGCCCAACCCAGTGGCTATATGATTGTGTCGCTATATAATTTGAAGGAATCGATTGTTGCCGACCTGTCGAAGGAATTTACCTTTGTTGAAACGCGGGTGGTACACGACAATGACCGTCATGTGGTGTGGGGGATAAACTTGTTTAAACTCTTCCGTTAGGAGCGATAACCCCGGTGCGGATTGTTTACAACCGCCAAAAATTGTGAAAAAGTTGCCGTGAAACCCTTCGGTAAAATTCAGGCATGTCCATTATTTTGTCTAATTTTACATCCATTATTTTGGCCTTCAGGTCGCTTATTACGACAACACAACACCCATGCAACACAACGTACTTATTCTCGATTTTGGTTCGCAGTACACGCAGCTTATTGCCCGACGCGTTCGTGAACTCCACATTTTTTGTGAAATTTTTCCTTACAACCAACTGCCAGAAGATTTATCGTCTTTTAAGGCCGTGATTCTCTCAGGGAGTCCGTTTTCGGTTCGTGCCGAAGATGCCCCACATCCCGATTTGAGTCAGATTCGCGGTAAACTCCCCCTGTTGGCGGTTTGTTACGGAGCACAATATTTGGCCCATTTCAATGGGGGCGAAGTGGCTCCGAGCGCAACCCGAGAATACGGGCGAGCAAATTTGACGTACATCAAAGACGATGAGGACTTTTTTGAAGAAATCGCTTTAAATTCCCAAGTCTGGATGAGTCACAGCGACACCATTAAATCGTTACCGCCCCAAGGCATTCGTTTGGCGAGTACCAAAGATGTGGAAAATGCTGCCTATCGTTTGGAAGGCGAACCCACGTATGCCATTCAATTTCACCCCGAAGTGTACCACTCCATCGATGGGAAACAATTGTTGGAGAATTTTTTAGTTAAAATAGCCCAAGTGCCTCAAAACTTTACCCCCAATGCCTTTGTGGAAGATATTGTGGTAGAATTGCGCGAGAAAGTACAAAATGACAAAGTGGTCTTAGGACTTTCTGGAGGTGTAGATTCAACCGTGGCCGCCGTTCTTTTGCACAAGGCTATCGGCAAAAATTTGTATTGTATTTTCGTGAATAACGGATTGTTGCGCAAGAACGAATTTGAAAATGTTTTGCAGCAATACCAAGGAATGGGACTTAATGTAAAAGGGGTTGATGCTTCGGCACGTTTTTTGACCGCTTTGGAAGGCATCAGTGATCCAGAAACCAAGCGCAAAACCATCGGTCGGGTTTTTATCGAAGTTTTTGACGATGAAGCCCAGCAATTGACCGATGTAAAATGGCTTGCTCAAGGGACCATTTATCCCGATGTGATTGAGTCGGTTTCGGTCAAAGGACCTTCAGCAACGATCAAATCGCATCACAACGTAGGTGGGTTGCCCGATTTTATGAAATTAAAAATTGTGGAGCCGCTTCGCATGTTGTTCAAAGATGAAGTACGTCGCGTAGGCGCTTCGTTGGGCATCGATGCTGAATTGTTGGGACGCCATCCGTTTCCTGGACCGGGCTTGTCGATTCGTATTTTGGGTGACATTACCTCCGAGAAAGTACGCATACTTCAAGAGGTAGACGCCTTGTTTATCGAGGGCTTGAAAGCACATGGACTCTATGATAAAGTCTGGCAAGCGGGGGCTATTTTGCTACCAGTAAACAGTGTAGGGGTGATGGGCGATGAGCGTACCTACGAAAAAGTAGTGGCCTTGCGTGCGGTAGAATCGACCGACGGAATGACTGCCGATTGGGTACACTTGCCTTATGATTTTTTAATGAAAATCTCCAACGAGATTATCAATAAAGTGCGCGGGGTTAATCGCGTGGTGTATGACATCAGTTCTAAGCCCCCAGCCACGATTGAATGGGAATAACGATTTAAAAATGATTACGGAATGAAAGGGATTTTTTGGGGATGGGTACTGGGCATTTTGTGCAGTGTATCCCTCAACGCACAAAACCGAACGCACAAAGTTGTGGCCGGGGAAACCGTAGTTTCTTTGGCTCAAAAATATCAAGTGACGCCCTATGACCTCTATAAGGTGAATCCCGAGGCCAAAAACGGACTCAAACCCGCTATGGTATTGGTGCTTCCCCCCAACGCAGTAGTGCCAAAAACAAAGCCGACGCCGGCAGTTGTTGCGAATAAACCCAATGCAACGGTAGCGCAAACTTCTGTGCCAGCTACCCATACCGTACTAGCAAAAGAAACCGTTTTTAGTATTTCCAAAAAGTATGGACTTCCTGCGGGGACCCTGGAAGCCTTGAATCCCCAATTGAAAACCACTGGATTGCAAACGGGAATGGTATTGGTGTTGAAAAAAGGCGTGCCTACACCCAAACCCATGCCCGCCCCTTCGATAACCGAACTTACCCATGTAGTGCAGGCGCAAGAAACCAAGTACGGCATTGCCACCCGCTATGGAATTAGTATGGCTGAGTTGGAAGCTCAAAATCCTGCCATCGTCGACAGTTTACCCGTAGGGGCAGTGTTGAAAATAAAGAAAAGTGCTTCTAAACCTGCGACCACGGTTGCAGAACCTATCAAGCCCAAACCTGTTGAAACGCTCGCTTACACAGTGCAAAACGGGGAAACGGTATTTAGCTTGAGCCGTCAATTTGGCTTGTCTGAAGCGGCTTTGATACGGTTGAATCCCGAACTCAAGGACGGACTCAAAGAGGGCATGGTGTTGCAAGTCCCCATGCAAGTTTCTTTTGCCAAAAACCGCACCGATAGTGGGGTAAAAGACCTGGGGCAATCTGCCAACCGACAAAAGCGTAGGGAGTTGGTACTGTTTTTACCTTTTAATGCCGCCAAGATTCAAAACGACACGGTAACAGGTGTGGTGGAACGGTTGAAAAAAGATAAGTTTTTGAACATGACGTTGGACTTTTATTCGGGGGCTTTGATGGCGATTGATTCGGCACGTACCCTAGGGTTAAATGTGAATGTTCGTATTTTTGATTCGCAAGAATCCCGACAAACTACGGCCGCTTTGGATTTGCTTAAGCAAGAAGATTTTTCACAAGTAGATGCTGTCATAGGGCCGTTTTACCAGATCAATGTTGAAAAAGTAGCTGCTGCCTTGGAAGCGCAAAAGATTCCAGTGATTTCCCCTTTATCTCGGGACGAAGGCAAGAGTTATAGCAACTTATTACAATCGACCCCTTTACACGACGCCACCAAAGCAGCCATGTTGGATTACCTTCAAGCCAAAAATGGCAATATCATTGCGGTGGTTTCTCCCAAAAAACAGTCCATGCGGCAGTATTTGCGGGATTATTATGAGGGCGTGAAACTCGTTGGGGTAGCCGATAATGGCTCGGTAGTTGCCGACAGTATAAAAAAGCATTTTGTAAAAGATCGAATGAACTATGTGATTTTGGCGACCGAGAAAACCGGTGCTGTTATGACAACTACAGCTTCTATGGTGGCCGCTCAAAAAGACTTTAAAGTACAACTGGTAATTTTGGAAGCCAATGAAACTTTGGATTATGAAGAGATTCCGATAGCGCGATTGACCAAGTTGAAATTGATGTACCCTTCCGTTACGCGCGAGAACGACAGTCCAACGGCCGAGCAATTTGATTTTGCTTACCGGAAAAAGAATAAAGTTTTCCCCAATAACTATGCGATTCGCGGGTTTGATGTCACCTTTGATACCTTGTTGCGCATTTCGCAAGAAAATGGTTTTCTAGGGACTTTAGAAGTGGCTTCCGAACATTTAGAAAATCGTTTTGATTACGCGCGTAAAGTCTCAGGAGGCTATACCAATACGGGCGTTTACATTTTATATTACGATGAAGATTTACAATTAAAACAAGCAAATTAATATGGCTACCTCACGCGTAACGTACCAAGGGGAACTGCGGACTTCCTCTGAGCATTTGCAATCGGGATCGATCATTATCTCAGATGCTCCTGTCGATAATCAAGGAAAAGGAGCGGCTTTTTCACCCACCGATACGGTTGCCAATGCTTTGGCGAGTTGTATGTTTACCGTGATGGGAATCAAAGCACGCGATTTAGGGGTGGATTTAGCGGGTTCGACCGCCGAGGTAACCAAAGTAATGGGAACCGATCCACGTCGTATTTCGGCGATTCATATTGTTTTTACTTTTGCTACCGCTGTAGATCATAAAACAAAAACTATTTTAGAGCGCACCGCGATGACCTGTCCTGTCCATTATAGTTTACATCCCGAGATTACGCAGGACATCGTTTTTCATTGGCCGGTATGAATCCCCAGCACAAAGCCTTACTCGATTTAGCCCACGCTCAAATGCCTTATGGGAAATACAAAGGGCGGTATTTGATTGATTTGCCCGAGTATTATGTAGTATGGTTACAAAACAACCGATTGCCTTCGGGAACCCTAGGGACCCAATTGCGTTTGGTTCATGAACTGCAAGTCAACGGTTTAGAAGATTTAGTACGACGGTTGCGCACCTCTTCGCGTTAGGTTGATAACTCCTGATAAAATGCACGACTTGCCATTTTCAGATTGGCGGATAAGTTTGTATTTTTGGCCGAAAATTACAACAACACAACACACCACGAATGAATACTACAAAGTACATCTTTGTCACCGGCGGGGTTACTTCCTCATTGGGTAAAGGAATTATTGCAGCTTCGTTAGCCAAACTATTGCAAGCCCGCGGTTACCGCACAACCATCCAAAAATTTGACCCCTACATCAACGTCGATCCAGGGACGCTTAATCCTTACGAACATGGCGAATGTTTTGTGACCGATGATGGCGCGGAAACCGATTTGGATTTAGGGCATTATGAGCGTTTTTTGAATGTTCCTACGTCACAAGCCAATAATGTAACGACCGGTCGGGTGTATCTTTCGGTAATTGAAAAAGAGCGTCGCGGTGAGTTTTTAGGCAAAACGGTACAAGTCGTGCCGCACATCACCAATGAAATTAAATCCCGTATGCAGCTATTGGGGCAAACAGGGGAATACGATATTATCATCACCGAAATTGGGGGTACGGTGGGCGACATTGAGTCCTTGCCTTACATCGAATCGGTACGTCAATTGGTGTGGGAATTGGGCGAGCACAACAGTATTGTGATCCATCTTACCTTGGTGCCGTATTTGGCAGCTGCGGGCGAATTAAAAACCAAACCCACCCAGCACTCGGTTAAAACCTTGATGGAAAGCGGAATCAAAGCTGATATTTTGGTTTGCCGCACGGAGCACGAACTTTCGGCAGAATTACGGCAAAAATTAGCCTTGTTTTGCAACGTAACCAAGGAAGCGGTTATCCAGTCTATTGATGCAAAAACCATTTATGAAGTGCCCAACTTGATGCTGGACGAAGGGTTGGATGTGGTGGCCTTAAAGAAGTTGAACCTTCCCGAAAAATCGGCTCCCGATTTGGACCAGTGGAATGCTTTTTTAACCCGTCATAAGAATCCGAAACACACCATTAATATTGGATTGGTGGGGAAATATGTTGAATTGCAAGATTCGTACAAATCCATTTTAGAAGCCTTTATCCATGCAGGTGCTGCCAACGAGACGAAGGTCAATGTGGTAAGCATCCATTCAGAATATATCGACGCTTCCAATGTGGCCGAAAAGCTCAAGGATATTGATGGTATTTTGGTTGCACCTGGTTTTGGGGAACGCGGTGTTGAAGGAAAAATCGCTACGGTTCAATACGCACGGGAACATCAATTGCCTTTCTTCGGAATTTGTCTAGGAATGCAAATGGCCGTTATTGAATATGCGCGCAATGTACTTCACTTAGCGGATGCTAATTCTACCGAAATGAATCCCGACACGCCACATCCCGTGATTGATTTGATGGAAAGTCAAAAAAATGTGACTGAAAAAGGCGGAACGATGCGTTTGGGCGCTTGGACCTGCGATTTGAAGCCCGGAACCTTAGCGCATCGCATTTATGGAAAAGATCAAATTAGCGAGCGTCACCGCCATCGTTATGAATACAATAACCGTTATGCCGAGGCACTACAAGAGGCTGGTTTGGTTAGTTCAGGAGTCAATCCAGAAACCGGTTTGGTTGAAATTGTCGAGTTAGAAAACCATCCCTTCTTTATCGGCGTGCAATACCATCCGGAATATAAGAGTACCGTTGCAAATCCACAGCCAATTTTTGTTAGCTTTGTAGCCGCAATTGTAAAAAATAAAATGTAAGCTGTGGCTTGAAGGTCCGGCGCAATGTAGATAATAATGGAAGAAAAAAAGTTTGATAAGAATTCGGTTATCGGATTCGCCCTGCTCTTTGTATTGATTCTTTGGATGATGTATAACTCCAGTCAGGAGCAGCAAAAAGCCCAAACAGGCAAAGCGACCACCGCTCAAAAATCCACTCCCAAAAAAGACACGCCAGCCGCAAAGCCAGCACTCCCCACCGATACTACGGCGACCGATAGCAATGCAGTAAAAGCAGCCGAATCGAAGTTCGGTAAATTTGCCTATGCAGCGACATTGCCCTCAGCCAAAGGCGGAACGACCGTGTTGGAAAATGATTTGGTGAAAATCGTGGTGGCCAATCAAGGGGGCGCAGTACAGCAAGTAACGCTGAAAAAATTTGAAAAGTTTCGCAAAAATTCGGGGCAACTAGTGCAATTGGTCGATCAGAAAAACGCCCAATTCAACTTAGAAGTCAAAACAACCGATAACCGTGTGTTACAAACGAAAGACTTGTTTTTTGAACCCCAACTGACCAAAGTGGGTGCCGATCAGGTCTTATCGATGAAACTGAAAGCGGGTCCCAATGCCTTTTTGGAATATAAGTATGTGTTGAAAGCCAACGATTATATGTTGGATTTTGATGTACGTTCCCAAGGTTTACGCAATGTATTGGCTCCGAATGATCCGGTACAATTGGATTGGTCGTTAAAAACCTTCCGTAACGAAATTAGCATACCGTATGAAAATCGCTATACAGAGACCATTTTTGAATATGAAGATGGAAAAGACGATTATGTAGGGCAAGGCCAAGGGAAAGAAGAAAATCCAGAGGCAGTGACGTATGTGGCCTACCGTCAGCATTTCTTTGCTTCGGTGTTAATGACCAATAAACCGTTTAAAACCGCCAAGCTTACCTCAGATGATTTGGTCAAAGATGCCGAAAAAGATACTGTATTTACCAAGCAATTGACCACACGAGTTCCCTTGGAGTTGGCACAAGGCGAATTGGATTATAAAATGAATTGGTACTTCGGACCTGCAGATTACCAACTTTTGAATAATTACGATCGCAATTTAGATGAAGTGGTTCCCATGGGTTGGGGGATATTCGGTTGGATTAACAAATTCATTTTTGTCCCCTTGTTCGGATTATTAGGCGGATGGATGGCTTTTGGATGGGCGATTATTTTGTTTACCCTTATTATCAAGTTGGCCATGTCACCCATTACTTTCAAATCTTTCTTATCCCAAGCAAAGATGAAGGTGTTGCGTCCCGAGATTACCGAGCTCAACACTAAGTATAAAGATCCGGTGAAGCGTCAACAAGAAATGATGAAATTATACTCCAAAGCAGGTGTCAATCCGATGGCTGGATGTATTCCTGCATTGATTCAATTACCGTTTGTATATGCTTCCTTTCAGTTTTTCCCTGCGGCTATTGAATTGCGTCAGAAAAGCTTTTTGTGGGCCGAAGATTTATCGTCGTTTGATGCCATTGTAAAATTACCGTTCTATATTCCTTTGTATGGGAACCATATCAGTTTGTTTCCCATTTTAGCGGCTATTGCCATTTTCTTCTATATGAAAATGACCTCTGGGGATAATGCCGCCATGGCCCAACCAGCGCAAGAGGGAATGCCCGATATGGCTAAGTTGATGAAGATTATGATTTATGTATCTCCGATTATGATGTTGATTTTCTTCAATAGCTATGGTTCGGGATTGAGTTTGTACAACTTCATGTCCAACGTCGTGACCATAGGGGTAATGTTGGTGATTAAGAAGTATTTTATTGACAGCGATAAAATCCACGCGCAAATTCAAGAAAACAAACAAAAGCCTGCCAAAGAGAGCAAGTTTCAACGCAAGATGCGCGAGATGATGGAACAGGCCGAAGCGCAGAAGCAATTAAAAGGGAAGAAATAAATTCATTGGATATTGTAAAAAAGGTTGTCTACGGGCAACCTTTTTTTTTTGCTTTAAAAGATAGGAGTTTTACCATAAGAAACAATTGTGGTGGTTGCGTAGAAAATTTTACCAGAAGGCTATAAAATGGCTTTTTTTTATCATATAGCAATCACGGGCGTATTTAACTTAAGTTTCCTGTATGAACTAGTTGCGTTTCGGTTATTAATAAGCCAAAAAAAGACTGCCCTTAGACAGTCTTTAAAAAGTATGAAGAAAATTTACGAATTACAACTGGGGTTGTAATACGCGATTTATTCCGTGAATCACACCATTCGAACACTGAATATCAGCTTGGTTAACACGAGCTAAATTATTTGCGAAATCACGAATGTCAACAGTTCCAGATCCTAAAATAGCTGTTGTATTCTGAACAGGTGATGTTATCATAGGTATAACTTGGTTGTTGGTCAATTGGTTAGAACGTACATTTCCAGCAACTGTTACGTGGTATTGTAACACTTTAGACACTTGTGCTGGTGTAGCATTTACTGCAAATCCAGTACCTGTAGTTGCTGCAGTAAAGGCAGCATTGTCAGGAGCGAATACTGTAGCAGGAGCAGAAGCTGTTAAACCATTCAACGCAGCTAACACTGCTGATTGATCTCCAAAAGTACCTGAAACACTGGTAACTACTGTTTGTAAGGTATCAAACTGAGGGTTAGCAACAACGTGGTTAACAACTTTTGGAATAGCGATTACATTGCTTACCACGTGAATGATACCATTACTTGCATCGATATCAGCAGTAGCTACCGTGGATCCACCATTTGAAGCTCCTCCGTTAATCGTCACAGTATTTCCGATTTTTTGTACAAACATACTGATGGTCGGTGCACCTGTATTTGAGTTGATAGGAGACAAGGTTGACACATATACGGCTGGTGGAATCGCTGAACTAGCAATTTCAGTTCCAATGACGTGATTTAATAGTAAGTTTTTTAATACTGGTACTGGAACCGCATCGAGGTTAGCAAATCCGTTAGCAGTCAAGAAAGCAGCAAATGCATCATTTGTAGGAGCAAATACAGTGAAGTTTCCACTACCTCTCAAAACTCCTGTTAATTCGGCACGGTTTAAAGCTGCAACCAAAGAAGATAGGTTTGCAGTACGTGAAGCAATTCCGGCAATCGTATTGTCGGGTTGTACATTGTTGTCATCATCGCTACAAGCGGTTAGACTAAACGCCATGAATGCAATCAAGGCGAATTGTTTTAATCTGTTTGTTTTCATAATACAATTTTTTAAAGTTTCACCGAAAGTAAGGTGTCTATTTTGTTTAACAATAAATAGAAAATGTTAAACAGAACATTTTGTAAAATTCTTAACATTTTTGTTTAACGTTTCCCGATAATGTTTTCGATTTTATGAATTGTTTAAACTTTATCGTTAAACAAATGTGAAATATAAAATGTAAGAAAAAACTTTATTTAAATTTTATCCAACTTTATTACTTTTGTGTATGAAAAGAGGTCATTTTTCGTTTCATATCTAAACATTAATGTATGCGTTACCTATTCCTAATTTGTTTGTGTGTGCAATGGGTTTGTGCCCAATCGATAAATCAGTTGGATGCGCAAGGGAAAAAACATGGGATTTGGAAAGGGACCTATGCCGATACGGACCGTCCTCGCTATGAAGGAACCTTTGAACATGGTAAGGAAGTAGGTACTTTTCGCTTTTTTGACAACACCAAAGAGGGCGCAGTAATCGCCACACGCGAGTTTAGTCCCAAAGACAATTCCTGTTATACAATAGTGTACACTCCCAAAGGCAACAAAGTCAGTGAGGGTAAGCTGGTTAATCGTTTGGAAGAAGGCGAATGGAAATTTTACCATGAAGATTCCCCTCAAATCATGACGTTGGAGTTTTATGTTAGAGGTAAATTAAACGGTGCGCGAAAAGTTTTTTACAAAAGTGGTGCCCTGGCCGAGGAATGTGGGTATAAAAACGGACTTCGCGAAGGAGTGTACCGCAAAATTACCGAACAAGGATTGGTGCTGGAAGAAAGTAATTATAAAAATGGGGAATACGACGGCCTCGCAGTGTTTCGCACCGCTGAAAATAAAATTGCTGCTCGTGGAACTTTTGTCAAAGGCAAAAAAGAGGGAATTTGGGAGGTATTGGAAAAAGGCAAGCTAGTCAAAAAAGATATGGGAAAACAAAAAAATCGCAAATTTGTCAAAAAGCCCATCACTCGCGAAGAAGATAGAGAGTAAAATTTCTAAATCCCAAATTCCAAATCCCAAATTCCTCCCGAAGTTTTGAGACCAAATTCCAAATTCTAAATCTCAAACTACTTTCTCGCAATTACGTCTATTTTACAGGAACACATATTTCATAATTTATAATTCACAATTCAAAATTTCATGGCGTGCCCTTCGGGACGGGCTATCCGCTACAAGTCCGCGCTCCGTTTCACACCGCTGTGGGCTTTCCACTTCAGCCTGCCTGCCGGTAGGCAGGTCCCTCGCGGAAACTGCTCCCTTACGCATAACTCATAATTCATAACTTTTCCGTTACCTTTGCAAAAAAAATAGTTATGAAACGTGTGGTAGTGGGTTTATCGGGAGGAGTCGATTCCAGCGTAGCCGCTTACGTATTGAAAGAACAAGGGTATGACGTCATCGGTCTCTTTATGAAAAATTGGCACGATGACTCCGTAACCATTTCCAACGAATGCCCTTGGTTGGAAGACAGCAACGATGCCCTGTTGGTCGCTGAAAAACTGGGTATTCCCTTTCAAACCGTTGACCTCAGTGCCGAGTACAAAGAGCGTATTGTTAACTATATGTTCAACGAATACGAAAACGGACGTACACCCAATCCCGATGTTTTGTGTAATCGCGAAATCAAGTTCGACGTCTTTATGCGAATTGCTCTTGATTTGGGCGCCGATTTTGTCGCTACAGGTCATTATTGCCGCAAAGCCACTGTCGAAATCAAGGGCAAAGAAGTCCATCAATTATTGGCCGGTGTCGATGGTAATAAAGACCAGTCGTATTTCCTCTGTCAACTCTCGCAAGCGCAATTGGCCAAGGCGTTGTTTCCTATTGGCGATTTAACAAAACCCGAAGTGCGTGAAATTGCCACAAAAATGGACTTAGTAACCGCTGAGAAAAAAGATTCGCAAGGCCTATGTTTTATTGGAAAAGTCCGTTTGCCCGAATTTTTACAGCAACAGTTGCAACCCAAAGTAGGGACTATCGTTGAAATTCCAGCCACCGATCCGTGTTACCAACAAACCCTTCCCGAAGGACTTACTCAGGAGGAATTATTGCAGTTGCAAGCTAAACCGTTTACCTATACTGTCGGTCAAGGCAAAAAAGTGGGACAACACCAAGGTGCCCATTATTTTACTATCGGTCAGCGCAAAGGCTTAAATGTTGGGGGGACAGCCGAACCCCTATTTATCATCGCCACCGATGTGAAAGAAAATATTATTTACACCGGTCAAGGACAGCAACATCCCGGTTTGTTTCGTCAAGCGCTCCACATTCAGCCCCAAGAAGTACATTGGATTCGGGAGGATTTGTCACTAAATAACGGAGAATCGATGCCTGTCGAAGTCCGAATTCGCTACCGTCAGCCTTTACAAAAAGCAACCTTATACCAATTCAAATCGGGGCTATACATTTCCTTTGAAACGCCACAATCCGCAATTACTCAAGGTCAGTTTGCTGCCTGGTATCATGGAGAGGAATTGCTAGGTTCAGGGGTAATTTCTTCTTAAATTAACATTCGTCTCGCACAATTATTTGTATTTTTGGTTCCAAAGTCTAATTGCTATGCGAAACTTGTTCCTTCTTCTATTTTGGATCTCAACGTTGGGATGGGCACAAGAGGATGCACGTGTGTATTTTACGGACAAACCCAATACCCAAGCTTATTTTGATGCGCCTTTAACCATGTTAACGCAGCGCGCTTTGGACCGAAGAATCCAACAAAATATTCCTTTATCGATCGATGACGTTCCTGTTGACACCAATTATATTGAGACCGTTTCTAACATGCCGGGAATCACCTACAAAGCCCAATCCAAATGGATGAATTGCATTCATGTGCGAGGCTCCGTGGCTGCGATTCAAGGCTTGGCCTCTTTCCCATTTGTGGAGCGCATCGTTTTTGCCAATCCGCAACTCAATGCCAAAAGCACCCCACAAGCGCCCACCGTACAGCCCAAGACGATGGCGTTGCAAACCACCTATTCGTATGGAAATGCCCAAAACCAAGTTGCGATGTTGAACACGCATTTGTTGCATCAACAAAATCATGCCGGGGCTGGAAAAATCATAGCCGTATTGGATTCGGGATTTCAGGGGGTCTACACCGCACCACCTTTTCAATCGTTGTTTAGTCAAAATCGCTATCTGGGCGGTTATAATTATGTTTCCCAATCGACCAATGTATTCGATTTACACCACCATGGAACTTTAGTGCTTTCTTCAATGGCAGCCATTACCGACGGGACCTTAGTGGGAACAGCTCCCACAGCGAGTTATTACCTGTTTATCACCGAAGACGTCATGGAGGAGAATCCCGTAGAGGAAAGTTATTGGGTGCAAGCCGCCGAAGAAGCCGATCGATTGGGCTGCGATATCATCAGCAGTTCGCTAGGGTATTATGGCTATGATAATCCCGCTTACAGTTACACCTACAGCAACCTCACCGGCAATCAAGCCTTTGCTTCCCAAGGTGCCAATAAAGCTTTTTCCAAAGGAATGGTTGTAGTGGTGAGCGCCGGTAATTCCGGTAATTCTACAGCTCCCTATGTCGCTGTTCCCGCCGAAGCAACGCATGCCTTGGCCATCGGTGCTGTGGACTCCATGGAGTTTCGCGCCAGTTTTAGTTCGATAGGGCCTACTTTCGACGGGCGTGTAAAACCCGACTTGATGGCTCGCGGCGTAGGTGCAGCAGTTTGCACTCCCCAAGGCGATTTTACGTATGTGAGTGGCACCTCTTTATCGTGTCCCCTGATTTCGGGCTCGATTGCTTGTTTTTGGGCCGCAGCGCCTCAATTAACCAACCAGCAAGTAGTGGACTTGGTTAAGCAATCTGCCGATCGTTTTACAAACCCTACGATGGAATACGGTTATGGCGTGCCTGACTTTGCCGCCGCGTTATCCAATGCCTTATCACTAGCTTCATTTGCAACATCTTCCGTAAAAGTGTATCCCAATCCTTTCCATAATGAGGTTACCTTCCAAGGCTATTTTACTGGCGCTACAACTTTAAAATTGTTTAATGCCTTAGGCCAATTAGTTCGAGAAACGCGTTTCACTCCAAACCAAACCACTGTTGACGTAGCCGATTTCCCCGCAGGTTGGTACACTTACCTGTTGCAAGAGGGTACGCAAACGTTCACAGGGAAACTTATAAAACCGTAATTAGCATTTTCAATGAATCGTATTACCCAACTTTTTAATATAAACTATCCCATTATTCAAGGGGGAATGATTTGGAATTCAGGATATAAATTGGCCAGTGCCGTGAGTAATGCTGGCGGACTAGGACTCATCGGTGCGGGTTCGATGTACCCCGACGTATTGCGTACCCATATTCAAAAATGCAAACAAGCCACCGATCGTCCTTTTGGGGTTAACGTTCCCTTACTGTACCCGAATATTGATGAGATTATGCAAATCATTGTCGAAGAAGGCGTGAAAATTGTATTTACTTCGGCAGGAAACCCCAAAACGTGGACCGCATTTTTGAAAGAACACAGGATCACGGTAGCGCATGTGGTGAGTAGTTCCAAATTTGCCCTCAAAGCCCAAGAGGCTGGTGTTGATGCGATTGTAGCTGAAGGTTTTGAGGCGGGAGGACATAACGGCCGTGAGGAGACCACAACGTTTACCTTGATTCCCATGGTGCGGGCACAACTCTCACTTCCTTTAATTGCCGCGGGCGGTATAGCTACGGGACGAGGAATGTTGGCGGTCATGACCTTGGGTGCCGATGGGGTGCAAATGGGGAGTCGATTTGTTGCCTCCGTCGAAAGTTCGGCGCATGATGCCTTTAAGCAAACCGTTATAAACGCACAAGAAGGTGATACTGTACTGACCTTGAAGGAATTGGCGCCGGTACGTTTGTTGAAAAATAAGTTTTACACCGATTTACAAGCCTTGTACAAACAATGTCCTTCTGAGGAGGAATTAAAAGCGTTACTGGGTCGGGCACGTGCCAAACGCGGGATGTTTGAAGGCGACTTGGTGGAAGGAGAATTAGAAATTGGACAGATTGCAGGGTTGCTCAACGAGATCAAACCCGTAGCTGAAATTATTGACGAAATCATCCTCGATTTTAAGGCGGCACAACAAGAACGTATACTTTTTTAACCGATGAAAAAATACATTGTCATTCTTATTGGAATGATCGGAACTCTTCACGCACAAGAACGCCCAAAGTTGGTTGTCGGCATCGTGGTCGATCAAATGCGCATGGAGTATTTATACCGATATCATAACGATTTTACCGAAACGGGTTTCAAACGCTTGATGCGCCAAGGCTACACCTTTCACAACGCTCATTTCAACTACATGCCCACTTATACTGCTCCTGGACATGCCAGTGTGTATACGGGTACTACGCCATCTGTGCACGGTATTGTGAGTAATGAGTGGTTTAGTCGTAGCACCGGAAAAGAGCGTTATTGCACCGATGATGCGTCGGTGACACCTTTGGGTGAAGGCGCAGGAAAAGAAGGGTTGATGTCACCCAAAAATTTAAAAGCCACTACCATTACCGATGAATTGCGCATGGCGACCCAATTTCAAGGGAAGGTTATCGGACTCAGTATCAAAGATCGCGGTGCTATTTTACCGGCGGGCCATTTTGCCAATTGGGCGTTTTGGTTCAATAAATCGGGACAGTTTATTTCGAGTTCTTTTTACGGTGCGCAACTTCCCAATTGGGTAACGTCATTTAATGCGCAAAAAGGCTATATGAAATACCTCAATGAGGGTTGGAAACTTTACAAAGCCCCCGAGGCATATAATGAAAGTGATCCAGACGATTCCCCGTATGAAGGCAAATTGTATGGAGTGGAGAAGCCCGTTTTTCCTTACGATTTGAAGGCGATGTATGAAAAAAATGATGCCGGTGTGTTGCGCGCTACTCCGTTTGGGAATGATTACTTGGCGGAGTTTGCCAAAAAAGCTATCGAAAATGAAAACCTAGGCAAAGACGCCATTACCGATTTCCTCGCCGTTAGTTTTTCGTCTACCGATTATGTGGGACACATTATGGGCGCACGGTCTATGGAATTGCAGGACACCTACTTACGCTTAGACCAGACGATTTCTGATTTTTTGGATTTTTTGGATAAAACCGTTGGTAAAAATCAATACCTCGTGTTCCTCACTGCCGACCACGCTTGTGCCGAAAATGCTGTTTTTTTGCGCAATAAGCAGTATGCGGTAACTAATTTGGATTACAAGGCTATCGGTGCGGGACTCAAAGCTTTTTCCCAAGCGACTTTTGGCGAGAATTTTGTTTTGAATTACTCCAATTTCAATGTGTATTTGGATGAAGTTAAAATTCGAGAAAAAGCCTTAGACTATCCCGTCGTAGAAACGCAATTTATGAACTATTTACGCCTGCAGCCTCATGTAAAAGCCGTTTTTAATCAGCAGGATATACAGGGAGCCTGTGAAGGTGATTATTATAAAATGATGATTGCGCGCGGCTATGATCCCAGAGAAAACGGTCAAATTGTGGTCTTGGACGAACCGGGATTTATCGAATATGGCCCCACGGGTACTTCCCACGGAACGCCGTATGCCTATGATACACACGTGCCCTTATTGTTTTTCGGTTGGAAAATACCCCAAGGGCAGAGTTACGAAAAACGATACATCATTCAAATCGCTCCAACCTTGAGTCAGAAGTTGCAAATTACGTTTCCTAACGGTTCAAATTGCGAAGTCTTACCCGAACTTTTTCGCTAGTCATAAATTGATGTTAAACGTATGAAAGTCCTTTATTCAAAGGGCTTTTTTTTGTATTTTGGGTCAAAAGTACGTCTATGAAAGTTCTGATTAAAAATCTATACCACGAGAGTACTCGAATCAAAGAGCTTGTTTTTCAACGGTATGTGAAAGATTTTATTTTAATATCAATAGGCGTCACCATGGCGACCATTGGTTTAAAGCAATTTTTATTACCCAACGACTTTTTGGATGGAGGCGCTATGGGGTTGTCCTTGTTGACAGAGCGGGCCACAGGAATTAATCTATCGCTGTGGATTATAGTGATCAATTTCCCCTTTATTTTGGTTGGCGCCCAGCAGATTTCATGGGAATTTGCCATAAAAAGCATACTCGCTATTGTAGCTTTGTCGCTTTTAGTGCATTTTGTGGATTTCAAAGTGATTACCCAAGATAAACTCTTAATTTCCGTTTTTGGAGGCTTCTTCTTAGGTGCAGGCATTGGATTCACCATTCGGGGTGGTGCGGTGATTGATGGCACCGAGGTTATGGCCATTTATGTAAGTAAAAAAACAAGTCTCACGGTAGGCGATTTTATTTCGGTATTTAATGTTTTTCTGTTTGCTTTTGCAGCTTTTTTGTTCAGTGTAGAAACGGCAATGTATAGTATGTTAACGTACTTTGCAGCTTCCAAAACGGTTGATTTTATCATCAATGGTATTGAGGAATATATTGGAGTGACCGTGGTATCGAGTAAGTCCATGGAAATCAAACAAGCCATTATCGACAATTTGCAACATGGCGTTACCGTATACAACACCGATAGCGGGTATGGGCGTCGTGGCTTGGATCCCAATAAAAATAAAGTGATTTACTGCGTCGTTACACGTTTGGAGGTGACGAAATTGATTTTGGAAATTCAAAAAGTCGACGAAGGGGCATTCATCGTACAACATGCCATCAAAGATACCAAAGGAGGGATGATTAAAAAACGTCCGTTGCATTAAAAAAAGAAAGGCTGTCGATCGTGACAGCCTTTTTATTATAAGTCCAAAAGAATTTGATTTTGGAGTAAATCCTCAAACGTTTCCCGTTCCCGAATCAAGTGTCCTTGGCCGTCTTTCCATAAGACTTCGGCCGGTTTAAAACGCGAGTTGTAGTTGGAAGCCATCGAGAAACAATACGCTCCTGCATTTTTAAAACACAAGACATCCCCTTCGTTGATTTCGGCGATGCGACGGTTATTGGCAAACGTATCCGTTTCACAAATATAACCCACCACCGTGTAAAATCGTTCCTTGCCTTTGGGGTTGGAAATATTTTCCATGTTGTGAGAAGCGCCGTAAAACATCGGACGAATTAAATGGTTAAAACCGGTATCGATACCCGCAAATACCGTCGAAGTGGTTTGTTTGACGACATTGACTTTGGCCAAGAAATATCCGGCTTCACTCACCAAGAATTTTCCCGGTTCAAAAGCTAAGGTTAGCGGTTTCCCGTATTCTTTTTCGAAAGCCAAAAAGCGCTTGGTCAACTTTTTCCCCAATTCTTCAATATTGGTTTCAATGTCGCCTTTTTTGTATGGGACTTTAAAGCCTGAACCGAAATCTAGGAATTCCAAGTTCTTGAACTGTTTGGCGGTATCAAATAGAATCTCAGCGGCATACAAAAACACTTCGATGTCCAAAATATCCGAACCCGTGTGCATGTGAATCCCATTGATGGTCATGCCCGTATTTTCGACAATGCGCAAAATATGTGGCACTTGATAAATTGAAATTCCAAATTTACTATCGATATGACCCACAGAAATGTTTTCGTTTCCTCCCGCCATGACATGCGGATTGATACGAATACATACCGGCGTATTAGGGTGCTTGGTACCAAAATGTTCCAAAACCGATAAATTGTCAATGTTGATTTGCACACCCAAAGCCGCAGCTTGTTCGAGTTCTTCAAACGAAACGCCATTGGGAGTGAAAATAATTTTATCGGGCGGGAACCCCGCATGGAGTCCGAGTTGCACTTCCTGTATCGAAACGGTGTCCAGTCCGGACCCCATCTTTCGGAACAGCTTCAAAATTGAAATGTTTGACAATGCCTTCATGGCATAGTTGATGCGCAACGATTCTACCTTGTCAAAGGCATTGGTGAGGCGTTGGTATTGGTGTTCAATTTTGGCGGCATCATACACATACAGCGGACAGCCGTAGGTTTGAGCCAATGCGAGTAACGCTGTAGTTTGCATGCTGTTCAAAAAAATAGATTTTAAATTATACCCTACAAAGATACCGTAAACCTTGCGGGAAGTCAAGCGCAGTGCGGATTTATGGGAATTTTTTAACAAAGGATAGGCGGGATTAGGAAAACGAAATTTTTTTAGCCCCGATTGAGCCGATATCCTATTTTTTTTGGCTTTTTGGACGTTGCGATTGGGCCCAAAAAATAGATAAAGGCGAAAGCGGGAATAGCTCCAAAAAACTTACTAAATTAGTATACATTTCTTTTTTGTTTGGGGCGATTTCTTTACATTTGTGGCACTTAATTTCGGACGGTGTCCGAGCGCAACTAAACTTATTACAGTACTATGAACATACACGAATATCAGGGGAAAGAGATTTTGGCAAAATACGGCGTTCGCGTTCAGCGCGGTATCGTTGCAAACAATCCAGTAGAGGCGGTTGCAGCTGCCAAACAATTAACGGCCGATACCGGAACGTCCTGGTATGTGGTGAAAGCGCAAATTCACGCTGGAGGCCGCGGAAAAGGAGGCGGTGTGAAATTGGCGAAAAATTTAGACCAAGTTACCGAAATTTCTGAACAAATCATCGGGATGATGTTGGTCACTCCACAAACACCCCCTGAAGGAAAAAAAGTACACAAAGTATTGATTGCTGAAGATGTGTATTACCCAGGCGAAAGTGAAGTCTCTGAATTCTATATGTCGGTATTGTTGAACCGTGGTACAGGACGTAATATGATTATGTATTCTACCGAAGGAGGAATGGATATTGAAGAAGTAGCTGAAAAAACGCCTCATTTGATTTTCACCGAAGAAATCGATCCGAATATTGGATTGCAAGGTTTCCAAGCGCGTCGTATTGCCTTTAACTTAGGGTTGTCGGGCAACGCGTTTAAAGAAATGGTGAAATTCGTAGATTCATTGTACACGGCTTATGTAAACAGCGATGCGTCCTTGTTTGAAATCAACCCGGTATTAAAAACTTCTGATAATAAAATCTTAGCTGTAGATGCCAAAGTAAACATCGATGATAACGCCTTGTATCGTCAAGCGGCGATTGCTGAAATGCGCGATGTTCGTGAAGAAAATCCAATCGAAGTGGAAGCCAAAGAAGCAGGGCTAAACTATGTAGATTTGGACGGAACCGTGGGCTGTATGGTAAACGGTGCTGGATTGGCAATGGCCACCATGGACTTGATCAAATATGCGGGTTTTGAGCCGGCTAACTTTTTGGACGTAGGAGGTACAGCCGATGCAAAACGTGTGGAAACCGCCTTCCGTATCATCTTGAAAGATCCCAATGTAAAGGCGATTTTAATCAATATTTTTGGGGGTATCGTACGTTGTGACCGTGTGGCGCAAGGGGTAGTAGATGCTTACAAAAATATGGGTGACGACATCAAAGTGCCCATTATTGTGCGTTTGCAAGGAACCAACGCTGAGGTGGCCAAAGAATTAATTGACAACTCTGGGATGCCTATTTTATCGGCCGTGCAATTCCAAGAAGCAGCCGATCAAGTAAAAGCGGCTTTGTCGTAGCGAAATACAAACTAAAAATAAAATCCCGATGCTCCTAAAGTATCGGGATTTTTTTATAACGTCAAGGTGTCATTTATCTTTTTGGGCACTCCCCCGAAGGGTAAAAACTACGCTTTTCAAGCTTGTTTTAAGCCCTCGGGGTCAGGCTATCCGTTGCAAGTCCGTTGCCTCCGTAAACTACGGCATCCGGGCTTTCCACTGCTATCCTTAGTGCAGGATAGTACTTCGATTAAAGTTTGGCTAACCAAAGTGATGCATTCATGTGAAAGCGGGAATGCGAAACCAATTCTGTCCAGCCTGGGTATAAAGTGTCACCAGGGGTACCCGTACCGTCGTCGGCGGGTGAACTATCGCAAATCACAACCACACGACCCGTGCCAAAAGTTGAAGTAGCACACATCACATTACTGTTTCCTTGTGTTGAAGTGGAACGCCAAATTAATCCTTTTACTGTTGCATTTGCCGTGGGATTTAACGTTAAGGTAGAACCTGCTGAGAATTTCATGTTGGTAACCACTCCCTGCGTTCCATTCAAAATCGGATCCGTTGTGGCGCTCAAACGATTGGAGGAGGTTTCCGAAATGTTGGTAGTGTTAAATGTAAACCCAAAAGGATTGGTTTTGACGGAGTTTGTGCTCATCAAATCGTTCCAAACGCGAACGGCATCAAACCCATCATTATTACGATCGGCTCCGTTATGATTCCCAATGATAAATAATCCACCACCGTTTTGTACAAAACGCAAAATCGCTGTTTTCTCCGCTGCGGTGTAACGAATATTGGGCTCTGCTACAACATAAACATCATAGTTTCGTAAGTCTTGTGCACCTGTTCCTCCATAAGTAATTGCTGTTCCTGAAGGTAAAGTTTCAACGGTATGGCCCAATTTAACCAAGGATACCCCCCAAGCCGATAATCCGCCACGCCAAAAATTTTCGGGTGTTGTCGCGGTAATACCCGATTGTGCGGGTGTAGGAAAGCGCTGTGGATTCGTATCTGCATCCAAAATCCAATCCGCATTTCCAGCGGTTTGCGCTTTGGTAGCGTCAAATAAGAATTTTTTAGGTGTAGTTGCTAAAGTCGTGGTAGTTGTCCCTACCCGAGTGCTCGTAGTGGAAGTTGTCTCATTTTCTGTATTACATCCAAAGGCAATTACAGCTGCAACGAAAAGCAACGATTTAGTCATCATTTTCATTTTAGAGTAGCATTATTGTTTGAAAATCAAACGTATAAAAAAAATCAGCTGCAAAGCACTGATTTTGTATTAATCCAACAATAGTTATTCACAATTGGTTAATTTTTTTCCTTGTTTGTATTCCAAGTAACGAAAACAACAGACAAAAACGCACCAACGACGTTAGCGCAAATACTCCTGCGAAGACCAATCTGAGGGTGCCTAACGTTCCTGAAATAATCCCTTTTCGGTAAAGTAAAACCAACGCTGCGGCAATGATTAATCGAATTGCACGGTCTGCAAAACCCCTATTTTTTTATCGGGTGTGGTTTTAAATGACTATCCCAAAGGTAAGCGTCAAAAAAATGGCACAGCGTGAATTAAGTTACATACTATGACAAAAGAAAGGATTACTTTTCTTTTTTCTTACCGTTTTTGTAGTTGACTTTCTCCACAATTACGGGTTTGGCATTGAACTTTTTTACTGGTTTTTTGCCATAGGTCTTGGGCGTTGGCCCTTTTGGTTTGTCGCTGACTTCCTGCTTGGGTGGGGTTTTCTTGTGTGTGGCAATGACCTCCAACGGATTCTTAGGCGCGTCTTTTGTGCCCCGTAAGTGAATGATCAGTCCGTTTAAGAAATTGCGCAGAATTTGATCGCCACATTCCATATACTTCGGATGTTCCGCATCCCGGAAAAAATTACCCAATTCGCCTTTCGAAATGCGGAAATCCACCAATTCCAAAATCGCTACAATCTGGTCATCGCGCAACTGTAAGGCTACCCGGAGTTTTTTAAAAATATCGTTGTTATTCATAAGTCTTTTTTAAAAGTCGTAAGTCGTAATTCACTAGTCATTATTTGATTTTAAATAGTAATCCTCCCCCTTTTGGGGCTGGGGGGTTAGTCACTAAACTCAAAACAGCCAAAGGTACGCTTTTTCGAACTGTTCTCGCCAGAGTTTTTCGTTGTGTTGTCCCCCTTCGATAATGGCACTCGCATTCATTTTTTTACAAGAACAACGGCGGCTATTGATCCATAACTCAATCGCTTTCAGGTCTTTAATCATATCGTCATCTCCTTCTTGGTCGCCGCACATCAAATAGATTCGCGCTTTGTAGTGGGAGGTTTTCTCAAGAAGTTGTATTAACGGTTCCCGATTAATCCAAAAGGCAGGCGAGAAACAACCTACTTTTCCAAAAACATCCGGATAGGTAATTGAGGCATAAAAGGCCATTAATCCGCCCAACGAACTCCCAAAAATCGCCGTGTGTTTGGCTTGGGGTTTAGTGCGGAAATGGCGATCGATATAGGGTTTCAAGGTTTCCACAATAAACGCTAAAAAGGCATCCCCTTTCCCACCACCATATTTTGCATGCGGAAAAGGCGTGAGTTCATCGATACGTTTGTCTCCCCCGTGATCGATACCGACTACGATAGCCGGATTTTTTTGTTGGTCCATGATTTCATCGATGCCCCATTCGCCGGCATAGGCCGTTTTATTATCAAAAAGGTTTTGACCGTCGGGCATGTAGACTACGGGATAGCGTCGTGCGGTTTGGGTATAGTTTTTTGGGACATAAATCCGAATAGTTTTGGAGGTTCCCAATTGCGGAGCCTCCAGCATAATGACTTCGAGTTGAAGTGCCGCTGAAGAAGGTTGCGTATATCCAATCCCATAAATTACACAGCAGAAAATCCATAATCGTAGCAGTAGCGTTCTCAATTTTAAGAAAATTTTATATTTTAGCTAAAAATACGGAAATCATGAATACCGCTTCCGAGAAAATGAGTTTATTGGCCGATATGATTGCTTTTGCCATTGTCGATGGGGAATTGCACGAACGAGAATATACGTTTTTGACCATAGTCGCCAAGGAACTAGGGGTTTCTAAAGAAGATTTTCGACAATTGTTTCATGAAGAACACCGTTCAGAAATCATTAAATCCGAGTTTGAACGCATCCAACAGTTTTACCGTTTGGCCTTGTTAATGCACTGCGATGGAGTGTTACACGAACGGGAACGTATCAAAATTCATGAAATCGGTATCAACATGGGCTTGAATCCGCATGCCATCAAACGGGTCTTGAAAGCGATGGAAGCTTCTCCCAACCGGATGATCGCCCCTGAATTTCTTTTGGAGGTTTTTCAAGAGCAACACAATTAACGATGAGTTACTTTTCACTTCTTTGTAAGTGTAAAACACAATTGAGTTATTCATTCTGACGATTCCAAATAGTATCCTTCGGGGTGCTTTTTTTATTGGTAGCCCAAACTTTCATCCAACGCCAAACCACTTTTCATAAAGTTGCCTGTCCCGCGCGCGACTTCCCGTCCTTTGGCATCATACAAAACAGCATCACCGATAAACAAATTGCGCGAGACAAACTGAACGGTCCCGATGGCTGTAATAACCCCTGTTTTCAAGGGTCGTAAAATTTGGATATGAAATGAGGTCGTGTACACAAAACTATCGGTGATTTGCGAATTGACCGCAAAATAAGCGGCATCGTCTAGCATTTTAAAGTAGACCGAACCGTGGAGCGATTGCCCCGCATGAAAATAATCGTGTTGAACGGTCATCGTGATTTCCGCTCGACCTTCAGATACCGTGAGTTGCACATCGGGAAAGCTTTTTTGATTAATCGGCCCCGAATGGTACATATTTTCTAGTTTGCGATAATGGGTTTCGTTCATACTTTCGCCAATTGCGTTTCCAAAACTTTGATAGCATCACGGAGTTTTGCTGCCTGCATGAAATCCAATTCTTTAGCAGCTTTTTCCATTTCTTTCCGAGTGTCGCGAATGCGTTTTTCGATTTCCGATTTGGTTAAATACTCCGTTTGAGGTTCGGCCGCTTTTGGAACCACTTCCTCGTAATTGTAGGTACCACCCAATTGATTTTTGGTCAACGGATTGCTCAGTTTTTTATTTAGTGCTTGTGGCGTAATGTTGTGTTTCGTATTGTAATTCATTTGTTTTTCCCGACGGTAGTTCGTTTCATCAATGGTTTTTTGCATCGAAGCAGTTATTTTATCCGCATACATAATCGCTTTTCCATTTATATTTCGCGCGGCGCGTCCCACCGTTTGGGTAAGGGAACGGTGACTGCGTAAAAAACCTTCTTTGTCCGCATCCAAAATGGCGACTAAGGAAACTTCGGGCAAGTCCAAGCCCTCTCGAAGCAGGTTCACCCCAATCAATACATCAAACAAACCTTTGCGTAAATCTTGCATGATTTCCACACGTTCCAGGGTGTCAACATCGCTGTGGATGTAGCGGCAACGAATGGAAACTTTGGTCAAGTATTTCGTCAATTCCTCCGCCATACGCTTGGTCAAGGTGGTAACTAATGTTCGTTCGTCCAATTCGCAACGCTGTTGAATTTCTTCGATTAAGTCGTCGATTTGGTTGAGACTGGGGCGAATTTCGATAATCGGGTCCAATAAACCTGTGGGGCGGATAATTTGCTCGACATAAACGCCTTCTGTTTTTTGCAATTCGTAATCGGCAGGTGTCGCCGAAACATAAATCACCTGATTTTGCAAAGCTTCAAATTCTTCAAATTTTAAAGGGCGGTTGTCCATCGCGGCGGGTAGCCGAAAACCGTATTCTACCAAGTTTTCCTTACGACTGCGGTCACCGCCATACATCGCATGCACTTGCGAGATGGTCACGTGACTTTCATCGACGACCATCAAATAATCTTCGGGGAAATAATCGAGCAAGCAGAACGGACGCGTTCCGGGTTGGCGTCGGTCTAGATAACGGGAATAGTTTTCAATACCCGAGCAATACCCCAATTCGCGAATCATTTCCAAGTCAAAATTGGTGCGCTCTTCCAAGCGTTTGGCTTCGAGGTGTTTTCCAATTTCTTTAAAATAATCGACCTGTTTTACCAAATCTTGTTGAATGTCCCAAATGGCCGCATGCAAGACTTCAGGCGAGGTTACAAACATATTCGCAGGATAGATATTGAGTTTGTCGTAGCGCTCCATAACGCGCATTGAGGCGCGATCAAAACACTCGATTTCCTCAATTTCATCCCCAAAAAAGTGAATTCGAAACGGGTCGTCAGCGTAACTAGGGAAAATTTCTACCGTATCGCCTTTGATGCGAAAGGTTCCCGGTGTAAACTCAGCTTCCGTGCGGGCGTAAAGACTTTGTACCAAGCGGTGCAATAATTTCGTACGGGAAATGGATTGGTCGCGGTGCAGGGAAATCACATTTTTTTGAAATTCGACTGGATTTCCAATTCCATATAAACAGGACACGGAAGCTACAACGAGCACATCACGTCGTCCAGAAAGTAAGGCGGATGTGGTGCTTAAACGCAGTTTTTCCAACTCTTCGTTGATGGATAAATCCTTTTCGATATAGGTCCCCGTGACCGGAATATAGGCTTCGGGCTGGTAATAGTCGTAGTACGAAACGAAATACTGCACCGAATTATTAGGAAAAAACTGTTTGAATTCCGAATACAACTGCGCGGCCAGCGTTTTATTATGTGCCAAGACTAAGGTAGGGCGCTGGATTTCTTGAATCACATTGGCTACGGTAAACGTTTTTCCCGAACCGGTGACGCCGAGTAGGGTTTGGTATTTTTCACCTGCTTCGATGCCCGCTGCCAATTTGGTGATGGCTTGGGGTTGATCGCCGGTGGGTTGGTAATCGGAAATGACTTGGAATTTCATAGTGAAATGACAATTTTTACCTTGAGGGTGTGGCTACAAAAATAACGAATAATTCCGGTGAAATGGGGACGTGTTTTGGAAGGTTTTGAACGATAAGGTTGACTATAGCCCCGATTGAGGCTTTGTGGGAGCTCTTGGAGCTTTAGCGGAAAAGCGACTGCCGAAAGCGGGAGGAGGGTGGTATATAAATGAGGAATCGCATGCTCCAAAAAAAATGCCACGGGAACAAAGACCGTGGCGAGATTTTTAGGAGGACGCTGTTACTTGAACTGCAAGGCCAGCGTGAGGATATGCGAGGAAAGGCCGTTGTCTCGCGTGTAGTATCCATAGCGGAGTTCGAGGGAATGAATGCGTTTGATGTTGAAAATTCCCTTGTCGGTATCGGTCTTATGGTAGGCGAGGCCGAACATGTGGCTGGAGAATTGCGACAGGTCGAAATCACTGGTATAAAATTCGGTTCCCGGTGTATGCTGAAAGATTTCTTTAAAATACTTGGCCTGCGTTTGGGTGTAAAACCGGTAGGGAAAGGCCAGCGATGAAAACGCATTGATTTTGTACACGGGTTCAAAACTAAACGTATGCGATTGAATATTCCACGAGTCGGTGTAATAGCGGTAAAGCGAACGAAACACCCAGTGGTCTCCCATAAAATAGTTGGCCCGAAGTCCGATAGGAATTTTAAACCGCGTTTCCGGCAGTTTTTCGGAGGCGACCGCAAGGGTGTTAAAGTACACGCGGTTGAATTTGGTGCCGAGCAGTCCTTGTTGGTAGCCAATATCGGCCATGATGGACAGTTGAAAAACTTTATTGACCACTTGCGAATAGACCAAGCCGAGGTTGTAGGAATTTCGCGGTTTCGAGTCCAAATGATTTGCCTGATTGTCGGAAGGATTGCCGCGGAGTTCGATGGGTAAAATGACCTTCCAGGTATCGAGGAATACGGAGGCTTTGGCCGAGAACTCTCGGTTGTTGTCTTTGGAGTTTTTAATAAAACCAAGATTGGCGCCTGTGGAGATATAATCGTACTCGGCGGAGGCGGATAATCCCGTGGTTACGGCATAGTTTTTCTCCTCGTTTTTGTAGGTGTATTGTCCCGAAGGATACACGCGCATGTCTTGGTACGAGGCTGAAGTGACCGAGTTGGGGTCAATTTTATCCGACGATGCTGAGGTGTAAGAATCCACGCCGAGGGCAAAATTAAATTGATGACTGCGTTGCGCTCGCCCTTTTTTGGTCAAGATGACTTCAAACTGCGTGGCGATATCGGTGAGTTTTTCGGTTCCTTTACCGCCTGTTACCGCCGAATTGTCACCGGTTTGGGTGTAGTAACTAGAGATGAAATTGACCTCTTCGATTTTCAATTTTTGTTTTTTGTACGTGCTTGTCGAATCCGATTGCGCCTGGGCTTTTGGATGGAATAGTACGGCGAGTAATGCCGCGGTGATGATACGTTTTTTCATAGGTCAGGAGTCTTAATTACATCCACATCCGCCGCCGGTTTTTCCTCCATTGGCTCCCGAGCTTCCCTCGCGGTATAATTGGAAAGTGCTTTCAAACTTTTCGGTGGGTTTGGGCGCCAGTACCATCTCGGCATCATTAATTTTTGCTTTTTGGTACTCTTTCACGGTCGAGCAGGAGGTGGCGACTAGGCCGAGTAGACTTGCTATAACGAGTTTTTTCATAGGAATTTTATGTTTTTTGAAGTGAATATTTGGTTATGGTCGTCGATAAGAATGCACCCAATAAAGGGCAATTGGTTGATAAAATCGAGTCCGACTTCGATTCCCATCACAGTGACGGGCGTCGCGAGGGCATCGGCTATTTCGGCGTTGTCGGCAATGAGTGTGACACTTTTGATACCGCTTACGGGGTATCCTGTTTTGGGATTGATGGTGTGGGAATAGCGTTTGCCGTTGATGATGACGTACTTTTCGTAGTTACCGGAGGTAGCCACCGCTTTTTCAGAGATTTGAAATCCGGCAAAAAGCGCTTTTTTGGTATTGGGATCGGCGACACCAATGGTCCAAGGTTGCCCATTTTCCTGATGTCCCCAGGCGGCTAAGTCTCCAGAGGCGTTGACGATACCACTTGAAATCCCTTCTTTTTTTAGGAGTATTCGCGCCCGTTCGGCCGCATAACCTTTGCCGATACCTCCAAAACCTATCCGCATTCCTTTATTTTTCAGCATAACCGTTTGGTTTGCTTCGTCTAGGAGAATGTTTTTGTAATTGATAAGCGCCACTGATTTTTGAGCCAATTCAGGATCGGGTAAGGCGGTCATTTGGGTGTCAAAATTCCAAAATCGTTTGTCAATACTGCCGTAGCTTAGGTCAAAAGCTCCTTGGGTAATGGCAGAGAGGTGCTGACTTCGGGCAATGAGTTGGAAAACTTCCTCAGGAACTTCAACAGGAGCAATTCCGGCTTGGCGATTGATGGCTGCGGTGACACTGGTTTCTGAAAAGGTCGTCAGCAAAGCTTCAATGCGTTGAATTTCACCAATGGCTCTATCGAAATAGGGGGCTACTTCGGCTTCTGTTTCTCCCAAAAGCGAAAATTCAAAATGATTGCCCATCAATCGGGCTGTTTTTTTAAATAGCATTGTTATTGCAGTGCTTGGATAAAATCGGCTACAGATTCTTGTGGCAAGCCTTCCCATTTTTTGAGAATTTTTTGCTGGTTGTCCAAGACAAGAATGAGTGGGAAAATTCCTTTGGGATTGAATTGATCGGCCAGTGATTCATTGGCTTTTTCTTGTTCCAACGGTAACTTGTTTTTTTGTAAGCGCGGAAAATCGACTTGGAGCACGACCAAGTTGTTTTGGGCGAAGCTTTGAAATTCAGGGGATTGAATAAACTTTTTCTTAAACTGGATACAAGGTGCACACCAATCAGAGCCAGAGAAATACAATACAATTTTGTGCGAACCCGCTTGTGCCTTTTGAAGAGCTTCTTCCATGGTTTTGACCTCTTGGGCTCCCGCGGAAATAGTAGCGAGCAACAGTACTAAGGAGAGTAATTTTTTCATACGTTATAAATTATAGTAAATATAACGTATAATAAAAGTTTATGTTTTATTTGAATTCTTAACTTTCGATTAAGATTAAGTCACCCGTTTCATGCGTTATGGTAACGAGGCCGTCTTGCGCCACATGATTGCTGCTTCCAGTGCGGTAGCCCAGCGTGAGTGAATCCTCATGAAGGGGATAAAAAAGGTTTTGACTGCGGATTCCGTTCACCGTTCCAATGGGAATCAACGACAGAACGGTGTCTTTTGGATACCATTTTTCAAAATGACGGGGGAGAAGATGGAGTTTGGAATAATCGTCAAAAAAGACAATTTTCAATGCTTCGCGGTAGGCCGCCATGATGGTCACATTGTGGAGGGTATGGTCCATACGATACCCGGTGGCCCAAACCACATTTACGGCTTTATGGCCGCGCTGAATGAGGTAATCAAAGGCTTTTTCTAAGTCGGTTTTATTTTGTTCAAGCGCCGGTACAATTTCGAGCGGATAGTGTTTTTCTTTAAATTGATACGGGTCAAAATCCCGGTCAAAGTCGCCCAGCAGCACATCGACTTTGATCCCCAATTCAACCACACGCACCATAGCCGAGTCCAAGACAATGACCAACGGTTGCCATTCTAAGAGCTGGTGGAGTAATTCCAACGAACAGACTGCTCCATTGGCGATTATCAGTGCGGGTTCTTGGTCGTCGCGAACGATGTGGTGGGAAGACATGGGTTAGTGGTTAGTGACCTGCCTATGCCGGCAGGCAGGTGATTAGTTATTAGTGATTGGAATTTGGAATTTCAATCATTGGAATTTAGGTAATTAGTAAAATTGTCTGCTTAAAATGGACCGTTTTAAACAAAAATTTCAGGGTTAAAAATAAGGAATATTTCGGATAATTTTCTTTTTGGATGTAATGCTTGTTCACCTTGTTACTCCACAATATAATCGCGGTAATCCACTTCCGAGAGATGAAAGTAGCCTAGCGGGAAATTGGCTTCATTGGTTTGGTTGACTACATTACCGCGAAGGGTGGCTGGTGGGGTAGCAAAAGGACTACCGTTTTGATTCCCTGCGATGTTTAACAATTGATTCATGTAATTGAAGTAGCGTTCGGTGATGCCTTGCAAACGAAAACGAAGAGGAACGCCCGCCACCAAATCTTCTTGGGTGTAGAAGCCAAACATTTGATTTCCTTGAAAAAACTCATCAGAAATAACGCCGAATTCGGGGATAGCTAATTGTGCATTTTGAACCCCAACAAAGTAAAAGTTGTCCTCATTACCGTTGTCTTGATAGAAAAATTTAACCTGAATCTCTTCTCCGCCGAAGCCTTGAACGGTAGTTTGCGAAACCGAATCAATTACGGGCGTGGCCAATAGTGGTGCGGCAGCTCGGTAGGTTTCGCCATTATAAATCACCGTTAGCGTATAAACTTCGTTAATCACAGGCACAAAAGTGGTGCAAAGGTATTCACCTGAGTTGGGAACCACTTCCACAAAAGGAAACACCGTATTGCTGCTATTGGTGATTACTACAGTGGCGCCAGATACGGTGGGAACATCGGGAGCGTAATAGCCGGTGGTGGTGGTGAGGCGTATTTTCTGTTCGTTACCAGGAGTTCCTTTCTCCCACAAAATCATAGCATCAACGACCAATTTCGGGGCAGCCGTATCGAGGTCCAACGTAATTGGGTCTTCACAACTCCACGCGAAAAAGGCAACAAACAAAAGGGCGATATATTTTTTCATGGGATTAAAATTTAAAGTTATAGGTAATCGAAGGGACAATACCAAAAATGGACAAACGCAGCGATTCGTTCAAACCTGTATTTTGATTTTGGCGGAAGGTAATACTAGCTGCATTTCGACGGCTGTAAAGGTTGTATACGCTAAACACCCATTCTTCTTGCCAGCGTTTTCCCTTCTTTTTTGGAGTGAGGGTAGCCGAAACATCCAAGTGGTGATAGAGTGGCAGGTTGGCTTCATTGCGCAATCCAAAACTTGGAACCGTGATGCCTTGGTATTCATATTGCCCATTGGGGAAAGTTACAGGCTGTCCCGATTGCAAAACAAAGTTGGCCCCAAACGTCCATTTCTTAGAGTACTTGTAGGAAGACGTAATCGCCAAATTATGTCGTTTATCAAAGCCCGAGCTGTACCATTGGCCATTATTGATGCCTGTTTCTTGGGGTGTACGCCCCGGTGTGCGTTGTTCTGATTTGGACAAGGTGTACGAAATCCAACCGGTCCAATCGCCTGAATTTTTTCGAAACAACACTTCCAATCCGTAAGAGCGCATTTCCCCATTGAGCACCACTTGTTCGATCGCTTCGTTGGCAATCAGGTCGGCACCGTCAATGTAGTCCATACGGTTTTTAACGGTTTTATAAAACGTTTCTACCTCCAAAGAATACGCATCGTTCTTAAGGTTGGTGAAATACCCAAGGGCGATTTGATCGGCAATTTGGGGTTTGATGTATCGATCACTCGGCGTCCACACGTCCAAGGGTGTGGGAGAAGCGGTGTTGGAAACCAACTGAAGGTACTGTACCATTCGGTTGTAGCCCAACTTTAAGGAAGCGTTAGAAGTTAGTTCATACGACAAGGCCAATCGCGGTTCCAGGTTGTTGTAATCTGCCATGATTTCATTTCGGCCATAGGAAACCGTTCCTGTAGGCGTTGCTTTCTCATAGATTTTCAACTCTTCATCAAAAACAACGGGTTGGTTGTTCTCATACAGATTTAAGGTAGAAGCCCCTAAGCGATAAAACCAACTGTAGCGAAAGCCGTATTCGACATTCAAACGATCGCTAATTTTTTGCTCGGCACTTAAATACACTGCGGGTTCGAACGCATATTTCCGTTCCAACTGCCTAAAATTAATGCCTGAGTCCTCCCTTGAGGGTTCGATAGTCCCCGGATTAAACTCATAGTAAATTCCATTTACCCCATAATACAACTTTATTTTATCGTTGACATAATGACGGAAGTCATATTTGATATGGTAATTTTTAATGCCTGATTCCCAGTTGAATCCAACGAAATCCAAATTTAAACCGTAGTAGTAATCGCTGTAAATGAGGGATAAATTGGAAAACAATTTGTCGGAATACAAATGGTTCCAGCGCAGATTCAAAGTCGAGTTGCCGTAAGTATTTTGAAAACTCTGGTTAATTTCAAAAACGTCGCGTCCAAAATAGCCTGAGAGGTAAAGCGTATTGTTTTTATTGAACTTGTAATTGAGTTTTGTGTTCAAATCATAGAAATACGCCGAGTTGGGATTATCGGCCAATTGCAAAAACAAATGCGCATACGATGCCCGCCCTCCGATAAGAAAGGAGCCTTTGTCTTTTTTCAGTGGTCCTTCAGCCAACAAACGGGAGGATATCAAACCGATACCGCCATTGACTTGAAAGTTTTTGTTGTTACCTTCTTTTTGATAGATATCCAATACGGAAGCGGCTCTTCCTCCAAAACGCGCAGGGATTCCGCCTTTATACAATTTCAAGTCCTTGATGGCATCGGGATTGAATACGGAGAAAAATCCAAACAGGTGTGAGGAATTGTAAATCGTGGCTTCGTCGAGTAAAATCAGGTTTTGATCGGCGCCTCCTCCACGCACATTAAATCCAGATTGTCCTTCGCCCGCATTGGTTACCCCTGGCAAAAAAAGAAGCGATTTGATGATGTCGACTTCGCCAAGTACCACGGGGATTTTTTTTATGGTGGCGACCGATAGTTTATTGACGCTGATTTCAGGTTTTCGAATATTTGTTTTGGTTTCTTGGGTGGAAATGATCACCTCTTCCAAAAGTTCCCCTTCTTCCTTCAACTTCACGTCCATTTTTCGGTCCTGGTTGAGGTTGATAGCGATGCTTTGGGTTTCATATCCCATATAACTAATGACTAGTGTATACTCACCACGGGGTAGGGTCAGAGAGAAAAAACCGTATTCATTGGTCACGGCAAACGACTTAGTGCCTTGTACAGCCAGATTCACTCCAATTAAGGTTTCATTGTTTTTTTGGTCGGCGATGGTTCCACTGAGTGTATATTTTTCTTGGGCGGATACGAATGCGGTGAAGCTTAGAAAAATTAAGGTGAATCGAAAAAGTTTAGGCATGGTCTTTGTTAATTTTTTTGCAAATTTGACGATTCAAAAGACACGTTGTTACGTGACGAGTGTTAATGTAAGGTTAAACTCGCTGTGTCCCAACAAAATCCAAATAATTTTACCCAAAATTACGACATGAAATTCCGCCTCTTTCTCTTACTGTTTCTGGTCACTTTCTCGGGTTGGTCACAGCTGGAATCGCGTCGTAAGAAAATAAAAATCAAAGCGGTTCCCGACAAGTTAGCACAGAAAAAAGCAGAGGTCGCGACTACGCCAACCGTGTTGCCGGCTTTCAAATTTGACGCCCCAAAAGCGCGAACTTCAGATGATATCATTATGCAGAGTTTGCCTCAATTGCTCAAAGTAGGCGATACCCCCGACAAACAATATCCCGTGCGCAATCCTGCCGAATTGTACACCGATCAATTTAACAATAAGTTGAAAGAGGAGGGCGTGAGTCCTGAACTTTTCAATCGCGATATGGATTTGGGGCGGGTAATCGTTTTTACCCAAACAATTCATTTGGCCACGCGGGATTACGGTTTGATTGATGGCGATAACATTCGGGTGTGGCTCAATGGCGTTTTGGTAAATCCTTCCATCGTATTGCGTGACGATTTGCAAGAATTTAGCGTGCAACTTAATCCAGGGATGAATATTATTGAAATCGAAGCCCTAAATTACGGGCAAATTTCACCCAATACAGGCCAATATGATTTTAAAGATGCCAATGGCGTACTATTTTCCCAAAAGTATTGGAACTTAGGTATTGGCTATAAAGCGCGATTGCAAGTAGAATATGTAGAGAAAATGGATAAGTCCAAAGCGGAACCCCAGAAATAAAAAAAGACGGTCACTCCATGAACCGTCTTTTTTGTGTTGCTGTATTTCTTTACGCTAATTTGCGGTCAAGATTTTCTTTTAAAGTTTGTAAGAAATCCTCCGTAGTAAGGTAGTCCGCGTCGGTTAAGCCTTCGGGTTTAACGAGCATAGCCAAATCTTTCGTCATTTTTCCACTTTCTACCGTTTCAATACAAACAGCTTCCAAGGCATGGCAAAAGTCGATCAAGGCTTGATTGCCGTCTAATTTACCACGGTGTTCCAATCCACGTGTCCATGCAAAGATTGACGCAATTGGATTGGTCGAAGTTTTTCTTCCTTGTTGGTGTTGACGGTAGTGACGGGTTACGGTACCGTGAGCGGCTTCTGCTTCTACGGTTTTTCCATCGGGGGTTACGAGTACCGAAGTCATTAATCCCAACGAACCAAATCCTTGCGCAACAGTATCCGACTGAACGTCGCCATCGTAGTTTTTACAAGCCCAAACAAATCCACCGTTCCATTTCATCGCCGAGGCCACCATATCATCAATCAAGCGGTGCTCGTAAACGATACCGAGGGCTTCAAACTGACTCTTATAATGTTGTTGGTACACTTCTTCAAAAATATCTTTGAAACGACCATCATAAGCTTTTAAGATGGTATTTTTGGTGGAAAGGTACAGAGGCCATTTTTTAGTTAATGCCATTTGAAACGACGAATGGGCAAAGCCATAAATCGATTCGTCGGTATTGTACATGCACATGGCTACCCCGTCGCTTTTAAAATTGAACACTTCCCACGAAGTCGTTTGTCCGTTTTCATCGGTAAATGACATGGTAAGTTTTCCTTTTCCTTTGATAACTTTATCGGTTGCTTTGTATTGATCGCCAAAAGCGTGACGGCCAATAACAATCGGTTGGGTCCAACCTTGCACATAACGCGGTACATTTTTCATAATAATTGGCTCCCGAAATACAGTTCCGCCTACAATATTACGAATGGTTCCGTTGGGAGATTTCCACATTTCTTTGAGTTTGAACTCCTCCACACGGGCTTCATCGGGAGTGATGGTGGCGCATTTAATACCCACATTGTAGGTTTTAATTGCTTCTGCGGCATCAATAGTCACTTGGTCATTGGTAGCATCGCGATGTTCAATGCCTAAATCAAAATACTTAATATCAATATCCAAGTATGGTAATATCAATTGTTCTTTAATAAAACTCCAAATAATGCGAGTCATTTCGTCACCATCCAATTCAACCACTGGATGGGCCACTTTAATTTTTGCCATATAATCAGTATTAGTTTGTGTAATTAAACAAAAGCCCACAAATATATAAAGATGCTAGCGACATTGGATAGGTTTGGACTTCGAAATCGATTGAATTATCAAATTGCTAATTAAACGATTGCAAAAAATAAGATTGCAAATTTTAAGCTCGTTTTTTTTCAAAAAAAAGTCCCGAAAATAAGATTCGGGACTTTTTATTGTACATCGGGAAACGATTAATAACGTCTCTCTTTGATTTTTGCTTTTTTACCAGTCAATTCACGGAAGTAGAAGATACGTGCACGACGTACTTTACCACGTTGATTCACTTCGATTTTTTGTAAAGCAGGCATGTTCAATGGGAAGATACGCTCTACCCCAACAGCACCTGACATTTTACGGATGGTGAATGTTTCAGTAACACCAGCGCCTTTGCGTTGGATAACAACCCCTTTGAAAAACTGGGTTCTTGTTTTTTCACCTTCTTTAATTTCGTAATACACCGTGATCGTATCACCAGCTCCAAATTCAGGGAAGCCTTTTTTTGCTACGAATTCGTCTTGAACGAACTTTAATAAATCTGCCATTGTAACTAACATTAAGTGTTTTCTCAGAGCAACATTCACGATTCTCGTCAGAGGTTGGTCCAATGCGGGTGCAAATGTAATTAATTATTTTAAATTAGAAATGATGAATTTTAAATTTTTTGGATATGTTTTTTTTCTGTCTAAAAGGGTAAAAGCTTATCGATCAAGCAAGTCGGGACGACGATTTTTAGTGTGTTCAAAGGCTTTCTCTTCACGCCATTGGTCGATTTTGGCAGTGTGTCCACTCAACAATACGTCGGGGACTTTCCATCCCTTATAATCGGCGGGTCGGGTATAAATAGGAGGGGAAAGCAAATTGTCTTGAAAGCTATCGGTCAACGCCGAAGTCTCGTCACTCAGTACGCCAGGAATCAAACGAATCAAGGCATCGGCGAGTACCAATGCGCCAAGTTCACCTCCCGAAAGAACATAATCGCCAATCGAAATTTCTTTTGTGATAAAGTGGTCGCGTACCCGTTGGTCAACCCCTTTATAGTGACCGCAAAGAATGATGATGTTTTCATACAACGACATCGCGTTTGCCATCCCTTGGTGTAACGTTTCGCCATCGGGCGTCATATAGATGATTTCGTCGTAGTCGCGCTCACTTTTTAATTGGGTAATGCATTTGTCAATGGGTTCGACCATCATCACCATGCCCGCACCGCCACCATACGGGTAATCATCTACACTTTTGTATTTGTTTGTGGTGTAATCCCTTAGGTTATGAAAATGCACGTCAACAAGTCCTTTTTCTATAGCACGTTTCATAATCGAAGCTTCAAAGGGACTGCGAAGAAGTTCAGGAACTACGGTAATGATGTCGATGCGCATGGGTCTAATTTTGGACAAAGGTAATAAAGCAATTGGATTGGAATTGGTATTTTTAAAGTTAGCAGAATAAGTTTACCTTTGCCGCTTTATTTTTAATACTTAAACAATGGAAAATGGTATATATGCTAAATTCAACACCTCTCGCGGTGTTATTTTAGTAAAATTAACACATGAATTAACGCCCGGTACCGTAGGTAATTTTGTGGGTTTGGCAGAAGGACAACTAGAGAATGATGCGCGCCCCATGGGGAAACCCTATTACGATGGATTTAAATTTCACCGCGTTATTCCCGATTTTATGATTCAAGGCGGTTGTCCGCAAGGTATTGGTTCAGGCGGTCCTGGCTATCAATTTGACGATGAGTTTCATCCCGATTTGGTCCACAGCGGTCCGGGCGTTTTGTCGATGGCCAATGCAGGTCCTGGCACCAATGGGTCTCAGTTTTTCATCACACATGTGGCGACACCATGGTTAGACGGGAAGCATACCGTTTTCGGTCATGTAGTAGAAGGACAAGCGGTAGTTGATGCTGTGCAGCAAAACGATTTGATCGAAAGCATCGAAATCATTCGTCAAGGCGACGAAGCGCAACAATGGAATGCTATTGAAGCGTTTCGTACGTTTGAAGGATCGCGCGAAAAACGTCTTGCCGAAGCCAAGCGTCAAGCGGAAGAGGCTGTAGAAAAATTAGCAGCAGGTTTTCAAAAAACCGAGAGTGGATTGCGTTACCAAATTATTCAAAAAGCAAACGGAAAAAAAGCAGAAAAAGGACGTACGGTTTCTGTACATTATACAGGTGCTTTAGACAATGGTAAAGTATTTGACAGTTCCTATGGACGCAAAAAACCTATTGAGTTTCCCTTAGGGAAAGGCTATGTCATTGAAGGTTGGGACGAAGGAATTGCGTTACTTCAGGTAGGTGACAAGGCTCGTTTTGTTATTCCGTCCTATTTAGGGTATGGTGCAGCGGGTGCTGGAGGGGTGATTCCTCCCGATGCTACCTTAGTCTTTGATGTGGAATTGATGGATGTAAAATAAAAATGAGAAAAGCGGTTGTAGAGCCGCTTTTTTTGTAGTTTTAGGTTATAATGTAAAGTATGATGAAAACAAAAATTTGGTTTAGTGCCCTAGGATTGGCGCTGCTATACGCTTGTAGTTCCACGCCCAAACCCACCGTTGCCCCCGAAGCAACTGTAGTTAAAAAAGAATTGACCCCTGAGTTGGCTGAAGGCAAAAATTTGTACGAAGGCAGTTGTGGAAAATGCCATCAGTTGTATAAATCCAGCAGCTATAATGCCGAGGAGTGGAAGCCGATTGTAGCGCGGATGCAAAAGAAAGCCCGTTTATCGGACGAGCAAGGGATGAAGATTTACAATTACCTAACTTCTGGCGCAGAATAAAAAAAACCGAGAGTGTTTTTTCTCTCGGTTTTTTTTACTAGATATCATCAAAATCGATATCCGTATATTTTTTATCTCCTGTTGATTCTTCTTGGTCCTCCGCGTAATATTCTTTCTTAAAGTCTTTTTGGTGACGCTCCGAAATAACTTCCTCGCCTTTGGATTTTAAAATGAAATTAGTCATCTCGTCCAAAATGTCTTGGAAGGCGGCAAAATCCTCCTTGTAGAGGTAAATTTTATGTTTTTTAAAATGGAAGGATCCGTCTTCCTCTGTAAACTTTTTACTTTCCGTAATGGTAATGTAGTAGTCGTCTGCTTTGGTTGTACGAACATCAAAGAAATACGTTCTTCTACCGGCTCTTAATACTTTGGAAAATATTTCATCTTTTTCCAACATGTCATTTTCTCTCATAATACGCGCTGTCATTTACAAGTTTTCTATTCACGAAAATGAAAAAAAAATGGAAAATATGCAAGTATTATTCGACTTCTTTTTCAGAAAGTTGTTTGTCGTAGAGGGCTTTGTAGGGTCCGTTTAGGGTTAGTAATTGATTATGAGTACCTTGTTCAACAATGCGCCCTTCCTCCAAAATCATGATGTAATCCGCATTTTTGGCCGAGGAAACCCGATGACTTACAATCACCGTAGTTTTACTTTTGGTATATGCAGACAAATGATTCAAAATGCGCTCCTCGGTTTCCGTATCCACCGCCGAAAGACAATCGTCGAGTAACAGGAGTTTCGGATTCTTTATCAAGGCCCGGGCAATCGAAACGCGCTGTTTTTGTCCTCCCGACAAGGTAATTCCCCGTTCGCCCAAGACCGTTTCATAGCCTTGGTTGAATTGCACGATGTTGTCATGAACCTCGGCGTGTTGTGCAGCTTGTTCAATTTCTGTCATCGAGGCATCTTCTTTGCCAAAGCGAATATTGTTGGCAATGGTATCCGAGAACAAAAAGGCATCTTGCGGCACAATCCCAATGCTGTCGCGTAACGAGTACAAATTCAATTCTTCAATCAAACGATCATCGATGCGAATGGTGCCCGCCGTAGTATCATACAGTCGCGTAAGTAAAGCGAGTAAGGTTGATTTACCCGATCCCGTTTTCCCCAAAATAGCCAACGTTTTGCCCTGTTCAAGGGTGAATGAAACGTCTTTTAAGGCTTGGATTTGAGTGTCGGGGTAGGTAAAACTCACGTGGTCAAAAACAATTTTTCCTTGAATAGGCGTCGGTTCGGGTTGGGTATTTCGAATCTCAGGCTTCGATTGTAAAAACTCATTTATACGTTTTTGCGAAGCCTCAGCCTCTTGCACCAATGACGAAACCCAACCAATAGAAGCCACGGGCCAAGTAAGCATGTTGACATACAATATAAATTCGGCAATCACCCCAATTTCTTTAATGTTGGGGTCGCCTTGAATGTACATCATCCCCCCAAAAAAGATTACCACCAAGTTACTAATTCCTATTAAGGTGATCATCAAAGGACCGAATAACGAATTCACTCCCGCCAAGCGCAAACTTTTGGTCTTACTATCTTCGGCCAATTCGGCCAATTCTTTTTCGGTTTTGCGCTCCAAAGCATAGGCTTTAATCACTCGAATGCCCGAAAAAACCTCTTGGTTAAAGCTTGAAAGATTGGAAAGATTTTCTTGAAAACGGGTACTTCGTTTGTTAATTTCAACACTGAGTTTAAAAATGATGTAGGAGAGAATCGGCAAGGGGAGTAAAGTGTACAAGGTTAGTTTGGGCGACACGTGATACATATAGATAATCACTACCCCAAAGCGAATCAGTGTGTTGATGGTGTACATCACGGCGGGACCTACGTACATGCGAACTTTAGCCACATCCTCGCTGATACGACTCATCAAATCCCCGGTACGGTTGCGTTTGTAAAAGCCTTGATCGAGCACTTCATAATGTTGAAAGACTTCATTTTTTAAGTCAAATTCCACATAACGCGACATCACAATCAAGGTTTGCCGCATTAAGAACGTAAGAAAACCCGCAATTAATGCTGTACCAATCACGAGCAAAATATTGGTGACCAATTGCGCTCGTACCTCCGAAGCCGACATCCCATTTTCGGGATAATTCTCAATGATTTTAAAGGAAGCGCTTATCAATTTCGGCGTGTAGGAAAAGAAAATTTGGGCGACAATCGTAATACAAATACCAGCCAAAAAATGGTATTTATATTTCATAAAATATTTATTCAAATAACGAAGTTCTTTCATTGTTTCGGGACGAAGTCTTAATTTTTATTTTTATTACTGTTAAAAAAATAGATTATATATAATTTAAAAAAAATCAGTATAAATGAATTTTATTAACAATATGCTAATTAAACCATAATAAGGTGAATTTTCTTGAATAAAACGTTAAATTTGCTTCGACTTATTGACAAAGTCGCAACGCAAATTCGTACTTATGACTGCAGAAATCACCACGCCTCAGGAGTTGCAGAAAATGGACCCCGTTTTCGGTCAACTTTCATTTGACAATCATGAACAAATTGTGTTTTGTCACGACAAAGATACAGGTTTAAAAGCAATAATCGGGATACACAACACCGTTTTGGGTCCGGCCCTCGGCGGTACCCGTATGTGGAAATACAACAACGAGTGGGAAGCCCTAAACGACGTATTACGCTTGTCTCGCGGGATGACGTACAAATCTGCGATCTCAGGTTTAGACCTAGGAGGTGGGAAAGCCGTGATCATCGGGGATGCCAAAACCGATAAGAATCCCGAGTTGATGCAAAAGTTCGGTGAATTTGTGCATTCGCTTTCGGGAAAATATATTACCGCTGAAGATGTGGGGATGGTGACTGCCGATATGGATACTGTTCGCGACGTGACGCCTTATGTCACGGGAATCTCAGAAGCACGCGGAGGTTCGGGTAATCCATCGCCTGTAACCGCCTATGGTGTGTACATGGGAATGAAAGCCGCTGCCAAATACCAATTTGGTTCGGATAACTTGGCCGGTAAAAAAATATTGGTACAAGGCATCGGACACGTAGGGGAAACCTTGGTGAGTCATTTATGTAAGGAAGGTGCTTTGGTTCAAATGGTTGACCTGAGTGCACAACGTTTGGAAGAAGTTAGTCAAAAATACGGTGCGCAAATTTTCACTGGCGACGATATGTATAGCGCCGATGTCGATATTTATGCGCCTTGTGCGTTGGGAGCGACCATCAACGACGACACAGTTTATAAAATTAAAGCCAAAGTGATCGCAGGTGCGGCCAACAACCAATTGGCCAACGAAAATGTACACGGATTGATTTTGCAAGAACGCGGTATCGTATATGCGCCCGACTTCTTAATCAATGCGGGAGGTATCATCAATGTATACGGTGAAATCGCTCACTACGGCAAAGAGGAGGCCTTGCGTCGCACCGAGAACATTTACAATACGACCTTGGAAATATTTGATTACGCGGTACAACACCAAATGACGCCTCAAAAAGCGGCCATGGCGATTGCAGAAAACCGCATCGAACAACGCCGAAAAGAAAACGCAAAATAAAAGACGTTTCAAAAAATAGTACTATTTTTGCAAAGCGAAAGAGCATTTCTTTCGCTTTGTTTATTCTAAAAAGTTCTTATTCCGTGCTCAACCGAAGACATATTCGCATCAAAGTAATGCAGACCATTTATGCCATGCATCAAAGTGGGAGCGATGATTTAACCAAACAAGAGAAATTCTTGAAGGCCAGTTTGGACAATATTTTGGACTTATACCTGATTCTATTGTCGGCCTTGATAGAACTTCGTAAAAAAGAAGCACAGTACTTGGAAGTCGCCAAAAACAAACATTTAGCCACTTCTGAAGAACGAAATCCCAACACCCGATTTATTGACAACCCCATTTTATTGGCGTTAGAACATCATGCGACCCTCGCGCAAGCCTTGGAGTACCACCGTATTTTGAATTGGCAGCACAACGACGATACCATTGTTTATTTGTTGCAAGACATCAAAGCCAGCGCCTTATACCAAAAGTATATGGCTAAACCTAGCGTGACTTTTGAAGAAGAACGCTTTTTTGTCGTTGACCTTTTCAGCACGCTGATTGCGCCCAATGAGAAGTTGTATGCCTATTTAGAGGATTTCAAACTGACCTGGGTGGATGACATTCCGGTGGTGAATACGTTGATTCAAAAACAATTGCGTCATTTTGAAGCCGATGCGTTTCAAGTGCCACGGGTGTTCAAGGATACGGAAGATGCTGATTTTGCAGTCGATTTGTTGCGTAAGACCTTGCTCAATGAAAAGGAATTGCAAAAAGAGTTTGAAGACAAAACGCCCAATTGGGACATGGATCGGATTGCCGAGTTGGATACGATTATGTTGAAAATGGCCATCTGCGAATTTTTGAAATTTCCTTCCATTCCCGTCAAGGTGACCATCAACGAGTACCTTGAATTGGCCAAAGAATATTCAACCCCCAAGAGTAGCCTGTTTATCAACGGGATTCTTGATAGTTTAGTCAAAACCTACCAAACCCAAGGCCGTTTGAACAAATCGGGCCGGGGCTTACTGTAACCTTTAAAATTTATCTGTATGGAACAATTAACTTCGATGTTACCCATTTTGCTGATGTTTGTCGTGATTTATTTCTTTATGATTCGTCCGCAGCAAAACCGTTTGAAAAAAGAAAAAGAATTTGAAAATGCCTTAAAAGTAGGCGACCGCATCGTTACCAAAAGCGGCATCCACGGAAAAGTAGCCGAGTTGGCCGAGACCACCGTCGTGATCGAAACCATGGCCGGCAAGTTGAAAATGGAGCGCACCGCCATCTCCTTAGAGTTAAGCGCCGCCCTCAACAAAAAAGCATAAACTACAAATCCCGATACCTTCGGGATTTTTTTGTGACCTAACGTTAAAGAGGGAGTGGTTAATTAGTCGTAAGTCGTTTTAGTCGTAAGTGGAATAGTCGTAAGTCATCAGTCATTATTTAATTTTTAAATAGTAATTCTCCCCCCTTGGGGGCTGGGGGGCTAGCAATTAGCTTCCCCGAAACCGTGTGAAATGAAATTCGACGGAATCAATCTTTCGCGTGGTAACAAATAAAAATTTTCAGGTAGTTTATGAGCTACGAATTCAGGTGACTTCGCAGAGCAGGCGAAAAACCTTTTTTATCAGTTGGTTAAGATAATTTATATCCTTTGAAATTAAGACTTCCCATATTTATTTCATTAAACTTGAGTTTTCCATCTTCACTTTTTGGCCAAAAATAACGCAATCTATCATCTGCTCTAATTTCATTAAATCCTTTTGAAAGTTTTGAAGCTCTATAAACACATTCACCAATTGCTTTTGCATGCACATCGCCTTCATTTCCAATCAAAGTTACAATTGCTTTACTGTATGCTAAACCAATACCGACTTTTAATTCAGGTAAATTATATCTCTCTTTAATGATTGGATTAACAATGCTCGATATATATTTGATACAATCTTTGGCCGCATTATGTGCATCGTATACTTGTTTGTTTTCTTTTGCAGTGAACAAAGCTAAATATCCATCACCAAGAAACTCAGTAATCCGTCCTTTATACTTGTTTATAACCTCTATACCGCAAATATTTATTGCAGTAGTTTCGTAAAATACACGCTCTAATTGAGAAGCTTTAGCTGTGTGACTGCTAATACTCTGCGTTAGATGTTCGGTTGAATTTCTAATATCTAAGACAAATGCTATAAAGTCACCAACCTTACCTTTTCCTTTACTAACGGTTTTGAAACCAGGTATTTTTGAATCTTCAATACTCTCATACGACCTTGAAAAAATAACTGATTTTTCAAGCAAATCTTCTCTTACATCATTGTAGATTTTTTCAGCAATTTCAAGTTCACTAATAATTTTACTCTTTAAATCTATTTCAAACTGTGTCATAAAAAAATTTTAAAGTATTATTTTCTCGTGCAGCAAGAATTATTCAAAGCTTTCAAATTAATTTGAATGAAATGGTTTTCTATGCTAAAATAAAAATAACTGATAAAAAATGTCATTGTAGTAAAAAACAAAAACCACATTAGGACATTAAAACGATCTGTTTTTACATTTCTAATGTAACTTACCTTTAACAATTCAAAAGTGAGTGATGCAACAATTTGATAATCATCTAATTCAGATATATATTCTTTTAAAGTTTTGGATAATCTGAATTTTTTTGAGTTGCGAAAGGCAAAAAAATCATCTTTAGAGTAATCATTGGGTGAAACATAAAATTGTAAAGTAGGTATGTTTGTATTTCTCCCAAGCTTTATATTTTCAATAGGGTTATTTGTTGGTTTTATGATTCTGACAGTTATCAAAATAGTTAAAATTAGTAATAGCAAAAATGCTAAAAGACTAAAAATAAAACCGTTGCTGTAATGAACATAATTAGCAATTATTTTATCTAATACTGAAAAAAAGGCAACTATGTATGCTCCAAGAATAGTTATTACAACTGTTGTTTTTGTATCTATAAATCTAATGAGTTCTTGTGCATCAGCAATAGCGCTCGAGAGAAAAGTTATTTTATTTTCCATATAATGCTAGTTAATTATCGGATAGCCTATGTTGCCTTGAATACATTGTGGATTTCCAAAACGCAGTGTTCCGTGTGGGCCTGATGGCCAAACATTTTTGGAATTTTCTGAAACTAGAATTGTATTTGTCAATTTGGATAATTTGGCCGCGTGATAAGCACATGGACCAAAAGCCTTTAAATCTGTGTCTGTTTTATAACCGAAGTGAGTTACAATTGTAACACCATGATCAATACCAATTCCCATGTTAATTGAAGGTAAATCATTTTGAAGGAAAAATGGATTCAAAATAGTTTCTCTAACCTCCATGATTTCCCTCGATGCTCCCAAACTATTTTTTAATGATGCGTCTAGACCTAATTCTTTAGTTCCAAATAAATTTAACACTCCGTCACCTAAAAATTCGGTAGATGTACCTTTATATTTATCAACTATTTTTGCAACAATTCCTGCATACACATAAAAAATTAAAAACATATTTACATGGCCATTAATGTCGTTTATAATAGTAGTAGAATCTCTTATGTCGGTCATCATAACTACAAACTCTCTGTTTTCAAACTTGCCAAATTTTATCTTTCTTTCTTCATAACCAGGCAATTCTGCTTGGTCACTAATTGTAAGCGTTGATAAAGATTGTTTTTGCTTTTCTGTTAAGTTTGTTCCCTCGTCAATATGCGATAATGCAATTTTATAATATTGTCTTGTAAGCCGTTCAAGTTCAGCTTTTTCGTTTTGAGTCATATTAATTTATTTTATATTATCTATTAGGTTCGGTGTAAGTGTCCAGTTACGTTAAAGTAAATTAACCTTAGAAACATCTTAGCCCTTCTAAATTAAAAATTAGTCATCCTATATTACCAATTTAAATCATTTTTTTCCATAGTAATTTCTCTCGGTACGAAAAGAGTAGGGATAGTAATTTACTAAGTAAAGGTCCCGAAGTTTACAGAGTCTTGTATCGAGGGCAAGTACAAAAATAAAATGTGTTACTTGTCTTTAATTTCTGGCTTTTTGTTTTAACATAGCTATATATTTGAAACAGCTTATACGCAATGTTGGCGGTTCGTTATATTTGCTTCTATTTCTTCATCCAATTTTTTGGAGTAATTTCTAATTTCATCTATATAATTTAGAATATCCTGGTTTGATAAGTCAGAAGCGTCATCATTATGGTGTAGAATGTTGTTACGCTTAGCCACAATTTGGTTTACTGCGTCCTTTCGTTGGTTGTAGTAATCAACTTCGTCTAAATTAATACCAAACATGGCAAATAGTTCCTTCGTTCTGAATGGGTTACCTGATATGAATGCGTCTAAATCTTTCTTTTTCAATTTTATTGAAAGTTTATCATATCTCGCTTTCTTTTTATCTAGTAGGTTTTGAACTTTAGAGTCAGATTTTTCTTTATGTTCTATGCTCCATCTTACAAGGTTGTATGGGAAATTTTCACGACTTATTCGGTCGTTAAAATCAATTATTAAACAAGGTTATGCTTTCACAGGTAAGAATCGAATGAGTTATTGCCCACCTGAATGGATTAGTGGTAAATCAACTGGTGGTATTTTGCTCTTAGATGACTGGAATCGCGCTGACATGAGGTTCATTCAAGCTGTTATGGAGTTGATTGACCGTGGAGAATATGTTTCTTGGAAAATGCCACAGAATTGGACTATTGTATTAACGAGTAATCCAGACAATGGTGATTATTCAGTTAATACTGTTGACCCTGCTCAACGCACTCGTTATTTGACGGTTGAAATGTCTTTCAACCACAAAGAATGGGCTACTTGGGCTGAATTTAATAATATTGATTCGCGTTGTAT
>NZ_JBEILJ010000003.1:0-101564 GCF_040379285.1 Flavobacterium sp. | reverse complement strand
TAATGGTCATCGTTGCCGTAGTGGCACACTGTCCCGCGGTTGGGGTAAATGTAGAGGTAGTCGTTGCCGTATTGTTCAAAGCGGGTGACCATGTTCCGGTAATGCCATTATTAGACGTGGTCGGCAAGGCCGTTAGTGTTGCGCCTTGACAAATGGGAGGCACTTGCGTAAACGTCGGAACGATATTCGGATTCACCGTAATGGTCATCGTTGCCGTCGTCGCACACTGTCCTGCTGTTGGGGTAAACGTATAGGTAGTCGTAGCAGTATTGTTTAAAGCGGGTGACCAAGTTCCGGTAATGCCATTATTAGACGTAGTCGGCAAGGCTGTTAGTGTTGCGCCTTGACAAATGGGAGGCACTTGTGTGAAGGTCGGAACGATATTCGGATTCAACGTGATGGTCATCGTTGCCGTCGTCGCACACTGTCCCGCGGTTGGGGTAAAGGTATAGGTAGTCGTAGCAGTATTGTTTAAAGCTGGAGACCATGTTCCGGTAATGCCATTGTTTGACGTGGTCGGCAGGGCTGTTAGTATGGCCCCTTGACAAATAGGAGGAACTTGTGTGAAAACGGGAGTTATACCTGGCGTCAATGTTACTGTAACATTAGCAGAAGCATTCGTACAAGGTGGTATTCCTATAACCGTGTAGGTATAGGTTCCAGGCGCATCCACCAAAGGATTAAAAACCCCAGTACCACTTGCTAGTGCAGGGGACCAAACACCACCCGATTGCGGCGTTCCTCCAAGAATAGTAAATAGATTTACAGAAGGACCCAAAGCACATACGGTTGTATTGGCTGAAGTCCCAGCATTGGCAGCTGTATTTACGGTAACCGTAACAATCGCTGTGTCGTTACCACAGGCGTTGGGACCTGTAACGGTGTAGGTATAAGTTCCCGATGAATCTATGGCTGGATTAAAAACTCCAGTACCACTAGCTAGCGGTGGAGACCAAACACCACCTGCTTGTGCAGTAGTCCCTAATAAAGGAAATAAATTAACAGAAGGGTTATTAGAACAAACCGTCAGCGACGCATCATTCCCAGCATTTACAGGATTAGAAACTGTGATGGTAACGGTTGCTGTATCGGGTGGACAAGCTGCATTGGTAACCGTGTAGGTGAAAACGTACGGACTTCCCGCTGCGGTTAAAGTATTTATATTAACTGTTCCGAGATGACCATTGGAGGTAGGTAAAGGTCCGCTCCATGTTCCAGTCGTTTGTGGACTACCGCCTAAAATTGAAAATAAATTGCGATTGGGATTTACGGTCAATGCGTTGGAACATAAGGCTAATGTACCATCAGTTCCAGCATCGGTAGGTGGTAATAATTGTACTGTAATTTCTAAACGGTTAACGCTTTCACACGGCGGATCCACTGTAGTGGCATAATAAGTCTCTCCATTAATCAGTGGTGTAGAGGAATCTAATACAACTGCCGAAGAAACTGTAGCATACCAATTATTAATTCCACTCGCTTGTAAATTAGCAACCGTAGGCGTATTTCCTGGTGAAAGACAAAAAGATTGTATCGCAGGACCTGATGGAACAGGAACCACACCCACATTAACAAAAACGGCCAAACGCGAAGTCTCACATCCCGTATCAGGATTCGTTTGACTTGCATAATAAATGGTGTTGTCTGTTAATACGGTAGTTGTTGGCAATGGCGTACCTCCCGAAGGCGTTGTATACCATCGAATGTTATTTCCATTGGCAATCAAGTTTGCAATTGTCGCTTCGAGAGGATTATCAACACAAACTCCCTGAAAATTTTGTCCTGTAGGTGCTGCGTAGATGGTTACTGTTACAGGTTGCCGTGTGCCACAATTCCCAGCCGCATTGTCAGCGAAATAGGTTGTTCCATTGACCAAACCTGCATCGGGTGAAAGGGGTGTTGTCGAAGAGTTTGAACTGAACCATTCTACTCCTCCTCCATTGTTAATCGCATTTAAACTAGCAATCGTGGGCGATTCTGTATTACAAAAAGATTGAGAGGCATTGGGTACGGTGGGACATTGCGCGTAAGCCCATTGGGAGAAAATGAATATAAAAATCCCAAGCCCGTTATAGAGAGATTTGAGTGTAAAACGTTGTAAAGAACGATTCATAGGCGAAATCAAATTAGGGTATTACTACTTCTTTTTGATTTTTCCCTTTCCGAGTCTTTCAAAGATACAAAAAAAAAACAATCATCGCTTTTATCAAGGCTTGATTTCTTTTATTGTTCCGTTAATTTCTCGTTGTAAAAGAAAAATAGTACGATTCTCATAGTGGTCAAGACTTTTTGAATCGTATTCAAATTGAAGAAGTGTTTGTTTTGTTTTATCGTGTTGCAATGAATAGGACAAACCTTGTACTTGCGCCATTCGTAAAGCGGTATCAAATACTATGTCAAACCCGTGCATATAGACCGAATCGGGGTCATCGCGATATACTTTTCGATATTGGGACACAAAATTTATGTAGGACTGATTTTTTTCTATGGGTGCGTATGTTGGATATAGTGTTCGCAAAATGTTCATGCGAAGCGGGGAAATGTTTTTATAGTAATCAATCAACTTGGGTTCCAATAAAGCCACTTGAATATTGTAATCAGTTACAGCATTGAGCAAAGTATTGGTTGAACTAATAATCATACTATTCTTGGTAGTTTCCAAGATAATTACATTCATTTTACCTTTTACCAACAACCGTTTTAAGTCCTCATTATCCAATCCTGTTCGTTCAGATACCACTGCGTATTGGGCTTGAGGTAATTTTTTGAGAATTTGCTGTTTTTTATTGTCATCCGTATAACTACTCACTACAATTACATTCGCATTTAAGGGCACCAATACATCAAGCACCCGCTCTCTCACTTTCATTTCGGGTTGAATGGCTAACACTTTTTTGGATTTCAACCCTTCTACTTCCACTTCTGTAATCAATGGTAGTGGCAGAAATGCCATCTTTTGAATGGAACAGTTACCACTTAAAAAGGCAGCATCCATTCCTTTCCATACGCGATCAGCTGTCATTTTCTTTAGATCAAACGATTTTTTAGCGCCTTCCGCATGAATCATTTTTGAAGAAATCGTATATCCTAAAGTATTTAAAGAATCTAGTGCTTTTTCAACCCCCATGTGATATATAATCTCGAGTCGGGAACTTTCATCAGCTATCTGAATATCGGGAAATGTTTGCTTGGCGCGTTGCCAATCGGATTCTGAAAAAGAGACCATAAAAGCAAATCGCTTTACTGATGTAAAATCGGCTGTTTTAAGCACATCTTTATACTCCATCGTTGAGGAAGCTTCTTTTGAACTAACACCTTCTTGGGTTGGATTTGGCGCTTCTTTTGTTGAAATTACTTCAGGGAAAGGCACAACTTCAACGGCCGATGTTGCAACGGTATTGGAAGTTTCATGTATAACTGTAAGAGCGTCTTTTGGCATTTTTATCACCATTCCAATTTGCACTCCCTTAGAAAGTATCGGATTTAGTTCTAAAAAATTCATGATTTTCATATTAGCCCGTTTCGACAAACCAAATAAAGTCTCTTTAGGCTGAATGGTATAATCCACCAAATCATCACGATTTAAACGCGCTGAAGTATCAATATTTTGAGTTAGTGATTCCGCGGGAACTTCATTAGATATTTTTACAGATTCGGGAGCGATTTTCGTTTCCACAGGAGCCGAAATCTTACTTTCCGCTAAAACCGCTTTTGTTGGAGGAGGAACTAAATCGTTTTTTAAATCGTCTTGCGCTTTCGCAACTGGCGCAATGTCGTTTCCTTCAGCGATGCTCGTCGATGATTCGATTGGAATACGTATGCGCTGTCCCGTTTGTAACATGCGTACAATTTGCGGATTTGCTGACTCTAAAGCATTTATGGTTACCTTATATCGACGCGACAATCCAAACTTAGTTTCGCCAGCAACTACCTCATGCCAAATCCCTTTATTATTGGTATTTTGGCCTGCAGGAACATACAACAACTGTCCTTCTTTTAAAATCCCCGCAATACGATCCCGATTCATCGCCATCAATTCGGCTAACGATATACCAAACCGCTTTGATAAGCCAAATAGCGTCTCCCCTTTCAACACGGTGTAATCCCGAAGATTCTTACTTTGCACCTGTCGTCGATTCGAAGACAAATCTTGTTGATATGAAGTCGTTCCTTTCACTTTCAGCACATGTCCTGCTTGCAATCCCAGAACAATATGTGGATTTTGCTCCTCCAATACCGAAATGCTAATCCCATACAACTTCCCTAAACCAAATTTCGTCTCACCGGGTTGCACGATATGAGTTTTGAATTCATTCAAGAAATTTTCAGACTTTACCGCAACAGCAGTTGATTTTTGTGAAAGAATATTCTTGCTTTCCTCAGAGCTTACTGCCTCCGAAGCACGGTCAATAACCATTGATTTAGGAATAACCAACACATCATTTGCCTTCACCCCTTGCGCAGCATTGGGATTCAATTTAATAATATCGTAAGGAGTTACCTTGTAACGTTGCGCTACTTTTGCAAGCGTCTCACCCTCAGCAACTACATGGGTCTTTTGGCCTTCTTGCGCTAAAACCAATTGGCCCGCAAAAAGCAATGTTATTAACAACCTATGAAGCGTGATTTTTTTAGGGTTTTTCATCAATAAAATTATGTGAAAATCACACTAAAATTAAAGAAAAAACCGCTGTAGGAGACCTCCAACAACGGTAGTTATTAACACGTTATTAACACTAAATTAAAAGTTATTAATAATTTTAGGCAAGTTATTAAAAATTAGAAGACAAACATCGCACGCTCCCCCATCAAGGCATTAACTTCTTCTGTCACTTGCGCAATAACGTCTTCATCGTTGGGATTCATCAAAACGCGATCGATAAAATCAACCACCGCCTCCATATCGGCTTCTACCAAACCACGGGTAGTGATAGCAGGCGTTCCCACACGTATTCCAGAAGTCACAAATGGGGACTTATCGTCAAAAGGCACCATGTTTTTATTCACCGTGATATCGGCTTTTACCAATGCATTTTCGGCATCTTTTCCGCTGATTCCTTTGTTGCGCAAATCAATCAACATCATATGATTGTCGGTACCTCCCGAAATCAAATGATAGCCTCTTTTAACAAAGGCATTGGCCATGGCTTGGGCATTTTTTTGAACTTGTAATGTATATCTAAAAAATTCATCGGTCAACGCTTCCCCAAACGCAACGGCTTTAGCTGCAATGATATGCATTAAAGGACCGCCTTGGTTCCCAGGGAAAACCGACATATCCAACACATGTGACATCATACGAATCTCCCCTTTTGGAGTGGTCAAGCCCCATGGATTTTCAAAATCGTTCCCCATCATAATCATCCCGCCACGAGGTCCGCGTAAGGTTTTATGGGTTGTTGTCGTTACGATATGGCAGTGTGGAATCGGATCGTTTAACAAACCTTTGGCAATCAAACCCGCGGGATGTGAAATATCGGCCAACAATAAAGCGCCAACGCTATCGGCGATTTCTCGGAACCGCTTGAAGTCCATGTCTCTCGAATAGGCCGAAGCCCCTGCAATAATCATCTTAGGCTTCTCTCGCAAGGCAATCTCTTGAATTTTATCGTAATTCAACAATCCCGTTTCTTGGTCCACACCATAAAAGACCGGACGGTATAATTTTCCTGAAAAATTGACTGGAGAACCATGCGTCAAGTGCCCTCCGTGCGATAAATCAAATCCTAAAATCGTATCCCCAGGTTTTAAACAAGCGGCAAAAACTGCCGTATTCGCTTGCGAGCCCGAATGCGGCTGCACATTCACATAGGCGGCACCAAACAAGGCTTTGGCACGATCGATGGCGATTTGCTCCACAACATCGACGACTTCACAACCCCCATAATACCGTTTTCCAGGATATCCTTCGGCATATTTATTGGTCAAACAGGAGCCTGCCGCCTCCATCACTTGATCACTCACGAAATTCTCGGAAGCAATCAGCTCAATTCCATGTATTTGTCGGTCCTGTTCATCCAGGATTAAATCGAAGATTTGTTCGTCTCGTTGCATTTTTTAAGGGTTTTTCATTAAAGCTCCCCAAAATTACAAATTCTGTTGGTCAAATAGATTGGAACATCTATATTTGGTTGTAATTTTTTCAACAATAAATCAACATAGACCCTATGCCGCATTACGCAAATAACCCCGATCGAAAAACTTGGCTTACTGTGCCCGAAAACAGCGATTTCCCTATTCAAAATATTCCTTTTGGTGTTATTTTAACCAAAGAAGATGTGATCACCATTGGCACTCGGATTGGTGATTTTGCTATTGATATGGGTGCTTTACAGCAATTAGGCTATTTTGACGACTTGGGACTCCCCGACGATATGTTCCTACAAGATTCCTTAAATGATTTTATTGCCTACGGGAAAAAGACATGGCGTCAAGTGCGCAACCGGCTCTCTGATTTGTTTGAAATCAACAATCCAATCTTACGCGACAATGTTGAACAGCGTAAAATTGTGATTTTCCAAGTACATGATGTAGAAATGTTATTGCCAGTTCAAATAGGAGATTACACTGACTTTTACAGTAGTAAAGAACATGCTACCAATGTTGGGAAAATGTTTCGCGATCCCGAAAATGCATTACTCCCCAACTGGCTTCATATTCCAGTAGGATACCACGGACGCAGTTCCACCATCATCCCCTCGGGTGTTCCCGTCCACCGACCCTTAGGTCAGACGCTACCCGCCGATGCCACAACCCCTGTTTTTGGCCCTTCCAAATTGGTTGATTTTGAATTGGAAATGGCATTCATTACCACCGATGCAAATGTTATGGGGGAACCCGTACCAATATATGAAGCGGAAGATTATATTTTTGGTATGGTACTTTTCAACGATTGGAGCGCTCGTGATATCCAAAAATGGGAATATGTTCCGTTGGGTCCCTTTTTGGCCAAAAACTTTGCCTCTTCGATCTCGCCTTGGATTGTGATTATGGATGCGCTTGAACCCTTCCGTGTAGCCAGTCCAACGCAAAACCCACAACCCCTTCCCTATTTGCAACACGAGGGAAATCATGCTTTCGACATTCATTTGGAAGTAGCTTTGCAACCTGAAAATAGTACTGAAACTGTAATTTCCCGATCCAATTTTAAATACATGTATTGGACCATGGCACAACAACTCGCGCATCATACCATCAACGGTTGCCGGGTAAACTCGGGTGATATGATGGGAAGTGGAACGATTTCGGGTCCCACAGAAGACAGCTTTGGCTCTATGCTTGAACTAACCTGGGGTGGGAAAAATCCGTTGCGTCTTACCGATGGTTCTGAACGAAAATTTATTCAAGATAACGACACTGTCATCCTCCGTGGGTATTGCCAAAATGATCGGGTACGAATAGGTTTCGGCGAATGCAGTAGCAAACTTTTACCTGCGGTTACTTTTAATGTGTAAAACCATGAAACAAATTAGTGTATTCTTTATTGCCTTCTTTTTCGTAGTAAGTTGCGGCGTTCGCCAAACACAAAACGCTTTAGCCGAAGGAAATTACGATGAAGCCATCCAAATCGCTATCGATAATTTACGCCAACGAAAAGACGCCAAAGGAAAACAAGACTATGTTCTTTTTCTCGAAGAAGCCTTTGCCAAAGCCAAAGCACGCGACTTGCAACAAATTGAACTTTGGTTTAAAGACGCCAATCCTTCCAATACCGAAAAGATTTACAATACCTATGTCGCCCTACACCAACGGCAGGAACGTATCAAACCCTTATTACCCCTTCGGGTTATCAGTCAAAACCGAAAGGCAACCTTTGATTTTGACAACTATAGTGATGAAATCGTGAGCACCAAAAATGCTCTGGCCAAACACCTTTATGATAATGCCAAAGCACTGCTTGCTACTCGAGATAAAATGAATTTTCGCCGAGCTTTCGACGACCTTAACTATTTGCAAGAGCTTAGCCCCGGATTTAAAGACAGTGCCAAACTAATCGATGAAGCGCGTCAAAAAGGAACCGATTACGTTCATGTATACACCAAAAATGAAACGCAAATGGTTATTCCTATTCGCTTGGAAAATGATTTGTTGGACTTTAGCACCTTGGGGCTCAATGATCCGTGGACTGTCTACCATAGCAATCGCTTGAAAGGAATTACTTATGATTATGGGATTATGGTCAATTTTAGAGCGATCAACATCTCCCCTGAACAAGTAAAAGAACGTGAATTTGTGAAGGAAAAACAAATCAAAGACGGGCAAAAAAGACTTTTGGATGCCAATGGCAATCCCGTGAAAGATCAACAAGGAAATTTCGTCATGGTCGATAATATGAAAAATGTATCGATCACGATTTTTGAATTCCGCCAGTTCAAAACGGTACAAGTTACGGCCAAAATTGACTATTTGGACCTAAAAACCAATCAATTGCTTAACACCTATCCGTTGAGTAGTGAATTTGTATTCGAACATATCTATGCGCGTTACAAAGGCAACAAACAAGCCTGTGAAAGCAATTATCTTCCCTTTTTCGAACGGGTAGCCGTCCCTTTTCCAAGCAATGAACAAATGGTGGCCGATTCGGGACAAAATCTTAAAAATAAATTGAAAGAAATTATCAGTCGGCATCGTTTGCGAAACTAAACCAATATAAATCCATTTGATACGAAAAATCATCATCAGCGGCATCACTTTATTCGTATTACAAATACTTAATTTTGTTCTATGCACTGAAGTTTTTTGTAGTAGCTGTGATTATGATGCGACCCATTTCTTGTTTCAATTCTTTTTTGAAATTGATGCCCTAAATGAGTTCAGCGTTTCTCCTTCCCCAATGAATATTATTACGTGCTTAGCGGTTAGCTTGTTGATGGGACTCATTTATCCCGACCGAAAATAAATACAAAAGAAAAGCTTCCCCTATTCACGTTTTATTTTTAGCTACTTTTGCAAAAATTTTTCAAATACTATGGCAAATGTAAATGTAGGTTTGGTACAAATGTCGTGTACCCACGATAAAGCCGCCAACCTTGAAAAAGCAATTCGCGAAGTGCGTGTAGCCGCCGAAAAAGGCGCCCAAATTGTTTGTCTTCAGGAATTATTTACTTCCTTATATTTTTGTGATGTCGAAGATTACGACAACTTTCAACTTGCCGAAGCCATTCCGGGACCGAGTACGGATGCACTTTCTGCAGTTGCTAAGGAACTTGGTGTTGTAATTATCGCCTCTCTTTTTGAAAAACGTACACACGGCATTTACCACAATACTACTGCGGTACTAGATGCCGACGGTACCTACCTCGGAAAATACCGCAAAATGCATATCCCCGACGATCCAGCATTTTACGAAAAATTCTATTTCACTCCCGGCGATTTAGGATACAAAGTATTCCAAACCAAATTTGCCAAAATCGGAATCCTCATTTGTTGGGACCAATGGTATCCCGAGGCAAGTCGTATCACGGCTTTGATGGGTGCCGAAATCTTGTTCTACCCTACCGCTATCGGATGGGCTACCGATCAAGACGAAGAAACCAACCAAGACCAATACAACGCTTGGCAAACCATTCAACGCTCCCATGCCGTAGCCAACGGCGTTCCTGTTGTCAGCGTGAACCGCGTAGGCTTTGAACAAAACGGGGCTATGAAATTCTGGGGCGGTAGTTTTGTCGCCAACGGTCAAGGTAAATTGTTATACCTAGGCACCCACGACCAAGAGGAAACTACGGTCGTACCGCTCGATTTAAACCAATCGGATTATTTCCGAATGCACTGGCCTTTCTTACGCGATCGCCGAATTGATAGCTATGCTCCAATCACCAAACGTTTTATTGATGAAGACTAATTTGGCGACCCCAAAAGCATTAGGCTATTATTTTCCCGCCGAATTTGCCCCTCAAGATGCACTCTGGCTCTCGTGGCCGCATAAAGAAGAATCGTGGCCGGGTAAAATTCATACCATTTTTGATCCCTATGCCGAATTTATTTTGCAAGTGGCTTCGCACCAACGCGTATGTATCAATGTAGCCGATGCGGCCATGCAATTGTTCGCTGAAAATAAAATTAAAACCTCCGCATACGCCCAAAGAATCAGCGATTTCGCTAACCGTTGGGCACGCATCACATTTTACCATCATCCCACCAACGACGCTTGGTGCCGCGATCACGGTCCAGCCTTCCTTCTACACAAAACAGAAGCCAAAAAAGCCATTGTGGATTGGGGCTATAATGCCTGGGGTGGTAAATATCCTCCGTTTGATTTGGATGATGTGATTCCGACGAAAATCGGTGAAAAACTTGGTTTACCCGTATTCAACCCAGGCATCGTCATGGAAGGTGGCAGTGTAGAATTCAACGGTCGCGGTACGCTCATGACCACCACCGCTTGTTTACTCAACGAAAACCGCAATCCGCACCTAAACCAAGCCCAAATTGAAGACTACCTCCACAAGTATTATGGAGTCGATCATATTCTTTGGCTCGGCGATGGCATCATCGGTGACGATACCGACGGCCATATTGACGACATAACCCGATTTGTCAATGAAGATACCGTGTTGACCGTAGTGGAAGAAAATAAAAACGACGAGAACTACGAAATCCTTCAAGAGAACTTGAAATTGTTGCACCAAATGCGTTTGGAAAACGGCAAGCAGTTGAATGTGGTGGAACTCCCCATGCCGAAACCGGTGATTTATGAGGACCAAATTCTTCCCGCTTCGTATGCCAATTTCTATATTTCCAACGAAACGGTGATCGTACCTACGTTCCAAGACTTGAAAAACGACGATCGCGCGTTAGACATTATCCAGCAATGCTTCCCCACCCGCCGTGTGGTAGACATCAACTCCGTCGACCTCATCTGGGGTCTCGGCAGTTTCCATTGCTTGAGCCAACAAGAACCATCAATTACCGTATAAAAAATGAAAGACCCTCAATTGGGGCTTTGTTATTTTTAATAAGGAGCAAGAACCAAGAACTACAATCACGCATCACCCGCTTTTCGTTATATCCCCGATAAATCGGGGGATGCCACTTCTATCGGGGCTAAAAAAGAACACGAGGACTTCAAAACACGTTACCCTAACGATGCTAAGGCCGAAACCTGAATAGCTTCGTGAGAAGCATCATACACCGCTTGCCCCGCTTTGACCACAATCACTTGCGGCGATTGATGCACCACGCTCAAACGCTCGGCAATAGCATTGGAGATAGGTCGGTATTCCAACAAATCTAAAAAGTAAGGGGTGATTTTACCCTCCAAATTCCAATCGGTTTCAAATTGGCGCAACGCCATCCGACTGATACTGCAACGGGTACTGTGCTTAAAAACCAGTACTGGATGCGCGTGCGATTCCTGAAGCATCGACTCTAAATAGTTTAAATCCGTTAATTTAATCCATTTTATTTTCGAAGAGGGTTCGGGGGTGTTTCCGCCAAATAATGATCCAAATAGACTCATAGTTCCTTTTTTTCAAAATTACAAAAAAAATGAGGATTAGATTACTGACATTGAAGCTTGTATTTCACGCCAAAAAGACAGCAAAGGAGATGGAAAGAACACTGATTTTCAGCCAATTTGACAGCCAAATACCAATGGAACGTTTATTGACGAATACATAATGACGTTTTTAAAAACGTTTATTCCACAACACACAAAAGAGAACCATACCATGAATTTAAAAAACTTAACCATCAAGTCCCAAGAAGCCGTGCAACAAGCCCAACAAATTGCACAAGCTTTTGGACACCAACAACTCGAAAACGAACACCTTTTCAAAGGGATTTTGGAGGTCGATGAAAACGTAACGCCTTTTCTCTTGAAAAAGCTAAACGTGAATGTCGAGTTGTTCCAGCGTATTCTCGACAGCACATTACAAAGCTTCCCCAAAGTATCGGGGGGCGAAATCATGCTGTCGCGTGACGCCAATACCGCCCTTACCGAAGCGGGTATTATCGCCAAAAAAATGAACGATGAATACATTTCCATCGAACACTTGGTATTGGCCATTTTTAAAACCAAAAGTAAAATCGCGCAAATACTTAAAGACCAAGGGGTAACTGAAAAAGGACTCGAAGCCGCCATCGCTGAATTGCGTAAAGGCGAACGCGTCACTTCTGCCTCCGCTGAAGAAACCTACAACGCCTTGAACAAATACGCCAAAAACCTCAACGAGTTAGCCCGAACCGGAAAACTCGACCCTGTAATTGGTCGTGACGAAGAGATTCGACGCGTATTGCAAATTCTCACCCGCCGCACCAAAAACAACCCCATGTTGATTGGCGAACCCGGGGTAGGAAAAACAGCTATCGCTGAAGGTCTCGCCCACCGTATTGTCGATGGCGACGTACCTGAAAACTTGAAAGATAAAATCGTCTATTCCCTCGATATGGGTGCCCTAATTGCGGGAGCAAAATACAAAGGGGAATTTGAAGAACGACTTAAATCCGTGGTGAAAGAAGTCACCTCAGCCGAAGGCGATATCGTTCTTTTTATTGATGAAATCCACACCCTTGTAGGAGCCGGAGGTGGTGAAGGCGCTATGGATGCGGCTAATATTTTGAAACCGGCTTTAGCACGTGGCGAACTCAGAGCTATTGGTGCAACCACCTTAGACGAATACCAGAAGTATTTTGAAAAAGACAAAGCGCTTGAACGTCGTTTTCAAAAGGTCAATGTGGACGAACCCGATACGGAAAGTGCGATTTCGATTTTGCGCGGTATCAAAGAAAAATACGAAACCCATCACAAGGTGCGTATCAAAGACGATGCGATTATAGCGGCGGTGGAATTATCACAGCGCTACATTACCAATCGTTTTTTACCCGACAAAGCCATCGACTTGATGGACGAAGCCGCTTCCAAACTTCGCATGGAAATCAATTCCAAACCCGAAGAATTGGATGTATTGGATCGTAAAATCATGCAGTTGGAAATCGAAATTGAAGCCATCAAACGCGAGCAAGACGAAACCAAATTAAAGTCCTTGGGCTTGGATTTGGCCAACTTAAAAGAAGAGCGCAATGAGATTTTCGCCAAATGGAAGTCGGAAAAAGAAGTCGTAGAAAACATCCAAAATGTAAAACAAAGCATCGAGGACTATAAACTGGAAGCCGAGCGTGCCGAACGAGAAGGTGATTACGGAAAGGTGGCCGAATTGCGCTATGGAAAAATCAAAGAAGCGCAAGAACAGCTCAATGCGTTGCAAACCCAATTGCAAGAAAATCAAAAGGGCGATTCGTTAATCAAAGAAGAAGTTACCCATGATGATATCGCCGAAGTAGTAGCCAAATGGACTGGCATTCCCGTTACCAAAATGCTGCAAAGCGAACGCGAGAAATTGTTGAAATTGGAGGACGAACTCCACAAACGCGTCGTGGGTCAAGAAGAAGCGATTGCCGCCATAAGCGATGCAGTGCGTCGTAGTCGGGCCGGATTGCAAGACGCCAAAAAACCTATTGGTTCTTTCCTATTCTTAGGAACCACCGGTGTTGGTAAAACCGAATTGGCCAAAGCACTAGCCGAATACTTGTTTGACGATGAAAATGCCATCACCCGCATCGACATGAGTGAATACCAAGAACGCCACAGTGTGAGCCGTTTAGTAGGTGCACCACCCGGTTATGTTGGATATGACGAAGGGGGCCAATTGACAGAAGCCGTGCGCAGAAAACCGTACAGTGTGGTGTTGTTGGACGAAATCGAAAAAGCCCATCCTGATACCTTCAACATCTTATTGCAAGTCTTGGACGAAGGACGTTTAACCGACAACAAGGGTCGTTTGGCTGATTTCAAAAACACCATTATCATCATGACCTCCAATATGGGTAGTGCCATCATCCAAGAGAAGTTTGAAAACCTCAAAGGAAGCGTAGAAACGGCAGCCGAATTGGCCAAAGACGAAGTGCTGGGCTTACTCAAACAAATCGTGCGCCCCGAGTTTTTGAACCGTATCGATGAAATCGTCATGTTCACGCCTTTGACCCAAGACAACATTCGTCAAATTGTTAACTTGCAATTGAAACACGTGACCAAAATGTTGGCGCAACAACACATCACCATGGATGCAACACCCGAGGCGGTCGATTATTTGGCAACCAAAGGTTACGATGCTGAGTTTGGCGCACGCCCTGTAAAACGGGTAGTGCAACGCGAAGTCTTGAACCAATTGTCCAAAGAAATTCTAGCCGGAACTATCACCACCGACAGCATCATATTATTGGATAGCTTCGATGGTAAATTGGTCTTCCGCAATCAATAAGTAAAAATAAAAAGGTTGGTTTAGTTGAAAACCTAACGTGCACTTCGGTGTGGGTTAGGTTTATTTTTTGCGTTTAAATTTGTACTTTTCAAACAAAAAAAACATGGAATATTCACTCTATGCCACCGCTTCTAACGGAAAACGTTTAGCCGCCTACCTCGTTGACATTATCCCTATCATGATTTTGGTTTTATGTTATTACCATTGGGTTCATGGATTTTCGATTTTTGATGTCCAATTGAAAAAAGAGAATCCTGAAGGGTACGCGACCCTTCGAAGTGCAATTCGCCTGCATAGTTTTGGTTTTTGGGCTTTGATGTGTTTTCTATTGGAAGCATCCCCATGGCAGGGTACGTGGGGCAAAAGGTTGATGGGCATCAAAGTGGTCAATGGGATGAATGAGCCCCTGAGCTGGGGACAATCCCTTAAGCGAAATGTATTAAAAGTTCCAGCCTATTTGTGCTTTGGTTTGGGATTCCTTTGGATACTCCTCAATAAAAACCGCTCGGGAATTTATGATGCCTTTGCCCATACCAAAGTGGTAAACCGTTGAGAATAAATTCATTCGGAAACGCATTTTGACCAAATCATATTTTTTGTACGTTTACATGAGCCAACCAAAATAAACAATGTATGAAAAAATATGTTTTACGCTACAGTATAATCGCCTCCCTCATTATTGTAGTATGCATGATCATTTCAACGGTTTTGTATGCACATTACAATCAAAAACCGGCTTCCATGGCCATTGGTTTTGCTGGCATGTTGCTGGGATTTTCAGCCATTTATTTTGCATTAGAACGTTACAAAAGAGATCATTTAGGACATCTTCCCTTCTTAGAAGCACTAAAAATCGGACTTAGTATTGCAGTCATTGCCTCACTCAGTTATACAATAGTGTGGATGCTTGAATTTCAATGGGTATTTCCTAACTTCATGGACCATTTTTCTGCCGATCAAATTGCGCAACTCAAGGCTTCTGGTTTAACAGGCGAAGCGCTTCAAACGGAATTAAATAAAGTTTCAGAAATGGCAGAAAACTACAAAAATCCATTATTTCGTTTTGGGATAACGTTTTCAGAAATATTTCCATTTGGATTGATGATTGCGTTGTTAGCTGCCTTTATTTTACGCAAAAACATAACCTCTTAAAAAAAGAATGAAGCCGTTTCACAACCAAAGACGGTTTTTATATATCACTTGAAGCCTACGATTTGCTCCTCTGCGGCAATCACATCTTCTACATACTTTTTGTAATTGAGGTATTCGGCCGTGTCAATATCATTCCAATCCAAGGTCACATCACGGGTTACTTTTAACACATTCGGACTCACACTTTCAAAGCGGACGCTATACGAGTGTCCTTTATATTGATACGATTTACTCTCGGGAATCTCCGAAAATTTTTTGCCCGCAGGTATGGTCAAAATAACCTCACTGTGGTAGGCATTTGAATTTTCATACTTAAAGTACTGAATTGGATAATTGCGTTTGTCAAGAGCCACGATATCGCGCGTATACACTTTATCCAAGAAGGGAATTTCCGTAATTTTTAAGTTCCCTACATTTTGTAAACGCTCGGCTATGGTAAAACGCGTTTCAAATGTGATTCCTTTTTCAAACGTATCGTTTTGAATAGATTTTGCACTTTGGAAGGTTACATTTTTCTTCAATTTATTGTTGTAATCTTCTTCTATACGCTTTTTGCGAATGTCTTCAGTAGTCGCGTCGGAGAACAATTCGTTGTAATACGATTTGTTGGCGCCTTCTACGGTAAATGTGTTGACAAAGGTTTTTACATTTTCATCTAAAGTCACTTCGGTTTTGGCGCGCGCCACATTGCGAAGGACATTGTCAAAAGGAATACGAATAATTTGGGACTTTTCATTCTCCGCTTTGTCAAATGAAATTACCAAAGCATTGGCCGTATACAAACTGCTAGGCAACGCTTTAAAAGGTAAATACTTATCGGTCAATTCCAAGAAATGATCTTTACCATCCAAAGTCACTCGTACAATACAATGGTTGAATTCATTGGTAGGAAGGGCCATGGAAGAAAATCCGTTATCATTGGTCATCACCAAAACCAAATTCGCTTTTAATCCTGCTTGCTCCGCCAAAGCCACAAATAAGGTGGAGACATCTTTACAATCGCCCAACCTCGTGGTGATTGTTTTGGATGGTTTTTGAGGCACGTGACCACTTTGACGAAAATCTTGATAGCTGTACTTGATGTTGCTTTCTATATAGGTGTAAATCGCTTTGGCAATAGCTTCTTGAGACATCCCTGTTACTCCTTTTGGGAAAATTTCGGCAAACGTTTTACGCGTCACTTTATCTTGCTTCAATTGCTTTTTCACCAAATCCGAATACCAATTCGTTATTTCTTTCCAACTCTTAATCGTTCCAATGCGAATCGTATTGGTCAAATCCGAATTATCGGCGGCATAGGGTTCTTGCAAAGGCATCGCGGGAACATTCGTGCGTTGGTACAACGTGAGGTTCTTTCCGTTAATTTTCTTTTGCGTAGGAGTCACATTTCCATTGGAAAAATGTGTTAAAAACTGAACGTCTTGCGGATAAATAATCCCAAAAATCACCTCAACTGCAGGATAAAAACTATTGAAATAGCAGGAAACATCAAAATCGCGGTAAAAACGTCCATACGAGTTTTCATAACGCTCATATTGAATGTAAATCACATCGCCCACTTTTAAATCGGTGAATACCAAAGTTCCACTACCCTCTTCGGCAGGAACAATTGTACCGTCTTGTTTCACTACCTCCGACTTTAAAAGCGAATTGCGATACGATTGCATATTGTATTCTTTCATTTCCTCGATTCCTTGCTCGGAAGTAATCTCATACAGGTAAGTCACTTTTGACTTACGACCTCCTTCAGGAAGTACGTTGACAATGTATTCGTCCAACAAAACGGTTACCCCAAAATCGCCTTTTAAAGTCGTATTGCGTCGTTTTTTGATAATTTCATTAATGTCTTTGGAAGCCACTTCCTCGATTTCATCGGGTGTTTTGGTCATATCATACAACTGTTTACGCAAATTACTATTTCCCGAATTGTGGATCAAAGACTTACGGAAATACACCTCTGCTTCTTTGAGTTTGTTTTGATTATTGTAAATGGTTCCCTTTTGCTGCATCAAACGGAACGAATACGGGAAGTTTTGTAACGCCCGATCAATTTCTACCATCGCTTCATCATAGCGTTTTTCTTTGATTAACAAATCGGCATAATCATCGCGCAATCCGTTATGGAAAGGATAACGGTCGGATATTTCTTTGGTCAAACGCATCACATCTTCTTTACGGTTGGCATCGTCATAGTAAGAAATCAAATTCTTTAGCGCGGTAAAATTCTCCCGCTTGGTCAGCATTTCCTCCATCATGGCGATTGCTTTACTTTTATCGTTTTTCAACCGTTCGTATACATTGATAAAAGAAGTGATGTAAAATTCGTTGTAATTTGAATTAGAAAACAATTCTTCCAATTTGGTGGTCATCTGATTTAAATCGGATTTCCGTGATGCCAATATAAAATCAAAAACCGTGTTGATTGCTTCCGATTTTACGGATTTCAATTTCTCTCTAAACTTTTCCAATTCGATAATTGAAGTCGACCGCAACCAATCGCTGTCTTGCACTTTCATCAAGAAATTGTAATAATATCCTTCATCATTGACCTCAATGTTTTTGGCTACCTCTTCCGATTTTTGATTTTCCTCGCGATTGTTCAAATTGGCAATTTGCATCACTTGTATCAAGGAAGACTTCGGATAAAGCTTAGTCAATTCTTCAATAATATCGGTCGCTAGTTCGTTTTTACTATTGTTATTGTACGCTTCTAATAGCAAAATTTTGTATAAAACATTATCGGGATTTTGAACCAATTTTTGTTTAAAAAAGGCTTCATGTTCCACTTCCAATTCAATAGGATTGAGTTGCTCAAACGTTGATTTTTGATAGGGCTTAAACGTATTGTATTTGTTCAACCCCTGAATTTCATTTCCTTGAGCGTCCAAAAGCGATACAAAGAAATTGTCGTTAGATCCATCCGTAGAAATTTTCACCAACAAACGATTCATTCCTTGGGGCAAGGTAAACTTCATCCGAAACGCATTCATGTCAGTTGCGTCAACATCATTATTGCTGTAAATTTCGGTATCGTTGAGGAAAAACTTGATCGAACTACTTGCACCAAAATTCAAATACACTTCTTGCGCTTTGGGGTTGTCCAAAAACAATTGGGCGTACATGATTCCATCGCCATACTCTGCTTCGTTATTAAAAATATGATACCCTTCTCGATCGAGGTCAACAGGGTTGTACCAGCCTACTTTTCCGTTGCTGTTGGCATCAAATAATTTGTCATTATTGGCATAGGTTTCAGGTTCATATTCCGTATCAAAACCACTGTCATTTAGGTTTTCAAATACCCCACAGTATTGCCAAGAATCAAGCGCTTTCAATTGGGCAATAGCTTTTTCAAAACCCGCAAAATCGCGACGTCGACGGTCACAGATGGCTTTGAAATAAAGTACTATAGGGTCTGTTCCAAACAAGGGATGGGCTGCGAGTAAATCAATCTTTTTGTACGTGTACTCGTTGTAACCATTCCCATTGGGACTGTCCATCACATAGGGTTTGTAGAAAATTGGGTACAAATACGCACGATCTTTACAAGTCGCTAGAAATTGTTTTACAAAAGTGTCATCAAAGGACATTTGCCCCATTTCGTGCGTTAAAATCGCATCAAGAATTAAATACTCAGCTTGCGTTTCTTTCTTGGATTTCAACTCTTTATCAAAGAGTTTCCGTGCTTCTTCTCGCTTGTTGGCGAGTAGTAAATCCCATACTTTTTTTTCTGAAGTTTGGGCTGTAAGAGTTTGTACCAATACCAGGCAGATAATTACAATTTTTTTCATAAAATAAATTGGTTTCTAATAGAACGCCAATATAGAAAGAAAATTGAATATCTTTTTAATTTTTATTTTCCAGTAAGGGAACAAATTTAAACTCACCCAATTCGTGCTTTTCAAACTGGGTTTCATTTTTTCGGATCAACAAGGTCATCACCTGCTCTTTTTCACCTACGGGAATGACAAGTCGACCGCCAATTTTTAACTGTGCCAGCAAGGCTTGGGGTATCGAAGGGGCTCCAGCAGTAACGATAATACGGTCAAAAGGCGCATGTAGAGGCAGTCCTTTATAACCATCGCCAAACGACAAATGCTTGGGGCGGATACCCAACTTGGGAAGGAGTAAGGAAGTGGCTTTGAAAAGTTCGTTCTGACGTTCTACCGAATATACTTTGGCACCCAATTTACATAGCACGGCCGTTTGATACCCACTCCCCGTTCCGATTTCAAGGACCTTGTGTTCTTTTTGAACTTGTAGCACTTGCGATTGAAAAGCAACGGTATAGGGATGTGAAATGGTTTGTCCAGCGCCAATGGGAAATGCCTTGTCTTGGTAGGCAAAATCTTCAAAAGAGGAGTTGAGAAATAAATGGCGTGGAATTTGTCGAATGGCTTCCAAAACGGCAGTATCACTAATTCCTTTGGATTGTAATTGGGTAACCAATTGATTACGCATGCCTTGATGTTTTGGGGTGTCTTTCACAAAAACTATTTTTTCGAGCGTAAAAGTACACGGAAATCTGCCAAGTTGCAAATGGAAAAGCACCTGAAAAAAGGGGCAAAAAATCGAGAATATTTTCTGACTCTTGCCCATGATTGTTTTTTGATTTATTGCTACTTTTGATAAAAATATCAAACTATGCTGAAGGTAGGCGTTCTCGGTGCAGGCCACTTAGGAAAAATTCACTTACGACTTTTACAACAATCTGAAAAATACGAATTGGTAGGCTTTTATGATGAAAATGCTGACTATGCTGAAAAAATAGCCGCCGAATTGGGATACCACCGGTTTGAAACCATCGCCAAACTGATTCACGCGGTGGATGTTGTCGATATTGTAACACCTACCTTATCGCATTATAAATGTGCCAAAGTAGCTATTAAATCGGGGAAACATGTATTCATCGAAAAACCCATCGCTACTACGGTGGCCGAAGCCGAAGAAATTATTGCTTTAGCGCAAGAATATGGTGTTCAAGGGCAAGTGGGTCATGTGGAGCGCTTTAACCCCGCATTTCAAGCCGTTCGGGATAAAATTGAGAATCCCATGTTTATTGAAACCCATCGTTTGGCAGAATTTAATCCGCGGGGAACCGATGTGCCTGTAGTTTTGGATTTAATGATTCACGATATCGATGCGATTCTAAGTGTCGTAAAATCAAAAGTGATAGCGGTACATGCTAGTGGCGTATCGGTATTAAGTCAGTCGCCCGATATTGCCAACGCCCGTTTGGAATTTGAAAACGGTTGCGTTGCCAATATTACTTCGAGTCGAATTTCGATGAAAAACATGCGTAAGTCGCGCTTTTTCCAGAAAGATGCCTACATCTCAGTGGATTACCTCGATAAAGTTTGTGAAGTCGTAAAAATGAAAGAAGCTCCTGAAAATCCGGGGGATTTTGATATGATTTTGCAAAATGCGGAGGGCGAACGGAAACAGATTTACTTCGATAATCCTGCTGTGCCCCCCAACAATGCTATTTTGGAGGAATTGGAAACCTTTGCAGAGGCCATTCAAAACCATACTACGCCTGTTGTTACCCTAGAAGACGGAACCGAGGCATTACGGGTCGCTTGCCAAATTATTGAAGCGATGGAGCGTCAGAAATAAGAGGCTCATTTTAAAAACAAAAACAAAAACAAACTAAGATAAAACACGAATGAAAACAGTTGCAGTTATCGGTGCAGGAACGATGGGAAATGGCATTGCTCATACGTTTGCACAAAGCGGATTCACCGTAAAATTGATTGATATTTCTGAAAAGTCTTTGGAAAAAGGCATGCAAACCATCGCCACCAATTTGGATCGTATGGTAGCCAAAGGAAGCATTTCTGAGGAAGACAAACACAAAACCATTGGCAACATAATTACTTATACCGACATGAAAGATGGTGTGGTCGGAGTTGATTTGGTGGTTGAAGCCGCTACGGAGAATGTAGGTTTAAAATTGAATATTTTCAAACAATTAAGTGATTTGTGTGCGCACCATGTCATTTTAGCCACCAATACTTCTTCCATTTCCATCACCCAAATCGCGGCACAAGTCGTGCATCCAGAACGTGTCATAGGGATGCATTTTATGAATCCCGTACCGATTATGAAGTTGGTGGAAATTATTCGCGGGTACAATACCTCCGATGAAGTAACCAAAATTATCATGGATTTATCGGCGCAATTAGGTAAGATTCCCACTGAAGTTAACGATTATCCCGGCTTTGTCGCCAACCGAATTTTAATGCCTATGATCAATGAAGCCATCGAGACCTTGTACAATGGTGTGGGCGGCGTCTATGAAATTGATACGGTTATGAAACTAGGTATGGCACACCCGATGGGACCCTTGCAATTGGCTGACTTCATCGGATTGGATGTGTGTTTGTCCATTCTGAATGTCATGTATGACGGCTTTAAAAATCCGAAATACGCCCCCTGCCCCTTACTAGTCAATATGGTAATGGCGGGTAAATTGGGTGTGAAATCAGGCGAAGGCTTTTACGATTACAACGAAAGTAAAAAAGCGGAAAAAGTCGCTAAGCAGTTTTTGAAGTAGCGATGAGACGTTGGACTTTAGACTTTAGTCGTTAGAACAACTAACTCATAATTCATAATTTATAATTCATAATTCATAATGTCCACCTTGCTCCCTTTCAAAGCGGTTCGACCCGTAGCGGATAAAGTTGCCTTAGTGACGTGCCGAAATTACGACGATTACAGTCCGGCTGAATTGGCAGCATGGCTCAATTTTAATCCCTATTCGTTTTTGCACGTTATCAATCCAGCCTATATGTATGCCCAAAAAATTACCTTAGACAAACGGTTCAGAGGCGTGGCGCATAAATATCAGGACTTCAAAGAGGATGGCATTTTCGTCTCCGAAAACACGCCTGCTTTGTATTTGTATGAGATTCAAACGAAAAATCAAACCTTTACGGGCATCGTAGGAGGCACTTTGATTGAGGAATATAAAAAAGAGGTCATCAAAAAACACGAAGACACCTTACAATACCGCGTAGAGTTGTTTAAAGATTATCTGCATCAAACCGGATTTAACACCGAACCCGTATTGATTACTTATCCTGACAGTCAGGCGATAAATTCTTGGATTGACAAGAAAAAACAAGAGGCACCGCTTTACCATTTTTCGACAACCAACAAAGAGAAACATACGCTTTGGCGCATCGATCGCCCTGAGGAAATCCAATGGATTCAAACACAATTTGAGGCCATACCCGAACTTTATATTGCTGATGGTCACCACCGTTCGGCTTCGGCTGAATTGCTGTATGATGAAGTAGGCGATGAAAACCATCCCAATGTAAATGCTTTTATGAGTTTTTTGATCGCCGAAAGCAATGTAAAAATTTACGAGTTTAATCGAATCATTCGAGATTTAAACGGCCATTCCCTAGAAGCATTTCTAGAAGCATTGGAGACCCATTTTATCCTTAAACCCAAAGGACAAGAATTGTGGAAACCTCAGGATAAGTTTGAATTTGGGATGTATTTGGATGGTATTTTTTACGCCTTATTTTATAAACAAGAGCATCCCAATGCTGGACTTTTAGAAAATTTGGACGCACAAATTCTGTACGATTATGTTTTGCATCCCATTTTGGGTATTGAAGATCTTCGCAATGATGAACGCATTGAATACTTGCCGGGAAAACAATCGTTGCTTAATTTGAAAGAATTGGTCGACGAAGGAGAATTTGAAGTGGGATTCATGCTCTACCCCTCCGATATTTCTGAAATCAAAGCCTTGGCCGATCAAAAATTGATTATGCCTCCAAAGAGTACGTATATCGAACCTAAATTTCGAAGTGGCCTGCTGGTCTATGAATTATAACCCCAAACGCTATGCGCATCGCCGAAAACATCCAAAACATCAAAGCCACACTTCCACCAGAAGTTACGTTGGTAGCGGTGTCTAAGACCAAACCCGTAAGAGACCTGTTGGAAGCCTATCAAGCAGGGCAACGCATTTTTGGTGAAAATAAAATCCAAGAAATGACCGAAAAATGGGAACAACTTCCCAAAGACATTGAATGGCACATGATAGGTCATGTACAAAGCAATAAAGTCAAATACATGGCCCCTTATGTGACATTAATACACGGCGTAGACAGTTTGAAATTATTGCAAGAAATCAACAAACAAGCGGCAAAAAACAACCGTGTTATCGACTGCTTACTCCAAATCCACATTGCCGAAGAAGAGACCAAATTCGGCTTGGATGCTAGCGAACTCGAAGCGATTCTAAACGCAGCGTCATTTCATAGCCTGCAAAATATAAAGGTCATCGGACTCATGGGAATGGCCACATTTACCGAGGACAACGCACAAATTCAAAAAGAATTCCAATTTTTAAAATCGCTTTTTGACCAGTACCAATCGGTTCAATGGCCCAATTTTCAACTACAAACTCTTTCCATGGGGATGTCCGGCGATTATCAACTCGCTATAGACTGCGGTAGTACCATGGTACGAATTGGGAGTAGCATTTTTGGAAAAAGATAAAAGTGGTAATCACAATGGCAATGGCAATGGCAATGGAAATAGCAATGTAAATTACAATAGCAATGACAATGGCGATGGAAATGTAAATTACAATAGCAATGACAATGGCGATGGAAATTACAATATCAATGGCAATGGCAATGGCAATGGCAATCGCAATAGCAATGTAAATTACAATATCAATGACAATGGCAATGGAAATGTAAATTACAATAGCAATGACAATGGCAATGGAAATTACAATATCAATGGCGATGGAAATGGAAATTACAATAGCAATGACAATGGCAATGGAAATTACAATATCAATGGCAATGGAAATGTAAATTACAATAGCAATGACAATGGCAATGGAAATTACAATATCAATGGCAATGGAAATGTAAATTACAATGGCGATGGCGATGTTTGCTGCAAAATTCTTTTAGTTTATTATGGAGGAAAACAATGTTTTTAATGATAAAATTTTCAATTTTGAAGATAGATTAGTTCGTTTTGCGGGAGAATGTATTTTCTTTACTAGAAATTTGAACAAATCATTTGAAAATAAATATTATAAAAATCAATTAATCAGATCTTCTGGAAGTTCTTCATTGAATTTTGGTGAAGCACAGGGTACTATTAGCAATAAGGATTTTGTTTTTAAAGTTAGTTTAGCAGTTAAAGAGTTAAAAGAATCTAGAAACTCTTTTAAAAATTTTTGACTACATTAAAGAAGGTGATGAAAATATTAGAATTTTATTACTCAAAGAAGTTGAAGAATTATTTGCAATTGCCTCCAAAATGATAATGAACAAAAAATGATTTATAAATAGCAATGACAATCAAAAAATTCAATTTTTTAAATTTTAAAGATTCTATTTGATTTTTGAAATTGATATTGAAATTGATTTTTGACATTGATATTGCCATTGATTTTTGAAATTGATTTTTGACATTGATTTTTGACATTGATATTAAAAAATGTACGTAATACTCGACATAGAAACTACCGGCGGCCAATACAACGAAGAAGGCATTACCGAAATTGCTATCTACAAATTTGATGGAAATGAGGTTATCGATCAGTTTATTAGTTTGGTCAATCCCGAGATACCCATCCAACCCTTTGTAGTGAAGTTAACGGGTATCAATAATGCTATGCTTCGTAGTGCTCCCAAATTTTTTGAAATTGCCAAACGCATTATCGAAATTACCGAAGGCTGTATCGTTGTTGCGCACAATGCCTCTTTTGATTACCGCATTCTCCGCACGGAGTTCCAGCGATTGGGGTACGAATTTAAACGGCCCACCTTATGTACGGTGGAATTGTCCAAAAAATTAATTCCCGATCAAGTATCGTATAGTCTTGGAAAATTAGTTCGTGCCTTGGGCATCCCTATGGCCGACCGACACCGTGCGAGTGGTGATGCGATGGCTACCGTGAAATTATTTAAACTATTGCTCGCCAAAGACACCGAAAAAGAAATTCTCAAAGGGTTGGTGAAAACCGAAATTAAGTCGGGACTTTCCCCAAAACTTCTCGATATAGTGGAAGCCTTGCCTACGAAGACAGGAATTTATTACATCCACAATGAAAATGGCGATTTGATTTATATCGGGAAAAGTAAAAACATCAAAAAACGGGTTAATCAACATTTTACGGGCACCACCAGCAAAAGCAAAAAAATTCAACGCGAAGTGTTTGCCGTCACTTACGAAGAGACGGGCAGCGAACTCATTGCTTTGCTTAAAGAAAGCGAAGAAATCAAGATTAACAAACCCATTTACAACCGCGCGCAACGCAAAAGTATTTTTCAGTGGGCCTTGTATGAAGTCCTTAACGATCAAGGGTATTTAAGTCTTTTACTTCAAAAAGCCGATGGGCGAAAAAAAGAAATTACGGCTTTCAGTAGTGTTCAAGAGGGTAAAAACTATCTATTTCGCATCACCGAAAAATTCCAACTTTGCCAAAAAATCAATGGGTTGTATGAAACCCAAAACAGTTGCTTTCAATACAAAATCAAAGAGTGCACTGGGGCTTGTATCGGTGCCGAATCCCCCGATAGTTATAACGCTCGTGTCGAAGCCTACCTTGAAGAAACGCAATTGGGTAACCAAACCCTTGTGGTTATCGATCGCGGCCGACGTACCGACGAACGCAGTGCTGTTTTGATTGAAAATGGTATTTACAAAGGCTATTGTTTTTACGATTTGAATTACCAAATTCACAACCTCGAGATTTTAAAAAATCTTATCATCCCTATGCAAAACAATCGGGATACCCGCTCTATAATTCAGGGCTATTTACGCCGTCATAAAGTCTTGAAAGTGCTCACTTTTTAATTTTTTTGAAGGGCTACTGAAAAACAACATCTCCCCTCTTTGTTGGTTAACCTTTGGTTTGAGGTAAAAATTGTAAGTCGCATCCAAACCAAAATTACCTGTCAATAGAACCATTTTGCTACCTTTGAACCCATGCAAGCGCCACCTCTTTTAATTACGGTTATCGGTCCCACCGCCATCGGGAAAACAGCTCTGGCCATTGCATTGGCGAAGCATTTTGGCAGTGAAATTTTATCCTGTGACAGCCGTCAATTTTACAAAGAAATGCGCATCGGTACCGCAGTTCCTAGCCCCGAAGAACTTGCAGCCGTACCCCACCATTGCATCCAACATATTTCGATACAGGACACCTATAATGTGGGCAACTTTGAAACAGAAGCATTGCAATTGCTAAACCAACTGTTTCAAAAAAATCCGATTCAAATTATGGTGGGGGGCTCGGGCCTCTATGTTGATGCGGTCTTGCGCGGCTTTGATGAATTTCCAACTCTAGAGGGGACAATTCGAGAAACGATAAACCAACGATTTAAGGAAGAAGGTTTGGCCTATTTGCAGGAAACATTGCAAAGGTTAGACCCCCAGTACTTCAACAAATTGGCCGCTGAAAATACGCAAACCCTACAAAATCCACAACGGATGAAACGTTTTGTCGAAGTTTGCTTAGGCACGGGAAAACCCTACTCCTCCTTTATTGGAAAAAAAGAAAAGGTACGTCCTTTTCAGTCGATTTGTATCGGATTGGAAGCCGAACGCCACGAATTGTACGACCGTATCAATCGAAGAGTGGATCAAATGATGGCCGACGGACTTTTGGAAGAAGTTCGTGCCCTCTACCCGCAACGCCATTTAAACGCCCTTCAAACGGTAGGTTATCGCGAACTATTTTCTTATCTTGACGGCGATGTGGACTTGCAAACTGCTATTGAAAATATCAAAATGAATACCCGTCGATTTGCGAAACGACAAATGACCTGGTTCAAGCGCGATCCTGATACGCTTTGGTTTTCTTACACCACTCCATGGGAAGAAATTGTTAAATCGTTGCCCTTTTCGACCAAGCAACGCAACCTATAGCGCTTGAATTCATCATCTTTATAAACCTTGTTTTATGCGCTTATTTAGTGGCTTACTCCTCTTGTTTTTGGCCAGTTGTGGCATTCCGTATGACGGAGAAACTATTATTAATATCGAAGGACGTGTTGTCGATGCGTACAACCAACCGCTCCCAAACCAGCGAGCCTACCTCGGAGCTTCGTATGGTGACGATGGGTATGACACCGCTACCTACAGAACTGTAACCGATGGGCAAGGTGCTTTCCGCTTAACGCTATTTCGACCGAATGAGGGGGCTGACTTGATTTTTGAAGAAAACAGTACTTATTTGCCCTTGATTTGTACTGGATTGCATAAATCCAACTTTTCTGGATTGCAATGGAATCTCGGAACGCTTGTTCGGTATAAAGCCTCTGACTTGGTTTCGTTGACTATTGTTGTCAATACGGTGAATCCCAATAGTATTTTGGAGCAATTAAATCTTACGGGAATGATTTACACTCCCAACTATGATTTTCATACCCTCACCTCAGGAGATCCAATTACGTTGGATTATCAAGTGCGAAAAAATCAAACCTGTACGTTGCAGTATAAAGTCAAAAATGGACTTACCCAACAAGTGTCCGAATTGGCTATACCCCTTGTGATTGCTGAAACGAATGTAACCTTCACCTTAAACTTATGAAACGAAAATGCTTAGTAATGGTACTTGTCGTTTGGAGTACACTTGGACTTCAGGCGCAAAAAGTAAAAAAAGAACCTTGGATTGATTTTAATCCCGCTTTTCGTTTTGGATTTCAGTATCCTCAGCTGGTTGGTTCCAATTTTTTTGCCGACGATTTAACCGAATCCTTAGGATTTCACAGCAGCTTGTCTCTGGTTAAAATAGCCAATTTTAGGGCCACCGTGGGTTGGGAATTGCAAGGCTATCGCAACAACAATCCGAATCGGATTGGCAATTTTAGTCATATTCAATCGAGCACTGCCCTATTTCAAGTTGAATATGAACATCCGCTTAACGGACGGTGGGTGTTAAATCCAACGCTAGCGTACGGCCAAAGTCGGATTACCTATCGTGCCACGCGTAGCGGCACAACCCTTGCCCGTCAAAGTTGGGAAGAAATACGCTTGGGATCGTATCTGAATTACAGTTTTGATAAAACCTTTGTAGGGTATGTAGGATTGCATTATGCTTTTTTATACAATGACGATATCAAGGCGTCTCCCGCCGATGAGGACTACTTTGGAAAAGGAAAGAAACTCGTGCTTTCGCTGGGCATTTTAATTCACTAATATGGCTATATCGCCTCAATTTACGTCGCGCTATTTGCAAGAATGGACCATTAATTTTTTACAGTGTTACCCAAACGGAATGTTGAAATACACTGATTTGTGCAATCTATTGCAACTCACCGCAGGGGCACATGCCGATCTTGGCGGACTTAGTTATAGGGCCATGCAGCGCCACCATCAGGCGTGGGTATTGAGTCGGATGCGGGTCGAGATAAACGCCTTACCCCGTTGGCAGGATACGGTAACGGTGAAAACGTGGATTCATGCCTTGGAGAACTTCCGATCGACGCGTTGTTTAGAATTATGGCACGGAGATGAGAAATGCGTGGGTTGCGAAACCTATTGGGCGGTTTTGAATACCCAAACCCGTCGCCCTGATACGCTGGTTTTACCGAACGATCATTTTTTGCGCTATGACGAGCGAGCTACGGCTTTACCAACGCAAAAGATAGCTTTACCGAGCTCGATTGACACGATTGAACATTATCACATTCGTTTATCTGATTTGGATATAGTGAATCATGTAAATAATGTAAAATACTTGGAATGGTGTTTGAATCATTGCGATCCGCATCGTTTGTTTGAAGGACGTTTGCGGGCTTTTGACATGAATTTTATGCGGGAAATGCATTTAGGTCAAGAAGCCGAAATCGGGCACCACAATGGCGTCTTTGTTGTATCGCATGAAGGAAAAAACTGTTTCGCTTTGGCGATGGACTGGGTCGATTGATGCAGTATGTAGCGCCGGGATAGTCGTGGAAAGTTCGCCTTTACGGCCCAACTAGCAAAACCCCGAAAACAATGCGACCTTGTGAAGCGCTTGTTTTCGGGATTTTTTGCTTTGGGGCGTTGGGTGGCTTGAAACAGATAGCCCGAAAAGCGCCCAAAAAAAAATCCCCATCTTACGACAGGGACTGGAATTATTTTTTGACAACCAAACGGAATCCTTCGCCGTGGATGTTGAGGATTTCGACATTGGGATCGTCTTTCAAATATTTACGCAATTTGGCGATATATACGTCCATACTACGAGAGGTAAAATAATTGTCATCGCGCCAGATTTTGGTCAGTGCCAATTCGCGCGGCATCAAGTCCTCGACATACAACGCCAAGAGCTTCAACAACTCATTTTCCTTGGGTGAAAGTTTGATGGGTTCATCGCCTGGGAAGGTAAGAAAACGCAATTTGGAATTCAAATGAAACTTTCCGATAGTGAATTCGAACTGGGTATTTTCGGCCTTTGTTTCGGACGATTTACGTTGCATAATCGCTTTGATTTTCATCAATAAAACTTCTGAATCGAAGGGTTTATTGAGGTAATCATCAGCGCCCACTTTATAGCCTTTGAGCACATCCTCTTTCATGGTTTTGGCGGTTAAGAAAATCAAAGGAATTTCTTTATTTTTCTCACGAATTTCTTTGGCCAAGGTATACCCGTCTTTGTAGGGCATCATAACGTCCAATATGCAGAGGTCGTAGGCATCTTTTTTGAATTTTTCGAAGCCTTCCATACCGTTTTTGGCCAGTGTCACTTCAAAGTCGTTAAGGGTTAAGTAGTCTTTGAGGATAGCACCAAAATTTTGGTCGTCTTCTACAAGTAGGATTTTTTTTGTCTCTTTTTCCATGGTAATCTAGTTTATCAGTGGGATTTTAATGATGAATGTACTTCCTTTTCCTTTTTCGCTTTCCACGAAGATTTGACTGTTGTGATCGTCCACTATTCGCTTCACATATGCCAAACCTAACCCGTGTCCTTTTACGTTGTGCACGTCACCGGTGTGTTCGCGATAGAATTTTTCAAAAATTCTTTTTTGAGCGGTTTTGCTCATCCCTATCCCATTATCCTTTATTTTAATCAGTATAAAATCCTTAATATTTTCAGTGCGTATTTCTATAACGGGTTCTTCGGTAGAATATTTTATCGCGTTATCCAAAATATTAACAATTACATTTGTGAAATGTACATCGTTGAGTAACACGGTGCTTCGGGTAGCTTCACAATGACTTTGAATGCTTCCGTTGCGATCTTCTACAATTAAATTCACGTGCTCAATAGCATCATCAATAATTTCATGGATATCACGAGGTTCTTTGCTAATGTCGAGCTCTTTCTTTTCGAGCTTGGAAATACGCAGAACGTTTTCTACTTGAGCATGCATTCGTTTATTTTCATCGCGAATCATTTGAAGGTAACGAAAAACCTTCTCTTTATCTTCAATGACTTTGGGATTTCGAATGGCATCGAGGGCCAAGTTGATTGTCGCAATAGGTGTTTTGAACTCATGCGTCATGTTGTTGATAAAGTCCGTTTTGATTTCAGAAATCTGACGTTGTTTGATCAACTGATGCAATGCATTGGCATACGCAATAATGATGATGAGTGTAAATACGATGGACAAAAGGGTAATGGCTAAAATTTCGGAGAAGAGAAACCTCTTCTTTTGTGGAAAATTAACCAAGAGATTGTAACGGTTGTGACCGTCATTATCGATAAGAATCGGAATGGAATAGGTCGAATATTTATCGTAATTAAAATGCTCTGATTTGATTTTGGTCGCCAATCCGTTGCTATAGACATCAAATTCAAAGGGCGTATTGATACCGTATTCTTTGAGTTCGGCGTTGAGCAAATTCTTGAGTTGTGCTACCGTAATTCGCTCTTGAATCGGTTTTTGTGCAGCTACGTCTTTGTAGGCAATTTCAAACTGAACATCTTGAAGAATATCCACAGTTCCGTCGCGTTCGATAGAAATATCGGGCGTCAATTTATTCTGCAAGCCTTTGTCTTCAAATTCTTTACCGTTAAAAACAGTGGTTTTTCGCTTTGTGGTAAAGTTTTTTACGGTAGTACTATCATCATTTTTATCAAAGAACGACTGCATGATATAATAATCCTCCATCGTGATGCTGTTGGAGTAGATTATTGTTTGGTTTGTTTTTTTGTTTCGCTGTACGTATTTATACTCCAAAAAATCTTCTTTTTGAGGTAGTTTACCCGTACTTTCCTTGAGTTGGTTGTAACGATTTAAAAACGAGTATTTTTCTTGTTTTTCAAGCTTTTCGGCTACATTCCCAAGGACTTGCTTCACGTGAAATTTGAATTGTTCTTCGCTTTTTTCAAGGGAACTATTGAACCAATACACCTGTACCAAAATGATTCCCAAAAGGGAAATACTCATTAAGAAAACCAGGAGGCGAAAAACAAATTTATTCATCACCTCAAAATTAAGATTTTAACATTTTGGATGTTAATGTATTAACCAAACATTAACACAGGCGTGTTTTATTGCTTTTTTTTCAAAGAAATGAGGATTCCCTCGATTTGACGCTTGGTTTCTTCAAAATTTTCATTTTGAATGACATACTGACTGCGTGCGACACGTTCTTGATCGGAGAGTTGATTGTTGATTCTTTGTAGAATTTTTTCTCGAGTAGTTTGATCGCGTTTCAAAACACGGGCGATGCGTAATTCTAAAGGAGCGGTTACAGTAATCACAGCATCACAATCTTTATAGCTTCCACTTTCAAAGAGAATGGCAGCTTCTTTAAATACAATGGGTTCGCGTTGGTGTGTGATAAGCCACTGCTCAAAATGTTTTTTTACCGCGGGATGCACGATGGTATTGAGTTGTTTGAGCTTTTCGGGATTATTAAAAACAACGGCCGCCAACTTCTCACGGTTCAATTTTCGTTCTTCATTGTAAATTTCAGGACCAAAACAAGTCGCAATTTGAGCTACAATTTCGGGAAAATCCATAACTTTTTTGGCCTCGAGGTCGGATATATACACTGGATACCCTTTGGCGATAAGATACTGGGCAAGTGTTGTTTTCCCACTTCCGATTCCTCCTGTTAAACCGATAATTTTGGTTTTTACAGGGGTGGTATCTACGATTTTCTGAATGGGAGCTATGAATTTATCAAGTGCCTTTTCGACCGACTTGTGAATAGGCTCTTCGGCTTCTTTATGAATATGAATTTCTTCGGTGAGACGGGTTTCTTTAGTAGTAAAAAACAATTCAGGGAAAGCCTCTTGCGGATTTTTCTTTAGCCAATGGATTTGATAATGGGATAAAAGATAGCCGCTTCCATATCCTTTAAATTGTTTCCACACCGCAACAATCGAGAGTAGGCCGATCCATGGATTGCGGTTTTGAATCGAGGACACTAGAAAAATTAGGGCAAAATACCCCATATACATTCGCATTCCCCAATCCCATAAAAATAGTAACCCCAAAAAGGAAACCAAGAATCCAGCCATAAACAAAGTAGGAAACCAAAAAGTAATCTTGGCATATTCGGGATACCAACGGTTTAAAATAGGCCGTGCTTTACCGAATTTGTTGACTTGCAGGCTAAATTTATCCCAGTCAATTCGTCGTTTGTGAAAGACATAGGCCTTTTTAAACAAACGTGTTTTGAATCCCATTTTCCACAACCGTATGGACAAATCAGGATCTTCACCGGGATGTATATTTCCGAAACCTTGTGAGGCTTCGAAGGCCTTTTTGGAAATCCCCATATTAAAACTACGGGGTTGAAACTTATCAATTTTCTCCGATCCACCGCGGATTCCACCGGTAGTTAAAAAAGAAGTCATGGCAAAATTGATGGCCCTCTGAATCGAGGAAAATGACTTCAGGGCTTGATCGGGCCCTCCAAAACAATCTACATAATTCGAATTTAATTCTTTAACTACCTCCGACATGTAATGTGGTGGAATAATACAATCGGAATCAAAGATGATAAAGTAATCTCCCTTGGCCACTCGCATCCCAAAATTTCGGGAATCGCCAGGCCCCGAATTGGTTTTATAATAATAGGACAGCTGCAATTTTTGCGCATATTTTTGCACAACGGCTTTACAATCAATACTGGATCCATCTTCTACAATAACGACTTCAAAGTCGGGATAGGTGGATTGCACCAAACTCGAAAGAAGTTCATCGATTTCGTCAGGTCGATTGTATACAGGGATAATGATCGAAAACTGCATTCCTATTTTTTTGGCAAATATACTCGATACCAAAAGAAAATGTCCCGATACTTCGGGACATTTTTTAAGGTTTAACTAGGATAAAATTATTGTTTTATCACTTTAAGTGTTTTTACTTGTTGATTTACAGTGGAACGAACTAAGTAGGTTCCGGCAGGCAATTGCGAAAGATCAATTTGCGAAGCCGTAGCTTGAATGGTTTGTGACCAAACTGATTGACCTAACATTGTAATCACTTCAATACGGTCAATAGGCTCAGAAGCTGTTACTTGCAAGATATCTTTCACAGGATTTGGATAAGCGGTAAACTGTACATCGTTAAACCCAGTGGTGTTTAAAGAAGCATCATATACCGAAAGTCCAAAGTTACCTTGTCCACCGTTATACCCGAATGCACGAACCAATACTGTAACTCCAGGCGTAAGTCCGGTGAGAACTAATCTAGAATGACCTACAGCTACTTCAGGAGCACCATCATCATCACAACCCACAGCAGTTAATACTGTACAGTCGCCAATGTAAGCTTGAAGTACGGTATCAATTCCGGCACCCCCTGTGGAAGTACCTGCAGTTTCAATGGTGGCATTTCCTGAGGTAGGAACAACAAAACTATACCAAACATCTTTTCCTGACGTTGCAAATCCAAGAGCACCGCAAGGCGGAGCTGGAGTTTCAGTACTCAATGTAGCGCCTAAGTTGCTTGTATCAATATCTTGATCGGCATATACACCGCCAACGGTCAACGCAGTCGGTGTTGCACAAGAATCATTGTTGGGTACAGGCGGTGGCGTTCCACAAGTTACTGCACGTGTTCGATCTTCTTGATTGTCAGTACATTGGTCATCGGCATGGGTAATAAAACGGATAACACCTGTCACAGTAGCCGTCCATGTTACTGGAGTTATCCCTGAAGTATAAGCCAACGTAGCGTCAGCATTAGCAATTGTAATAAAGTCCGATGCTAATGAACTTGTGAAAGTATACTGTACCCCAGCAGTCACATTTACATTGGAATATTCTCCTGCCCAACCAACTGTGGTGATGGCTTGTGCCGTTCCAATACAGGCAGGAGTAAACGTTTGAGTGGGGAATATTCCATTAGGCGTATCCAAACAAACAGTAGTAGCACAGATATCATTTACAGTAATTGCCAAACGGGTAGTACTTTCACATCCCAATTCATTTTGAGAAGCAAAATAGGTAGCGCCATCCACTAAAGGAATCGAAGTTGGAAGCACATTTCCTCCCGTTGCGCTGTCATACCATACAATTTGTGTCCCTATAACCGATAAATCGCCAATAGTTCCATTGGTACAATAATCTTGCGTTGGATTTCCTGAAGGCGCAGCTGAAGGCGCTGTAACGACCAACACCAATTCAACAATTGAAGTACAACCCAAACTATTTTGTCCTACAACAAAGATTATCTCGCCATTGGAAGCTACATAAGCTGTAGGATTAGGAATTTCATTCACGAGATTTTCAGCATCGAATAAATCCAAATAAAAGCTGTAAGTAAGACCCGTTTCATTGGAAATTAAAGAAATTGCACTTGTCAAATCTACTACCTCATTCGTATTATTATTCAAATCACACAAAGTAAGCGACGCACCTGATAATACTGGTAGCGGAACAACATCCACTGTAACCTGTAAACGTTGAAAACTCTCACAATTTAAGGTCTGCGAAGCATAATACGATGCACCATCCGCCAAAACTGTCGAGGCACTTAGTGGGGTACCCCCGGTTGGTGTTGCATACCACTGAACAGCGGTTCCATTGGCAAATAAATTGGCAACAGTAAATCCGTTCCCACAAAAACTTGCGATAGCATCCCCTGTTGGAGCTGGCGTTGTTGAAGCACAATCGTAGGCAGCTATTAGAAACTCACCAAAAGCATCGTTGAAATATTCCCAAGCGTTAACGTATAATACTTGTCCCGGATTTAATCCGTTTAAACTGATTAACGAAAAGTTACCATTGGTACTGCTATCATCATCGCAAGCGAGTAATGTTAACGCGCCACAAGTCCCCGAGTAAACTGCCATTCCAGTATCGGTAACGGCACTGCCCGACAAAGCATTAGTTTCCAAAGTCACACTTCCTGAGGCAGGAACTGTCACGGTAAACCAAACATCACCTCCAGCAAATTCAGCACATCCTGGTGCTGGCGGATTGGAGTTAGTAGCAGAAACGTTTGTAGTTGTAATTGGAATGTTGTTAACATTTGTACCGACTGTTAATGCAGTTGCATTAGCACAATCGTCGTTGGCAGGTGGTGGAATCAACGTACGAAATGAAAACGGACCCGTCCAAAGACTTGACTCATTTGGGTTACAAATCGCACTGATGTAAATATCATATAAAGTATTTGGGGTTAAACCAACCAATACATAAGGATTTATTGTAACAACAGTTCCATTACCGGCTGTAGGGGCTGCTCCTCCACTAGGAGTGACATAGATTGTCCACTGTGTTTCAGTACAACCAGCTGTCCAACCAATAGTTGCTGATGTAGTCGTAACATTTGTTGTAATGATATTGGAAGGTTGAGGACAAGCTACCGCGGTGGTAATCGTCACATCGTAATCTTCGGTTTCTCCATAACCATATGAAGCACAGGGATCAATTGTATTTCCGGGCGTATCCCACACATCACGAATGCGCAGACGATGGGTTCCTAGCGGTGGATTACATGCTAAAGTTATGGTAAACGTCGCTGTACCATTGGGGCCAATGGCAGCCGTTGTAAATCCAACACGCTCATTAGTTTCAAACACTCCATTATCGTTGTAATCAATCCAAGCGGCCATATTTTGATTGCCAAATGTTCCCACCGTTACTGAAACAGTATACGTTCCACCTGCTTGTAAGTCAGCTGTATAGTTAGGCTGCCCTGTAAAATACGTATATGAAGGATTCACAGGATTCGTTCCTGAGTTGTTTGCCAAAGTAGTGCCATTGATTACAATATTTGAAATCAAATCGCCATCGGTTTTCCCAACGGTATAAATAGGTACACAATAACAAGCATTTGGGGCGGTCATGCCAACTAAAATTGGTGTACTTTCAGCACTTTGGCCAGAAGCGGTACAGGTTACCACACATTTATAATAGGTTGCCACAGTTTGTGACGCCGTATAAGTTTCTGCATTTGAAATTCCTGTTGCATTGGTATACGTAACATTATCTGAAGAAACCAACCATTGGTAGGTCACCCCCGAACCCGAAGTAGTATTTTGTAATGTCACGTTAAAAGGGACAGCTGCACATGCTGTAGCACTCGGAACAACAGTATTCCCTGGATTAGGAGCTCCAGTACACGAAGGAGGTGGTGTCCACGCAAAAGTCAATCCCGAAGTTGGTGCAATGGTATTGGAGAGTAATACTGTAGCCGTAGCCGTAGTTCCAGCAATAGTCGCATTCCAATCGGTAGCAGTACTTCGGTTAGAAAAATTAGAAGCTGGATTATTGGGTGCAGCACGTAAACCACAATCGGCTGTAGTAGCTGTTGCATTATTGGTCATTGTTCCGTAAATAACTTCAACAGCATTGGTAGTTTCTTGTAGACGAATTTGAAAATTGAATAAATCGCCTAAAGCCAAGTACTTTGCATAATTTTTCCATTGCACTACCAAAACACGGTTAGGCGCTGAACCTATTAATTCATAGCGAATTTCAGACCCCGCTTGAGCTTGTAAATCGCGTGAAAAACCAGCAATTCGAGCCACTCTATTACTAGCGACAACAGTAGAAATTGAAGATAGTGGCGTATATGATGAAGAGGAGTTCATGTCCACGGCCGGCGTAAATGTGGAAGACCCTAAAGAAATCCATCCGTTGGTATTCACGGCAAAACGGTCATAGGTTGTACCATTAAAAACAAAATTGAATCCGATGGGTAATCCCACACCTGTGAAAGCATTCCCCCCCAGAGGAACAGCCGGATCCAAGAATCGTTCATCATCGCTTGCTGTGTTTCCTAAGACAGTCCCTCCAGAAATAGCCGAATACGTGCCATTACTTTGTGAAAAAGTATATTGACTTAACGTTTGACTAAATCCTAACTGTAGAAACAACAACGCTAAAATCATTGTAATTTTCTTCATAAAATACTTTGTTAGGTTTAATTTTTTGCGTGTTAAATGTAGTCAAAAAAAACAGCCTGAAAAAATATTCAGGCTGTTGGTATTTTAATGTTTAAAATTACTGGGAAATACTAGGAATGGATACCACTTCATTTACATCAGCTAAATAGTCCACTCCTTCAAATCCGAATCCGAATAAATTTAGAAAATCATTTTTATAACCGGCCAAATCGCCCAAATCCCCTAGTGATTCTGTGTTGGCTTCCTCCCACAAACGGGCAACTTCTGCCTGTACATCGTCACGCATTTCCCAATCGTCAATACGAATTCGATTTTCAGCATCTACTGAAATGGGGGTTCCAGCATACAAACGTGCACGATACAAGCGGTCCATTTGCTCGATACAGCCTTCATGAATACCTTCCCGTTTCATAATTTTATACAATAAAGAAATATAGAGCGGGATAACTGGTATAGCCGAACTTGCTTGCGTTACTAAAGCTTTATTGACAGAAACGTACGCTTTTCCACCTAGACCTTGTAATTGCTCGGTGATGGTTGCTGCCGTAGCCTCCAAATGATCTTTTGCGCGACCGATGGTTCCATTACGATAAACCGCTTTGGTCACCTCAGGACCGATATAAGAATACGCCAAAGTCATAGCTCCTTCGGACAGTACACCTGCTTTTTGCATGGCGTCGATCCACATACTCCAGTCCTCGCCTCCCATAACTACAACCGTATTATCAATATCCTCTTGCGTTGCGGGTTCGATTGAGACTTGAGTTACATTTCCCGTATGAAAATCAACAGTTTTGTTGGTAAATGTTCCTCCAATTGGTTTTAATGACGAACGATGTAAAACACTCGTCGTTGGATGCATCCGCACTGGGGAAGCTAAACTGTAAATCACTAAGTCAACCTGACCCAAATCGGCTTTAATGGTTGCAATCGTTTGCGCTTTGATGGCCTCCGAAAAAGCATCGCCATTGATACTTTTGGCATACAATCCTGCAGCATGAGCTTCTTGTTCAAAAGCAGCTGAATTATACCACCCTGGTGAAGCTGTTTTCCCTTCTGTACCGGGCTTTTCAAAAAAGACACCAATGGTAGACGCGCCACATCCAAATGCACTTGTAATGCGAGAAGCCAAACCAAAACCGGTTGAGGCTCCAATGACCAAAACGCGTTTTGCTCCGTCAATCTTCCCTTGCGCCTTGACATAATTAATTTGATTTTTTACATTTTGCGCACAGCCTGTTGGATGAGCCGTCAAACAAATAAATCCGCGCATTCTGGGTTCGATAATCATACTTTTCTATTTAAAGTTTTATGTACTTCGCCAAAGATAAGGCATTTTTTTAGTTAAGCAATTCACGGGCTTGCCCGATTGCAGCAGCAGTAACTAATTCTCCCGAAAGCATTTGGGCGATTTCTTGAATTCGTTCTTCTGCATTCAAGGCTTTTATATTGGACTTGGTTCGGGTATCGTCGTCCTCTTTGTATACTTTAAAATGGTGTTGCCCTTTCCCTGCAATTTGTGGCAAATGGGTAATTGCAAAAAGTTGGATATTCCGACTCATACCGCGCATGATTTCACCCATTTTATGGGCAATTTCTCCTGAAACACCGGTGTCAATTTCATCCAAAATTAAGGTAGGTAACTGAATTTTTGTAGACAATATCGCTTTAACAGCCAACATGATACGCGACAATTCACCCCCTGAAGCCACTTTCTTCAAACTACCTAACTGGGCGCCTTTATTGGCCGCAAAAAGCAATTGAATTCCTGTATTCCCTTGCAATGTAAAGGTTGTTTTCGCTGGAAATTCTATCGCAAACTGTGCATTTGGCATTCCTAAATTGGCTACAATTTGCTGTATTTCTCCAACTAATGGGCCAACAGCTGCTTGACGATTTTGTGTAAGTGTCTGGGCCAATTGCTCTAATTCTTGAAGATACCCACTCACCTCCTGCTCCAATTGTACAATTTCGTCATCTAAGTTGGTGAGGGAAACCATTTTCGATTGAAGCGACGCTTGAATCTCCAACAAAGCATCGATGGTGTGCACTTGATGCTTCTTTTGTAGGGTGTAAATCGTTTGCAACTGATCTTGAAGGCTTTGCAATGTTTCAGGATCGGCTTGTAATTCTTCCGTCCCTTGATGCAACTCGGCAGCGATATCATCAATTTCGATTAAAACACTCGATATCCGTGTTAAAAATTGTTGGTATTCGGGTGAAAAAGAGGCAATTTTAGAAAGCGCATTTTTAGAATCTTTCAATTGATCGACAACGCCAAACGACTCACTTTGCATTGCACTGAGGACTTTAGCCAATTGGGTTTGAATCAGTTCAACATGGGTTAGCTTCTCCAATTGCGATTCCATTTCTTCCTGTGAGCCCGCAATCAATTGAGCGGCTACCAATTCTTCCCACAAAAAAGAATGGTAATCTTGTTCTTGAAAGGCTTGCGCTCGAGCCACTTGCTTTTCTTGTAAAGTTGTTTGTGCTTTTCGATAAGCCTTTAAGGCATGCTGATAGGTAGTGACGATTTCGATATTTCCTGCAACAGCATCAACGAGTTGAAATTGAAAATCGTCGTCATTCAGCGCTTGCGTCTCATGTTGGGAATGCACATCAATTAACTTAGCGCCCAACGCTTGCAACTCCGATAAATTGACAGGCGTATCGTTGATAAAAGCTCTTGACTTGCCTGAGGGTAATATTTCACGTCGAATGATTGTTTCGGATTCATAATCCAAATCGTGTGCTGCAAAGAAATCCTGAAGTTGATAAGAGGAAATCGAGAAATGCGCTTCAATCACACATTTTTGATTTGAATTTTTTAGTGCAGATAAATCGGCGCGGTTGCCCAAGACCAAACCCAATGCACCCAATAGAATCGATTTACCGGCTCCCGTTTCACCTGTAATTACCGTAAAACCAAAAGAAAAATTAACCGAAAGTTTTTCGATTAAAGCGTAATTTTCTATCGAAAGGGCTGTAATCATCTAGGTATTTTCGATACAATTAAAATTTTATTGAATTCCACTTGCTGCTGTTAAGAGGAGAAATTCGCGATAACTTATCAACGATTCCTTCGGCAGGAACGGCTGGACCACCTGACAATATTGCCACCAATTCATCGGCTTTGGCATCAAAAAACAATCGCGTTAAAAAGGCATTGGGACGTGTTTTGTGCAATGCTTCCAAACTGTTGATCGACTCTACAATCGCCTTTTTACCTGCCTTTAGGTCTTTATGCATCAAATCTAAACCTTGAAAATGATACTTATAAATGGCTTCCAAATAGGGTTTGAAGGTCCCCGACAACAAATCGGCTACCAAATAGTAGCGATTATTCGTTCGATCCGATTGCTGCCAACCCTTTCCACCCGCTGGCATGGCCAAATTGACGACTTCTTGCGCTTTTTGGAAATAGGGTAAGCCACTATCCAACTCAAAACTTTCGGCATCAATACCCAAAATAATATAGATGTAAAACGCCAATGTCGACAAGAGGTTGGAGTCATAACTGTTGGGGTTGAAATACATTTGCTGAAATTCAACATATTGAAATTGAAAATCTTTATCATTGATATTTAACAAGTTGGAGCTGTATCCCGAGTTAAAAATAGGTCGCGAGGATTGTACTTGAATACTCGCGTCAAAATTGTTGTTCTCATACGCGTTAATCGTAATAAACATGCTACAGCTAATTTTTTCTTGGTTTTCAAAAGTCTTCTCCGTCCAAACCGTTTTATTGATAAAATCATTGATAGAGGTCTCCAACGATTTAAATATTTGAGTGTTGACATTGGTAATTTTATCGTAGTTGATTACCACCCTACAGTTGATTTCTTGAGCATTTACGGTCCATACGGATAAAATCAAAACCAATAAAAGGAGCAATTTATCTTTCATAATGTTGTATTACTTTTTGCAAAATTTCATGGGCAACAGCCTCTTTCGACTGTAAAGGCTTGGGTTCTACTGATCCATTCCGATCGATGAGCGTTACTTTGTTGGTGGGTGTTCCAAAACCAGCACCGGCATCACGAAGGGAATTTAGCACAATCAAATCTAAGTTTTTTTTCGCAATTTTCAACTTCGCATTTTCAATTTCATTTTGCGTTTCTAGGGCGAAACCAATTAAAAATTGGGCTTTCTTTTGCGCACCTAATGCGGCTAATATATCCTTGTTTTTGACTAAAGTTAAGGTCAATGTTTCGTCTGATTTTTTGATTTTCTCCTGTGCAACAACTTCGGGTCGATAATCGGCCACTGCAGCAGCACAAATCGCCGCATCAACCTCTGGAAAATAGTGGATACAAGCGGTATACATTTCCTCAGCCGTTTGCACATCAATACGGTTCACCGCTGCATTTTTCGAGGTCAAAGCCGTTGGACCTGTAACCAAATAAACCGTAGCACCTAAAGAAGCAGCTACTTCAGCGATATCAAACCCCATTTTTCCAGAAGCATGATTTCCAATAAACCGAACCGGATCAATGGGTTCGTAAGTGGGACCGGCGGTTATCAATATTTTTTTATCGTGCAAAGGCATTTTCCCGAGTAAATCGTTTTCGAGAAATGCCACAATATTTTCGGGTTCGGCCATACGTCCTTCGCCCGATAATCCGCTGGCTAATTCTCCTTTTTCAGCGGGTATCATGATGTTTCCGAATTGCTGCAACAACTGAAAGGAAGCCAACGTTGAGGAATGTTTGTACATGTCCAGATCCATGGCAGGTGCAAAATAAACGGGACATTTTGCCGAAAGATAGGTAGCAATCAACAGATTGTCACAGTTCCCATGGGCCATTTTGGCCAATGTATTGGCGGTAGCTGGAGCAATCAACATTAGGTCGGCCCACAATCCTAATTCCACATGATTGTTCCATTGTACCTCCTCATCGTCGTTGTAGAACGAACTGTAAACAGGGTTTTTGGAAAGCGTGGCGAGCGTTAGGGGAGTTACAAAATCAACAGAAGCAGGTGTCATGACCACACGGACCTGAGCACCTGCTTTGATGAGTAATCGAACCAATGTAGCGGATTTGTAAGCAGCTATGCCTCCGGAAACCCCGAGAACTATTTTTTTACCGCTCAACACTGCCATGGGATCAATTTTTATTTCGATACGTCTTTATGATAAATTTTACCATCCGCCCATTCTTGTACGGCAAGCGCATGGGGTTTAGGCAACTTCTCATAGAATTTTGAAACTTCGATTTGTTCTTTATTTTCAAAAATCTCCTCCAAGCTATCATTATACGTCGCAAACTCTTCTAATTTTTCAATCAATTCCTTCTTGATTTCCGTATTGATTTGCGTAGCTCTTTTGGCCATAATAGTAATAGCTTCGTAAATGTTACCGGTTTGCTCTTCGATAACAGCACGGTTGTACGTAATTGTATTTACGGGTGCTGTTGTCTTTTTTAAATCCATTTTACTCATGACTTTGAAAATTGTTGTAAATCTTTATCAATTTGTTCCAACATAACGTCGGCTTTGCTTTTAAATTTTGAATCGCCTTTAAATTTAACTAAAGACTGGTAAGCGCCTTTGGCATTGTTTAAGCGCTCTTGCATTTTGGAAGGAACACTGTTAATGGCCAATTGAAAGGCAGAATCCAATTTAAGGTACAGTGCTTCTTCTTTGAAAACTGTCCCCGGAAAATCAGATAAAAAGATATCGAAAGCTACTTGCGCTGCCTTGTGATCACCAATAGTGTTATACTGTTTGGCTACTTCAAAAAATTTGCGTTCTAATTTGACGCGCAAGTCTTTTGCAATAGCATTCGCCTGAGACATGAATGTTGAATTGGGGTAACGATCAATGAACTCTTGCATTTTAAAAATGGCTTTATCTGTTTCTGTTTGATCCAAACTATAGGTTGGAGACAATTCTGCAAAACACTTGGCCGATAAAAAGAACGCTTCCTCAGCACGAGGATCTTTGGGATATGAAGAAGCAAAACCTTCCAATTGATAGGCCGCTAGATAATACTGTTTCGTATTGTAATACGACATCCCAAAACTGTAGGACATGTCCTCTTCTCCCGATTTGCCTTTGTAAACTGGGGCAATGATTTCATACAACCGTATTGCCTTGTTGTACTTTTGTTTGTCGTACATTTTTTTGGCCACCGCTTTTTTTACTTCGGTATCTTCCGATTTAAATGCTTTTTGGTATTCGCTACAGCTTACCAAAAATAATCCAAGTATACTAAGAATCAATCGTTTTTTCATTCGGAAATAGGTTCTTTCGACTTTCGCCAAAACGAAACGCAAAAGTAGGTATTATTTGTATAGCTTTAAAATATTTTTTTATAAGGGAAATGCATCCACAAATTGCTTCAATCGTTGCGATAAATCGGAAGAAACGTTAACCAAAGGCAGACGAACAGTATTCTCGGATAACCCTAAATGCATAAACACCTCTTTGATTCCTGCAGGATTTCCTTGTTCAAAAATCATATTAATCGCATCAGCCAACTGGTAATGAATGGCATAGGCTTCATCCACTTTTCGATTCAAACCCAAACGTACCATATCAGAAAACGCTTTGGGAAATCCTTCGCCGATCACAGAAATCACACCACTTCCACCTGCCAAAACCATCGGTAATGTGATCATATCGTCGCCCGAAATCACATGAAAATGAGCGGGTTTATATTGCAACAACTGCATCGCTTGTACAATATCGCCTGCTGCTTCTTTAATGGCCACAATATTGATAAATTCTTGCGCCAAACGAATCACGGTAGCTGGCAATATATTGCTCGAAGTTCGACCTGGAACATTGTACAAAATAATGGGTAAGGGAGAGGCTTCTGCGATTGCTTTAAAATGCTGATAAATTCCTTCCTGCGTTGGCTTGTTGTAATAGGGCGACACGGATAAAATTGCGGTAAAAGCAGATAAATCTCGTGTCTTCAACTCATCAACCACTTGTGCTGTACTATTCCCTCCTACTCCCAAAACAAGCGGCAAACGACCTTGGTTGGCCTGAATTACGGTTTGAATTACCAACTCTTTTTCCTCAGACGTCAGGGTAGCACTTTCGGCAGTTGTGCCTAAAACGACCAAATATTCAATTCCGTTTTCAATTTGAAAATTGACAATTCGAGTAAGTGCTTCTGTATCAACAGCACCCTCTTTTTGAAAAGGAGTTACCAGCGCCACACCGGTACCAATTAATGCTCGCATGCTATATTTTATTAAGGATTTTTAAGTATTTAAATAATTCTTCAGTGAATTGTGAATGATTTTCTGTTTCGGTTGCAATAATCAAATCATTCAATTTCTTGTCTACGCTGGCAAAACCTGCTTTAAAACCAGAGCGGGCTGATTGCGAAATGAATTGCAATATCCCTTTATTAGTAGGATAATAATTGATGAGTAAATCGTAATATTGAGACATAAAACGTTGCACAACGGCACTTTCAAACGACCCCGTCCATTTAAAATCGCGGTATGAAAAAACGGGATAATCAAAGGTTTCTTTTTTTGAAATATGGTCTCGGAAAACTAATATCTCAATATTTTCAGGGCGTATCCCTTTTTTGATTAACCCACGAATCAAAGCGTCTTTGTCCTGAAAGCAAGTTTCATCCAAGATAATACCCACCTTTTTCACTAAATCACTGGAGGTCAATTGCTTGATTTCAGTCCATTTACGTTTAACGATTTTTTTAAGTGATATGTCCTTTAATCTTTGGAAAAACATAGTATTTTTACTTACTACAAATTTAATTAAATTCAACTGCATTGCACATGGTAAAGCTAAAAAAGTATCGCAGCTTGCGAAAGTACTTTGTTTTTATCTTAACATTTGGCATCCTTGTGGCTTGTCACCGAAATCCGTGGACTTCCACGCGGGTTACGGGAACTAAAATCGCTATAGCAGAGAGCCAGCCGATTGATTCCACTGTCGAAGCGGTAATACAACCCTACCGTCAACATATTGAAAAAGACCTGAGCACGGTGTTGGCTTATAATCCCGAACCTTTAGACAAATCAAAAGGAAAATGGCAAACGAACATCGGGTGTTTTATGGCCGATGTCACCCTTGAATATGTCAATAAAACTTTGGTGCAACGCGGTTCAGCGCCCGCTGCGATTTGTTTGCTCAATCATGGGGGAATTCGAGCGGTTATTCCTCAGGGTGACGTTACCGCACGAACGGCTTATGAAGTCATGCCCTTTGAAAATAGTGTTGTGGTTCTTGCGTTAAAAGGGACCCAGATTAGCGCGATGGTCGATTATCTCCTGCAAGAAAAAAAACCGCATCCTTTGTCGGGTTTAAGCTTTACCTTACATGATAACCATGCTGAAAGTATTTTAGTGCAAGGCATTCCATTGGACGAAAATAAAATTTACCGTGTTGCGACTTCAGACTATTTATCCAATGGTGGCGACAACATGACCTTTTTTAGCAAAGCCTTGGAAACGGAACAAACGGATTATAAAATCCGAAATTTACTCATCGATTATTTTAAGGCTACCGATACGATACGGGTAAATTCCACTCCGCGAATTATCATTAAAGAATAACAAAACAGCATGAAACGTAGAGAATTTATCAAAACAACAGGAGCTGCAGGGGCTTGTGTAGGGCTAGGAAGTCTTGGGTTAAGTAGTTTTACGAATGCTGAAACAAAACAGATAACTATTTTGCACACCAACGATGTCCATAGTTATGTTGATCCTTTTCCCGCCAACCACCCAAAAAACCCTAATAAAGGGGGAGTGGCACGTCGAGCAGCGGTCATCAAAATGATTCGGGAGGAAAATCCCAATGTATTGTTGCTAGATGCGGGCGATATTTTCCAAGGGACGCCCTATTTTAATTATTATGGGGGCGAATTGGAATTCAAACTCATGAACTTGATGGAATATGATGTGGCTACGATTGGGAATCATGATTTTGACAACGGCATTGACGGCTTAATGACCCAACTAAAAAAAGCTAATTTTGAGATGGTCTCTGCCAATTACGACCTGAAAAACACGGTGTTGGACGGACTTGTCTCGCCGTATACCTTGAAAATGGTTGACGGAGTAAAGATTGGTATTTTTGGATTAGGCATTGCCTTACAAGGACTTGTCGATGTTCGCAACAGTAAAGAAACCAAGTACTTGGATCCTGTGGAAATTGCATCGGATACAGCCCGAGTGCTACGTGATGAAAAAAAATGTGACCTGGTCATTTGCCTTTCCCATTTGGGATTTAAGTATAACGATGATGCTTCAAAAATTTGCGATGTTCTTTTGGCGCAAAAAACAGAAAACATCGACTTAATCATCGGGGGACATACCCACACTTTTTTGGACAAACCGGTTGTTGAGTTGAATCGTGAAGGGAAAAAAGTGTTAATTAATCAAGTAGGATGCTACGGTTTGAATCTAGGACGTATCGATTTTTACCTTACCAACGATAAACAGTTAGCGTCGAAAGGTACTTCGATTGAAATTGGGTGATTCGGTGGCTAACGCAAAACGATAAAAAGCATAAAACCCTAATACATTCAACAACATCGCTAAGGGACGCATGATTTGCGAGTGAACCTCAGCTAAGTAATACTTTTCGATATAAATCACCAATTGCAAGCCCAAAAATAACAAGATACTGATTAAAAGAAGTGAATGTACTTGGTTGTCATCCATCACATAGACTGAAATGGCTATTCCTCCAAATACTGCGGCAATGATGTTGTGAAAAAACACCATAGCAACAGCATTATCGGGCACATCATTGGCAGCAAAAAGATAAAAAAAGATAAAAGCTAAGGGCAGTGTTGCCAATATAAAAGCAAGCCAATATTTAATTTTGACATGATTCAAAATAAAATACAAAAGAAACAATCGGTGCATGGTAAAACAAATGATTCCATAAAACAAACTTTCAACGGTGTTGGGGATAAACAGAAGATTGGTCAACGCGGAAAAAACCATTATTCCCACAAAAACAAAGCTTCTTTGCTTTGAAATCAAAAAGTACATACCTAACAAAATAAGAGGAATCATGGGCTTTGAAATGTATATAACAGGCAAGATTCGAAAATACTCACCCACCAATTCAATGCCTCCGTTACTAAAATAGAGCACCGTAAATTCAGATACTAATTGATGTGAAAGTCTTGAATTCATTATATAAAATTAACTTATTTTTTGTAATAAATATCCTTTACAGCTGATTTTTTCATTAAAATATCCGAAGTCAAGACCATGTATTTGCATAAAAACACATGCCCTAAAAGAAAGAAAATCATAGAGAAAGGCTTTAAATAATCGATATTTAGATAGTATAATTTCACGCCAAGCACAAATAAATTGAGTGCAAAACATAAAGCACTCATAAAAAGGAATTTGCTCGCATTATCATGGATTAAAAAATAAGCGCCGAAAGCAATTCCACCCAACAATGCCATAACTAGGGCTTGAGCAATTAACATATATAATTCGTATTCAATTACATCGGTATAAACCAAATGAATAACACTCAAAAACAAAAACAAAAAGGGAGCTGATCCCATCAACACCGGTTTTAATCGTATCCCACGAGAAAACTCAAATTTCCAGATTTCAAAAACAATGATAATCCGAAATACAATAAAACAAAGTGTGGCAAAAAAAAGGAAATTAGAAGAAGGAAAAATAAAAGCCATATTAGCCAACCAGTTGAACAACAAAGCGACTAAATACCCTTTGTTTATTGAGGAAGCCTTTAAAAAATAACAGTAAGCCAGCAAGGGAAGAAGCAACGGCTTGGTTCCATAAATAATCGTTTGTTGTTGGAAAAACTCGGCAGCAATTTCAAGCAACGAAACCATCCAAAAAAGATGAAACACAATGGAAATGCGTGCCTCCGAATTCAATAATGCCATTAGTTTATTTCTTTACTTTTGGGATGATTCAATACAAAAAGAACAAGGGAGATATAGGACAAATAATGGCACAAATGATGCAATACATCCAAAACAATAAGATTAATTTTTATTGTAAATAAAACATAAAACACTTGTGAAACCAAAATGGAAACGGAAGTGATTAATAGAAACAAATTAGACAACTTCATCGAATAAAGTCCGTTGTAGGTTGTCAGTCCATTCATCGCTACCAACGTCAGTCCAAAAATGGCAATTGCAAAAGGAAGTATTCCCTTTTCTTCCCTGAAAATACTCACTACGGTAACCCATAAATAACCCAAGAATAAAAACACTAATACTAATGAAATAGCATTAATTGTATCCCAATAAAAACGCTTACTTTCGCGCAATGCCAAACGAACAATAATCAGGTTTCCTATAAAAAAGGGAGCTAATAAGTAAAGTATTTCCTGTTCAAAATTAAATAAGGCTATCGCGTCACCAATAAAACAGACTATCAGGAAAAGTGCAACACTTCGAGAAACTTTTTTGGTATTGCCTAAATAATAAAAAGCAAGTGAAGGAATGATTAATGGCTTGCAAAACAACAAAATACCATTCCACTCCATAGCTCTGGAAAGGGAAGCCATGATTGAAAAAACAACAAAAAAAGCTAAGGCTATTTTATCAATTTTCATGCAACAAGGTTAAATATTCATCTTCAGAAATAATTGGAACTCCTAATTGATTTGCTTTTTCAAATTTTGCGGGTCCCATATTGGCACCAGCGATGACATAATCAGTTTTGGCTGAAATCGAACTCCCTACTTTACCCCCATTATCTTCAATGGACTGTTTCAATTCATCACGGTTAAATTTTTCAAAAACACCCGAAACAACAAAGGTTTTACCCAATAACTTCTGTGTGGCATTAGGGTTAAATTGCTCGAATACAGCAAACTGAATTCCATACTCCTTCAATCGTTGAAGGATGCGTTGGTTGTTGGTATTGTCAAAAAACTCAATAACGCTTTGGGCAATTCGTTCGCCTATTTCATCCACCAACATCAAATCGAGTACCGAAGCATTTTGCAACGCTTCAATAGATTTGTAATGTCGCGCTAACTTTTTGGCTACCGTCTCCCCCACATAGCGAATGCCCAAAGCAAATAAAACCCGCTCGAAGGGAACTTCTTTCGACTTTTCAATCCCAAAAATTAAATTTTCCGAACTTTTCTGAGCCATTCGATCCAATCGAATCACTTGATCGACCGTCAAGGTATACAAATCGGCATAATCCTCTACCAATCCATTGGTATACAACAAGGCCACCGTCTCACCTCCTAACCCTTCAATATCCATGGCTTTCCGCGAAATGTAATGCTCTATACGGCCGATAATTTGAGGCGGACATCCGTAGTAATTGGGACAGTAATGCTGGGCTTCCCCTTCTTTGCGAATCAATTCGGTTTTACACTCAGGGCAATGGGTAATGTATTCTACAGGATGCAGTGCAGGACCTCGTTGAGCAACGCCAATAATTTTGGGGATAATTTCACCCCCTTTTTCCACAAAAACTTGATCCCCTAAACGTACATCCAACTTCACTATTTGATCGGCATTGTGTAAAGACGCCCGTTTGACAATCGTTCCCGCCAACTGCACAGGTTCGAGATTCGCCACCGGAGTTATCGCACCGGTTCGCCCTACTTGGTACGTGATTGAATTTAAGGTGGTTGTTACTTGTTCCGCTTTGAATTTATAGGCTATGGCCCAACGGGGTGCTTTGGCCGTAAAACCCAATTCTTCTTGCTGGTGCAAATCGTTTACTTTAATCACAACACCATCGGTTTCATACGGCAACTGATGACGGTGCACATCCCAATAGTCGATAAATTCAAAAACCTCTTGTAAATTCTGGGCTAACTTGGATTGATTAGGGACTTTAAATCCCCATTGTCTTGCCGCTTGAAGTCCGTCAAATTGGGTTTGAAAGGGGAGGTTATTTCCCACGATATTGTACAGCAAACAATCGAGGGGACGTCGTGCGACTTCGCTACTATCTTGTAATTTTAAACTGCCCGAAGCAGTATTTCTTGGATTGGAATAGGGGGTTTCGCCTTTTTCAAGTAATTCTTGGTTCATTTTTTCAAATCCATCCAGTGGCAGAATAATTTCCCCGCGGATATCAAACTTAGGTGGAAAATTTCCTTTGAGTTTTAATGGAATCGATTTAATCGTCTTGATGTTGGCGGTAATTTCATCGCCTTGAAATCCATCACCACGAGTGACAGCATGTACTAAGGTTCCCTCTTCATAAGTAATACTGATTGAGGCACCGTCATATTTTAATTCGCACGTATAGTGTACCGGAATAGCGCCCAACATCTTTTGAATGCGATTTTCCCAATCGATCAAATCCTCACGTGAATACGAGTTATCAAGCGAGTACATCCGTGATTCATGGACAATCGTCTCAAAGTTTTTGGTTATCATCCCTCCTACACGTTGGGTGGGAGAATTTGGGTCAAAAAATTCGGGATATTGATTTTCAAGCGCTTGGAGTTCTTTCAATAATTGGTCAAACTCATAATCCGAAATCGTGGGTTGATCCAACACGTAATAGTTGTAATTGTGTTGGTCTAAAGTTTCACGTAACTGAAAAATACGTTGCGCTGGCTCCATAAATACTGTTTTTTTTCAGGACTAATGTAGCCATTTTTTAGAAAATAGATTAAGATTGATTTAGGATTTCATACAACTGACCATACAACTGACCTTCACTCAGAATCGCACCTTGGGTAATCAATTTAAACAAAGCCAGATTGCGTTCGCCATCGTACTTTTTCATACCCGTATGAATTTCGACTTCGGGGGTAAAAAGGTGTTGCGATAACCATGTTAATCCTTCTTTTTGTAAAAAATCAACGCCAGGAACGTTGGTTTTGATGATGATGGAATGCATGGAGCTCTCTTGGCAATGGAACAGAAAAATATGTAGGGGAGAAAAATGCTCTAAATAGGAAGCCTTGTCCAATACCCCTTCCCAAATTAAATCGGAAAACACATCGAGTTCTTGCTCGGCTACTTCGGGTTTTTGCGCTTTCAATTCGTCCCATTCTTTTTTATCAATGGATTGTGAAGCTAAAAAATTGGCAAATTCAACATGCAACGCTTCAAATTGCTCTTTGGTCAGTCGTTTGTATTTCATAAGGAAAAGGTCAAAAAAAATCCCGTCCATAAGAACGGGATTGAATAGTGATGGGATTTAGATTATTGCTCGGCAACGATTTCGTAAGCCAAATCAACAATCACTGAACGATGTAAACGAACGCTAGCAGTGTATTTTCCGGTACGTTTAACGGTACCGCTAGTGATAAATTTACGATCAATGGTATGACCTGCTTTTTCTAATGCTTCAGCGATATCAATGTTGGTTACCGAACCAAACAATTTATCACCCCCTGCTTTTGCAGTGATTTTAATATCTAATGCTTTCAAAGCCTCTGCCAAAGCTTGTGCGTCAGCAACAATTTTAGCTTCTTTGTGTGCTTTTTGCTTTAGGTTTTCAGCCAATACTTTTTTGGCTGAAGGAGTAGCCAACGTAGCCAATCCTTGAGGAATTAGGAAGTTGCGACCGTAACCGGGTTTTACACTTACGATATCGTCTTTAAAACCTAAATTCTGAACGTCTTGTTTTAAAATGAGTTCCATAATCTTTTCTCCTTATTATTTTAATAAATCTGCAACGTAAGGCATTAAAGCCAAGTGACGCGCTCTTTTGATAGCTACAGAAACTTTTCTTTGGTATTTCAAAGAAGTTCCAGTTAAACGACGGGGTAAAATTTTACCTTGCTCGTTTACAAACTTTAATAAGAAGTCTGGATCTTTGTAATCTACATACTTAATTCCAGATTTTTTGAAACGACAATATTTTTTGGTTTTGTTGGTTTCAATGTTCAAAGGCGTTAGATATCTAATATCTCCGTCTTTTTTTCCTTTTGCTGATTGTTCGATTGTCGACATGATCCTTACGCTTTAGATTTTAATTTTTCTCTTCTTCGTTCTGCCCAAGAAATAGCGTGCTTGTCTAACGCTACTGTCAAGAAACGCATCACACGCTCATCGCGACGGAATTCCGTTTCAAATTGGATTAACACTTCTGGAGAAGCTTGGAATTCGAATAAATGGTAAAAACCACTTTTCTTGTGTTGGATTTCGTAAGCTAATTTTTTTAAGCCCCAATCCTCTTTTGATACCATTTTAGAACCCTTGGAAGTAAGAAAATCCTCGAACTTGCTTACTGTTTCCTTTACCTGAACTTCAGATAAAACGGGATTTAAAATGAAAACAGTTTCATAATGTTTCATAATAGAAATGATTAAAAAATTCAAATTGGGCGCGAATCTAGTGAAAATATTTTACAATGCAAGCAAAATTTAAAAATATTCGCTTAAGTGCAAAAAAAGACGATAAAAATTAGGTTTTTTAATTTAAACCTTATACTTTAGCGGAACCAAATCTATAATAACATTAAATTATGAAGTTAAATTGTGTAGTAGTTGACGACAGTTCATTACAACGAATGGTAATTGCAAAATTAGTAAATAATCATCCTAATTTACATTTAATAGGTGATTTTTCTAATGCAATTGAAGCGAAGAACTGTATGACCGTACATACCGTGGATTTAATATTCCTGGATGTGGAGATGCCTGTCATTAGTGGTTTTGATTTTATTGACGGTTTAAAAGTTAAACCCCAAGTAATTTTCATTACTTCAAAAGCAGAATACGCACTCAAGGCTTTCGATTATGACGCTACCGATTACCTACAAAAGCCGATCGTTTTAGAACGTTTTAACGCCTCTGTAAAACGTGCCTTAGAACAACACATGTTGCGTCGTGAAAACCATGAAGAAGAAGGTGAGCACATCTTCATTAAGAGTAATCTTAAAAAACTTAAGGTTTATACGAACAAAATTAAGTGGATTGAGGCCTATGGTGATTATGTAAAAGTTGTAACCGAAGAAGACACCAACTTGGTACTTTCGACGATGAAATCTTTTGAAAAGGATCTTTCTAAAGAAAAATTCATTCGCGTACACAAGTCGTATATTATTAATATAGACAAAGTAGAGCGCTTCAACAGTAAATACGCTGAAATTGGTGTTACCAAAATACCGTTGAGTCGCAACAAAAAAGATGATTTAATCAAAGCTTTGGCTATCGCTTAATAGTAATCCACATTTACCGTAACTTTTATCGTTCGGTATTGTGCCACCGTATCAAAACTATCCAAAAGGCGTTGGATAGTTTTTTTTACGCCTGTTACCGACTGATTGGCCGGTGTTTTGATCAAAATCGTACGCAAATATTCATTGCGAATTTTGTTGATTGCAGGTTCCTCGGGACCCAATACAGGACTGTCAATTTGTTGTTTCAAACCTTGGTACAACCATAAACTTCCTTCCTTTAGTTTCCCAAAATCACGGTGTTTGAGTGTAAGACGAATTAAACGATAGTAGGGCGGATATTTGTAAATCTGACGATCATACAATTGCTCTTTGAACATTTCTGTATAATTGTGATGCGTCACTTGTTGAATCGTGTTATGTAACGGATTATAGGTTTGGATAATCACTTTACCCTGCTTTTCGGAACGACCGGCGCGCCCTGCAACTTGTGTTAGCAATTGAAAACTGCGTTCAAACGCTCTAAAATCGGGATAGTATAACAAATTATCGGCGTTTATAATTCCGACAAGCGATACATTATCAAAGTCCAAACCTTTGGCCAACATTTGGGTACCTACTAAAATGTCGATTTCCCGATTCTTGAAACTGTCAATTAACTTTTCGAAACTGTATTTGCCACGCGTCGTATCTTGATCCATGCGCTTGATATTGCTTTGGGGAAAAATTTGTGCCAAATCCATTTCTATTTGCTCTGTTCCAATTCCTTTAGTTATCAATTCGGTACTCGAACAAGCATGGCAATGGGAGGGTTTGGCAATTGCATAGCCACAATAATGACAGCGCAACTGGTTTTTGAACTTATGATACGTTAAACTCACATTGCAATTGGTGCATTGAGGTGTATGTCCACAAGTCACACACTCCATAACCGGTGCAAATCCACGGCGGTTTTGAAACAAAATCACTTGTTCTCCCAACGCTAAGGCTTCGGCTATGGCGTCTATCATAACCACACTGAAATGCCCTTTTATTTGTTTTTTGAAATAAGCTTCTTTTAAATCAACCAATTGAACTTCAGGGAGTGGCGTTTTTCCAAATCGTTCCAAAAGATTCACCAAACCGTATTTTCCAATTTTTACATTGTGGTAGGTTTCAATACTAGGAGTTGCCGAACCCAACAGTGTATTGGCGGCATGGGCTTGAGCTAAAACAATGGCTGCATCACGGGCATGATAGCGAGGCGCAGGATCTTGTTGCTTGAAGGTTTGCTCATGCTCTTCATCGACCAAAACCAACCCTAAATTGGAAAATGGTAAAAACAAAGCCGAACGCGCTCCAATTACAATTTGCGCCGTTGGATTTTGCTGTAAAACATTGTGCCAAACTTCCACACGCTCGTTATTGGAATATTTCGAATGAAACACACTGACTGTATTTCCAAAGTAACGCGTTAACCGTTGCACCAATTGGGTGGTTAAGGCTATTTCGGGCAACAAATACAGTACTTGCTTCCCGGTTTGAATCGTAGCCTCAATCATTTTTATATACAATTCCGTTTTGCCCGAACCCGTGACACCATGCAATAAAACTACAGGTTTGGCTTTGAAAGCAAGTTGCAACGCATCATATGCCTCCTGTTGGGCAGCACTCAAGGTGATGGTATACGGTTGAAATGCATTTGTGAAATGAACCCGATCTTCTTGTAACGAATAGGTCTCAAAAACACTTTTGGATACGAGTGCGTTCAAAACCGCATCGCTTACCCCTGATTTTTCTTTCAATTGTTTGACAGAAATGGGCTTTCGGCTTTCTGCTTGGCATTGAAAGTATCCAAGTACGGCCTCTTTTTGGCGCGAACTTTTTAAACTATCCAACAAGGCAACCAATTGGGATTCTTCGGCAAAGGCAGCGGACAGTCGTACATACTTCACCCACTTGGGTTTGTAGGTATGCTGCACTTCCTCATGCAATGCGAGTACGCCTTTTTGCAACAAAGACTGCACGACAGGGTATACATTTTTTCGATTTAAAATTGAGGAAGCCAACTGCATCGTCAAAGAAGATTGGTGTTGCAATGCCTCATAAATCAAATACTCGTCGTCGGTCATGGCGCTGTTATCTACTTGTGCCTCGGGTCGAAAATGAAGCTGCGTTTCACTCTCCAAAATAAATGCTGCAGGTAAAGCGCCTCGAAACACCTCGCCCAATGTACACATATAATACGAGGCAATCCACTGCCAATGGTTCAACTGTATTGCATTGACCAAAGGCGACTCATCCAAGATATGGTCAATCGATTTGGCTTCATACAATTGAGGTGGGGTTTGATGCACATGATGCACCAAAGCGGTGTAAATTTTCCGTTTTCCAAAGGGAACAACAATACGCATTCCGGGTTGTAAAAAATGGTATTCGGCCTCGGTCACCGCATAAGTAAAGGTTCGAGGTAAGGCTAACGGCAAAATGACTTCGGCAAAATACACCTAGCTTTTCTTAACTTTTATCCAATATTGTGTACGTCCCAAAAGCGAAAAACCAACGTAACCGCGCACTTTGAGCTTATCATTTCCATCGAGTGAGATCGTGCATTTGTATACTTTCCCAGTTTTGGGATCTGTAATGGTGCCACCAGTAAATTCATCATCGTCTTTCTTTAAACCTTTGATAATAATTAATCCTTCAATGGGCTTGTTTTTGTCAGCACCCTCACATTGGTCGCATTTTTTATTCTTAGCGGCGGGGTCGATCACTTCGATGATACGTCCGTAAATTTTCCCGTTTTGTTCATAAATTTCAACGATACTTTTCTCTTTACCTGTAGCATCGTCAATGGTTTTCCATTTCCCTAAAATGGTCTGCGAATAGAGGGATGTAGTTAGGAATAATCCCAACAAAATAAGACTTTTTTTCATAGCGTTTCTTCGTTTTGCTTTTTTAATTCTTCTCTATATTTCAATGTATTAATGGTTCCATTCAATTCAAATCCCAACAATAAAATGGCACTGTTGATCCAAATATAAAACATCACGACTAAAAGTGTACCAATCGATCCGTATAACTCATTGTATTTAGAAAACTTGACCACCCAAATCCCAAAAAGATACGAGGTACCGATTATCAATAAAGTGGTAAACACTGAGCCTATAGAAATAAAGGAACGTCGTTTGTCGCGTTTAATACCGTATTTAAACAAGATGGAAGTAGTGAGCAAAATCATTAGAATTACAAATGCATACCGCCCCATTTGAATGAGGGGAATGTCTTCGGAAAGTACATCTTGTATTTTAATTTTTTGGATAAAAACTTCAAAAACTACAATGGCAGCCACCGTGATTAACAACAAAAGCGATAACAACATAGAAATGCCAAATGCTACCAAATATTGACGAATAAATTTTCGTTTAATTCGAACATGCGGGGAAGATTCAAATCCGGTGAGAATAGCATTTACCCCATTGGTCATCAGAAAAACAGACATGAAAAAACCAATAGAAAGCAAGCCGGAATGGGAATGATGCAAGATATCGTCTACAATTTTGGAAATGGCTTCAAATGTCGTAGGCGGCACGCTTTCCTGCACAAATCCCATAAAATCATTTTGAAATCCTTCCATGGGAATGAAAGGGATAAGGTTGAAAATGAATAATGCAAAAGGGAAAAGCGCCATAAAAAAGCTGAACGCAATCGAGGCAGCGCGATTGGAAACTGCATTTTCGAAAATACCGCTGATGTAAAAGGCAATCAATTCATAGAGGGACAATCCATAAAGCCAGGGCAAAGTAATCTGATCCAACAACTGAATAAGCTGCCGAAGGATTGGAATTTTTTGAAGAAGTTCCTCTTTACGATGTGTCATTATTCGATGGCTTTTAAACTCAAATCCATATTATACACCGAATGGGTAAGAGCACCCGAGGAAATATAATTCACCCCACATGCAGCGTATTCGCGTATGGTTTTTTCATTGATATTTCCCGATGATTCCGTTTGACAGCGATTCCCGATTAGCGCAACCGCTTTTCGGGTATCTTCAAAATTAAAATTATCAATAAGAATGCGATGAATCCCTTCGGATTGAAGGATTTCTTCAACTTCAGCTAAATTTCGAGCTTCAACAATAATCTTCAAATCGCGTTGTGTTTCGGCCAAATACGCTTTTGTTTTTTGAATGGCCGATGTGATTCCGCCCGCAAAGTCGTTGTGATTGTCTTTCAACATGATCATATCATACAAAGCAAATCGATGGTTCTCTCCTCCTCCTATTTTTACAGCCCATTTTTCACACGCTCGAAATCCAGGGGTGGTTTTGCGGGTATCCAAAATTTTAGTTCCCGTTCCTTTCAATAAATCCACATAATGCCTTGTCTTTGTGGCAATAGCACTCATGCGTTGCATGGCATTCAATACCAATCTTTCGGCTTTTAAAATGGATTGCGAACGACCTGTAACATGAAAAACGACATCGCCAAAGTGAACGCGCGTGCCGTCCGCAATGAAAACATCCACCTGCATGTCAGGATCGACATAGTAAAATACCTTTTGTGCAAAAGTGACTCCCGCAATTACGCCTTCATCTTTGACCAACAATTTGGCCTTTCCATGCGCATTTGTTGGGATACAAGCGAGTGAACTATGGTCGCCATCACCCACATCTTCACGAATGGCATTGGCAATAATAGTTTGTATTTCGTATTCAAATTGTTCTTCTGAAATCATTCCTTTTTAACTTAAAAAATTATAAATGGTCGGGGAAAATTTTTCCTGGATTTAAAATATTATTGGGGTCAAAAACATGTTTAATTCGTTCCATTAGCTCCAAATGCACTTTGGAAAACGCAATATCCATATAATTCTTTTGAACTAACCCAATACCGTGTTCCCCTGAAAGCGTTCCTTTTAAACGAACCGTAAGTTCAAATATTTCACGAATCCCTTTGGGCACTTCATGCATCCAATGGGCATCGGTCAAATCGCCTTTAAGGATGTTGATATGAAGATTTCCATCGCCTGCATGTCCGTAGCACACGGATTTGAACCCGTACTTTTCGCCTATTTTTTTTACCCCAGTCAACAATTCGGGCAACATGTAGCGGGGCACCACCGTGTCTTCTTCTTTATAAACCGAATTGGCTTTAACCGCTTCAGCTACCGAACGTCGCATTTTCCAGAGGGCTTTCTTTTGGTCTTCGGTATCGGCAAACAATATTTCATCGATGGCAAACTGTTCCACCACATGCATGATTTTCTCCGCCTCTTGCATTAACACTTCGGGATAATTTCCATCAACTTCAATCAACAAATGGGCTTGCACGGCATCGGTAACTGCAACGGAAATTCCCTCTACATAGCGCAATGCAAAATCAATCGCATCGCGTTCCATAAATTCCAAAGCACTGGGCACAATCCCTGCTCGGAATAGCGCTGAAACAGCTTCACACGCTTCTTCTGCTTTGAAAAACGGGACCAACATAAGGATATTATGAGAGTTTAGCGGAATCAACTTCAACACAATTTTTGTGATGACGCCTAAGGTACCCTCGCTTCCTACCATTAATTGTGTCAAATTGTAACCCGTTGAATTCTTTAAGGTATTGGCTCCGGTCCAGATGATCTCACCATTAGGCAATACCACTTCTAAATTCAACACATAATCTTTGGTTACCCCGTATTTGACAGCACGTGCTCCTCCTGAATTTTCAGCCACATTCCCGCCAATGAAACAGCTTCCCATACTACTCGGGTCTACGGGATAAAAGAGCCCTTTTTCGGCTACTGCTTCGCGCAACACCTGAGTGATTACAGCGGGTTCAACCGTAACTTGTAAATTTTGTTCGTCAATCTCAATAATCGTATTCAATCGCTCCATTGACAACCCAATACCCTCGTATACGCACAATGCGCCTCCACTCAAACCCGTACGTGCACCAATAGGAGTTACAGGTATTTTATAACTATTGGCCACCTTAATGAGCTCAGCAATCTCTTGAGTTGAACCGGGTTTTACCACCACATTGGGAGGAAAAACCAAATCTTCCGTTTCGTCATGTCCGTAGTACTTCAATACGTCGGGGTCGATGGAAATATAGGAAGGCCCGACAATCGCTTCAAGACGGGCTAAAAGTTCTAAAGAAATAGCCATTTTTATTTTCAGTATAGTTCGCGTAAAAATAAAGTTTTGTTCCCAAAAAATGAAGCTTTCAGCCTATTAAATCAGTAATCTGTACCGCAAATATTCCGTTAACCATAAAATTGGAAATTCAATGTAGAACATACTCCTTTTTAACATCAACAAAAAAAGTAGTAAAAGCTTGAATGAAAATAAAATTTAATGGTTTAGCAGATTCCTCTTTAAACCCTAAATTTGATGCGTTAACCCATGTTGAAATTAATATCTTTACGAAAACTTTTGTGGTAGCAAAACAAATGGGTAAAAAATCGGCTTTACAAGAAAAGGAAGGAATTCCTCCTCCTCCAACTGTCAATGCGAAAGCGTTGCAACAGGTGGTGTCTAAACGCCGTATACAACCCACCGCTACCGATTTAATTCAGGGTATACGTCAAGGCGACATCACCGCATTGAGTCGGGCGATTACGCTTATTGAAAGTACCCAAACCCAACACCTTGAAAAAGCGAATGCCGTTATCAATGGTTGCCTTCCTTTTGCCAATCAATCGCTGCGTATTGGAATTACGGGTGTTCCTGGCGTAGGAAAAAGTACGTTTATTGAAGCGTTAGGGATGCACTTGACTGGATTGGGGAAAAAAGTTGCCGTTTTGGCCGTTGACCCTAGTAGTATGTTATCGCATGGTAGTATTTTGGGTGACAAAACCCGTATGGAAGAATTGGTAAAGGAACCCCATGCGTACATTCGTCCCAGTGCCGCAGGGGATAGTTTGGGTGGCGTAGCCCGAAAAACAAGGGAAACCATTATTTTATGTGAAGCGGCTGGATTTGATACCATCATTATTGAAACCGTGGGTGTCGGACAAAGCGAAACGGCGGTACATAGCATGGTAGACTTCTTTTTACTCTTAAAAATTGCGGGAGCCGGTGATGAACTTCAAGGCATCAAACGCGGAATAATGGAGATGGCCGATGCAATTGTAATCAATAAAGCCGATGGAGATAACGTTGCCAAAGCGAAATTAGCTAAAACCGAATTTCAACGTGCCTTGCATCTTTTTCCTGCCAAAAAAAGCGGCTGGACACCACTTGTGAGTACTTGCAGTGCATTTGAAAAAAAAGGTATTGATACCGTTTGGGAAACCATTACCACCTATCAAACATTGGCTCAAGAGAATGGATATTTTGAAACCAAACGCCGTGCTCAAAATGAATATTGGATGCTAGAAACCATACAAGAACAATTGAAAACAACCTTTTTTACGCATCCTAAAGTAATGAACGCACTTGACCATTACAAAGAAGCGGTTTCTCAACATCAAATGTCGCCTTTTGCGGCAGCTCATTCATTATTAGAATTGGCGAAAACGCCCAACGATTAAGTAATCAATCGCCAAGACCGAACTAACCAGCGGTATATAAGCTGAAATACCATGGCATACATCACAAACGGAATCACAAGCGCCATTACTCCCAACCAAGGATCTAGATACGGTGAAAGCATGCCTTGACTCAGGGAAAGTTTTGATAGTGAATATTGAGCTATGGAGAGAATTCCTAGCGTAAACAGCAAAATTACCAACAACATTCGGCTAAATCGAAAACTAATTTGTTGCACCATTTTTTTGGGTGAATAGCCTAAAGCGTATTTGATGGAAACTTCCTCCCGACGTTCTAAAAAGGCCATTTTAATGTAGTTAATCACCAACACAACACTCAACAATAGTATAAAAACGCCTAGTAAAGCGATAGCTTGTAATACCAACATGATTTTCCCTTTAATCTTGGCCGAACGAAGCGATTCTTGATTGGATTCGTATCCTTTTTTCTCCATTTTGGCAATCAACCCACCATCTTTTGCATCGTTAACTTTTACCAAAACACGGGTGTAAATATCACGATGTTTTTGTGAAAAGGATTGGGTAGCATTGAGTGAATCCAAAAAGGCTTTGGGGACTAAAACCGAGTGTATGCGATCACTGAGTCCGATCAACCGCCCTTTGTAGGTTACATTTTTATCTTTTAGGGTCAAATTGATATTGACTTCAATTTTTTTGGCAAAATCTTCAGTAATCTGGGGTAAGCCTTGGTTAAGCGCAAATCCGTAGTTGTACAAATTCAAATATTCCCTAGAGATAACAATGGGAATTACATTGTTTTCAACTTTAAACGCTGACAAATCTTGAATATCGATCGCCTCATTGTCAACGGCCTCTAGGTACATATCGGTATAAAACGGAATGAAATTACCGCCATCGGCTGAGACTTTAAAATCATTGGAAATGATCGGAAATACTTGCTTTACTTCACTCCATTTTCGCAATTCGGCCAAATCATTGGCATTGAAACCGATTAATTCTTTTCGTCCGATATTGTCTGGGGTAATCGTTTTGGATAAGGTAATCCAATAGTTATACGACTCGTTTTTGGCACCAAAAAGCGCATTGGCATTGCTATACAATTGGACACACCCCAACACCAGCAAAAAGGCCAGTAAAAGTCCTGGGATAACCCAAACCGATTTGGAAACAGATTGATTCATTAGAGCTGTAAAACGTGACATTGGTGAGGGAACGCAAAAGCATTCAGTTCAAAGAATAGGACCGCAGATTGGTGGGAAAAAGCTACTTCAACAATCAAATCATAAGCTACTTTCCGGTTGGCGGAATCCAAATGACTAAAACATTCGTCATAGACCAAAAAATCGGCGGGATGTATCAAACTTCGTAAGATGGCACCCCGTTGCCGCTCGCCATAAGAGCATTGCGTCGCCTTTTGATCGAGCACTTTGGCAATACCCAAACGTTGGGCATAGGTTTCTAACAGGTTTTGGGTTGCCGCATCAGCTTTACCAAACGTTCGCATCAGTATATTTTCACGAATGGTTTGTTCAGGAATAAGACGTACATCCTGAAAAAGCAGTTGAATTCCTTTTTGACGAAAACGCACCAATTCCTCCAAGGATAAATTTTGGAGGATTTGGCCGTCGTAGGTGATTGTCCCTTCATAGTGGAAATGATTCCCGAAAAGCGCTGTAGCTAAGGTAGATTTCCCACTCCCAGAAGGGGCAACAATTAAATATTGGTTGCCTTTTTCAAAGGTGATTTCTTGTTTCCAAAGCGAAGATTCCGCCAATTTAGGGGAGAAATAAACGGGGAAAACCGCATGTAATCCGAGTTTATTCATACCCCATGAAGTAATGAATCGCGTTTTCTTTATTCTTGTCTAAAGTGATTTTAATTTCCGAGGTAAAAGAGCCATCGGTTACTTTGGCTGTAGAAACAATATCTTTGATATTAGCGCGCATGTTGGTATAACGCAAACCTTCATTAATTTGCGAGCCATCCATCCACGAGATACTGTTTAACCCTGATTCCTTATTCAACTTGGTATTGTTGGCGACTTTACTCTTTTTAATACCTTCCAATTTGGCAGGTTCTGTAGCAAATACCATCATCGAATTTGTCATGAGAACGGTACCTTGACTTTGAATCATAGGCATCATTTTGGTATTGATAAAATCCATCATCTTTTTACCTTTTGCTTTATCGATGCCCAAAGCAAGTAGCATATTTTGTTTGGGATAAACCCCATATTGCATATTGTCTTCGCTGTAATTTTGGAAGAACTTAAAGTTGGCATACGCAAAATCCCCTGTAAACGCATTCATCACATCATCTAGGGTTAACTCTTGAGAGGCCAACATGTTATTGGCAGCCGACTCCAAGCCTGCTTCTTTGACCATATAACGCACCAAATCCATGCTGAAAAATCCAATTCCATAGCCCGAAGTATCGTCCAATTCTATGTTTTTTACCATATCATAGTTGACTCCTTTTCCTTGGTAATATTTTTCAACCACCTTACGCATTTCGTCATTAAAATGCGTTTGCGATGCCATAACAATCTCCCCTTTTTCAAAACGAACTGAAACTGCTAAAGCGGCATTTAAGAGCAATTTATTCACCGCCAACGACTCAATATATCCTTTGGAAGCCGTATTGATCACCCCATGCAAATTCACCCAAAGACTCATATCGGTTTCTTCGGTAAGCGCCGTTTTTATTTGCTCCTGAACGGATTCGTTTTCGGTAGCCTTCCGTGCTCGGAAATCGGCGTAATATTTCTCATCCGTTTCTTGGTAATTTTGACCGTAACTGTTGTTATAGTTGGTGAACTTTGACAAAATAAGCACATCATCATCGAGTGTTCCTATCAGCTCACTCCCGGCATAAACCGTTTTTTTAGCAGCATCTACTTTAACTTCTTTGCGGGTGAGTTTTGAAAACTTTTGTTCAAAAATTTTGACATCATCCAAACTCATGATGATAGAAACCGCCATATCATTATTCACATTATCAACCATCACATACATGGGTTCGTCCATGTTGATCCCCGCACTTTCGCCATTCATGAGCAATTGAAAAGCTTCTTTCTCATTGTCAGACATGTTTTGCATATTGGGATCTTTGGCAATTTCCTCTTTGGGAAGTTTCCCATCGAGTTCGTTTAAATTGATTCTAGAAACGGCCAACGTTTTGTCGGTTACATATTTCAATACTACTTCATTGGAATTGCCTCCACATGAAATCATTACAGTGCTTACTAAACAAAGCAATAGTAAGGCTTTCAAATTGTTCTTGATCATAATAAGATAGGATTATAGATAAAAAAATGTTTATTCAAAATCTTCCATTTCAGCATCGTAGAATTCGCCTGCTTGTTGGATTAGGGCTTCCATTTCGGCCTCCAATTCAGCCTGATCTTCATCATCGACATCATCAAATATTTCGACCTCATCATTGGCCAAGTTAATAATGAATCGAGGATAATCTAAATGAATAACGAAAAGGTCGTCGGGAAACTGAGAGTTATCAGCCAGTACAAATTTTGGAAGATTCATGAAAAATAATTAATTAAAGTAATAAAACAAAAGGCAGCGTTGCGACTAAATTTGACTTTAAATCTAGATCTACAACTTGAAGTAGTAGCGCAATGTAGTGATGTGTTTTAAATTACTGTGTTTTGGGTTAATTTCTTGGTTAAATAATGAAAACGAATATACAAAAAAATTGCAGCAAACGTCAATCCAGCCAATAATCCTATCCAAACCCCAACAGCACCCAACGCGGTATACTTCCCAAGGTAAAAGGATAATGGAAATCCAACAATCCAATAGGCGATAAAGGTAATATACATGGGTATTTTTACATCTTGGAGTCCCCGTAGCGCTCCCAAAACCACTACTTGTATCCCATCGGAAATTTGAAAAAAAGCAGCGACAATCAATAAATTAGAGGCAATAGTTAGTACTTCGAGTGTATTAGACCATTCGTTACTGTTGTCTACATCGAGAAATAGTTGAGGCAAATGGGTATGAAAGAGCAGGAAAAACAGCGCAAATACGATTTCAACCAAAACAGCTAGCAAGAAAACAGAACGGGCAACGCGCACTAGTCCTCTATAATCTTGCATTCCTTTGAAGTTGCCCACACGAATCATCGAAACTACGCTAAGGCCCATAGCAAACATGAAAGTCAGCGACGCCAAACTCAACGCGATTTGGTTGGCCGCTTGACTTGTTTTTCCTAGGGTTCCACATAGCCAAATGGCCGCGGTAAACAAAACCACCTCAAACAACATTTGCAATGCCGAGGGGATTCCCAAATCAACAATTTGTTTCGCAACCCGATACTGTAAATTTTTAAAATGAAATTTCGAAAAATAGGCTCGAAGTTGCGGTTGCCGAAAAAGTAAAACATGCATAAAGACCAGCATAGTGATACGAGACAAAACAGTTCCTAAAGCCGCCCCTTGAATGCCCATTTTTGGAAAAATCCACCACCCATAAATAAAGATGTAATTGAGTATGATGTGCACCACATTGGCCAACAAAATAGCATACATAGAATACTTGGTAAGCGATAATCCATCAGCAAACTGTTTGTAAGCCTGATACATAATTAAAGGAACTAATGAGAAAGCCACCTGTACTAGGAAAGGTTCGGCAAGTACCAGCACTTCCGCTGGCTGTTCCAATAGTTTAAGTAAAGGAATTGACAATACGACGAGACCAAATAACATCCAACCCAAAAGGGTGCATAAAATCCACCCGTGCTGAAAATAGGTGCGAATTTGTTGGATATCGCTAGACGCATCTGAATGCGCAATCAAAGGAGTCAAAGCGGTTGAAAACCCAATTCCCAGAGACATTGCTACAAAAATGAGACTATTACCAAGTGATACCGCGGCCAATTCAGTACTTCCCAATCGACCTACCATAATATTATCAACGATACCAATTAAAGTATGTCCCACCATTCCCAAAATCACAGGATAGGCCAATTGTATATTATAGGTAAATTCTTTACGGTACGATTGCCAAGTCATCGTTATCAAATAAGGAACAAATGTAGACCCCTTTTTTGAGCTATGCAAAAAGAATCCATGTATCAAATAAAATATTTTGTAATATTATTCTTATAATTATTAATGTAGATACTTCAAAACTCGATGAAATGCACTTTTGTGTAGTTAATATTATTATTTTATCGCTATTTGTAAGTATTACATTACTTTAATTGTAATTTAGTGTGGTCAAATCAAAATAAAACCGATGAAAACAATTACCTTATTTCTATTTCAACTATTAGTGCTTAGTGCCACTGCTCAAAATTTTTTTCGCGAAGATTTTAACAGTTATATAGTTAATCAAAATCTCTCAGGACAAGGTCTTTGGACGAATTCCGAAAACACCTACGGATTAGGTTCATGCAACACGTCTAATTGCTCTAATGCTAAAGTGATTCAACAAACGGTTGGATTTTTAAATTGGGGAACCGCTAATCGTTCTGTTGAATTAATTGCCAATGGTGACGGCTGTGGCGTTCCTTTTCCAGCTCAAATTGCAGGTGAAATCTACATTGGATTTGTATTACGATTGTCAAGTTGCGCCTATTCGAGTCAGGAATTTTTTAGAATCAGTGGTACAAGTACTACAACTGCGGCGTTAAAAGTATATGTGGTTCGATTGAATTCTTCACAATATAGTGTAGGTATTTCTAAAAATAGTGGAAATATTGTTTGGTCTTCCATTCCCTACGCTTTAAACACAAATCAATTAGTGGTGGTTCGATACAGCATGTTCAGCGGTGGTTCGGATGATATCTTGCGTTTGTATACTAACCCCGTTGTAATGGCCGATGAACCTACCTTACCTAATGCCTTGACTAATAACGGTGAAGATGCAAGCAATACGTTAGATCGAATGGTAATCAACTTACGAAATGCCAATGCCCCTTTGGGCCGTATGGGATTGATAAGTATTGCTCAAACATGGGAAAACTTGCGCTATAGTGCTTTAAGTCAAACGGAATTTAATGCCGCGCAATTTATGGCGCAGTATGATGCTGGTGAAATTGCCGTCCAAAATTCTCAAGAGTCCATTCCAGCAACCATAACATTATATTCTACCTTGGGACAATCCATTACAACTACAAAAATAATTTTAGATTCGGGAACTACTCGTATTCAGATTCCCTCAAATTTAAGTCCGGGCATGTATATCCTACATTTCCAAGATGAATACAAAAATGAATTCATAAAAAAATTGATGGTTAATTAAGAAAGCCTCCTTCGGGAGGTTTTTTTTGGCTATCACTCTCCTTAAAATCAATACTTTTGAAAAAAAACCATTGGGTTTCCAACCTTTTGAGAAGAAGGTATCTCTTTACTATAAAAACACCTACCCCGTGATTGATGAAAAATTAATAGAGGGCTGCCGAAAAAAACAACGTGAGGCACAACGACAGGTCTATGAAAAATTAGGTCCGTATTTGTACCGTTTGTGTAAAAGGTATTTAAAAAAGGAGGAAGAAATTGAGGAAGTATTAGCCGATTCATTTTTTATTCTTTTTACAAAAATTGATCAACTCAACGAAAACAAAGCGTTTTGGAGTTGGGCGAAACGCATCACTATAAACGAATGTTTACGGCATTTGAAGAAGAAAGTCAATTTCAACTTGTACCTTGAAGACCGCCCGCAAATTCCTGGTGTTGAAGCCGAGCAAGAGCAACCGCTTTTGGAAGCTGACTTACTGAAATTGTTGGACACATTGCCGCATGGAAGTCGAACTATTTTTTCGCTATTTGTCATTGAAGGCTATAGTCATAAAGAGATTTCAACCCTACTCTCGATCACGGAAGGAACCTCAAAATCACAACTCAATTTTGCCAAATCCAAACTTAAGGAATTGGTCAACCTACATTATTACCAACAGGCGAAATAAATTATGGAACATAACGATAAATTTTGGAGCCAATTTCAGCAACTCGATGCGACGACGACCGAAGATACTTTTCCAGGTATGGAAAAAATATGGGACCGTGTTGAAACCAAGCTGGATCATAAAGTAGCGGTACAAGAACAATGGAAATGGAAGAAAATTGCTGTAGCTGCATCGGTTACGTTGCTCATTTCTATCAGCTATTTGATTTGGAATAGCTCAGAAAGTCCTACGCCGACTTCACCCCTTTTGCCTAAAAAGGAAATCCTTTCAAATGAGGTAACCGTTCAACCCAGTAACAATCCCTCAGCGGTCGATCACCCTGTGGAAACACCCAATCATCCTGCACTGCAACCCAACCTTGAGACTTTGGTTGAAAAATCAGTTCAAGCGACACCCATAGTAGCCGAGGCTGAGAAAAAACAGGAAATTCAAGAGGAAGTTCAAAAAGAAGCTGATATTGTTACGCAAAATAGTAGAGTTCCCAAAGAAGTAATCGTACAACCCGGAGCTTACAATACCGCCTCGTCTAATTTGAGAAGTACATTAGTTCCGCAACGAAAATTTGACGCTATTGGCGTACAAGAAAGTCCGAAAATGGTCTTACGAGGGAAAAGTAAAAATACAGCGCAAAAAGAGGAACCGTTGGTTGTCGTAGATGGCGAGGTTACCGAAAATTACAATCTTGAGGATGCCGATTCTGTGGTGTATTTAAATAATCCGCTCTATATTATTGATGGAACAGAATACACTGAAAAGGAAGTGTTTGGCCCCAACCCGACTTGTCCTTATGCCCCACTTAAAGAACAACCTATTGAATCGGTTACGGTACTGCAGGCCGAAAAAGCGATCGAAATCTATGGTAAAAAAGCTGAAAATGGTGTGGTGATTATCACTACGAAAACAGGAAAACCTACACCGAAGAAGTAAATCAAACTATTGTTTAACGTAAAAAAGTAACGCCATGAAATATGTAAAACATCTTTCGTTAGCCCTTGCTATGCTTATTCATTTCGTAAGCTTTGGGCAATTAAAAACCATCACAGGGCAAGTTGTCGATGACCAGGAAACATTACTCCCCGGAGCCTACATCGCAGTTAAAGGAACAAAAAAACAAATTACCTCCGACTTGGATGGGAAGTTTAGTATGTCGGTGAATATTGGCTCCACATTAAGTGTGAGTTATATTGGGTACCAAACCAAAGAAGTGGTCGTGGGTAAAGCCAATCATTACCACATTCAATTAAATGCTGAAGCAAAGGTATTGGATGAAGTTGTTATTACGCATGGATACCGGCTCGTCACAAAAAAAACAAGTGTGTCAGCCACTAGCGTTGTTGTCAATGGTAAAATAGTAGAAAACCGACCCAATACCAATGTGATACAAACTTTACAAGGACAAATTGCAGGGGCTCCTATTAACGTAATGGAAGAAAAAAACAAAAGCGATTGGAAGTCAAAAAACATTAATCCCCAACCGGATGAAGAATATGGTGCATTGATTGAAAACGTCTTCGAAAGTCCACGCGCCAATCCATTATCGACCTTTTCTATTGATGTGGATAATGCTTCATATACCAATATTCGACGTATGATTAATAGTGGCCAAAAAGTTCCCAAAGATGCCGTTCGTATTGAGGAAATGATCAATTTTTTCAAATACAATTACGCACAACCTTCAAGAGAACATCCTTTTGCCATACATACCGAATACAGTGCATGTCCCTGGAATACAAACTCCAAACTGTTGCGTATTGCGCTTCAAGGAAAAACATTGGAAAGCGACCTTTTGCCTCCTTCCAACTTGGTGTTTCTTATCGATGTTTCGGGTTCAATGGGTGCTGCCAATAAATTACCTCTCGTCATTCAATCGTTAAAGGCTTTAACCTCACAGTTGCGTGAAAATGACCGTATCGCCATCGTGGTGTATGCTGGGGCTGCTGGGTTGGTATTGCCTTCTACAGCGGGAAATCAGAAAGATAAAATCATTCCTGCACTCGATAATCTCTCGGCGGGAGGAAGCACCGCTGGAGGCGCTGGAATTGAACTAGCCTACAAAGTAGCGCAGGAAAACTTCATCAAAGGAGGCAATAATCGGGTTGTTTTGGCCACCGACGGCGACTTTAATGTCGGTTACAATTCATCCAGCGATTTGGGCCAATTGATTGAAGAAAAAAGAAAAACTGGGGTCTTTCTAACCTGTTTAGGCTACGGTATGGGGAACTATAAAGACACTACTTTGGAAACATTGGCCAACAAAGGCAATGGAAATTACGCCTACATTGATACCTTGCAAGAAGCCAACCGTTTTTTGGTCAAAGAATTCAAAGGAACGATGTTTGCAATAGCGAAAGATGTCAAGATTCAAATCGAATTTAATCCCTCCTTAGTCAAGGCCTATCGGTTGATTGGATATGAAAATCGAAAATTACGACCCGAAGATTTTAAAAATGATGCCATTGATGCAGGCGAATTGGGAAGTGGTCATACGGTGACGGCTTTTTATGAAATCATTCCCACAGGCGTAGAATCCAATCTATTTGTGGCTACTGATGATTTGAAATATACCCCAAAAGTTGCCACTAATGCGCAATTAAATAGTGAATTGGCAACGGTCAAATTTCGATATAAAAAACCTGACGGTGATCGTAGTACCGAAATGACCCGTGTGATACAAAACATAGAGATCGGTGCCCACAATGCATCTCCCGATTTTCGTTTTGCGGCAGCTGTGGCTTGGTTTGGCTTATATTTGAGAGATTCAAAATTGATTCAAAACAAATCGGTTACGGATATAGAAAACTTAGCCAATACCGCAATTGGACAAGATAAAGAGGGCTATCGCTACGAACTGATTCGATTGGTTAACACATTTCACCATAATTAGTTAGGGTTAATTTTGGTTAACGAAAAGGCCGGGAGTTGAGTGCTTCCGGCCTTTGATTTATTTTTCAATCTCTTTTAAGTTTTCCATTTTTTTATATTCCAAGAATCCTTTAATATCCTCAAAATGCTCTCGTACGCGCTTGTTTCCAAATTCAAAAACCTTAGTAACCAAGCCATCTAGGAAATCCCGGTCGTGCGATACCAGGATTAAGGTGCCGTCAAAGTCTTTAAGCGCCTCTTTGATGATATCTTTTATTTTCATGTCTAAATGATTCGTAGGCTCATCCAAAATCAACACATTAACAGGCTCAAGCAATAATTTAATCATTGCCAAACGGGTACGCTCGCCGCCCGATAAAACTTTTACCTTTTTATGTACATCATCGCCGCCAAACATAAAGGCGCCGAGAAGATCTTTGATTTTGGTTCGAATCTCACCCACAGCTATTCGATCAATCGTTTCAAATACTGTTAATTCACCATCCAACAATGCCGCTTGATTTTGGGCAAAATAACCCACTTGTACATTGTGACCGATTTCTAATTTTCCATCAAAATCGATCTCATTCATAATAGCTTTGATCATTGTAGATTTCCCTTCCCCATTTTTCCCTACAAAAGCCACTTTTTGTCCCCGTTCAATCACCATACTGGCCTCCTTAAACACCACATGATCATCATATTTTTTGGATAAATGTTCTACAACAACAGGATATTGCCCGCTTCGAGGTGAAGGTGGGAACTTTAAACGAAGCGCCGATGTATCGACCTCATCTACCTCAACTAACTCGAGTTTTTCCAACATTTTCACCCGCGATTGTACTTGCAACGTTTTGGAATAAGTTCCTTTGAATCGTTCGATAAATTCGGTGGTTTCAGCAATCATTTTTTGCTGCTCTTCGTACGCCTTTTGTTGGTGCGCTCTACGTTCTTTTCGCAATTCTAAATAATGAGAATATTTGGCACGGTAATCATAAATGCGTCCCATAGTTACTTCAATGGTACGGTTGGTGATGTTGTCCACAAACGCACGGTCGTGAGAAATCACCATCACGGCTTTGGCTTGATTCAATAAAAAATCTTCCAGCCATTGAATACTATCCATATCCAAGTGATTGGTGGGCTCATCGAGCAAAATCAAATCGGGTTTTTTCAACAATATTTTGGCCAATTCAATGCGCATTCGCCATCCCCCCGAAAATTCAGAAGTCGGCCGATGAAAATCCTCTCGCTCAAATCCAAGACCTTTCAAGACTTTCTCGACTTCAGCTTCGTAATTGATCTCTTCGATTGAATAAAATTTTTCGCTTAATTCAGAAACTCTTTCAATCAACTTCATATAATCGTCGCTTTCATAATCGGTGCGCACCGTAAGCTGCTCATTGAGCGCATCGATTTCTTCTTTCATCGAAAAAATTTCCGCAAAAGCTTTGGAAGTCTCTTCAAAAACCGTCACATCATCTTGCGTCAATAAATGCTGGGGTAAATAAGCGATTACCGCTTCTTTGGGCGCCGAAACAGCACCGCGTGTAGGTTTGTTTTGACCGGCTACTATTTTTAATAAGGTCGATTTTCCCGCACCATTTTTGCCCATCAAGGCTATTTTATCGGTTTCATTTACAGCAAAAGTAACTTCACTAAAAAGGGTAGTTCCTCCAAATTCAACAGCGATATCGTTTACGGTAATCATAGATGTAATAGCTTTAAAATAAAGCGGCAAAGATAGCGGAATTAAGGACTTCTTGAGAATGGAGTAAAAGAAAAAAGACAACCCTAAAGTTGTCTTGTTCTGCGACGGTTTTGTATGTAATCAGTGATCGCTTTACGGGTGGTGTACCAGTTTTTGCCTTCTTTATAGGCGTCAATCTTACCTTGACGAGCTAATAAACTAATGTACTCCTGACCGTATGGAGTACCTGGCTCACTCACTATTGTGGCAATCGATTCGTAAGGCTCTTGACCCGGAAAAGCATTTAAATAAATGTTTAAGGTGCGTTCTACAGCTTGACACATCAACAAAATGAGCTTTTGATAATTACCATTATTCGCTTGATTGAGCGCTTCGTAGTATTTTTTACGGTCATTTTTTAAGATGATGGCTGGTGGAAAACCCGCTTGCATTAACAATAAATTCATCACCAAACGAACCGTTCTGCCGTTGCCATCAAAAAATGGATGTATCCAAACAAATTTATGATGGAAAATTGTTGCCAATTCTAGGGTGTTTAAGTCTAATGGGTTATTGTGTACAAAGGCAATTAACTCATCAATGAGTGTTGGGACTTTAAGCGCATTGGGAGGGATAAAATTTGCGCCTGAAATACGTACTCCTCCATTGCGAAGTCGACCCGCGAACTCTTCTTCGATCGAACGCAACACATAAGCATGTAACGTTAAAATATCGCGGCTTTGAAGCTGATAGGAATCATGCACAATAGAATACAAATACGCAATGGCGACTTCATGGTTTTTGACTTCAAAATGCTCTCGCAACGACTTCCCTTTGATGGTAATCCCCTCTTGAAGCACAAGCTGGGTTTCGCGAAGGCTCAAGGTGTTCCCTTCGATACTATTGGAATTGTAGGTCCATTCGATGGTTAAGGATTCTTTGATTTTTTGGAGGGCACTTTGAGGCAATGGTCGTCCTCGATCTAACATTTGTTTTTTGTCAAACAAGCGTTGGAACGTTTCTTCAAATTCTACATAGTAACTTCTATCAATCTCCCACATACCACAAATGTATCGTTTTGTCTTTGATTTATCATTATCCGATATTAATTTTAACAAAAATAAAAAATCCCGAAGATATCGGGATCGGTTAAATAACGTATTCTTTTATTGTACGTCGTCTTCGTCCTAGTCGTCCATTTCAAAAAACAAGGGTTCGATCATGATATTTTCAGCGACAATTTCGAGGCGCTCCGTAATTTGAGAACAAAAGAATATTCGCTGTACTTTTTCAATACTTTCCGATAAACGAAGAATCTTGGGTTCATAGCGATTTTTTAGGATCACTTCAGCATCATCTAAAATAAACATTTTCAATTGGTTTACATCAAAACCAGCCGAACCAAACATAATCGTCAATTGATTGGGTGTGCCAATTAATACATCAATTCCTAGAGAAATTTGATTTTTATCTTCGTCCAAATCCGAACGATCATGAACATGATGAATGCGCAAAGAATTATACTTATTCATTTGATTAAAAATGTCAACCATCTCCATGACTTTGGGTTTGTCATTACATATAATCAAGGCTCTTGGAGATAATTCAAAAGGTTTGTCCAAGCGCTGAATAACATGGAGTGCTATTGTGGTTGACTTCCCCGAACCTGCGTCACTTTGAATAACCATATCGGCACCACTTTTTATAGCTGCATAGGTTCCCTCTTGTAGGCCATTAGCCGTCGTTAAACCCGACTCAATCAAGGCTTGCTGAAGTAATGGGTTTATTTTTTTTAACTGCATAAATCCTTTTTAAATTTATTTACTCGCAAATAATTTCACATCATTTTCTGAAATCTCTTGGCCTCCCAAAATAATCAAACGCTCGACCACATTGCGTAATTCGCGAATATTTCCTGTCCAATCGTATTCTTGCAGCAATTGAACCGCAGCTTGGGAAAACTGCTTGGGAGCATTTCCTTGTTCTTCAGCAATTTTGGCTGTAAAATGCTCTATCAACAACGGGATATCATCACGACGATCATTTAACGCAGGAACTTTGATTAAAATTACAGCCAATCGATGGTATAAATCCTCCCGAAATCTTCCTTCTTCAATTTCCTTTTTTAAATCCTTGTTTGTTGCTGCAATGACGCGAACATTGACTTTAATATCTTTATCAGCACCAACCCGCTGAATTAAATTCTCCTGCAATGCCCGCAAAACCTTTGCCTGGGCAGCCAAACTCATATCGCCAATCTCATCCAAAAAAATAGTACCCCCGTCGGCTGCCTCAAACTTCCCGGCACGATCTTTAACCGCCGAAGTAAAAGCTCCTTTCACATGTCCAAATAATTCACTTTCAATCAACTCTGAAGGAATCGCCGCGCAGTTTACTTCAACAATAGGGGCCTCAGAGCGATCGCTTTTTTGATGTAATTGGTGGGCGACTAATTCCTTACCCGTTCCATTTGGCCCCGTGATTAAAACGCGGGCATCAGTTTTGGCAACCTTTTCAATCATTTCCTTGATATGCTGAATAGGTGCGCTATTCCCGATGATTTCATAGTTCTTGGAAACCTTCTTTTTTAAAATTTTATTCTCAACAACCAATTGCTTGCGATCCAACGCATTGCGAACGGTATTGAGTAATCGATTTAAATCAGGGGGTTTGGAGATATAATCAAAAGCTCCTAATCGCATGGTATTGATGGCTGTTTCCATATCACCATGCCCTGAAATCATCACAATAGGAATTTCAGGCTTTATTTTTTTTACCGCCTCAAGGAGTTCTTCCCCATCCATTTTGGGCATTTTTATATCGCACAAAACCAAATCAAAATCAGTGACTTTGATTTTTTCCAGGCCTTGCACTCCATCTTCAGCTTCTTCCACTTGATAGGTATCGCTTTCTTCTGTCAAAATTCGTGTAAGCACACGACGGATGGAAGCTTCGTCTTCTATGACCAATATTTTAGGCATAAGTTGTATTTTTTAATTTTGAGGTTGTTACAAAGGGCATGCCACTTTCGGCATTAATAGGAAATCCAACGCAATAATTCCTTCCAAGTAGGTCGTTTACCATACATCAAAATTCCTACACGATAAATTTTGGAAGCAAACCACACTACAAAAACAAACGTTCCAAACAATAATACCAAAGAAATCGCCAATTGCCACAAAGGCACTCCAAAGGGAATTCGCATCATCATTACAATGGGGGAAGTTAGAGGTACCATAGAAAATGTAGTAGCAATCGTGCCGTGTGGATCATTCATGACCGTGAAAAATCCAATATAAACGCCCAAAATTAAGGGCATAATAATGGGCAATAAAAACTGTTGCGAATCGGTTTCGTTATCGACAGCGGCTCCAATAGCGGCATAAAACGAACTGTATAGAAAATACCCTCCGATAAAATAAAAAATAAATGAAACGAGTATCGTCCCCACCGGCAACTTCCATAACTCATTCAAGTACAAGGCAACTTTGCTTAAATCTTGTCCTGAAGTAGCCATTATTTTTTGCGTTTGCCCAGAGGTAGCCCCCAGCGGCACATCAAACACAACAGATAAAACAAACATGGCGGTCAATCCCAACAAGGCCCAAATCAAAAACTGAAGAATCCCTGCAATGGACGTACCAATAATTTTGCCCATCATCAACTGAAACGGTTTTACTGAGGAAATAATTACTTCAATAATACGCGATGTTTTTTCTTCAATGACACTACGCATCACCATATTTCCGTAAATAACGATAAACATCATGATGAGATAACCAAAGGCACCACCAATCCCAATTTTTATTTCATTGATCCCTTTCAAGGCTTGTTCCCCTGAAGCTTTGACCAAATTAATGGCAACTTTAGCTTGGGCTTGTTGTATTTTCAGTGTATCTAAACCGACTGCTTTAAAATTTTCTTGGGTCATTTTTTTGGTAATAACCGACTCTAAATCGGCAATAAACATGACGCTCGGACTATCATTGGAGATGTATTCTATCGTTTTTTCCAAGTCCTTGTTTTCAGTTTCATTCGGAATCAATAACAAACCCTCATAATGTTCGGCTTGGATGCTATCTTTTAGAACAGGTACAGGTGTTTGTGAAAAATCAACATATTTATACTCTTCGTCACTTTTAAACTGTCAAAAAAAACGACCCGTTTCGTCATGAATGGCAATGGTTTTTTGATCGGCTTTCAACGTACTCAAATAGCCTACAAAAACGGCAATTCCAACAAAAAGGAGCGGACTCAAAAAAGTCATCACAATAAAAGACTTATTGCGCACTTTGGCGGTAAATTCCCGCTTAATTATCAATAGAAGTTTGCTCATAATAGCCTATTAATCCGTTACGGTTTGGATAAAAATATCATTTACAGTGGGTATTTTCTCTGCAAAATGGGTTACTTGCCCACGTTGCATCAGCGTGTGTAAAAGTTCATTGGCGGAATGATTTCCTAATTGAATTTCCAATTTCAACTCTTGATTCAACGACTTGAAATCGGTTGTTTTCAGGATGAATTTTTGAGACAAATCGTGCCAAACGCCTTCCACATTGTCGGTTAAAATCCCCACATCATAGGAATGTGTTCTATACTGCTTTTTCACCTCCGATAGCTTTCCTTCGATCAATTTATTCGATCGATGAATTAAAGCGATATAATCACACATCTCCTCCACCGATTCCATGCGATGGGTTGAAAAAATAATCGAAGTTCCCTGACGATTCAATGCGATAATCTCATCTTTAATCAAATTGGCATTCACAGGATCAAAGCCCGAAAAAGGTTCGTCCAAAATCAAAAGCTTCGGTTGATGTAATACCGTCACGATGAACTGTACTTTTTGCGCCATTCCTTTGGACAATTCTTGTATTTTTTTGTCCCACCAGGAAGTGATTTCAAACTTTTCAAACCAATACTTGAGTTGCGTCTTGGCATCGTTTTTTGACATTCCCTTGAGTTGCGCGAGATACAAACATTGCTCTCCTACTTTCATCGTTTTATACAATCCACGTTCTTCGGGCATGTACCCAATTTCGTGAACATGTTTGGGTTGAAGGAGCTCCCCATCTAAAACCACCGAACCGCTATCGGGCAAGGTAATTTGATTGATAATGCGAATGAGAGACGTTTTTCCGGCGCCATTGGGTCCCAATAACCCATATATACTTCCTTGGGGTACCGTGAGCGAAACGGCATTCAAAGCCGTGTAGTCACCATATTGCTTGACAACATTATCTACAGTTAAAATGGATTGCATAGGTTTTAAAAATCTTCGGGTAAAAATACAGAATTCCCAACAGAATAGGGCATAACTAAAAACAAAAAACCCACCCTTATGGTGACACAAGGATGGGAAAAATTGCTATGAAAAAGAAATTACTTGTTTCCAAGTAATGCTCAAAAGTAAAATTTTTTTTTAAACTACGAAAACATATCTTTAACTTTTTCAAAAAAAGATTTTTCGCTCTTTTCAGGATGTGGTATAAAGTTTTCGTCGGTCAAGGCTTTTTCAAAAAATTGTCGTTGCTCTTTGGATAATGTTTTTGGGGTCCAAACATTAACATGCACCAACAGGTCGCCATTCCCATAACTGTTTAAACTAGGAATTCCTTTGCCTTTTAATCGTAAAATTTTTCCCGATTGAATGCCTTCTTCCAACTTAATACGGACTTTTCCATTAACCGTATCTAATTCCTTCGAAACCCCTAATGCGGCTTCTGCAAAACTGATGTATAAATCATAGTGAAGGTTTTCACCATCCCGTTTAAGCCATTCGTGTTCCGTCTCTTCAATTACAACAATTAAATCGCCAGGGATTCCATTTCCTGGAGCATCGTTTCCTTTGCCTGACACTTTTAATTGCATTCCATCAGCTACACCGGCGGGTATTTTGATAGAAACAGTCTCGTCTTCCATAATCATCCCGTACGCATCTGCACCATTGGGTTTACTTTCTATAGTTTGCCCTGATCCGCCACACACATGACACGTTGTTGCGGTTTGCATACGACCTAGAATCGTATTGGTAACTTTTAACACTTGACCCGCACCATTACAAGTAGGACAAGTTTTATAGCGAACACCTGGTGCTTGTATTTTTCGCTTAACTTTTACTTTCTTTTCAACGCCATTGACGACTTCTTCAAGGGTGAGTTTGACTTTAATTCGTAGATTACTGCCTTTCATTCTGCGGGAACCACCGCCTCCAAATCCACCGCCAAAACTTCCGCCAAAAGCACCTCCAAAAATATCGCCAAACTGACTAAAGATATCATCCATATTCATGTGATGACCACCACCAAAGCCACCTGCCCCATCAAAAGCGGCATGACCGTATTGATCATAACGTGCTTTTTTTTCGGGATCACTCAAAACCTCATAGGCTTCTGCGGCTAACTTGAAGTTCTCTTCAGCCTCTTTGTTGCCGGGGTTTTTGTCCGGGTGAAATTCAATTGCTTTCTTACGGTAGGCTTTTTTAATTTCCTCCGCACTGGCATTTTTACCGACGCCTAGTATTTCGTAAAAGTCTTTTTTACTCATATTTTCAATTATTGTCCGATGACCACTTTAGGAAAACGGATAATTTTATCGCCTAATTTATATCCTTTTTCAATCACATCTACGATTTTACCCTTCAAATCCTCAGTAGGTGCTGGAATTTGAGTTATCGCTTCTGCAAAATCCGCATCAAAGGCATCCCCCGCTTTAAGGGAGACTTGTTCAAGACCTTTGGCGACCAATGTAGATTTAAATTTTTCATGAATCAATTCAACTCCTTTGAACAAAGCTTCGTCGGCTGATTTTTGAATTTGCTCCATCGCACGATCAAAATCATCTAAAACCGGCAACATGGCTACCAAAACTTCTTGATTGGCTGTTTTAAACAATTCTAAGCGCTCTTTAACAGTGCGTTTTTTATAATTTTCAAATTCGGCAAACAAACGCAAAAATTTATCTTTTTCTTGGGCCAATTGCAACTCCAACTGTTGTTCTACTGACAATTCTTCCGCTGGCGCACTACCTTCAGTTTCCGATACCTCAGGGGCTAACTCAGGAGCTTCATGTTCGTTTCTCTCAGTATTCATGGTATTCTTTCCTTTAAATGGGTTGTTGATTTTCATTCGAATGTATTGCTTCGCAAAATTCCGTGCAAAAGTACTGCCATTTCCTTAAAAATGTCAAATTGTCATTTATTTTTATTAAAAAAAAGGAGGAGCAATTCTATTGCATTCTCGAAATCGCTAAGCATATGGCATTGGATTAAGAATGCCGCGAAGGACAGCAGATTCGACAATAAATAAAAAATCTGCTCTGGAAGAGAATGCTAGGGTAATAAATCGTTGAACGCCTTTTCAGCATCAGGATACGTGAAAGTAAATCCCAAATCCAAGGCTCGTTGGGGAAGAATTTTTTTATCATTGAACAACAATTCATGCATATCGCCCAAAAAAAGTTTCATGACCCATCGCGGGACAGGAGGTAACCAAATGGGGCGTTTCAGTAAACGTGCTATAATTTTGGTTTGCACTTTGTTGCTGACGGCATGAGGAGCGACACCGTTAAAAACCCCTGCATGTCCCTGCTCTAGTAACCAAGCGTACAATTGCACAATATCGTGAAGGTGTATCCATGATTGCATTTGCTTACCCGACCCAAAAATGGCACCCATTCCCCAACGAATGGGCTGAACGATAGGCTTAAAAGCACCGCCCTCACGAGCATATACAACGCCAGTTCGCACTTTGGTTACCGGTAGGTGGAGTTTTGAAAATTGATCTACGGCAGCTTCCCAACGTTGCACTAATGTTCCTAAAAAAGTATTGGATTGAATTTGGGAATCTTCTGTGTAAACAGCTATGGAATCATCGGGATAAATGGCTGTTCCCGATGCAGATAGTATATGCTTTACTTGGTGTTGTGGTAACTTTTTTAAACTGGCATACAATACATTGGCCGAAACCACACGACTTTCCAATAAAATCGTTTTGTAATGGGAGGTCCACCGTTTAGCAATGGTAGCTCCCGCTAAATGCACGAGGGCGTCAACTCCATTCCAACATTGATCGTCAATTTTTCCTTCGGCGGGGTTCCAATAAAAGGTTTGTACACCTTCAGGCACATTCTTGGGTGATTTTTGCGTGGTCAACCAATGGACATGGTGGCCTTTTTGCATCAAATATTTCGTCAAAGCATGACCGATTAATCCTGAACCTCCTGTTATTAAAATGCGCATACTTCCTTTTTGGTTCAAAATTATCCAATTTGAAACAAAATTAGCGCTCCCCTATAAAAGGTTTAACGTCTGTTTAGGGTTGTAATCAGGCAAAAAAAATCCCAGCCGAAGCCAGGATCTTTAACGCAAAAAAACAAATTAGTCAATTTTTCGAACACTGCCTCCCGAGGATTCATTCTTATCAACGGATTTAGCAATTCCTGTGTACTTTATACTGGCTCCACTGGAAGCACTCGCCTCCAGCGTTACTCTTGCATTGACAGAAGATTCACTACCACTGCTGGCATCGGCATTGACGTCATTGGCCAACAATCCTCTGGCATTCAGTGTGCTTCCGCTAGACGAACTCGTTTTCAACTTCAAAGCGATTCCTTTAATATCCATAGAACTACCGCTTGAGGTTTCGGCATCTACGGTGTCATATTCAACTTTACCTTCTAAATGGGCTCCACTACTAGAATCCACTACCAAATTGGTCCCCACAAACGTTCCCGTGAGTAGTACATTGGCCCCACTACTCGAGGTTACTTTTTTTAGTTCGGGCATGTGGATATATACCTTGAGTTCTTTGGCTCCCGAAATACTTTTATCGATATACACTTTTAGCGTCTCACCTTCTAATTCTGTTTTAACAAACTCCAATAAATTAGAATCGGCCTCTACCTCGACTTTGGTGGTACTGTCTTGTTTCATTTCGACTTCAATGCCCGCTGAAGCTTGAACTGCTGTAAATTTTCCTGAAATGTTTCGTACTTCGGCAGTCACATTTCCATTTCCATCCACGCCATTCAGCATGAGATTACAGGACGAGAGCAATAATGCAGCAATAATGGCTACTAAAAAATTGGTACAATAAACTACAACTCGTATCATACTTAATTTGATTTTTTGATGACAACGCCATCTTTGTTAATAATAAGACTTCCTTTTTCACCCGTTTTTTCTTCACGAATAATTTCGACTCCGTTGACTCGCACAATTACCTTATTGACTGAATCATTTACCTTTTCAATCGTTTCAGTTTCGATAACGTCATCGTATTCATCTTCGTCGGGAGGACAATTGGTACATTTTACTTGATTTTCCTCAACAAGGTACACATAATCTTCCGAAGAATGATGCATGTTAAAGTAAGAATTATCACTGTCATCGTAGTAACGTACCGAGCGGTCAGTTTTGAACTTCACCCCTTTGGGCAAATACAAGTAAACGGTGACTTCTTGCTGACGAAACTTGTTATTTATCGCCGTTGTCCAGTAGTTATTTAACAACAATTGATTGCCTTCAATTTTGAAACCATACGCTATTTTTTGCGCTCTAGCATTGGCTTCACCTACTGTTTTCCCTACGGCTACTTTTTCAATTCGAACATAAGGAGTTGTGGCATCCGTGGGCAATACTTCAAAACTAATTTGATTGGAGTAAATCACCTCTTTTTGTTGCTCGTTGGTCGTCAAACGATAATCGTGTGAAGGATTCATGTCTTTGGCATAAAAATCATTATTCACAAATCGTATTTGCAGCGTATCTTGAGGTTGTAAGAGAATTTGCTCTTTCACAATATCCTTACCGTCGAAGGCTGCTTGCGTTACTTCATTGATGATTATGGTAATCAAAGCCCCCAACGAAACAATCCACACGGCAAGCAAGGTATATTTTACCACATTACCCAAAGAGCGAACATGATTCATGAGTAGTTTTAAACCCAATAACATTAAAAAGAAAAGCGGAATCCCAAAGCAAAACATAAATAAGAGCCCTTGAATCCAGTACGGCGTTTCTAATCCGATAGGCGTCACCACCATATTTATCGCAGCATTTTGAGGCAATTGAGAGGTGAAAATCAGAATGACAGAACCGATTAACACTCCTAACAAGGATAAAGACGCGAAAATCAGTACAAAGGCCCCAATAATTTTGGCAAAAACACCAAACACTGTTGTTATAAATCCACTTAACCGGTTGCCGAAAGATTCAGCTCCTGATTTGACTTTTTCGCCAATTTCGTTATAGTCTGCATTTTGAATTCGCTGGGAAACTTGTTCAAATTCTTCCCGTACTTTTTTCTCAATATTAGAGATGGTAACGGGCTCTCCTGTCATTTCTAACTTTTCAGCAGTGGTGATGGCTTTGGGCATAGCAATCCAAAGGATCAAATAGGCTAAAAATCCCATTCCAGTTCCAAAACCTAGTATCAAAAATGCCAATTTAAACCAAAACGAATCTACACCGAAGTAATGTCCTAAACCAGTACAAACTCCCCCAATTACGCCGCGTTCTTCATCACGGTATAATTTACGACGACGTGGAGGCAAGGCGTATTTAAAATCGGTCTCTTTTTGGGTCCCCCCTTCATTATCCAAACGATAATCTTCGGGTTGCCCCATAACATTGACAACTTCATCTACATCTTGACTGTTGATTACATGTTTATCCGAAAGTTGGCGCTCAGCAAAGAGTTCGGCTACACGCATTTCGATATCTTTCATGATTTCATCTTTTCCGGTAGCGTCTGTGAGCGAATTTTTTATCGCATCAAAGTAGCGGGAAAGTTTTTGGTAAGCGTCTTCATCAATGTGGAAAAATAAACCACCTATGTTGATATTTACGGTCTTGTTCATGATTATTGGTTTTGTTTAGTGATAATGGTTACGGCATCAGAGAGTTCGGTCCACGTGCCATTTAATTCGTTTAAAAATGTTTTTCCTAATTCGGTCAACTCGTAATATTTACGCGGTGGTCCCGATGTCGATTCTTCCCAACGATAATTGAGCAAGCCATCATTTTTTAGGCGGGTCAGCAACGGATAGACAGTTCCCTCGACCACGAGTAACCGGGCCGCTTTTAGCGTATCCAAAATTTCGGAAGTGTAGGCCTCTTTGTCTTTTAGAACCGACAAGATGCAGAACTCCAAAACGCCTTTTCGCATTTGTGCTTTTGTGTTTTCGATATTCATAAAATTACTTTTTTTTTAATCCACAAGGATGTCGTTTTTTGATTGATGATTGATGATATTATTCGGATGTGGAAATAGCAGGTTTAGAAGCATTTTCAATGGCTTGGGCATTATTGTTTTGAGCGCGTTGTCTTAAAAACGGAATGGATAAAGGGTAATGATAAACCTTTCCTCGGCTAGCCTCCAACGCTCCGTAAACGATGAGCACAAATTCCGTAATTTTTAGCAAAGCGAATAAGACAAAGGCAGTAATTCCAACGACAAACCTGGTCGAAAAGGAAAGATCTTCAAGATTTCGAATGGCAAACGACTGGTCATCCCATTGAAAAGCGATCATTCCTTTGGTAAAAGCACTTATAGTGAGTATTAGCCCTAACCCAACTAAAACTATGGTGTACACTAAAACACTCAATTGAAAATTCAATACTCTTCTTCCTTGCGCTTCCAGTATGGGGGACGTTTCTTTTTTGGCCGACCATATAAAAGCAGGTAAGATAAAGTTTCCAAAAGGAAATAAATATTGCCCCAGCGGACTTAGATGTAAGATGGTTCCTATATTTCGTTCATTAGCATTCATAACACTTGATTTTGATGACTAAAATACCATAATACTTTTTATAAGCTATTATTTTCTTAAACAAAGATACAACCAAAAACAAGTATTATGTATTACAAAGTACTAAGATTTAACAATATATTAACATTTAGCAGAGCGCACCTTTTTCAAAAGGTATGTGTATATTTACCGAAAATAAAGGCTTTATGCAACTTTCTCCTCGCAAATTAAATATGTTTTTGGCATGGCGATTACCGGCAGCATTTTGGTGTGGTGTTCGGGTTAAAAGCATTTCCGAAACCACTTGTATAGCTACGGTCACCCACCGCTGGATCAATCAAAATCCATTTCAATCCATATATTTTGCTGTTCAAGCCATGGCGGCCGAGTTGACAACAGGAGCTTTGGTTATGGCTGAAATTCAACGTAAAAAAATGCCCATATCTATGTTAGTCCTCAACAATAAGGCAACCTATACCAAGAAAGCAACGGGAAAGATAACATTTACTTGTCAACAAGGCGCCGCAATTGCAACATTAATTCATGAAGTGGTCCTATCGGGGGAAGGAAAAACGATTTGGTTGCAATCAGTAGGGGTTGATCAGCAAGGGGAAGTGGTTTCTGTCATGGATTTTGAATGGACATTAAAATTGAAATCAAAATAGTGAGAATTGTTACCTTTGAAAAAAAATAATTCATGAATCGTATCTATTTTATAATTGCCCTTGTGGTTACATTGGGGGTACAAGCACAAAAAAAGGAAAAAGTAAAAGGATCCAAAATTGTTACCGTTGAGCAAAAAAAGATTGAGGCCTTCAATGCTTTAGAAATTTCCGATAATCTTGAAGTCTTTTTGATAAAAGGGAATGAATGCGGACTTGAAATTGAAGCCGACGATAATTTACACGACGCCATTGGTATTAGTGTGGTGGGGCGTCAGTTGCGTTTATCCACATTAAAGAGTACTTTCGGCTACAAGAAGTTGAGCATTCGGGTTACCTATACCGACGATTTTATCGCGGTAACCACTAAAGATGAAGCTAAAATTAATGCCCTTGCGGAAATGAAATTGGATGCCATTACTTTTACCAGTTTTGACGATTCTAAGGTTTTTGTAAATGCCCAATGCAAAAAGTTTGAACTCATTGCCAACGACCATTCGAAATCGGAACTCAATGTAAAAAGTGATGAATGTCGGATCAATTTGAGCAAAAGTGCCCAGTGCAAAGCTTTGATTACCGGGCATGACCTTACCTTTGATGCCTATCAAAAAGCTACGGCCGAAGTGGAAGGCGATGTTGAAAACATTACCCTACGGTTGGACAACAACAGCGGTTTTACCGGAAAAAATCTCGATTGTAAGTCAGGAAAAATAACCACGGAATCTTATTCTCGTGCCAGTATTAAAGTAGATAAGCAACTTACCCTTTCTATGGCCGGAAAATCACAATTGGATTTATATGGTGAACCCAAAATTGAATTAGTTGTTTTTACAGACAGCGCGGTGTTATCGAAAAAACCCCTGAATTAATTGGCAAACACGCGATACAATGCAAAAAATAATACTATATTTGCGCACGCGAAAAAAACTTCGGGGTGTAGCGTAGCCCGGTTCTCGCGCCTGCTTTGGGAGCAGGAGGCCGCAGGTTCGAATCCTGCCACCCCGACCAAAAAAAGTGGAACGAGAGTTCCACTTTTTTTGCACTACACGTGCCAAAAGTTCACTTTTGAGCTAAGTGTAGTGCAAAAAAAGTGCGAACACAGCCTGATAAGGCGTGTTCCCTTTTCTTGAGCAACTTCCCCACTTCAGGATATGCAATCCTGCTTTTTTATGTTCAAATCTATTATTTGAATATACTGCGAACACAGCCTGATAAGGCGTGTCTACTTTTCTTGAGCAACTTCACCGCTTTAGGATATGCAATCCTGCTTTTTAAAACTAAATTCATTTTCACTTTTAATCAGTATAACCTGAGCTAATGATAAAATTGTTAATTACAATTTAGTTTTCACGTAAATCAAAAAGAGAAAAAAGTAACTTTGTGTCGCTTAAAAAATACATTACATCATGTCAGACGCAATAGAAAAAGTAAAATGTCTAATCATAGGTTCGGGGCCAGCTGGCTACACCGCTGCAATTTATGCCTCCCGCGCCAATATGTTTCCTGTGCTTTACCAAGGAACACAACCTGGTGGTCAGCTAACCACCACCAACGAAGTAGAAAATTTCCCAGGCTATCCTGAAGGTGTTACGGGTCCCGAAATGATGGTGCAACTCCAAGAGCAAGCCAAACGCTTTGGGGCTGACATCCGTGATGGATGGGTGACCAAAGTTGATTTCAGCGGTCCCATACACAAAGTTTGGATTCATGACAATACCGAAATTCACTGTGAAACGGTCATTATTTCCACAGGAGCCTCTGCCAAATATTTAGGATTACCTTCTGAGCAACATTACCTTCAAATGGGAGGCGGTGTTTCCGCTTGTGCGGTATGCGATGGTTTCTTTTACAGAAATCAAGAAGTGGTTATTGTGGGAGCCGGAGACTCAGCTTGTGAAGAAGCCCATTATTTATCCAAACTTTGCAAAAAAGTAACGATGCTTGTGCGTAGTGAGAAGTTTAGAGCGTCCCGTATTATGGAAGATCGCGTGCGAAAAACCGAAAATATTGAGATTCTCATGCACACCGAAACGGTAGAAGTTTTAGGTGATGGACAAGTTGTCACGGGCGTAAAAGTGGTCAGTCGCGCGAGTGGGGAAACCCGTGAAATCCCAGCAACTGGTTTCTTTGTAGCCATTGGACACCAACCTAATACTGAAATTTTTAAGGACTTTATCACCTTAGATGAGACGGGGTATGTCATAAATACACCGGGAACATCAAAAACGAATGTACCAGGTGTTTTTGTAGCGGGTGATGCCGCCGATCACGTGTACCGTCAAGCAATTACAGCAGCGGGAACAGGGTGCATGGCCGCTTTGGATGCCGAGCGCTATCTTGCCGCCAAAGAATAACGTAATATAAATAGAACTTAGAGAAGAGTCGCACCTATAGCGGCTCTTTTTTTTTAATAAAACTGCTTACGGAACACTGCTCACTGATTCGGGCGATCCCCTACGGGTCGGGCTTTCGGCAGTCGCTGCCTCCGTTCATTCGGCGAGCTTCAACAATGCCTCAATCCCTATCGCGGGATGGTGAGAAAAACAACTTAGTTAAAAAAATAAAACCTAACAGGTTTTAAAAACCTGTTAGGTTTACTACTATTTCAATACAAAACCTCTTTAAGCCTGCACTTATTAATCATTCATCGAAATCAAAAACTCGTCATTCGTACGCGTCTTTTTGATTTTATCATTGATAGTATCCATCGCTTCCACAGGATTCATATCGGCCAAAAACTTGCGTAAAATCCACATACGTTGTAACGTTTTCTCATCCAACAACAAATCATCACGACGCGTACTCGACGAGGTAAGGTCGATCGCTGGGAAAATACGTCGGTTGGCAATCTTGCGATCCAATTGAAGTTCCATATTCCCCGTTCCTTTAAATTCCTCAAAAATAACCTCGTCCATTTTCGATCCCGTTTCCGTTAATGCCGTAGCAATAATACTTAATGAACCTCCATTTTCAACATTACGCGCCGCTCCAAAGAAACGTTTTGGTTTTTGTAACGCATTGGCATCTACACCACCACTCAACACTTTTCCAGAAGCCGGCTGAACCGTATTATAGGCACGAGCCAAACGGGTAATCGAATCCAATAAAATCACTACGTCATGACCACATTCAACCAATCGTTTGGCCTTTTCCAAAACAATATTGGCAATTTTTACGTGTTCTTGCGGTTCACGATCAAAGGTAGAAGCAATCACTTCCCCACGCACACTGCGCTGCATATCGGTCACCTCCTCAGGACGCTCATCAATTAATAACACCAAAAGATAGACCTCAGGATGGTTGGCTGCAATCGCATTGGCAATATCCTTCAACAGCATAGTCTTTCCTGTTTTAGGCTGCGCCACAATCATCCCGCGTTGCCCTTTACCAATCGGAGAAAACAAATCAATGATTCGGGTAGAAACCGACGCTTGCTTGGCATCCATTTTGAACTTTTCCTGGGGAAAAATCGGGGTCAAATGGTCAAAAGATACCCGATCACGTACCACTTGCGGGTCATGTCCGTTTATTTTTAAAACTTTAACCAAAGGGAAGAACTTCTCACTTTCTTTGGGAGGTCTAACCACCCCTTTGACCGTGTCTCCAGTTTTCAAACCAAACAAACGAATCTGAGATGTTGATAAATAAATATCGTCAGGAGAAGCCAAATAATTATAATCTGAAGATCGTAAAAAACCATAGCCATCGGGCATCATTTCCAAAACGCCTTCACAGTCGATAATGCCGTCAAACTCGTAGTCAGCATCCCGAACATTTTGGGTCTTTTTAAATTTATTGTTTTGGTTGGCATAGGATGAATTTCCGTTACCATTCGCATTTCCATTGGGGTTTCCATTGCCATTTCCATTGGCATTCGAAACATAAACGGGTTCAGTTATCGGAATATCAACATTTGGGCCTGGGGGTACAAACTCAGGGCGACTTTTTTGGGGTGGTGTTCCGACTGGTTTTCGCTCCTCTTGTTTCGCTCCACGGATAGGCTCCATAAAATCCGATGGAAGCGATTCTGTAGTGATTTGTGGCGGCATAAAGGGCTCATAATCCACAGGAGCTCCAGTAATATTAGGCGTCACAATGTTACGTTGAAACGGTTTTCGTTGACGCTCCAGAGCGTTTTCACGACCCTCGCGAACAAAAGATTTTGGTGTTTCCTCCGCTGGAGCTGCTGAAGGTGTGGTCTCAGCAACGGGAGTAGGCACGGACTCAGGCTGCTTTGGTTTTCGTCCACGGCGCTTGGGTTCTTCTGCATGTTGTTCTTCCGCAGCAGCTTCTTTTACCGTCATTTCCGAGGGTGCGTCAGCCGTAAATAAATTACCCACAGCAGATTCTTGCGACGAAATTCGAGGTCTTCTTCCGCGTTTAGAAAAAGTTGTCGGTGGCGTTTCTCCTCGATTGACCGCTTCTTGATGCGCAATAATCAATTCAATAAGTGCCTCTTTTTTTACACCAGCAAATTTTATGGTTTGTGCCAACTTGGCAATATCCTGAAGCTCAGAAAGCTTCATGGTTTTTAACGTTGAAATGTCAAACATATAATGATAACAAAGCGATTAAATTAGGGGTCTTTCTAAATACAATACAGTGGAGTTTTGCTCGAGAAATAAATTCCGTGAGATTGAAGTGTTTACGGAATTGCCATGCAATAATACGAATAAAAATTCAGGGCGCAATAGTTTTTTAAAAAAAGAAATACTATTTTTGAGCCTCAAATTTGAACAGGTAATGTTTCAACGTATTCAAACACTTTACATGGCTGGAGCCATTCTTACTTCTGGATTTCTAGGCTATGTTTTTCCGCTGTGGAAAGACGCCAATGGTAAGGATTTCTTTTTCATGATGGAGGTTTCGTACTTAGTCCTCTCTGGGGCAGCCACTGCACTCATTGCTATGAGTATAATTTCCTTTAAAAACCGCAAACAACAGTTCGTTTTCAACCGACTGTCCATCATATTAAATTTAATTTTATTAGGATTATTGATTTACCGCTCACTAAATGTATCCGGAGAAACCCCAACGGTTTCAGAGAAGGGTATTGGGATGTTCCTTCCTATTTTTTCTATCGTACTTTTGGCTTTAGCCAATAAAGCCATCAAAAAGGATGAAGATCTCGTAAAATCTGTGGACCGTATTCGGTAAACCTGTAAACTTAGTTTATTAGTGCGTTAAAATCCGTTTCCAAAGAAACGGATTTTTTATTTTTACCACGTTAAATAACCTCTCCATGGCAACCACCCTGCACATCCCGCAAAAGAAAACAAAACTTTGGATTTCATTACTCGGCGCAATTTGCTTTGTAAGCATGGGTTTCTTTATCCTTTCCAAACCGCAATCCAAGGATACATGGGCCCCAATTTTTGGATGGGCTAGCATCCTTTTCTTCGGACTCACAGGCTTGTTAAGCATAATAAAACTCCTTGATACCCGACCCGCTTTGATCATTAATGATAAAGGGATTTGGGACAATACCTCGTTTATGCAAGTTGGACTCATCACATGGAATTCTATAACCAAAATAACCCACCAAAAAGTAGTTAATAATCACTTTATTTTTATTTATACCAAAGACCCTGAAGTATACCTCAACAAAGTTTCTGGAATATCCTTACGCATCCTGCGAAAAAACCAACATGGATTTGGCACCCCTTTTACCATCAACGGCAATGGCGTTCGCTATAATATCACACAATTGTATCAACTGCTTCAGTCAGAATGGGAAAAACACCATTAAAAAAACGCTTAAATCACTTTTTCAAGCCATGGTACAATGATTGATTCGTGTTTTTCGTTACTCTGTAAAAACATGTCCCATGAAAAAGTATTTCGTCATTCTACTGCTTTGCTTTAGCGCTAGTCCATTCGTAAACGCTCAATTTTTAAAATTTGGGGTCAAAGCCGGAGTCAATTTTGCTAACTTTAACGGTGGATCTCTACAAGGCATAGATTTCTCCACACTCACCAGCTACCATGGAGGCTTGGTACTTAAAGCCAAACTATTGGAAAACTTCGCTTCAATCGGAATTTTTATACTCTACCCAAGACGCCAAATTAAGTGGACTCGGTACGCAAGTAAAAAATGAATTGGGGTATCTCGCGGTTCCCGTTTTAGCCAAATTCTACCTCACCAAAGACGGCCTAAGTCTTGAAATGGGACCACAAGCCTCGCTATGGTGAGTCAACGCAATTCGTTTTCCTTAGGAGATACCCAAACCTTTGACTTTGCATTGGCAGGTGGACTAAGTTATAAAATCACCAAAGAGGTATTTGTTTCGGGAAGGTATCTCGCTGGTCTTACCGAACCCAAACGCGAGGTCGACATTAAAAATGCCGTTGTATAATTCTCCGTAGGCTATTTATTCTAAACCTCACGAGGCAAAGCACGCGGACCCAATTCAACAATTTCCAAATCTTTAATGTTCGACCCCTCAATAACCATGCGCAATAGGGTTCGAACTTGATGAAATCCATGAATGCCGGCCGCACCTGGATTTAAATGCAAAAGATTTAGCGTTTTGTCAAACTGCACTTTTAAAATATGAGAATGTCCACAAATAAACAGTTGTGGGGGTTGCGCTTTCAATTCTTCTCGAATCGCAGGATGATACTTCCCAGGATACCCTCCAATGTGGGTGATCCAAACGGAAACCTCTTCGCAAAAAAACCGGTTATGCAACGGAAATTCAGCACGCGCTTGATGATCGTCAATATTGCCATACACAGCGCGCAAAGGTCTAACCTTCTTAATCGCATCCGTAACCGCCAAATCGCCAATATCTCCCGCGTGCCACACCTCATCGGCCCACGCTACATGATGCATAATTCGGGCGTCTATATGACTGTGGGTGTCGGATAAAACTAAAATTTTTCGCATCAAAACAAACTAAAAAAGCAGCTGCAAGATACATGGTTTTCTTAAGAAATGATTCACTATTCCCTGAGCAAATCTTTGTACCTTTGCCCCTGAAAACCCCATAATGCTTTGAGATATTTCATCGAATTTGCTTACAAAGGCTCTAACTACCACGGCTGGCAATACCAACCCAATGCCTCGTCGGTTCAAAAAACACTAACCCAGGCATTGTCGTTAATGCTTCGGGAACCGATTGAACTCACCGGCGCTGGACGAACCGATACAGGTGTGCATGCCCGTCAAATGTTTGCGCATTTTGATAGTGAAGTTCCCTTTGTTTTCCCTGATTTAATCAAAAAATTAAACGCTTACCTCCCCAAAGACATTGCCGTTTGGAACTTTTACACGGTTGCTCCCGAAGCACATGCGCGCTTTGACGCAACAAAACGAACCTATGAATACCACATTCACCGTCGTAAAGATGCCTTTGAATGCCATAATAGTTGGTTGTTTCCGCATCCTTTAGACATCGATCGGATGAATGATGCCTGTAAACTGCTTCTAAATCACACCGATTTTAAATGCTTTTCGAAGTTGCATACCGATGTAAAAACATTTTTTTGTAAACTAACCCATGCCGAATGGACATCCCTCGGTGACCGCTGTATTTTCACCATCAGCGCCGATCGTTTTCTCCGCAATATGGTGCGCGCTATAGTGGGAACTTTAATCGATATAGGAACAGGAAAAACAAGTTTAGACGACCTAGAACAAATTTTAGCAAGTAAAAATCGAAGTAAAGCAGGATTCTCTGTTCCCGCGCACGGACTCTACCTTACCGAAGTGCATTACCCCTATATCCCCTTTCGGGCACGTTAACTTATGAAAGCAAAAGCCTTTGATTACAAACTTTTCCGGCGAATTCTCACCTATACTACCCCCTACAAACTTTTGTATCGGGGCGTTGTGGCAACAGCAATTCTTCTTTCTATAGTTACAGCCTTACGCCCCTTTTTATTGAAAAAAACGGTCGATGTGTATATCGAACCCAAGGACAGCTATGGCTTGTTATGGTACGTAATCCTCATGGGGATTGTGCTAATCTTGGAGGGCGTTTTCCAATTTTTCTTTGTCTACTGGGCCAATTTGTTGGGACAAAACATCATTCGCGATATTCGTCAGCAATTGTTTTCCCATTTACTTCACTTTCGAATGAAATATTTTGATACCGCACCCGTAGGGCAATTGGTGACCCGCACGGTTTCGGATATTGAACAAATTGCACGTATCTTCAGCCAAGGCCTTTTTATGATTATCAGTGATTTACTGAAAATGGTCGTTGTGCTCGGATTTATGTTTTATATGAACTGGAGGCTAACCCTTATCGTGGTGGCTGCCATGCCTCTTTTGGTCTACGTTACTCGTATTTTTCAACGCAAAATGCAAGTGGCCTTTGAAGAAGTTCGCCACCAAGTAGCCGCCATGAATACTTTTGTGCAGGAACGGGTCACTGGTATGAAAATCGTTCAACTTTTCAACCGCGAAACCATTGAATACCAAAAGTTTAAAGAAATCAATCAAAAGCACAATAAAGCGTGGATGAAAACCATTTTGTACAACTCTATTTTCTTCCCGATTGCCGACATCATCTCCTCGCTTTGTCTTGCTCTGGTGGTCTTGTATGGTGGATTACGAATTTTGGATGGGGACAAATTTACTACGTTTGGCGACTTGATTTCGTATACGATGTTCATCGGGATGCTTTTCAATCCCCTACGTCAAATTGCCGATAAATTCAACGAAATGCAAATGGGTATGATTGCTGGAAATCGTGTTTTTGATGTCCTCGATGCCCAAGATGACAAACAAGAAGGTGGGACTGTAGAGGCTCCTCAGTTCAAAGGTAAAATTGAATTACAAAATGTACGTTTCAGTTATATCCCCGGTGAAGAAGTTTTGAAAGGGATATCGATTGGCATTCAACCCGGACAAACTGTTGCCATTGTGGGAGCCACAGGAGCTGGAAAATCGACGATCATTAATTTATTAAATCGTTTTTACGAAATCGATTCGGGAACCATTACCATTGATGATACCCCAATCCATGCCTTTACGCTTCCCAGTCTGCGTCGACAAATTGCCGTCGTTTTACAAGATGTCTTTCTTTTTGCCGATACAATTTACAACAACATTACCTTAGGCAACCCCAATATTAGCCGAAAAGACGTAGAAGCAGCAGCGGCCCGAATAGGAATTGCCGATTTTATCGAATCACTCCCAGGAGGTTATGATCATGACGTAAAAGAACGCGGGGTTATGCTTTCGTCAGGACAACGTCAACTCATTGCGTTCTTGCGGGCTTACCTTAGTAACCCGAGTATTTTAATTCTGGATGAAGCCACCTCCTCTATCGACACCCACGCCGAAGAGCTTATTCAACACGCTACCGAAACCATCACCAAAGGACGAACAGCTATAGTGATTGCACACCGTTTGGCCACCATTGTCAACGCCGATACCATTATTGTGATGGAAAAAGGAGAAATCGTTGAAACAGGAAACCACCAAGAACTATTGCAGTTGAAAAAAGGCTATTATCGAAAACTCTACGAATCGCAATTTTCGGAAACACCACTGCAATAAATCGGTATTTACTTTATTTTTTCAACCCAAATTCATCCACGGTTTTATCCCGTTCAAACCCTTGAATAAGTAGCGGTAACGAATCGGAAGCTACCTCAAAAAAAGGAAGACTACCTTGTTGAATTTTTTGATCCAAATCGGTTTTGGATTCGAAATGACGCGCTATGTCCAAATACGTGCCTCCCATCAAGTGTCTAAATTCGTGCTGAAAAATGACTGCAGCAAATCCGTCCAATCGACCCTCACGCCAGCTTCCATCCAAATTTTGACAGCGGTAGGCAATCCAATCAAAGGTAGCCACATTCCCCCGTTTTTCATCGGCAGCACTCAAACAACCATGCCAAAAGTTTTTTTGCCCTGAGGAAACCTGAGTGATCATCGGATTAATAAACAACTGCTTGGACACGGGCCCCAAAACCTTGTACCGCGGATTCGTTGCCTTGGCCTCAATAAAAAAAATCTGCAATTGTTTCCCAATCTGATTGGCCGCAATCCCCACCCCCGCTTGACGAACCATCACCGCATACAAGCTATCGGTAAACCGCTGTAACTCGGGTGTTCCGAATTCCTCTGGTCGAATGCTTCGCGGCGTTTGATAGAGTGCACTCGTGGTTCTACCAGGTGCCCCAGCGGGCTGTTGTTGGACAACCGAAAACCCTTCTTTGGGAATGGCTAAAGTCAGCGCCATCGGTTCGTTTTGACATTTTTGCATAGCCAAAAAAACAAATGTAACAAGGAGCCAACGGAAAGGAATAGATACGGCCATACTTTAATCTTTAAAATTTACTTTGAAAACTGCTTTGACGTCAACAAATACAAAACTGCCAACGAGGTTTGATCGGCCCATTACGCTGCCACTGCTTGCATTTGGACTTTTAATTTTACTTTGGGATTCGATTGCCGCAAGTGTTGAATGGTTAAGTGATCTGATTTCAACTCCATAAAAACAAAGATAGAAAGAAGTTACCAATGAATACCCTTACGAAAATACAATCGTTCTTTAAGTTAAGATTTGAAATGAAATCCATCGCCTTTTCAAGGCAACATCGCTTCGCTAATTGCTCGCAATAATTTCATCTATCTAAACCATAAATACGACATAGAGGACTAAAAAAAAATCCGTAAATTCGCAATCGAATTGACAACTCGTCAATACACTAATTTAAGAAATACCTTTTTGCAATGAAATACGATATTATTGTTTTAGGAAGCGGACCCGGTGGATATGTAACGGCTATCCGTGCTTCTCAATTGGGCTTTAAAGTAGCGCTTATTGAAAAAGAAAATCTAGGTGGAATCTGTTTGAATTGGGGATGTATTCCCACCAAAGCCTTGTTGAAATCAGCACAGGTTTTTGACTATTTAAAACACGCCTCCGATTATGGATTGACCGTGAAAGAATTTGATAAGGATTTTAATGCGGTAATTGCACGTTCACGTTCGGTCGCTGACGGCATGAGCAAAGGGGTACAATTTTTAATGAAAAAAAATAAAATCGAAGTCATTGACGGCTTTGGAAAAATCAAACCCGGAAAAAAAGTCGATGTCACTGCGGCCGATGGTAAAGTGACCGAATACAGCGCCGACCACATAATCATCGCCACGGGAGCACGTTCAAGGGAATTGCCCAACTTGCCGCAAGATGGTAAAAAAATCATCGGCTACCGTCAAGCCATGGCACTTCCTGAGCAACCTAAAAAAATGATTGTAGTAGGTTCAGGAGCAATTGGTGTTGAATTTGCACATTTCTACAACACCATGGGCACCGAAGTGACCATTGTTGAATTTATGCCCAACATCGTTCCTGTAGAAGATGAAGATATCTCCAAACAATTTGAGCGTTCCTTGAAAAAATCAGGCGTAAATATCATGACCAATGCTTCTGTGGAACGTGTAGACACTTCAGGCAAAGGCGTAAAAGCATTTGTCAAAACAACCAAAGGAGAAGAAGTCTTGGAAGCCGATATCGTACTTTCTGCCGTTGGTATCAAAACTAACATTGAAAATATTGGTCTTGAAGAAACCGGTATCGCTACCGATCGCGATAAAATCTTAGTCAACAGCTATTACCAAACCAATATTCCAGGATATTATGCAATTGGCGATGTAACTCCAGGACAAGCTTTGGCGCACGTAGCCTCTGCTGAGGGGATCATCTGTGTTGAAAAAATTGCAGGACTCCATGTTGAACCCCTAGATTATGGCAATATTCCAGGATGTACGTATGCGACTCCTGAAATTGCCTCTGTTGGCTTAACCGAAAAAGCCGCCAAAGAAAAAGGCTACGAAATCAAAGTCGGAAAATTCCCGTTCACCGCCTCTGGAAAAGCGAAAGCAGCAGGAACCCCCGATGGTTTTGTGAAAGTGATTTTCGATGCCAAATACGGAGAATGGTTGGGCTGCCACATGATTGGCGCTGGTGTAACCGATATGATCGCCGAGGCTGTAGTGGCTCGTAAATTAGAAACCACTGGACATGAAATTCTCAAGGCAGTTCACCCCCACCCTACAATGAGTGAAGCGGTGATGGAAGCCGTTGCCGATGCGTATGGCGAAGTGATTCATATGTAAGACAAGCTACTAAGACACTGAGCTCCTAAGCTTCTGAGTCGAGGGTAACCCTGTAAAAAGTCACTAATTACTAACCACTAGTCACTCCAAAAAACCGTTCGTTTGAACGGTTTTTTTTATGCGGCTTCTCCTGCTGTCCGCTACAAGTCCTCGAAGTTGGCCCTGTTTTTTGGGCGCTGTAGTGGGCTTCCAAGGGCGCCACAGAGCACCTCAAAAAAACGTCGGTCCACCTACTCCGGGCTTTTCACTTCCATCAGGGCCGGACCTGCGATGGCGTTGAAAGTAAATGCATCACAGAAAAATGTATTTTTACGTGTATATTCGCAACACTATGGTAAGCAAAACCTACCCTATTTCCCGCGCGATACATTTTATCAATATTGCATTATGGCTCACGTTTCAAGGCTGTGGGTTCGTCTGGAAAAACACCATCACCTCCATACTCCAATTGGAATACCTACTCTTGAGTGAACATCAATTCCTCTTTGCGAACCTCTCACATCCTCTAATTATCCTTGGAGTACTCGGTCAAATTCTATTGCTTGTCCATGCTTTTCGACGCCGTTGGAACCGCGCCTTAAACACCCTTACGGTAAGCATCCTGACTCTTCTTGTCGCGTTTTTGGTACTCGTGGGGTTCCTCACACAGCAATGGACCATGGTAGGAATGCAACTCCCCTTTCTGATTTGTGTTTGTATTTACTTTTTCTTCGCCTATAAAAAAACCGAAGGGAAAGACCTTCGGTAGCTTGTATTACACCCCTTTCAAGGCATCGCATAACGCATCTATATCGTCTTTGGTATTAAACCTACTGAAGGAAATCCGCAACGCAGGTCGTTTTAAATCGTCTTCTGCTACAAATTGCGCCAAAACATGTGAAGGCTTCGAACTCCCGCTTTGACAAGCACTGCCGCGGGAAACCGCAATTCCTTTGATATCTAAATTAAACAACAACATCGCTGCCTTTTCTTCAGGCATGGGCAAGGTTACATTCAAAATATTGTAAAACGTATGTTCCCCGTTGACTTTGATTCCCGGAAACGCCATTTGCAACTGTTCCCAGCAGTAAAATTTCAACGCCTCAATATACCCTTGATCATGCGCCAAATCGGTCATATCCAATTCCAAAGCCTTGGCCATCCCTGCAATTTGATGCACCGCTTCTGTCCCGGCCCGCAACCCTTTTTCTTGCTCGCCACCGACTATCATGGGTTTTAACACCACATTTTTTGAAATATAAGCAAATCCAACGCCTTTCGGTCCGTGGAACTTGTGCGCACTCGCCACCGCAAAATCTAGTGGTAAATCATGAAAATGCAAGATTGTTTTTCCCACCGATTGGACCGTATCGCAATGAAAAAGGGCCTTGTGTGCATGACAAAGTTGCCCAACCTCATTAATATTCAAAATAGCACCCGTTTCGTTATTGACATGCATCAAAGTAACCAAGGTCGGAATCTCCTGTTGCAACAAGTCGGCTAAACCATCAATGGCAACTGTCCCATCAGCATTTGCAGGAAGATACTCAACTATAACATCAAAATCCTGAGCTAATTTTTCTACCGTATACAAGGTAGCATGATGTTCCATTCGAGACGTAATCAATCGTTTAATGCCTAAATCACGGACCGCACTGGTCAAAATCATGTTGGTTGCCTCCGTGGCATTGGCCGTAAAAATCAGTTCCCGCGCCTCACATCCCATCCATTGCGCAATGGATTTTCGCGCCGACTCAATAATCGACTTGGCACTTCGCCCGTAACTGTGAGTAGAGGAGGCATTCCCGTATTCCGATTGCATGACGTCTACCATACAATCGATTACCTCAGGGTGTAAAGGAGTAGTGGCAGCATTATCCAGATAAACTCGTTTCATGTTGTTCATTTGACCGACAAAAGTAGACTATTTTACATTTTGTTGAAAATAGATTTCGGTGGCACCCATTCCATATTTTTGATAGCTCGCCTCTTGGAAAGAAACTTGCGGGTACTTGCGCATTAAAAATTCCAATTCAGTACGTAGAACACCTTCACCTACACCATGAATCAATACAATTTTTGGAATGCGATTTTTTAACGCAAATTCAATATGACGTTGCGCCGTTTCGAGTTGCAATGTGAGTATATCATAGTGCGATAAGCCCGCTACTTTTTTGACTAATTTTTCAATGTGCAAATCAAATTCAGGCGTACCACGATCGCGATTTTCCGACTTAAAAAGGATTTTTTTGGAAGCGTTTGAAGGCGTTTTGTCAACTTTTAATTTATGTAATGCCTCACTTTTATTAAAAGACTTTAATATATTGGCATCGTGTTCTTTAACCAACTCGTTGACAAAAAATGTCATCACAAAATCATCGGTTGTTTTGAGGGTAATTTGATCGTTTTGCACCGCCATGACAACGCCGCGAATTGCCTCATCCAAAACCGCAACGGTGTCCCCTACTTCGAACTTATTCTGTTTCATCGTGCTCTTTTTTGGATGGTATTTTTGCTGATAATTTGGCCATGCAAAAAACAAAAACGAGTCCTGCAAAAGCCATTAAATGATAATTAGGTTCTGCCTTACTTTGTTCATACAAGGCTACTCCTGCTGCCACCAATAAAAGTGGAATCAACCATTTATCCATAAGAATTATGTTTTGTTTTCAAAAATAACGAACCTGCCTCCAGTTCCCAGTATTTATGTTTCTTTTTTTTGTAAAATTGTAAAAAAGTTCAAGGTATGGAAGACTACATGTTGCCATGTGTGTTTAAACAAACTTTTGGTTTTGATTGTATGGGATGTGGTTTACAACGCGCCTTGTACCTTCTTGTTCAAGGCGATTTTTACGGCGCCTTTGTGCTTTACCCCCCCGTATATACCTTGCTCCTTCTCCTTGGGATTACAGCGCGTTTTGCCTTAAAACCTACACAAAAAAATGGACGTCAGGTGTTGGTTATTGCCTTACTCAACGTAATCGTAATTCTGGGCGCCTATTGCATTAAAATGAAAGATTTCTTTTTTTAACCTTAAAAACAAACACTATGGAAAAACAAAAATTACCGAATGCCACCGCCGTGCTCATCTTAGGAATCCTCTCTTTTCTGACTTTCTGTTGTTATGGGATATTTGGAATTGTCTTTGGGCTTGTAGGCTACCTCATGAGCCGCAGTGACTCCAGAAGATTACAAGAAAATCCTGGAGAATACAGCAACCAAAACGTTCACACGATCGGTAAAATTTTATCACTTATCGGTTTGATTTTAGGGACATTAACACTCATTTTCTTCATTTGGATTATCATGAAGATTGGCGTAGAGAACATGCAGGACGAAGAAATGGTTCGCCGTCGAGTCGAAGAGCTCTTCGGAAAACGTTAAAGTTAAACACAAAAGAGGCTGTCTGAATAACGACAGCCTCTTTTTTTTAATTTAGGGACGTGATTAAACCCCACTCGCCATACGCATCATGTAGACAACCATTCCAATCACCATAAGGATATACAACGCAATTAAGACAATCATCGAGATGCCGAGATACTTGTGGTGTGACTTTAAGTTTTGCAATGCAAAAGCCAGACTTTCAGAATTATTGATTCGCAAAGCTTCTGTCGTGGTGGTGGCATATCGATACAAATACACTATTGGCGGAATGTACAAGGCGGCACATATAAAATAAAAGACACCTATGCCTTTTTTGGCAACTCCAAAGATGCCAAAACCAGGATTACTTTGTGTGCTAAATCCCCAAAAAATACCTACCAACAACATTAAGGCGAGTCCAATAAAACCCAACACCGCCAAAAACAAGCACCAACGCGCACTCACCCGAAGGGCTTCTTTGGCCAAATCATTAAGATAAAGCGAATTTTGATTTTCCATAGCTTAGTTCGATTTAGGTTCAAACCCAGTTAAAGTTTTAGTAATAATCGCCACACATTCCAATAATTGCGCCTCTGTCATCACCAAAGGCGGTGCAAAACGAATAATATTTCCATGGGTGGGTTTGGCCAATAAGCCATTTTCAGCCAACTTTACGCAGATATTCCAAGCCGTTTCACTTTCTTCCGTATCGTTGATTACAATGGCATTCAACAGACCTTTGCCGCGAACCAAGCGAACAATGTTGCTTTGCGCCACATACTCCCCTACTTGCTCACGGAAAATCTGACCCACTCGACGGGCATTTTGTGCTAAATCTTCCTCACTAACCACCTCCAAAGCCGCAATTGCCGTGGCCGCCGCTACTGGGTTTCCACCAAAGGTCGAACCATGCTGTCCTGGTCGAATAACATCCATCACTGCATGATCTGCCAAGACCGCCGAAACAGGATAAACTCCTCCTGATAATGC
>NZ_JBEILJ010000002.1:0-114747 GCF_040379285.1 Flavobacterium sp. | reverse complement strand
CACAAGCCCCCAAAACTCCATCACAACCCCCCAAAAAAGTAACACCTGTGGAACAGAAAAAAGTCGTTTATCAAGTTTTTACCCGATTATTTGGCAATACCAACACCACCAACAAACCTTGGGGTTCCAAAGAAGAAAATGGCGTTGGAAAATTTAATGATTTTACCGACAAAGCGCTAGAGGAAATCAAAGGGTTGGGCGTTACACACATTTGGTATACGGGAGTTCCCCATCATGCGGTGGTGGCAGATTACAAACCGTATGGCATTTCTGACGACGATCCCGATGTGGTCAAAGGACGAGCGGGTTCGCCTTATGCTGTCAAGGATTATTACAATGTGAATCCCGACTTGGCTGTCGATCCCTTGACGCGATTGCAAGAGTTTGAAGCCTTGATTGAACGCACCCATAAAAACGGGATGAAAGTCATCATTGATATCGTTCCCAACCACATTGCCCGTAAATACAAGAGTTTGTCAAAACCCGAGGGTGTAAAAGACTTTGGGGAAGACGATGACGTGACGCAAGAGTACAATCGCAATAATAATTTTTATTACATTCCAGGGCAACCGTTTCAAGTGCCCACATCACCCGATTACAAGCCTCTTGGCGGGGATGAACATCCGTTATTGGATGGACAATTTGATGAAAATCCAGCCAAATGGACCGGAAACGGCTCTCGTGCGGCAAAGCCTGATATAAACGATTGGTACGAAACAGTTAAGGTAAATTATGGTATCCGTCCCGATGGTTCCAAAGATTTCCCTGAATTGCCTGAGGGTTTTGAGAAAAAAACCTATGCGGAGCATTACGCGTATTGGAAAGACAAGGATGTGCCCAATTCGTGGTTGAAGTTTCGCGAGATTGCCCTGTATTGGTTGGAAAAAGGAGTCGATGGTTTCCGTTATGATATGGCTGAAATGGTTCCTTATGAATTTTGGAGTTTTTTGAACTCCTCGATCAAAATGAAAAATCCTGAAGCCTTTCTTTTGGCCGAAGTATACAATCCCAACGAGTACCGCAATTACATTTTTAAAGGTAAAATGGATTACCTCTACGACAAGGTGGAAACCTATGATCATTTGAAAGCAATGATTCGTGGACAGGCGCTTTCTGATGGATTGACCGACATTCGCAAACGCAACCAAGATATTGAGCGTCACATGTTACACTTTTTAGATAACCATGACGAGCAACGTTTGGCAAGTATTGATTTTGCGGGAACCCCAGAACGCGGGAAACCCTTAATGGTGGTTTCAACCCTTTTGAGTTCAGCTCCTATTATGATTTATTTTGGACAGGAAGTAGGCGAACCCGGTTTGGAGGAAGGTGGTTTTGGAAAACCAACGCGTACCAGTATTTTTGATTACGTGGGCGTACCGCATCACCAACGATGGATGAACAACGGTAAATTTGATGGCGGACAACTTTCGGATAGTGAAAAAGCACTCCGGGATTTCTACAAACGATTATTGACCTTTAGTGCCAAAAGTTCGGCGGTGATGGGCAATTATATGGACTTACACGCACCCAATGCGTCAACACCCAATTACGACGGACAGCAATACGCTTTTGCACGTTGGTCGGCCACGGAGAAGTTGATCGTTGTGTCTAATTTTGATTCGTACCGTGAGGTGGATTACACGTTGCAAATTCCCGCTGAGTTGATTCGGTTGTGGGGACTCAAAGACGGTACATATCCCATGAAAGATGTTTTGTACGGCACTACGGTTTCTTTGAAAGTGAGTCAGGGCAAAGGGCAACTTCCAGTGAAGTTAAAAGGAAGTGAATCCTTGGTGTTAAAGTTATAAAGCAAAAAAACCGTTCAATTGAACATGCCCCAAAAAGTTAGACACTATTTGGGGCATTTTTTATTATCTCACTATCGTTTGTTTTCGATCGGGACCAACAGAGACAACCTTAATAGGTACTTCGACTTCCTGTTCGATAAATGCGATATATTCTTTTAACTCATGAGGCAAACTGTCATAGGTTGTTAATCCAGTTAAATCGGCGTTCCAGCCTTTGAATTCCGTGTAAATTGGCGTGACATTTTCCTCTTCAATGTTGTAGGGCAAATGGTGAATGGTTTTCCCCGTGTATTGGTAAGCGGTACAGACTTTCAACGTTTCGAATCCCGAAAGTACATCGCCTTTCATCATCATTAATTGGGTCACCCCATTGATTTGAATGGCATATTTTAAAGCTACGAGGTCCAACCAACCGCAGCGGCGTTGGCGTCCTGTAACCGATCCAAATTCGTTGCCTACTCGAGCCATTGTAGCGCCGACTTCATCAAACAATTCAGTAGGGAAGGGGCCACTTCCTACTCGTGTAGTATAGGCCTTGAATATTCCGAAAACGTCTTTGATTTTATTGGGTGCAATACCTAATCCGGTACACGCTCCTGCGGCAGTTGTATTGGAGGAAGTCACAAAAGGGTAGGTTCCAAAGTCCACATCGAGTAAGGATCCCTGAGCGCCTTCACACAAAATGGATTTTCCAGCTTTTTGGGCTTGGGCTAAATATTCTTCACTGTCGATAAAGGTCAATTTTTTTAAATCTTCGATAGCGGCAAAAAACTCAGCTTCCATTTCTGCCAAATTGTATTGAATAGCCACATCGTAGAACTTAATCATTTCCTCGTGTTTATTGGCCAATTGGCGGTAGCGATCCCTGAAGTCATTCAACTCAATATCGCCTACACGAATACCGTTGCGTCCCGTTTTATCCATGTAGGTTGGACCAATACCTTTGAGAGTAGAACCGATTTTGGCTTTTCCTTTGGCGGTTTCTGAGGCGGCATCCAATAATCGGTGGGTCGGTAATATAAGATGTGCTTTTCGTGAAATGAACAGTTTGGACGTTACATCCATATTGAATTGTGCCAAGCCTTCAATTTCTTTTTGAAAGACCACAGGATCAATTACCACACCATTCCCGATGATATTGATGGAATTAGCATGAAAAATCCCAGAAGGAATGGTTCGCAATACGTGTTTGATACCATCAAATTCTAAGGTGTGCCCCGCATTGGGTCCGCCCTGAAAACGGGCAATAATGTCATACTTTGAGGTGAGTACGTCGACAATTTTTCCTTTGCCCTCGTCACCCCATTGTAATCCTAACAGTAAATCTACAGTCATTGTTGTGTTGTTTGTGTTGTGTGGAGTTATGCTTTTTTACTGGCGTAGAAATAGAGGGAATGGTTGTGAATTTCTATCCCAAAAATTTCTTCCATGGTTTTTTTGATGGTTTGAATACGTGGATCACAAAATTCGATCACTTCGCCTGTATCGGTCATAATAATATGATCGTGTTGTTTGTCGAAGTATGATTTTTCGTAATGCGCCTGATTTTGACCAAATTGATGTTTACGCACCAGTCCACAATCGAGAAGGAGTTCAATGGTATTGTACAAGGTCGCTCGACTCACCCGATAGTTTTTGTTTTTCATTTTGATATACAAATTCTCGATGTCAAAATGTTCTTCACTATCGTAAATTTCTTGTAAAATGGCATAGCGTTCGGGTGTTTTTCGATGCCCGTTGGTTTCCAAATAGGCCGTAAAAACATTCTTTACGGTCTCCTGATTTTTAGCGTTATCCGAAGCAATTTGTGTCATAGGTTACAAAGATACTTTTTTGTTGCCAAGAGGCAAAACTTGACGCTCATTTTTAAACGATTCCTATTTTCATTCCCTAAACAGCTGTAAAAATTGGGCAACGATGATGCCTTTTTGAAGTTTAAAAATCGTTGGTTTAAGCGCTGGATTCCCTTTTTTATTCGTTTTACCTGCTTTGGCAACCCTTGGTATGACTGTAAAAATGAAAATAAATGTGTTTTTGAAAGCGGAAACGTTACTTTACCGCTACCTTTGTACCCGATTGGTTCTCTGCCAATGCTCGTTCTGGATAGTGAATTTTGTTTTAATGACTTCTTTTCTTTTTCAGTTTTGGCGTTTCAGTACTGCCTTTTTTTAATCATTAAAACAATTTTATTATGAACATTTATGTTTCCAACCTGAGCTACCATACCTCAGAATCAGATTTGCGCGAATTATTCAGCGCGTATGGTGAAGTTAATTCTACAAAAATTATTACTGATCGTGAAACGGGACGTCCTCGTGGATTTGCTTTCGTTGAAATGGCTCAAAAAGAAGAAGGCCAACGCGCGATTCAAGGATTAAACAACACTACAGTAGACAATTTCGACATTAACGTTGCTGAGGCACGTCCTCGTGAAGAGCGTCCACAATCGCGTAACTCGTTTCAATCGTACAAAAGGTACTAATCGACTTCTTGGTATTTGCCTTTCGGCGTGCAAGAGTCGCTCTATAGCCCTACAACAATGCAGAACGTCTATTTTGGCGTTCTGTGTGTTGTTGGTCAATCCTGTTTTTCCCTTTCTACTTCATAAGACGAATACTATAGGAAGTTCGAATTTAATTTTACATTCGATCCTATGACATTTCAAGATTTTTCATTGCTTCCCGTGCTCCAAAAAGCGATCACCGAAGCGGGCTACACCCAGCCTTCACTCATTCAACAGAAAGCCATTCCCCTTTTGTTACAAGGCCACGATCTAATTGGTTGTGCGCAAACAGGAACCGGAAAAACCGCTGCTTTCGTGTTGCCCATTTTACAACAACTATCCCAAAATAAACCCACAACTTCGGCACAAATCCGTGTTTTGGTGGTGACTCCCACCCGCGAATTGGCGCTACAAGTTGAAGCTACTTTTACACAATTGGGCTCGGGATTGCCTTTTCGTTCTCAGCCCATTTTTGGCGGTGTTTCGGAAGGAAAACAAATTCAAGCGTTACACCAAAAGCCGGCTATTATTGTGGCTACTCCGGGGCGATTATTGGATTTATTACGCCGTAATCTTATCGATCTTCGCCATTTAGAAACCCTTGTTTTGGATGAAGCCGATCGCATGCTCGACATGGGATTCATTCACGATATGAAAGCCTTATTGCGTTTTTTACCGCAACAGCGTCAGACCTTGTTTTTTACGGCCACATTTCCCGATACCATTCGCAAATTAATTCCGCTTTTTCTCAACAATCCAAAGCAAGTTGATGCCCAACCGGTGTCGTCGATTAAAGCGGTTATTGAACAGGCCGTATATGTTGTGGAACCGCAAGATAAAGAACCGATTTTGTTATCGGTATTGCGCAATCATAACGGGCACCAATGTTTGTTGTTTACCAAAACCAAGCACGGTGCTAATAAATTGGTTCAAAAATTAAGCAAACAAGGCGTTACTGCGGCAGCTATTCACGGCAACAAGTCGCAATCGGCCCGTCAAAAAGCATTGGCTGATTTCAAAGCGCAAATCATTCAAGTGATGGTGGCTACCGACATTGCCGCCCGTGGCATTGATATCGAAGCCTTGCCTTTGGTGATCAATTACGACTTACCGACCGAAGTGGAGACCTATGTCCATCGTATCGGTCGCACAGGTCGCGCCGGATTGAGCGGTCAAGCGATTAGTTTTTGTACGCCCAACGAATCGGCCATGTGGCGTCAAATCGTCAAACAAAATGGCAAACCAATTCATCAACTTACTCATTAATTCGATTATTCTCTATGGCAGACTCGTTTTCCAAAAAACAACAACACAAGAAAAAAATCCTCAAACAAAAAGAAAAAGATCAAAAGAAAGCCGACCGAAAGTTACACAATAACAAGGGCAAAGGGTTTGATAGCATGCTCATCTATGTGGATGAAAACGGTCATTTTACCGATACTAAGCCTCTCAAAATTGAGGATAAAAAAGTAGAAAAAAAGGAATCCAACGGTTAATTGGATTCCTTTTTTATAGACTAATAGGTTACTTTACTTAATTGTACACGCGCGTCACTTTTTCAATACCGTCAATTTTTTTGATATTTTCAATCATGCGCTTTAAAATCTGATTGTTTTGAACAATCACGGTAACTTGTCCGTTGAAAATTCCCGCTTCGCCACTCAAGGAAATGCTTTGTATGTTTACATGCATTTGGTTGGAAATCACTTTGGTTAGCTCATTAGTTAAGCCCAAAGTATCCATTCCTGTAATGTTTAGCATCACTTTAAACTCTTGTTTGGTTGAATCGATCCAACGGGCTTGCATAATGCGGTAGGCGTAATTGGATTGTAAGCTAATAGCATTGGGACAGTCCTTTTTATGCACCTTGATGCCTTCGTTGATGGTTACAAATCCGAAAACTTCATCTCCTGGAATAGGATTACAACAGGACGCCAGCTTGTAATCCAAGCGGTCTTGTTCTTTACCAAAAACCAACAGATCATAGTTGCTCGTCAACTCGGGTCGGTTGATTTCTTCGGGATTGTTGCTATGGCTGCGTTTGATTTTATTCTTAAAGAAATTAATCAACGTATTGCTTTTCTGGGCGGCATAGTCTTTCAATTGCTGGTTTTCAATTGCGCCAATTCCCACCCGGTAAAACAGGTCCAAACTGGTTTTCAGTTTAAAATAATTCACCAACTCATTCACCACCGATTCATTTAAGGTAATCTTCAAATGCTTCAGTTTTCGCATGAGCAATTCCTTGCCTTCTTCGGCAATTTTTTTGGTGTTTTCATTGAGAACGCTGCGAATTTTATTCTTTGCACGAGAGGTCGTTACATAGTCCAACCAGTTGATCGTTGGCTTTTGGTGTGGGGAGGTGATGACTTCAACCTGATCGCCACTTTTTAATTCATGGTTTAAAGGCACTAATCGTCCATTGACCCGAGTACCGCGCGTTTTGATCCCGATTTCGGAGTGGATGCTAAAAGCAAAATCTAGAGAAGTAGCCCCTTTCGGTAACGATTTGATTTCGCCTTTGGGGGTGAAAACAAAAATCTCCTTGGCATACAAGTTCATTTTGAAATCCTCCACAAAGTCAACCGCGTTGGTTTCAGAGTTTTCTAAGGCTTCTTTCAACAGGTTCAGCCATTTTTCTAAGCCCGATTCTTCAGTGGCTCCTTGTTTGTATTTGTAATGGGCTGCATACCCTTTTTCGGCAATTTCATCCATGCGTTCGCTGCGAACCTGAATCTCGACCCAGCGGCCTTTCGGACCCATAACAGTGATGTGCAAGGCTTCATATCCCGTCGATTTGGGGGAGGAAATCCAATCGCGAAGGCGGCTCGGACTCGGGCGATAGTGGTCGGTTACAACAGAGTAAATCTTCCAGGCTAGGAATTTTTCATCATGGGGATTGGACTTGTAAATAATCCGAAGGGCGAATTTGTCGTACACTTCATCAAAAGTGACCCGTTGCACCAGCATTTTACGTCGGATGGAGTAAATAGACTTAGGACGGCCTTTCAACGTATACTCAATCCCTTCTTCATCCAACGATTTGCGTAACACATCGGATACCATTTTAATATAGGCATCTTGCTCCTCTTTGGTTTCTTTAATTTTGCTTACAATGTCACTATAAATGGCGGGTTCGGTGTATTTTAGCCCTAAGTCCTCCAACTGCGTTTTGATGTTGTACAAGCCCAAACGGTGGGCGAGTGGGGCATAAATGTACAGGGTTTCCGAAGCGATTTTTTCCTGCTTGTACTGCGGCATGGAATCCATGGTTTGCATGTTGTGCAAGCGATCGGCGATTTTGATGAGAATGACTCGAACATCATCGTTTAAGGTGAGCAACATTTTACGGAAATTCTCGGCTTGCATCGAGATGTTCATGTCCTTTTTAACCTGCGAAATCTTGGTCAATCCAGCGACCAATTGCGCAATTTTTGGATTGAATAAGCGCTCAATATCTTCTACCGAAATAGGAGTGTCTTCCACCACATCGTGTAACAACGCCGCTGCAATTCCGGTAGCCCCCAATCCAATCTCGGAGGCGACTATTTTGGCCACTCCGATGGGATGAAAAATATAGGCTTCTCCCGACTTCCGACGTTGGTCTTTATGGGCATCTACAGCTACATCAAAGGCTTTGCGAATCAGTTTTTTATCGTCCTCGGTTAAGGTTTGGTAACTAATCCGCAACAGCTCCTTGTACTCGCGTGCTAGGGCTTTTTTTTCTTCTTCTAAATCTATCTCGTGCATGGGAAATCGCTTAGTTGGCTAAATGTACAACTTTTTCAGGCAATTTTGCAACACTCAAATGGCTTTTTCTAATCGACTTTTGTAAACTCCAAATCTTGAAAATCGTAACTAAAATCGGTCAATGGCGAAATAGGCGCCATGGTAAAACCGATGAGTTTTCCATCGGCATTTCGTTTTATATACACATGAGCGTCGGCCATCATACTGCGGTTGAACCATTTTACGGCAAAGTGATCGTCTTTCACCCAGTGAAGTGTGCCCGTAAGGCGAGGCGAACGGTGGGAGGTAAATAAAATTTTGTTTTTGCCTTCGCTGATGGTGACCGCTCCAAACCAAGGGTCATGATACTCCCCCAGCATGAACTTTTTCGGGCGATAGCCTTTTGCTTGCTCGTTTTCGGCTACTTGACGCCAGATGGCAGCAGTAATCTGATCGGCTTGCGCTTCTTTGGTGGCACGATCCGATTGTAGGGTGGTTACATGATCGGGGTGTTTCAAACCCAAATAGGCATCTTTGATGGTGTTGGAAATTGCGGTAAAAGCGGCGCCACTTTGTTGGTTGGTAAACACGATGATGCCTAGTTGGAGCTCAGGAAACAGTACGGTTTGGGTGACCATTCCATCCAAACCTCCCGTGTGTGAAACTTGTAAATGACCGTTGATATCGGTCAATTGCCAGCCCAGTCCGTAGGCTTTAAAATGGCATCGGTAGGGGGCCACTCCGGTGATAGGCATCAACGTTTGGGGCTTCCACATTTCTTGGTGTGTGGTTTTCGAAAAAAGGGTTTCCGTTGCCAAAGGTCCATAAGTTCCCTGTTGCAACTGCGCTATAACCCAATGGCTCCAATCTTCAACCGAGGTATACACGCCAGCAGCGGCATCAAAAATTGAATTGGTGTAGCGCGGAATCACTTGTAGTCCATTCTCGGTAGGCACATGCGGTACACTGCAATTGGTGGTATCTTTTACCCGTTCCCAAGAAGTGGCACTACGCGACATGCGTAAAGGGGTCATTAAATGTTGTTCCACATAGGCATTCCACGATTGACCACTTACTTTTGCAACAACTTCGCCTGCAACAATATACAGCAGATTGTCGTAATCGTATCGGGCCCGGAATCCAGATACAGGTTTTAAATACTGGATGTTTTGCACGATATCATTTCGCGTGAAATTATGTCCGTCGGGCCAAATCATCAAATCTCCTGCGCCCAATCCTAAGCCACTGCGATGCGTCAGTAAATCCCTGATAGTAAATTCGGCGGTTACATACGCATTATACATTTTAAAATTAGGAAGGTATTGTACCACCTTATTGTCCCAGTGTAATTTTTTTTGGTCGACCAACTGTCCCAAGGCCGCTGCTGTCATGGCTTTGGTATTGGAGGCTACCGCAAATAAGGTTTGGGCATCGACTTTTTCCTGGGTTTTGGTATTTCGTATTCCATATCCTTTGGCTAGCACTAGTTTTCCATCTTTGACAATGCCTACGGCGATTCCGGGAACATTAAAGGCTTTGCGGGTTCGTTCGACCACATCATCGACTTGCGCTTCAGTAATTTGGGCTTGTACACTTCCTATGGAAAGGAAAAGCATTGAAAAAAAGAGTTGTTTCATGGGGGAAAGATTTTATGTAAAGCCGCGTTGACGTTTGGCTTCAAAAAGTAAAATTGCGGCGGCTACCGATACATTCATCGAATCGATGGTCCCCGACATGGGAATGATAATGTTTTGTGTTGCGGCTTCACGCCACGCTTCAGTGAGTCCGGTAGCTTCTGTTCCAACGACCAAAGCGGTTGGTCCTGTATAATCATTTTCATGATAGGCGTTGGCGTTTTGCAACGTGGCACTGTATATGGCAATGTTTTTTTGTTGTAAAAAAGAAATAACCTCGGCTGAAGTTCCCGTGGCAATTGAATTGGTAAATAAACAACCCACACTCGAACGCACAATGTTGGGATTGTACAAATCGGTCTTGGGATTGGCAATTACCACGGCATCGGCGCCCACGGCATCGGCAGTTCGTAACAAAGCGCCTAGATTTCCAGGTTTTTCAATAGCCTCTGCCACAAGTAGCAGCGGGTTTTGAGGGAGAATCAACGCCTCGAGTTTGTGATTTTTTATTTTTGCAACCGTAATAATTCCCTCTGTGGTATCGCGATAGGCTAATTTTTGATAGACTTCTCGACTGATTTCAATCCAGGCTACCGTTTGGGGTAATTTGGACTGAAGGGGTTTTATTTCAATCATTTCGGGGACAAATAAAACCGTTTCCAAATGATATCCTCCTTGCAAAGCCAACGTGATTTCCCGCTGGCCTTCAATGAGAAAAGTTCCCGATTGTTTGCGCGCTTTGGCTTTTTCTTGCAGGAGTAGCAACGATTTTATCAATGGATTTTGAGGCGATTGTATTTGTTTCAAAACAACTGATTTTAAACGGCTAAAATACAAGAAAAGTAGGAATTCTTAAAAGGTGAAATACAACCAACCGACGTAGGGTTCTGGAAAGCTCGGGTCGTTTAATCTCAGTATGTAATAATAGGTTCCTTTTGGGGAAATGTAGTTACTCACGGTATGAGGTTGGTTGGCAAATCCGTCCCAGGGCGATTGTGTATGATTTCCTTTCCAAACCAAACGCCCCCATCGGTTGTAGATTTCTAACTCAAATTGGAAAAAAATGCCGTAAAGTCCTTCGATAGTAAAGAAATCATTGGCTCCATCATTGTTGGCAGAAACGTAATTGTAAATCCTTGGGGGGCAATTTTTTGTTTGTAACTCAAATTGTCCAATTTGATAACAGCTTGCATTTTCAACCCGAAAATAAATGGTTTGGGGTGTTTGTAAAGCCGTATAATCTTCGGGATTGGCGATCGGATTGATTCCGGCATCAGCGTTGGCAAAACTTTCATAAAATCCAATAAACGTTGCCTCACTCGCATCAAAAGCGGTATCGGCATAATTTTGAAAATTAAAGTTCCCACGGGTGAATCCTAAGTTGCAACTCACCAAAGGCGCTAAATCAGTCACCTCGGGTTTAAAAATAAGGGTATCCGAAAAGTTCGCTCCATTATTGGTTTCGTTCAACTCCAAAACTACCCCTTGTCCATTGCCTGTATCATCTACCTGACCCACGACCGTAAATGTTGAAACAATGGTATTGGGTAATGTTAGCGTAATTTGTCCTGATTCACTCCCATTGATAGGAAGTATCGTTTGGGTAACCGTTTGTCCCAGTAAGATTCCCTCAGCATAAAACGCTATGGGGGTGTTGGCTGGCAAAGGGTCGGTGGCATTTGGATTGGAGACTGTATATTGCAAGGTGATCACTTTGGAATCACAGATTTTTTCTATGGCATCAATAGCCAAAACGGCATCAGGGAGTTGACTATTGAAGTTGGTTAAAATAACATTCATCAGCACCACATCTTGACCTGAAGTGAGTTGTATCAAGGCAGAGGTATCGCCCAATTGGATATTGTTTTGAATGGAATAAATGTCCAAATCCATATTGTACAATTGGTTACTCCCCGTAACGCTATTGGTTCCATTAAACGCATTATTGGCGGGATTCAGTGGTGGATTGCTCAAAACAGTCCCGTTGATGCGTAAACTTTCATTTACGGCCAACCCGCGATCGCCTTCCCAGGCAACAAAACCAATTTTGGCTCCGTCATTATCCACCACATTCAAATTAGTCAGCGTGATATCAATAGAAGTAGGGATATTTTGTAACCCATCATAAAGATTCAATTGGTTGATGGGTAGTGTAGGGTCGGTGTAAATGATAACCAATGTCCAGCCCGCAAAATTCGTGCGGTTGGTGCAATACCCCGCATTAGAATTCAGTACTGCGCTAACATCCAATTCGGATAACGTATAGGTTCCATTGCCTGTGCTTGCCACGGCTTCGGTGACTTCGGCAAAAGCACTAAAATAGGTGAGTCCACTATTTATTAAAGTATTGGTAAATAGTCGTTGCGCCGAAATCGGTTGCCCATTCAGTTGAACTGTAGTATCGCCCGATCCCGAGCCAGCCCAGTACAAATAAGCTTTGTGCAATTGTTGGCTTGGGGTTAAATTCATCAATGCACTCGAAGACGGCGCAATCAATTCGGCACACCCTTGACTTGTATTATTTTCCCCCAAATTGAGGGTATTCCCCACAAAAGTAAAGTCGTAGCGGCCGTTAAATTGTTGGTATAAGGTGATGTCTTGGGCATTCATTTCACTTGGAAAAAGACAACAGTAGGCGATGAATAAAAGTAAACGTAAGTACATTGAAAACTGTTTAATGTTTCGAAAATTAGTGATTTATTTTGATTTATGCGTATTTTTGAAAAGGGTTTGTTGCCCTTTGAACATTTTAATTCACAGATAGCCAGTCGATTTGTATCAGGTTAGAACATATACCCCCGCCGATTTTGATGCCTGGAATGCTTTTGTAGCCCAGTCCCGTAATGGTACTTTTCTGTTTCACCGGCATTTTATGGAGTACCATGCCGATCGATTTCATGATGCTTCTTTATGCGTTGAAAAAAATGGCCGATTCTATGCTGTTTTGCCAGCGCATCGTATTGAAGAAGGCCTTTATTCGCATTATGGGTTAACCTATGGCGGATTGGTGCTTTTGAAAGGGCTTCATTTTTCGGAGGTGTTGGCAATATTCAAAGCTTTGTTGGCATATGCGGAAGCCCAAGGATTTGCAACACTATATCTCAAAGAGATTCCTCACTTTTATTGTGGCGAATTCAATGGTGATATTGCTTATTTGATGCAGTTGTGTGGGGCAAAGATTCATCGCGCCGATTTATTAGCTACGGTCAATTTGCGGCAGCCGTTGGCCATTAGTAAAACCCGCAGGGAGAGTATTCGTAGAGGACAAAAAAACGGACTCACTTTGGTAGAGGAAACTCATTTTGAGGCGTTTTGGCATACCTTATTGATTCCCAACTTACGCGATCGACATCAAACGCAACCGGTACATTCTGTGGAAGAAATAACCTATTTACACCAAAAATTCCCACATCACATTCGCCATTTTAACGTGTATGAAGGAGCGCAATTGGTGGCTGGAACTACGGTTTTTGATACCGGTAGGGTGGCCCATCCGCAATATGTAGCTGCCGACCAACGCCGCTCTGAAACTGGAGCTTTGGACTTCTTATACCATCATTTGATAACCGAAGTGTATGCCCAATGTGAGGTATTTGATTTTGGCATTTCCAATGAAAATCAAGGCAAACAAGTCAACAGCGGATTACAGTTTTGGAAAGAATCGTATGGTGCGCAACCTGTTGTTCAACATTTTTATCGAGTGGCCACTGCACATCACACCCATTTAAGTCAGGTTTTACTATGATTCCGTTTTTAGACCTTCAAAAAATAAACGCGCGCTATTCTGAGGCCTACCATCAAAAACTGGACGAAGTGCTCCACAAAGGATGGTTTATCTTGGGCGACGCGGTACAGCAATTTGAGTCTGAATTTGCCTCTTTATGCGGCGCTCGTTATGCCATTGGAGTTGGCAACGGATTGGATGCCATTGCACTACTACTCCGGGCTTATATTCAACTGGGTCGCTTGCAGGAAGGCGATGGCATTATCGTGCCTGCCAATACGTATATTGCCACCATTTTGGGTATCCAGCAAGCGGGCTTGGTTCCGGTGTTAGTCGAACCCGATCCGGTGACGTTTACCCTTTGTTCAATACAAGCAAAACGTGCTATTACGCCTAAAGTAAAAGGGATTATGGTGGTGCATTTGTACGGTCAACGGGCATCGATGGAAGCTTTGGCCGCTTTGGCCGAGGAACATCAGTTGGCACTTTTTGAAGACGCTGCCCAAGCACATGGAATTTCGTTTTTTGGAAGTTATTGTAAAACGTTCAGTTTTTATCCCGGTAAAAACTTGGGCGCACTAGGCGATGCTGGGGCTGTTGTAACCGATGATCCCGAAGTTGCCGCGCAGGTTCGTCTTCTTCGCAATTACGGATCTCCCGAAAAATATGTACATACGTTGCCTGGAACCAATTCGCGTTTGGATGAACTTCAAGCGGCATTTTTACAGGTGCGCTTACCTCATTTGTTGGACGAAAATGAGCACCGTCGCCAATTGGCTGCACGGTATGCTAAAGGAATTAATCATCCCCAAATACAATTGCCACAGGTGGCTGATCCATCACTGCATGCTTTTCATTTGTATGTAATTCGAACACCAAAGCGCGAAGCGTTGCAAGCCTATTTGTTGGCCAATGGAATTCAAACCATGATTCATTATCCTATAGCGCCTCACAAACAAGCGGCATTACAAAATATCGCAACCGATGCCCTACCAGTGACTGAACAGTTGCATCGCGAAGTGTTGAGTTTGCCGATAAGTCCCGTACTTACTTTTGAGGAACAGCAAGTTATTATTGACTGTTTAAATGCATTTCCAGGGTGAAATGGCGCCAATACATAAAAGAACATGAACTCTGGCGGATTACCTCGCTCAATAGTCTGTCGGTACTAGTGCGTATGGGGACAGGATTGATTTCGGCTAAAGTAGTGGCCCTATGTATCGGACCTACGGGAATGGCATGGGTGGGCAACCTTCGAAATTTTATCACTGCCGTAGAAAATATAGCCACGCTTGGCATGACCAATGGAATTGTCAAATACACCACCGAATACCGCAATGACCACAATAAACAAGCTACATTTATAAATACGGTATTGACTGTGTTAACGGCAGTTGCGCTTCTAACTTCCATAGGAATTGGGAGTTTGGCTGTGCTTTGGAATCCTATGTTACTGGAAGGATTTACCACTGATACCTCCTTATGGTGGTGGATTGCCGCAGCATTACCTTGGTATCTAGTGGCGATTGTTTTGGTAGCGATTCTCAACGGATTGGAGGCTTTTCGTCAGGTGGTTAAAATTCAAACCTTAGGCGCTGTTTTGGGATTAGGTGCTACGGTTGGGTTGGTGTATTACTATGCCACTTGGGGCGCCTTATTGGCCGTCGTTGTTGCCCCTGCGGTATCGTTTGGTTTATCTGTTTGGGTGCTTCGAAAAACATTACAACAATTCCGACCTATGGTACAATGGTCATTCATCCGCAATTTAAGTCATTATTCGCTCATGGCATTGGCGTCCTCTGTGGTAGGACCTTGGGTGCTGATTCTTATTCGAAAAAAATTGATTGCTTTTCATGGTTTGGAACAAGCGGGATATTGGGAAGCACTGAATCGGTTGTCGGGATTTTATTTTGTTTTTGTCACTACCCTCATCGGATTGTATTTCCTGCCCAAGCTGGTGCAATCAGAAAGTCGTACTGCCGATTGGGAAGTCTTTCGAGCGTATTATGGAAAAATCATACCGCTTTTTGGATTGGGATTGCTTTTGATTTACCTGTTGCGCAATCCTTTAATTACATTTTTATATACCGATGAATTTCAGCCGATTACTTCGGTATTGGTCTGGCAATTGCTAGGTGATTTTTGTAAAGCCTTAGCTTTATTGTTGGGGTATCGTTTTTTTGCCAAACGACAAACATTTCAATTTTTAATCACCGAAATGGGTTCCTTGGCCTTACTGTATATTTTATGTTCCTTGTGGATTCCAATCTATGGTCTGTTGGGTTTATTGTATGCCTATACCCTAAATTATGCGGTTTATCTTTTGCTATTGGTGTTGTTGTACCGCTTTCGCCAATCCCAATAGTTCGCGGTCACCTCGACCATTTCCATAGACTTCAATTGTTGAGTATTGGTTCAATTCATAGCTCTTTTTAACGCGCCGCACCTTTTCAGGTCCATTACAATTGGTACCCTCTAGTTCTCCTTTTAACTTTCCATCGGCAAATTTCAAACCTGTGGCTAAAAGCTGAAAGCCCTCCCTTTCAGTCCAAGCACCAATCCATTCTGCTGCCGAGGCGGTGACAATGACAATCGTGCTGTTGTGTTGTATCTTTAAATAGTGGTAAAGTGTGGTGTTGAGGTGACGGTCAATTTGATCTAACGCAAATGATTTTCCCATGGCTTGAAATTTGTCGGCAGGGCATCCTCCAAAGAAATAGCGCAACCAAGTCGCTTTGGTAAAAGCTCCATCGCGTAGTTGGACTCGATATGCGATGAGTATAGGCATTAATCGGACTATACCCCAAAACCATCGGCGTGTTCCCACCGCATATCGGGTAAATTCTACTAAACTATCCCCACGGTACAAGGTATGATCAAAGTCCACCAAAATCAATTTTTCACTAGCCATATAACAATCCTCCCAAAAAGATAATCCAACCCAATAGCGCTCCTTGAATAATGCGATCGTCAAGCAAGACACTATTCGGCGATTTAAGGGTTTGTTTCATTAAAGCCAATTGGAGGTAGCGTAAGAGTCCAATCGCAACAAAAACTGCCGATACCACTACCCATTCAGAGCCATAACGTCGCATAACTTCGGGGGTAAAGCAATACCAAATATAGCCCGAAAGTAAAAGTATACTCAATACGATCAGTCCAAAATCAACCCATTTTAGTCTATAGCGGTCAATATTCTTGCGCGTTACCAGGCCACGATTATAAAGAAGGACTTCGGTGCGTCGTTTGGCCAAGGCTAAAAATAAAGCGAGAAGAAACGTTTCTCCCAAAATCCACGATGATAAGTTTGCCTGACTTGCATAACTTCCTGCCACCAAACGGAGGACAAAACCGAGTGCGATAATGGTGATGTCGAGGTAAGGCCACTTTTTAAGTTGTAGTGTATAGGCTACATTGACTAGGGCATAGACTCCGAGTACCACAGCTACTCCAGGATGTATGTAATAGCCCAAAACTATTGCTAATAGGCAAAGTAACCCACCCAAACGCCAAGCTGATTGCACCGAAATGCTGCCTGCTGCCAAGGGACGCTTCTTTTTTTCAGGATGCAGTCGGTCTTCGGCGATATCATGGTAATCATTGAAAATGTAAACGGCACTTGCCATACCACAAAAGGCAACAAAGGTACCCAGCGTAGGCCAAATCCCTTTCCCGAGTTCATGACCTGCAAAAAAAAGCGGTGCCCCTACAAAGCTGTTTTTAAGGTAATGTTCGGGGCGAAGAAGTCTGAGGTAAGGGTGCATCTAAGGGAGTTCCATTGTAAATCAAAAAATGTTTTGTTTCCTGTTGAAGACGAAAGTGACGAACGATATAATCCGTAACCATACTAAAATCCTCACGTTTTTGGGGCATGAAATGTTCATTCCCGCGTACAAAAGACTTTTCCACGAAAATAACGTTTTCTTTCGAACTGGCAATCTCCAACAAGGTTTTGGGATCGCGATGAATTTCCCAATTCAACAACCAATCGGCTGGGAGCGGATTTTGAATGTCCATAGCATAATAAAACAAAGCCATATTGGGAGCAACAATTGGTGTTTTATGGCAAAATTGACGCTGGAGTTTTTGGAGTTCTTGCCACTTTTCGTAATGTACTTTACTCGTTTTTATACCGGCGAGTTTTGGACTCACTGTGCCCAAGTCGTAATGCAGTTCATTGAGCGGACGTTCGGCATAGGGTTGGTATTGGTAGGCCGTTCCACAAATTATTCCGATGATCAAAATACCTTGAGAGAGTGACGTGTAAGACGGGAAATGCGTTTGTAAAAGCCACAGCAAAAGTACCAATAAGCTAGTTCCCATCAAAATTGGGAAAGGATAGCCCAAACTGATGGCGGCACACCATGCCACTGCCAAAACGATTCCCAAAACACTCGCTTTGTGTCGATTAGTTTTGGTACCCAATAAAGCCATCATACCGATTACTATTCCAAGCCAGAGGAGTCGCGAGCCCTCTTGAAAAGAGACAACAACCGCCCAAATTATACCATAGATTCCAAAGCATAGTCCTAATAATTGCAAACTTTTTTCCCAACGACAGCGCGATTTCAATACCCATATTCCCCAGGCCAACACCATGCAAAGTAAAGGAGCCCAAAGGAGTTCAAGTTGTTGATAAACAGTGAAATAATTGATTACGCCACTGTAAATTAACGCGGTTAGGGTGGTCTCTCCCGTAGTGTGTGAGAGAAAATTTTCCAAGGAGGTAAAGGATGTAAGTGATCCGAGAAACAATCCCAATCCCAACAGTTGACTCAGGAAAAGATACCCCACTGTTCGCCACGGATAGCGTAGGGCTGTGGCACATAAAAAAGCAACTGGAACCGCATAAAAAGATTGTTTGGTCAAAGCGGCTGCTATACTAAAAAGTCCGATCCAGAGAATATAAAAGTTGATTTTATAGGTTTTAAAACACAAGGTCCACAAATAAAAAGCAATTGCACTATACAACAGTCCGTCTGTGGTAGGCCAAGGATACATAGGAAAAAACTGAACAGAAAAAACAACTCCAATCCATCCGATAAGGTTGCGATTGGGTATTTTCCACGCCAAACCACGCTCAATTCCCGCTAGCCACAACTGTGTTTGCCAACCGAAAAGCAACCAATTGATAAGTTTTAAAAAATAATACTGTCCCCAAACGGGTAGTACTTTAACCCCAATCGACCAAAGAAAGAGTGTTGCCGGTGGACCTTTGTAAAAAAAATCTTTGTAGGGTAGTTCTCCTTCAGCCATGCGCCAACTGTAACCGATAATGTATCCGCTATCCCAAAGGTCCAAACCCTGTGTAGCGATATAGGCTGCGCCAGCCATCAGGATGAGGTAAAAACTTAGATTGCGGACTCCCATCGTTGGCAATAGGTTTTGGCAATAGAAATGTGATCATGGTGCTGGCGGATAAATGCTTGGGCACGTTCACCGACCTCTTTAATTTTTTCGGGGGATTGAATAAAGCTTTCGATTTGTTTCACTAAATAATCCACATCGGGCAATGCATTGATGGCTACCGTATTGGCTTGTATTCCATAATGCGTTAAAAACTCTTGTTCTGCTCCCGTGAAAACCACCTTCCCCTGGGCCATAGCTTCAAGCGCATTGTATCCTTGGTCAAATGCATAGACTTGATCCAACAATAAATGGGCACGTTGAAAATGCGTGTGATAGGTTGCATAGGGAACATCGCGGGTGATGATAATTTCGGTTCGATCGCCCCATCGGGATTGGATTTCCTGTAATGCTTTTTCAAAAAAATGAATCCCTTTTACAAGATAAGTTCCCGAATTAATCCCTAAGAAAATAACCACTTTTTCACCGAGAGCAGGCGGGGTATAGCTGTTTCTCTGCGTATTGATTGGATTCGGAATTAACCCAAGGTATTTGGGATGGTTGCTTAGAGGCGCCACATAATCGAGATCGGAAGCTATTATTCCTTGGCAATGGGTCATCAGCAATCGATGAATTTTTTGGTGGGAAGGCGTTTGGTATTCCCACATGAAAGCATATTCCTGCGCAGTGGCTGTTGGATTTTCAAAATAAGGCGTCAGAATAGAGTAGCGTTCTTTTTGGGCCAATAAATGCGGAAGGTTAATCGCATCTACACCACAACTGAGTAGAAAACAGTGTTTGTTTTGACGAATAATTTTTTGCAATAAATAATACTCTAAACGAGGGAGCGTTTGAATGGGTTTTTCGTTGATGCATTGTACAATATCAAAACCTTGAAGTTTGTGAATGAGTCCCCAGCATCGTACACCATGTTCGAGTAAGGCCAAATCATACCGAAAGAGGCGATGCCATGCTTTGCGAATTAAGCTTCCTAAGCGAGAAGTAAAAAAGTGAGCTCGAATAGAATAATCGGCAGGGTAGTTTTTGAAACCATCACCATTGTTGACCAAAACGACCTCGTGACCCAAGGTTTCCAACCCTTCTTTCAACGTATTGTGCAGCCGGCTGAATTCCCCCAACAGTAATATCCTCACTTTCGTTATATTTGTTCGTGCTAAAATAGAAAATTTTGGGTGTACCATCAAATAACATAACCGTTTGTTTAGTTTCCGATCAATTGGCTGGGGGTGGCGCCGAGCGATTTTCCGCACAATTGTCAACGTTCTTGGTTGAAAAAGGGATTCATGTGCACCATGTTTTGGTTTTAGATGCGATTGAGTATCCTTATAAAGGTGAAGTATTCAATTTGGGTTGGTTGAAAAAAAAATCGCCCTTTTTTTTGCATCGTTTCCGTCGCTTTTTTGCCCTTCGCAATTTTTTTAAAACCCATACGTTTACGGTTATTATTGACACTCGTGTTAAGAAAAGAAGCCTTCAAGAGTTGCTTATTCATCGTTGTATATACCAAAGTTCTTACATATTGATGGTACATAGTGCTCGAACCGAGTGGTATATTCCAATGGGAAGTTGGGGTGCTCGTTGGATATACAAAAAGGCTGCTGCGGTAGTTGCTGTATCAAAGGGGATTCAACAATTGTTGGAATCGCAATATGGTTTAAAAAATGTTATTCATATCCCCGTAACCTATCCCACATTTTCTGTTTTTTCCTCCTTGGATTTACCCCCCTTTATTTTGGCTGTAGGACGAATGAATGATTCAATCAAGCAGTATGATCGATTGCTAGCGATGTATGCCCAATCGGAACTACCTCAAAAAGGTATTCATTTGTTTGTATTAGGTGAAGGGTATCTTCTACCAGAGTATCAAAGGCAAGCCGAACAATTGGCCTGTTCCAAGTTAATTCATTTTCCTGGCCGCGTGACGAATACAAATGATTATTATACAAAAGCCTTGTTTTCAGTGCTAACGAGTAAGAATGAAGGTTTTCCTACCGTATTGTTGGAATCTTTGGTTTTTGGAACTCCTGTAATTGCTTACGATTGCCCAACAGGGCCCAGTGAAATTATTCAGCATGAAAGCAATGGATTGTTGGTTCCTAATCAAGATGAAGCGACTTTTATTCAAGCTCTTAATCGGATGATTAGTGATAAAGACTTATATTTACGCTGTAAAGACCATGCAAAGTCTTCTGTTGCACAATATTCAATGGAGCAGATTGGCGCGCAGTGGTTAAATTTGATAAGCCAAAAACTATGACTATTGATTGGATAGATATACCAAAAGTAAAGAATCCCAAAGGGAATATAGCGATTTTGGAGGGGGATACACTTCCTTTTGAAGTTAAACGCGTTTATTACTTATATGATGTTCCTTCAGGAGCACGAAGGGGAGGACATGCGCACAAGACCTTGCAGCAAGTACTTATTGCAGTTTCGGGAAGTTTTGATGTGGTGTTGAAAGATGGAAAAACAACCCAACGAATTTCTCTTAATCGTCCCGATAAAGGCTTATTGATTTCTCACAATACCTGGCGTGAACTAGAAAATTTTTCATCAGGTGCTGTTTGTTTGGTTCTGGCCTCTGAGCCTTATGATGAAACAGAATATATTCGATCTTACAAAGAGTTTTTGAAGTTTATCTCATGAAACTGTTGTATGTACTTCCAAGAGTCTCTGGGGAAGGAGGGGTGCAACGTGTCATCGCATACAAGCTCAACTACTTAGTCACTCATTTTGATTATGACATTCACCTCCTATGTCATGACCAAACACTTTCTTTTTATCCATTGGATTCACGTATACAAATATATTACTTGAGTTTGGAGGGCAATCCTTGGTCATATTTTCAACAATACCGGCGTGGAATTAAAGACACTGTTGCTATAGTTAAGCCAGAAGTTGTAGTGGTTTGTGATGGTTTTAAAGGGTACTTTCTTCCTTTTTTTAAGTTAAATGTTCCTTTGGTTTTTGAAGTGCACGGCTCGTACTACAATCGCATTTATCCGTCAAGTGATTGGGGATGGAAAAATGTAAAATACATCTTCGAATTGCTTATAAAACGTCGATTGGCTGCCCGTTTTAATTGTCTAGTAGTATTGTCAGAGAAGGCAAAAGAAGAATGGAAGTTGCCCTCAACCGTAGTAATTCCAAATCCTAATTGGATTGTTCCATTACCCAGACATCCTCAAAAAATAGCGCTTATGGTCGCACGCCATAGTTATGAAAAAGGGATAGATCGTATTTTACCTATTTGGTCTAAATTCATTACGTTGCATCCTGATTGGAAGCTGCATATTTTCGGATCTGGCTCCAAAGCCTCTTCAAAAAAACAAGCTTCTTCATTAGGAATTTTGGATACAGTACATTTTAAAGAACCCACGCCTGATATTACAGCAATTTATGCACAATCGGGTATGTTTTTAATGACATCCCGTTTTGAGGGTCTCCCTATGGCATTAATGGAAGCAATGGCTTGTGGAGTCCCTTGCGTGGCCTATGATTGCCCCGTGGGACCACGAGCATTATTGCTTACAAAAGAACATGGTTATTTGATACCTGAGGGTAATTCGGAGGCCTATTTGTCGGCAATGAATGAAATTGCACATGATTTTCCAAATACTCCACATGCCTCAACTGCGATGTCGTCTGTTGCGCGTTTTCAACCTGAAAAAGTTATGAAGCAATGGGTTACGTTGTTAGAATCGATTCGTTCTAACGCCAAAGGCAATATAGTTTGAACGCATCTAATGCCCATAATTTCGGGCACGGTCCAACTAATTTTTTTTGTAAAGCAGGGGCAATTATTCTTAAAATTGGAGCTAACAACGGTTGAACGCCCCATTTTTTTATACGATGACTCCAAAAAACAACCCTCAAATCACTTACTTCTAATTTTCCCATCGAGAGTAATTTTTCCGCATGGCGAATGGCTTCAGTGGTTTTGGCCAAAAAAACGTCTGCATCTTCTAATCCATCGTGATAGGCTGGATTTTCAATATGATGAATAGGAATCCCATTGTGTTGTAACGTTTTTATGAAAAGTAAATCTTCATACCCGTAGGCGGTTAAAGTTGCATCGAAAGGATATAAATCAAATATCTTTTTAGCGATTAATAAGTTGGAAGTGAAACAAGTTGTATATGGATTTTTTGTTCGTTGATTCAGCGAGTACGCTTCTCGTGATTGACCAAAAAGCCAACGCAATTGATATTTTTTTTCAGGCATTGTTTCACGGTAAGCAATTCCTCCAAATACTACAGGATGATGCGTACTTGAAGCGATATAATGCGCAATGAAATTTTTGCTTTTTGGCCACATATCACCATCCAAAAATAGAAGCACTGTCCCTTTGGCCTTTTGTGCTAAAGCATTTCGATTACCACTTCGGCCTAGTGTTTTTGAATTAATATGGTAATGACAATGTGATAAGTTGTTGATGTTAGCCGCTATGGTTGTGTTTGAATTTGTTGAGTCGTCATAGACAAGAATTTCAAATGGAAATTCCAAGGCGATGCATTGTTGCTGCAACTCCTTCACCAAAGGAAATGGATTGAGTTGATAAATAGGTAGAAGTATGGACAGCATTACACCGTTTTTTGAACCACTTCAAACAGGGCTCCGTCTTCACATTTTAAGGTTTTGGAAGGATATTTTAACAACAACGCATAATCGTGGGTCGCCATGATGATGGTTTTGCCGTTGGCGTTAATTTTTTTCAACAATTCCAGGACTTCAGCACTCGTTTGTGGATCGAGATTTCCTGTAGGTTCGTCGGCTAATATGACTTCCGGGTCATTCAACAAAGCCCGTGCAATGGCCACCCGTTGTTGCTCACCTCCCGAGAGTTGGTGCGGCATTTTGGCTGCAAATCCTTTCATGCCCACATGGGTCAGCACTTCATCGATTTTATCCTGCATGGCATTTTTATCGGTCCATCCCGTTGCTTTGAGCACAAACAACATGTTTTCTTGAATGCTACGGTCGGGGAGGAGTTTAAAATCTTGGAACACTACGCCCAATTTTCGGCGAAGAAAAGGAATGTCTTTTTCTTTCAAAGCGGCCAAATCATAGTCCACCACATGGCCTTGTCCTTGGGTCAACGACAAATCGCCATACAAAGTTTTCATCAAACTACTTTTTCCCGTACCACTTTTTCCAATGATATATAAAAAATCACCCGGATTGACTTCCAAATTGACTTGTGAGAGGATAACCCGATTCTCTTGATAAATAGTGGCTTGTTGTAACGATACGACAGCGTTTGACATAAGTATGGTTGTTAAGTGGGGTAAAAGTAGTAAGATAACGGAGGTTTTCAAAATAAATTTTATGAAGTGGGTGGGAAACAATCACCTATGAGCACATGGGAAGAGGGTTGAATCAAGCTTTTTTTGGATGATTTTGATGTTGAAAAGGAACACAACATCGTCTTTTTGTTAAGAAAAATGTTTATAATAAAACATCGGCACCTCCCGTTATCCAAGGGAGTACTTTATTTTTGAATTATCGCTAAATTGGATTTTCATGCGCAAATTAGAATTATTTTTACTGTTTAATGGCTTGGCAGTCACCCCGATAGTGACCGCCCAACAATCGGCAGTATACACCCACAACCGCTCCGAAATGGACCGCGCTGTTGCTTTGTTCAACGATCAACAATACCAAGCTGCCCAATGGTTGTTTGAAACGGTTCGTCGGAGTCAAAAGAATCCCGACATACAAGCCGATTGTGCTTACTACATCGCTTCATGTGCCTTGCAGCTCAGCCAACCCGATGCGCCGCAATTGGTGGAGGTGTTTGCTACGAATTATCCGTCGAGTACCAAGTTGAATCAAACGTATATCGACATGGCGCATTATTATTTTGCACAAAATGATTTCGGACGGGCGTTGACCTATTTTGATAAAGTTGACGAAAGTGCGCTTACTCCAGAGCAGCAGGATAAATTCAATTTTCAAAAAGGGTATGCCTATTTTGCGGATAAGAAAATTAAAGAAGCCTCCAATTATTTCAACCGGGTCGCCAATACCAAAACCTATGGCCCACAAGCACGCTATTATCTGGGTGTCATTGCCTACGAAGGCGATAACTTTAAAGATGCCTCCAAGTATTTTGAGCAAGTTGCTGGGGATGAAAAATACAAAGAGAAACTTTCGTATTTCCAAGCGGACATGAGTTTCCGTCAGGGCGCTTTTGAAAAGGCGATCACCGAAGGGAAAACGGCCATGGCCAAATCGTCGCCAGCCGAAAAGTCGGAGCTGAATAAAATTATCGGCGAAAGTTATTTTAACCTAAAAAATTACGCCGAAGCCTTACCGTATTTAAAGGAATACAAAGGGAAAAAGGGCAAATGGAGTAATACGGATTATTACCAATTAGGGTATACCTATTACCAGCAAAAAGATTATGAAAATGCCATTTTACAGTTCAATAAAATCATCGACGGTAAAGATGCAGTAGCGCAAAATGCTTACTATCACTTGGGAGAGAGCTATATGCGCACCGATCGGAAACCACAGGCGTTGACGGCTTTTAAAAGCGCTTCAGAAATGGATTTCGATCTCAAAATTCAAGAAGACGCCAGTTTGAATTACGCCAAATTGAGTTACGATATCGGAAACTCGTTTCAAAGTGTGCCGGATATACTCTCAGTGTTTTTGAAAAAGTATCCAAATTCTCCCAACAAAGCTGAGGTTGAGGGCTTGTTGATTAATTCGTACATCACTTCCAAAAATTACAAAGAAGCCCTGTATTTGTTGGAACAAAATAAAGCGCCAGAATTGCGTGCTGCTTACCAAAAAGTAGCGTTTTATCGCGGCTTGGAGTTGTATACCGACGGGGATTATAAAGAGGCACAGGTTTTATTCAAAGCCTCTCTTCGCGATCCGCGGGATGCCAAATTCACGGCACGCGCTATCTTCTGGAAAGGGGAAATCGATTATTTGTTCAATAACTTTCAAGAGGCATTATTGAGTTTCAAACAGTTTGAGGGTATGGCCGAAGCCAAAAATACACCTGAGTACAAAAACATCAATTATGCGATTGCCTATTGTTATTTTAAGCAAAAGGAATACGATCAAGCGGGCAATTACTTCCAAAAGCAAATTGACGCCGTCAAAGATGATCGAACACGTTTGAATGATGCCTATTTGCGCTTGGGTGACAGCCGTTTTGTGACGTCCAAATATTGGCCCGCGATGGATGCATACAACAAAGCCATAGATATGAAAGGGGTGGATGCCGATTACGCCGCCTACCAAAAAGCCATCAGTTATGGATTTGTGTCCAAAAATGACCGCAAGATTGAAGACTTCAACCGTTTTTTACAGAGCTTCAAGTCCTCACCCTACCGAGACGACGCCTTGTTTGAGTTGGCGAATACTTATGTAACTGAAGGGAAAGCGGATCAAGCCATCAAAACCTATGATGCGTTGTTGAAAGAATTTCCAAGTGGAACCTATGCTGCCAAAGCGGTGTTACGTCAAGGATTGGTGTACTATAACGGCAATCAAGATGAGGCAGCCTTAGGCAAATTCAAGAAAGTCGCTGCCGATTATCCCGGAACCCCAGAGGCATTGGAAGCGGTAGCCACAGCGCGATTAATTTATGTCGATAACGGAAAAGTTGACGAGTATGCCTCGTGGGTACGCACCCTCAATTTTGTCGAAGTGACCGACAAAGAGTTGGATGACGACACGTATACAGCTGCCGAAAAGCAATATTTGCAAAACAACACCAAGTTGGCTATTTCCTCTTTAAACGGGTATTTGGCCAAATTTCCGCAGGGCGCTCATGCGTTGAAAGCCAATTTTTATTTAGCGCAAACGTATTATGCCGATGGGTTAAGTGAAAATGCTGTGCCCCGCTATGAGCAAGTGATTGCACGTCCGAAAAACGAATTTACCGAACAGTCTTTGGCGCGTTTGTGTGAGATTCATTTGAAAAAGAATAATTATGCGGCCGCGAAGCCTGTCTTGGAACGTTTGGAAGCCGAAGCTGATTTTCCACAAAACAAAACCTTTGCTCAAGCCAACTTGATGCGGGCGTATTACGAAACCGAGAATTATGCCCAAGCGGTTGTATATGCTGATAAAGTTTTAGCCAATCCGAAAACGGATAATAAAATAAAGAGCGATGCTCAAATTATCGTTGCTCGATCGGCGATTAAGTCGGAGGACGAACCCAAAGCGCGTATGGCCTATGCCAATTTGTTGAAAATTGCCAAAGGTGAATTGGCCGCAGAAGCCTTATATTACGATGCCTATTTCAAACATAAGGATGGAAAATTTGCCGAATCGAATAAAGTGGTTCAAAAATTGGCCAAGGATTATTCGGGCTACAAATATTTTGGTGCCAAAGGATTGATAGTCATGGCTAAAAATTATTACGGTTTGAAAGACAGTTTCCAAGCCACCGCTATTTTGGAAGGGGTGAGCCAAAACTTTACCGATTATTCCGATGTGGTGCAAGAAGCCCAAGCCGAACTTACCCGTATCAAAGCTGAAGAAGCAAAAACCAATTCGTCACTTGAAAAATAACAGATGCCATGATGAACAAACGTTTGCAATATATTCTATTAAGTAGTGTTTTCTTGAGTGCTTTTGAGGGATATGCCCAAAAACAAGATCAAAATATCGGCACCGAAGTGGTCAATGTAGTAAAGCCCTATACGCCAACAATTTCGGATGCTTTCAAAGTGAAAGAAACACCCAGTTTGGATGATGAAGAAACAACCAAACGGGAAACCATTCAATACACCATTTTTTCTTTTCCCGTGGCGTCGACGTTTACCCCAGCCAAAGGAAAGGCCGCTGCTGTAGAACAAGATACTAAAGCGCGCTTATTTTCCAATTATGCCACCTTGGCGGCCGGAAATTATGGCAATGTCAATGGGGAATTGTTTTTAAACCACAATTTTGAAGACGGCAATTACTTCGGTTTGATGTTACGACATTTATCATCCCAAGGAGGCATTAAAAATGTGGAGTTGGAGGATAAATTTTCCAATACAGGTTTGGACCTTACCTACGGTGGGAAATCCAGTACCATGTCATGGGCAGCCGAGGGCGGATTCCAGCGGCAAGCCTATCGTTGGTATGGCATTAACAGCTATTTTACCGAAGGACTCACTTCGGAACAAGCGGATCTTTTTTACAGGGGTATCGAACCCAGACAAGTGTACCAAACACTGTATGCAGGTGGGCGCGTTGGATTCAATCAAGGAGCCTTCAAAGAGGCAATGTTGCGCTTTACTCGTTTTTCCGATCGTTTTGATTCGGCTGAGAATCGGGTCGTGCTAAAACCTTCTTTTGCCTTTCCCGTAGCGGGTGAAAATATTGGCTTGGATGTAGTTTTTGATTACCTCAATGGCAGTTTTGCGCGAAGCTATGTTGGGGCAACCGAAATCAGTTACGGGTTTGCCAATATCGGCGTGCAACCCTCGTTTCAACTAACCGACGGTGATTTTTCGGCTCAATTAGGAGCAGCATTCTTTTACAGTGCCGCCACAGAAGGAGGGGAGAGTCGCTTTTTTGTCTATCCCAAAATCAATGTAAGTTATAAAGTAGTCGGCGATATTATGGTTGCTTATGCTGGAGCTGAAGGAAATTTGAAGCAAAACTCGTACCGCGATTTTGTGCAAGAAAACTTCTTTGTTTCACCCACCTTAGCAATTGCTCCAACCGATCAGAAATACGATATTTTTGTCGGATTAAAAGGAAAACTAGCCAATACCATCGGGTATAATGTGCGTGCTTCCTACCTTACGGAAGACAATCGTGCGCTGTTTACCTCTAATGTTTATGACAGTTTTTCAACCAATCCCAACGGCTATATTTGGGCAAATTCTTTTAATGTAGTGTATGATAAATTAAATACGTTACAGGTGTTTGGGGAACTAAAAGCCGATATTTCCAAAAATGTACAATGGAGCGGTCAAGCCACTATAAGCAGTTTTAGTACCGATGCACAAGCAGAAGCATGGAACTTGCCTGCCCTTGAAATGCGCTCCGCTATTGATGTGGTGTTTACCCCCAAATGGTATGCAGGGGCCTCAGTATTTTTTGTTGGGGAACGCAAAGATCAATTCCGTTATACCGATGATTCGGCCGTGGTGCAGCCTACCTTTATTACACGCGATATTACACTAAAAAGTTTTATCGATCTCAACGCGCATGTAGGCTACAAACATAGTGACCGGATTACGTTTTTCCTACGAGGACACAATTTGACCAATCAAAATTACCAACGTTGGTTCAATTATCCTGTTCAAGGCATACAACTTTTATTGGGCGCCCATTTTAAGTTTGATTTCTAATTTTTTCTATCGTAACTTTCCCAACCTGTAAGTCCATCTTGCAGGTTTTTTTATTCATGAAGTCAGAAATAAAAGCATATTACCAGCAATTACTGCAAGACCGAATTGATGTCTTTCAGGATATGATTGCCCAGCTCACCGACGGGGCACAAAACGATGCCAAAGGATCAGCAGGAGACAAACATGAAACTGCCTTATCTATGATGCATTTGGAGCAAGAAAAATTGGCGGTGAAGTTGCAAGAAGTACTCCAACAAAAAGCCATCATAGATCGAATGGATCCCTCGGTACGTCACACGCGCGTCGCTTTAGGAAGTTTGGTAGAGGTAAACGGTCTAAGGCTGTTTATCGCTGCAGCGCTTCCTAAAATCACGTTGGGCAACCACACCATCTTGGCCGTTTCGACTCAAGCCCCTTTAGGAAGTGCTTTATGGGGACAAACGGTTGGTTATTCCACACAAATAAACGGTAAAAATTATACGATTACAGCGATTTGGTAGTTTGGGAAAGATTCCAAAAGTAATGTGCAAATCATGTTCTATGGCGAAGCCCCTTATGACACAACCGAAGCCTTACAATTACGGGCGCTGGGCAAAGTCTTAACCATTAAATTAATAGAGCAGTTGCGTGAAATCGATAGTGGCGTATATGGCGACAGTGCTCGAGGGATGATAATCAAATATCCGTATTCAAATTATAATCCCAATATCAGTTTTCCTTGTGGGCTGGAAAACATCGAAAAATTGATTGCTTCAGTCCTTCAAGAACTTCAAAAAATTATTACCCAAAGTCCCGAAGTAAAAGACCTTAATTAGTTCAATGAGGCAGAATTGTTGGAGCAAAAAAAAGCAACTGAAAGAAAATCAGTACTGTTTAAGCTATTTAACACGAAGTTATATGAACAATGCCGACGGACTTTCCTTGTTGAAAATGGAGTAAGCCATTCAATCTCTTACCACAACTGACTTGCAAAAAACAGCTCAAAATACCTATCCGAAAATAAAGTTATCGGACAGCTACTACCCTAATAAAAGTACCCACGTTACTACAAAAAACAGCCTCTACATCGAGGCGGTTTTTTATTTATCTGAATTTGCAAAAAAAAATACAGCTTTGCATTCTATAAGAAACAACGGGCAACCGCGACTTCTCCCGACCCTTCAGGGCTAATCACTCAAATCCCAAATCCCAAGTTAGAAATCACATCTTTCATTACAGGGACACATAATTCATAACACATAATTCATAACTCATAATTTATACCCCCAAACTCCTTATATTTGATACAACAGAATTCCCGACAGACCCCCTATAAAAGCACAAAAATGATTCATAAGCGTACAACAGTCGCTATAGCCGAAGCCGTTCGAGGAGGACGATACCTTAGCATCAAATACAAAAATAAGGAAGGAAAAGTCAGTCCTTTTTGGATTTCCATTTTAGATCTTAAAGGGGATGATAAGATTGTCGTGGATATGTTTAATGTCATGAAGGACGAACCTTTATACAGAAAAACAATTTCAATCTCAGGGATACAACACGCCGAAATCCTCAAGTTCTCTCATTATGAAGTGCCCCCCGAACTCATCAAGAAGCTAAATGAAGATGAAACCCTAGCCGTCTATGAATTTGATCGCTACAACAACGATGTGCTTAATTATTACCTCGAATGTCATAAAGCGAACAACGACCCTTTTCTGCATAAAACACATTTGATTTCCGCAATTGATTTGACCGCGCTGAAGGAGCAAATTCCCTATCAACTGTCCAACGACCAGCAAAAACAAATCATCAAAGAAATTTACCATAACGATTACAAAAAGCATTACGATTATAAATTGGCACTATGTGAATTTTCAATCGACCTAGAATCGCGAGGTAAGTTTGTAGTAGCCTATCGGGAGCTGTCCTTCGATCCCGTTAAAAAGACATTATGGGTGGTGAACGCCACGCAGTTCAATCCCAATTTTTACATCAAAGACACCAAATATTCCTTATCGTATTACACCGATTTCAGTCCGTCCGATTTTGAAGAACACTATCTGGATAATCCATCCCAAACGATTGATGCCATTGCTGAAAATTTCAAACAAGGCGAACTACTCAATACCCGACCTGAAATTGTCGTACTCGGCTATTCCAAAATTGATATTGCCCCCATTTTTGACCATATTCATACGGAACACGAGAACCAAGAAATGCAAATTCCTTTAAAAGCATTTTTTAAAAACTCCTCCTTATTAGACCGTAAGAATAGGGCTGAACCTCATATCGTTTTGTATGATAACAATGTAAACATCGATCAATTACGCACCATTTACAATGCGCTAAAATATCCGGTGACTTATGTGCAAGGACCGCCAGGTACCGGAAAAACGCAAACCATTTTGAATATCGTGGTGAATTGTTTGACCAACAACAAAACCCTGCTCATTTCCTCCAACAATAATGTTCCGATTGATGGAATTAAAGAGAAACTGAACTTAGGAACCTATAGAAATAAAGAAATCTTGATTCCCTTTCTACGATTAGGCAACAAACAATGCACGTTGGAAGCGATACAAACCATAAAAAAATTATATCACTACAAGACCAACGATGTTCCCAAGGAAACGCTTTTGCTCAACCTGAAACAAAATTCAAGAGAGAAAAACAAACAGCTGTTACACAAACTGCAACAGTATGAAGAACGGGCCGATTTAGAACAAAACCTCGAGTTTATCGACGGATTAATGGCCAAAGGAAAGTATTGGTTGTTGGAACAAGAACGTGAAAAGTTAGTAGCCAAAATCAACTCCATTCCAGTAACCCCGGATGACGATGTCAAAGGCATATTTGAAATCATCAAAGACAACCACAGTCTGCTGCAGTTCTTTTATTTCGAATCCCTGAAATACATCAAGCGTTTACGAACGAAAGAGTTTATTGAATTAATCGAAATTCTACACATTCAAGAAGAGAACGAACAAATTAAAGAATTCAATACCTGGTTAACCGACGATAAAAATATAGAAAAGCTCACCAAAGTTTTCCCCATCATCCTCACGACCAACATTTCCAGCCGTCGTTTAGGCCAGCGCTTTAAATTTGATTTGCTCACCATCGATGAAGCGGGGCAGTGCGAAATCCCCACGAGTTTAATTCCGATTTCCAAATGCAAAAACATGGTCTTGATTGGCGATACCAACCAACTCAAACCTATTATCGTTTTTGATAAAGAGAAGAACTGGAAATTGATGCAACAGTTTCAAATTAGCGACGAATACGATTATTACCACAACTCGATACTCTCCGCCTACAAGAAGTTGGATTCCATTTCGCGTGAGATTCTCTTGAGTTACCATTACCGTTGCGGACAAAAAATCATCAATTATTCCAACAAACGGTTTTACGACCAACGTTTAAACCTAACGGCGGTTGGCAATCCAGGTACAGTAAAATTACTTTCGGTGACAAATGCCAATCAGCAAAATAAAAACGGACAACTCGAGGAAGCCCTTGCCATTGTGGAGTACATTCAAAAGAACAACCTCACCGATGCCTTTATTTTGACACCGTTCAGAAACCAGGAAGAAGTGGTCAATCACTATTTGAAAGAAGCCAAAAAAGCGGGTACTATTGATCCCTCGGTAAGTTGTGGCACCATTCACAAAGTGCAAGGTCAAGAAAATAAAACGATTATCATTTCTACGGCCTTGTCTACCAAAACGTCACCCAAAACCTATGATTGGATCAAAAACAACAGTGAGTTATTGAACGTTGGTGTCACCCGTGCCAAAGAGAATTTGATTGTGGTAACCGACCTCGAGGCTATCAAAATCTTATCCCAAAAAGACGACGATTTGTATGCATTGGTCGCTTATGCCTATAAAAACGGAACTGCGGAAGTCGCCCAAAGTCAGGTCAATAAATTAACGATTGGCTTTTCCAACAACTCCAAATTTGAAGACGAGTTCTACAAAACCATGCAGCATTACTGTTCGCTCAAGGAAACCCGTTTCCGTAGAAATGTAAAAGTCATTGAGGTATTCCCCGAAGAACGGCACAATACCTTAATCAACAAAAAAGAATACGATGGCGTGCTCTACGAAAACAACCAACCCAAGGTCATCTTTGAGTTAAACGGCGCCGAGCACTACCACAACCCCCGCACCCTAAAATCCGATAAAATTAAAATGGAGTTGATTCATAATAAAAAACTCCAACTCATCACTGTGCCCAACCCTTACGTGAAACATTACGAATTCATCCGCGAGTTAATCAATAAGTTTAATGGGATTGGGTATCAGAGGACGTTGTTTGAAGGGTATTGAAAGACTATCTTTTAAACTACTGTTGATTTTAAATTAGTCGAAGCTCTCCCATTGAAGGTTAACTTCCTCATTTTTCCGATAGTTTAAAATAATTTGAAGGTTTTGCGATAGAAAAAATCAAGATGCACCAAAGCTGTAAGCCCTTTGTAACGAAATATCGCATATCGCAATATTAAATATAATCCATTAAATTATTGTTTTACAAGAAAATAATCTTTAATATTGCATATTGCAATATGAAATATATGGCACAGACTAAAAATAATTTGAAACCTCAAGACATAGTGATTTTATTAAAAATCATAGCACTTGGTAGTAAAACATGGTTTCACCATACTGTCGCTCAAGAACTTGGAATAAGTCAATCGGAAGTCAGTCAATCCCTGAATCGTTCAAAATATGCAGGGTTACTAGATGATACAAGGAAAAATGTAAACAAATTGGCATTCACTGAGTTTTTACTTCATGGTGTTGCGTATGCTTTTCCTCAACAACCTGGAGCAATCGTAAGGGGTGTTTTAACGGCACATGCGGCAGAACCTTTAAATCAAATTATTAAATCAAACGAAAAGTATGTTTGGCCTTATGCTAGGGGATTGGAAAGAGGGCAAGCTATTGAACCCCTTTACAGTACTGTAGTCGAGGCTACTTTACGTGATAAAGAACTCTATGAATTACTTACCCTGGTAGATGCGGTAAGAGTTGGACGAATTAGAGAAAAAGAAATTGCAAAAAAAGAGCTTGAAAAAAGAATTTTAAATGCATAATAAAGTAATAAATCTTGCTTTAGTAGCACAAGTTGCGCAAGGATTACAAGAATTAAACGATAAAATGGTATTCATCGGTGGAGCGGTAATCAGTTTATATACCGACGATCCAGCAGCTGAAGAAATTCGTCCAACGGCAGATATTGACATGACCATCAATTTAGCCAATTATAACGAATGGGCCCAAATGCAAGAACGCCTTGCAGCATTAGAATTCTATCCCGATCCACAAGGCCAATCCATATGTTCATACCAATATCACGGCATTGCAGTAGACATTATGCCTGCGGATGATAGTAATATGGGTATTTCAAATAGATGGTACAAACCTGGTTTTAAATACTTGCGGCAAATAAAATTAGAGAATGAAACAAGCATAAATGTATTGCCTATACCTTATTTTTTAGCTACCAAGGTAGAAGCTTTCAAAGACAGAGGGAAAAATGATTTTTACGGCAGTCACGATTTTGAAGACATTATCTATCTAATAGACAATTGCACAACAATCGTAGAAGAAATTTTAGCGGCCGATGAGGAAGTTCTTCAGTATATAAAAGAGGAATTGACCACAATCAAAAACCATAAACAAGCGGATGAAATCTTAGCAATGCATATTCATCCCTTAATTAGAGAAGAACGGTTTGCAATGTTGATGGAGAAAATTGAAATGATTACAAGGTAGAAGTCTATTTTGAAACGTAAATAAGATTTATTTGATTGAAAAAACGAAGGATATACAACTTCAAACTACCACAACCCCCGCACCCTTAAATCCGATAAAATTAAAATGGAGTTGATTCATAATAAAAAGCTCCAACTCATCACTGTGCCCAACCCTTACGTGAAACATTACGAATTCATCCGCGAGTTAATCAATAAGTTTAATGGGATTGGGTATCAGAGGACGTTGTTTGATAATTATTGAGAAGGATGGAGCGGCTGTATAAAGTTACATTTCAAACCCAACTAAGTTTTTTGTCGCTTTAATGGAGTTTCATTGGAATACTGAATGGGAACTTTTTTTGTATCTCTTTTTATTCTATTCAATTCTTTACATAATAATGCTTCTTCAATAATTTCGAGAGTTTTAAAAAATCCCCAATTGGTCAAGCCAATTGAGGATTCAACAAAACGCAAGGCCAATATAGGCGCGGGTACGGAAAACCGTAAGATCTATTAACTAACCACTGCAAAGGTGCACAAACCCATTGGATTCCCCCTTAGGGTTTTTCCTAATTCTTCAAAGTATTTTACCCCCAAGGCGCGGGGTTTTTCCCCCAAGCGGTCCTCCACCCGCGTAAAGTGGCTGTGTAGCCCATTTTTCCCCGTCGCTCCCCCTAAGATATAGCACGAATATAGCACTGATATGACACTTTTTAGGTAGCTTCTGAGCTTCTGAGCTTCTGAGCTTCTGAGCTCCTGAGAAGCTGAGCTGCTGAGCCCTTACTTAACCCTGAATACAGAAAACTGCGACCGCGACTGCGACTGCGACTGAGACTGAGACTGCGACTGCGACTGCGCCTGCGACTGCGACTGCGCCTGCGACTGCGACCGCGACTGCGACCCTTCGGGGCTGATAACAGATGGAGCGAAGCGGAATAAACCTGCCTACGGCAGGCGGGCTTTAAACCTAATTCTTCAAATAATGCAACTTATCCGCTTGTACAATGATAATACGGTTTTGGTCTTTGCGGATGAGTCCTTCCTGCTCAAAGTCGGTCAACGTTCGACTTACAGTTTCCGGCGTAGTGCCCGAGATGTTGGCCAATTCGTTTCGGCTCAGGTGGATACTTTCGCCGTTGGGACAGTAGGTGTTGAAATAACTAATCAGCGAATTGGCAATGCGCTTGCGTACCGAGTCGTAGGCAATGTGAATCAAATGCTCCTCGGTTTTACTCGACTCTTGCGATAACATATGGATAAACTTACCTGCCATCTCTGGATGATGCTCGATCAACTTCTCAAACTCCTGAATGGGTAAGATGCTGATTTCACAATCCGACATCGCTTCAGCGTTATCTGTATGTGTTTGCTCGTTGTATAAATTGTGCAACCCAATGTAATCGCCCGTCGAGTGAATACGCACCGTAAGTTCCCTTCCGTCTTGCGCAATTTTGGTAACTTTGATCGCTCCTTTGCGCACATAATAGATGCCTACCACCTTGTCACCCTCGTAAAACAGAATCTGTTTCTTTTTGATTTTTCGCTGTATCGATTGATCTTTGAGTAATTCCAACGCCAATTTTCCCTGCTGATACAAAGATTTGTTTTGGTCAATTCGGTAGGTGTTTTTAAAATATTCGAGTTGATTCTCCCGCTTCTGTAAACGTACCGCCAACGAATTTAATAATTGTACATCGCTAAACGGCCGCGACAAATAATCGTCGGCACCCAACTCCATCCCTTTTCGAATATCGGCTTTGTGGTAGGTATGGGCAAAAAAGACAAACGGTATCGAGGCTGTCTCTAGTTGTTTGGACAAGACTACCAAGACACTAAACCCATCCATTTCAGACATAAACACCTCACAAAGAATAGCGTCGGGTTTTTCGGTTTGTGCCATAGCAATGCCCGTTTTACCGTCGTGAGCCAACAAAACATCGTAGCCAGCCAAAGTTAGTAAGTCTCGAAGATATCGGTCTTCATCGTGCTGTTCCATGATGATTAAGATACGAGAGGTGGTCATAAGCGTTTATTTTATTTAACAAATGATAAAATAATCAAGTCTAAGGTAGTCATTTAAATCGCCCTTAATTTTTTTTTAACGTTAATTTTTTTTACAAATTAGTACAAAAATGGGGTGCTTCTTCACAATACATTGTGTCGGATATCAAGCGTTTTTTCTGATTTAAATCATGCTTCTTTCTTGTTAGGTAGGCTACTTTAGAGGAACTTAACCAACCCATACTTCCAATGTATTACAATGTACTTTTTCCGATTATTTCAGGGGTAATCCTTGCGCTCATGGCCTTTGCCTCGGTGCAACGAGTCAACCACCCACGTTATTTTCCCTTTGCCATGATTCTCCTTATTCTGGCGATGGAACAGTTTTGTACCGCCCTCGTCGCCTTGGCCGTTGACAATTCAGAGTACGAATACCTAAAGGGATTTTTTACGCTCTTTTTATTGATTATCTCCCAAGTCATTTGGCCCGTTTGGATTCCCTTTGCCTTACAACGCATCGAAACGGTATGGGCCATTCGACGCCTTTTGATTTTCTTTGTTTACCTTGGCATAGTTGTCGCCTTATTTACCACTTGGGATTACATTTTTTACGAAGTGTCGGTCACACTTGAGGGCGACGAGATGCGTTTTATTCAAAATGGAGACCGTTTTTTTCAAGCCTATGGCGTCTATTTTTGGATGGGCGTTACTTTGTTGCCTGCCTTTATTTCGTATACCAAACGAATGTGGATTTTTGGACTTACTTTAGCGATTGTCTATGCTGTTATGCGATATATGAATCCCTATGACTTTGTATTCTTCAGTCCAATTGTGGCTTTGGTACTCGGTGGCTCAATCTATTTTGTCCTCCTAGATGTCCCCGAATCCAAACCCGTTTGGCATGGCTAAACTTATGTGGTTGTCCACAAAAAAAGTCCGGTACTCAACATAAAAATCAGATTTTTTTGATGTTACAGTCGTTTTAAGGAGCCACCACAGGAGGTAAAAAGTGGTTGTTGACCCAATGACACCGCTGCGTTTCGGTTAGTCGCCCCGTAGTAATTACTTCGAGTCCTTGGTCGGTAAACAAGCCTTCTTTTCTCCATTGGTGCGATAGTTCCACTTTGGCACTCGACGGACCAAATAAAATCACCCGACTGTAGTCTTTAGCTTTCTGGGTTATTTTTTTGAAAAATGTATGCCGATTTTCTTTCCTCTTTTGGTTTTCATGGTAGCTGTGCAATCCATTGCCATAGGTGTTTTTTACGGGTTGGACCTCCACCGTGTCAATTTCACGTGCTTTGTCGGTAAATTCAATGAGAAAGGCTTTGGAATAATCCATCCAAATAGCCAAGGTTCGTTCATTTTTCATATTTAATAGGGATTAGGTTATTGCTTTTTTTTAAAATACCCCCGCAGCAAAAACGATTCGCGTGCAGCAGCTTCGAGGGTTCGAAATTCCCGAAGACTTTGCTCCAATTGAATCAATGTGCTATCGACCGATTGGCCAAGGCGTGGGTCATTGATGAGTTTTGAGAGCACCGAATCGGGTTGATTTAACCTTTGGGTGAGCGTGTGCAATCCTTGGGCGGTTTGTTCTATATGGTAAACGGTTTGCGAAAATGACTCCCGCAACGAATCATTCTGTATCAAATGCTGTAATAATCCATCCGATTCATTCAGTCGGGTCGAAAATTGTCGTAACGCTGTACCCGTGGTATGCAGCTCTTGCAAACTCTCACTCCAATGGGTGCTCCAAGTGGGGTCGGTCAACGCCCTATGAACCCATCCTTGGGGGTTGTTCAGCTGCGGTGTAAATTGAGCCAAAGCCCCAGTACTCTGTTCCAATTGGGTGACAACTTGTTCGATTTTATCCGCAAATGTTCGACTACGAATCAATCGAGAGACCAGCCCATTTTCGCGATTCAATCGGTGGCTGAATGTTTGCCATTCGGCAGTTATGCCTTCGGCATTTTTGGCGCTTTGTAATACACTTTCCAAAATAACTTCTACCTCAATTGACGCAACCGACTGCAAGGTGTCGTTGTGTTGTAATGGTCCCGATGCACTCGTTCCAGCTTTGATTTCCAATACTTTATCGCCTACCAAACCGTTGCTCCCAATCGTGGCCAAGGCATCGCTGTACAAATACGATTGAACGTCGTTGTCGATAGCCAATTTGACCAATACCGTTCCTTCGGGTTCAAATGCGATGCGGGTCACTGTGCCAATGCCAATCCCTGCCAAACGTATGGTACTCCCTTGCCGAAGACCACTTACGGTTTGAAAACGGGCATAGACCACAAAACTCGATCGGAATAGATTTTGGTTAAAGCCCAAAGTGTAAACGGCAATGACCAAAAGCAACAACCCCACCAAGCTGAAGAGGCCTACTTTCCAATAATATGTAGGGTTTCTGTCCATAGCTTACGGATTAAAAAAAGCATGAACCATCGGATGATCACTTTGCGCCAAGGCTTCATAGGTACCCGATTGGATAATTTGTCCTTCATGCAACACCACAATCCGATCGGCCGTATGGGCCGCACACGCGAGATCATGGGTGATGATTACAGCTGTAGGATGGTAGTCGGCTTTGATGCGCAACATCAAGTCAGTAATTTCTTTGGCTGTAATCGGATCGAGTCCGGCGGTAGGCTCATCATACAGCAATACTTCAGGGTCAATGATCAAGGCGCGCGCGAGTCCGATTCGCTTCCGCATTCCTCCCGAGAGTGCACCCGGCATCAGGTCTATAGCCGACTCCAATCCAACGTTTTGTAAGGTGGCGCGTACTTTTTTTTCAAGAACCTCAGGGGCCAGTCCGGGTTGGTTATGGTTGAGTGTAAAAGCCAAGTTATCCCCCACGGTCATCGAGTCGTAAAGGGCTGCACTTTGGAACAGGAACCCCATTTTTTGGCGCAACGGACTCAACGCATTTTCATCGCTGTGGGTAATGTCATGTCCCATCAACCGCACCACACCTTGGTCGATTTTGGTTAGTCCAGCAATGCATTTAATGGCGACCGATTTTCCCGAACCCGAGCGGCCTAATACGACAACATGTTCCCCTGCATAGACAACCAAGCTTAGGTTGACCAGCACTGCTTTGGGGCCGTAGGCTTTGTACACATGTTCTAATGCAATCAATGGAGTCATTATAGTAAATCAGTTAGTTGAACTGCAATTAAATCGACCAAAAAAATACTCAGCGAGGCCGTGACTACCGCTTGATTGGCAGCGCGTCCTACACTCTCCGTTCCGCCTTGGGCATGAAACCCTTTGAAACACCCGACCAATCCAATAAAGAAGCCGAAGCAATAGGTTTTGATCACGGCAGGAATCAAATCACTGAAAGCCAAAGAGTCAAAAACCTGCCGGAGGTAATGACCAAGCGTTAGATCTAAATGCCTTGAAATGCCTAAATACCCTCCCAAAAGTCCGATAGCATCCGCATACAGCACGAGAATAGGGAGCATCAATGTAGTGGCCAAAGTACGTGTAATAACTAAATACCGAAAGGGGCGGATAGCGCTCACCTCCATAGCATCGATTTGTTCGGTGACACGCATTGAACCTAATTCGGCACCTATGCCCGAAGCCATTCGTCCTGCGCAAATTAAGGCTGTAATAACCGGGGCAATTTCGCGTACCAATGAGAGACCTACCATACCTGGAATCCACGACTCCGCGCCAAATTTAGCCATGGCAGGACGGGACTGTATGGTGAGCACCCATCCCATAATCAGTCCCGTTGTGGTGACCAAAGGGAGGGAGCGGTAGCCCAACTCATAACATTGTTTGAGCAGCTCGCGACTGGATAGGGTTTTGAAATTTAATTCGCGAAAAAAGCGGCCGAAAAAGAGCGTAAACTGCCCCAAGCCTACAAGTTCGTTTTCATAAGGACGGAAAGCCATGGTGTACTATTAGGGTTTTGGAATGACCAAGAGGGGGAGATGATTTTCCAATATCAAGGCCGAAGTTTTGGACGGAAAAAGCATCCGACTCATTAAAGAACGGTTGGAAGTACGAAACAATACCACCAGCGACGGTTTTAAGGGTTGCAACAACCTATGCAACAGTTCTTTGAATGGCGTTTGAGGAATCAGCTGAATGTATTGAAATCGTACCGTGTTGTTTTCATAACTTTTTGCTGTTTTATGCAATTGGGTAAACCGCGCTTTCAATTCCATTTCATATGCAAAGAATAAGACATCTACCCTCGCCTCCAAGCGACGTTGGAGCGTTGTAATCTGCGCCATTTCATCATCGATATGCGCCATGTCGGTGAGGTAACAAAGCGAGTGGATAGGTGTTGTTCGGTAGCGATTCGGCACAATACATAAAGGAACGGGACAATGCTGCAGCAGCGCTTCTGGAAGACTACCCAATAAGGTTTTGTATATAGAAACCCCATTTTCACTACAAAAAACCATTTCGATGGCTTCCATTTTGGTGTAATGAATGATTGTTGAAGCTAAACTACGTTCGAGTTTGAGGCATACAATTTCATAATCCACTTTGGGTATACCCGACGGAAAAACCACATGAATGTATTTCTTGAGTTGGTTGGTTTTGAGTTGTAAGGCCTCCTCCCACCGGAGTTGTGGGGTGGCGGTTCGCAAGTCGATCGCAATTTCAGGGTCAAAAAGGTTTAGCACGTGCAACAATACCACTTTGGACTGGGTTTGTTGGGCATATTGAAATGCAAAACGAATGCCTTTCCGCGAATGCCCAGAAAAGTCAGTGGTGACAAGAATTTTTCCCATAGCTTTTGGTTTTAATGAAATTCCAACCGTTAGGTATGGATAATTTCGAGTTGATTATGTATGCGCCAGATGCCAGGAGCATTCCAAGCAATCCGTTCAGCTTCCTCTTTTTGAAACAAGGAATCTACAACCCCTGTGAGGGTGACTTCGTTTTGATGAACCCCAACGTCTATAGTTTTTCCACGAAGAATACTACTGCGGTCGAAAGCATCATACAATGCTTTTTTTTCCAACATATCCGTTCGATCGGAATGGATGAGCAATGAATTGACGACTCCTTTCACTCCTATAATACGCGAGACGGCTTTTTCAGCGGCTTGTTTTTGGTACTGCCAATCGACCGAGCCGACGAGGTAAATCCAGCCATTGGCCACCACAATTTTGATGTGTTCGGGAGGAATGGAAGTATGAAGCTCCAGTGCTTGTAAGGCTTGTTGGGCCAAGCTGTCCTCGTCGGCTGCTTGGGGGTGGTCATGTACATTGATGTGCATAACCACAGCTTTTACTCCCCGGACTTTCTTGACAATTTGTTCGATATCCAATTTCATATCGTAGCGAGCTACGGTTCCACTCAGGGTGACAATCCCCTCATGAGCCGTTACTCCAATTGCAGCCCCCGTAATATAGGGCTCCCAAAAGAGAGCAAATTGAACTTTTTTTTGGAGGTCATCATTCGCGTTCATCACTAAAAACTTTTACAAAGGGTCGGATTTCAATTTCATTGGATACCGAAGCAATCCCGGGAGCATTCCACGCCAAGCGCTCGGCTTCATCCTTTTCATAGAGGTTATTGACACTCCCTGTTAAGGTAACCTTGCGGTGATCTAGGGTAACTGCAATTACGGCATCCGACAGCACAGCACTGTGGTGAAGGGCTTTGACAATGCTTTCCTGTAGGAGTTCATTCTCGTAATCGGATTGGGTATGCAGCAAATTAGAAATACCCCGTATGCCTTTGATACTGCTTAAAGCAGCTTCTGCAGCTTTTTTCTGGTAGTTCCAATGTAGCGTTCCTTCGAGCGTAACCCATCCGTTTTCCACTTTGAAACGTATACGTTCATCGGGAATGGTAAAACTGGATTGGTACAACCGTAAGATGCTCACGGCCAATTTTTCATCGGAGAGGGTTTGGTCTTGTGGAAAAACCACGGCTATTTTTTCAACAATAGCGCGCACCCCATCAATATTTTTTACAATGCGTTCCGCTTCAACCTTCAGGAAGTAATTGGGCAGTATTCCTGTAAGCGTTATAATGCCTTGGTGGGCCGTTACTCCTAATTGAACGTCGTGCATTTGAGGTTCCCAGCGTAACGCTTGTTGAACCGTAAATTGTAATGATTCGTCTGTACTCATGTGTGCATTTGATTTTGAAGTTGTTTGGTGTATTTACGTTGGTGAAGTTCCAAGGCTTGCCGAGCCAAGAGATGACTCAAGGTCGATTCGGCGCCCTGATTTAGGTTAACATGATCGGCTTCCAAACCATCGTAGCAGCCCCCTGTTTTGGGGTTATAGAGCATTTCCCCCCGATGATTTAGGCCAAGAAACCAACGGTAGGCCGTTTCGATCTGTTGTGCATATATGGGTTGTTGGAGCAGTCGATAAAACGTATCCAAGGCAAGAACGGTATAAGCCGCATCAATCGGTTGTTCGCCCCCAGGAGGTAATCGATCCCACGCTTGCCCTTGATGAAACCATCCATTATTGGAGATGACCCTCAAATAGGAATCACGAAAAAGGATACTTAATAAAAAAGAAAAGGATAAGACCGCTGTGGTTTTAAAATCAATACGGTGGGTTACTTTCCAAGCCATAAGGAGTGCTTCGGGCAACACACTATTGCCGTAGGTGAGGTAGGGCTCATACCACGGCCAGTTGTCGGTAGCGGTTTGCCCGTACATCCCCTGCAAGCGATCGCCAAGGATTTCGATTTCGGTGCAATAATCGGCGTTTCCCGACTCGTATACAAAGTAGAGTCCTTTCAGGGTAAACGCCATCGCCCGAGGGGAGGTAAGGGTCAAACGAGGGTCCCGGGTCGCTTGTAACAAGTTCTGAATGGGTTGTTGGAGCGATACTTGATCGGTGGGAGCAAATGCAGCACAATACCCCAATGCCCATATCGCCCGTCCAAAGGAGTCTTCTAGGTTATCGGACTTGTTCTGCGCGGTAAATTGGTGGGCATAGGAAACATAGTTTAGAAAACGACCATCGGGTTGGAGGCAAAAAAGCATAAATTGAAGGTAGCGTTCCATCGCGGTCAGCAAGGCCGGATTTCGCGTGATTTGATAGTTTTGCACGGTAACAATGAGCGCACGGGCATTGTCGTCAAGCGTATATCCTGAGCTCGTATCGGGTTGATTAAGTCGAGCAAATTGTAAAATGCCTTTGCCAGTTGTCATCGCCCAAACATGTTTGAGGGTTATGTTTGGAAGTCGAAGGGTGAGCAGTATTCGAGTCGTACTTTGCTGTTTCAGGTAGTTTACATAGTGCATGGCTGTATTTTCCCAAGCGGTGGGTTCCATTTGATGCAAACCGTTTCCTCGAAGTTCTTCTTGCCATTCGGGATGGGAGAGTAAAGCGATGAGTTGCCGTGCCAGCTGAACGGGTTGTTCAAAATCAAAAAGGAGGCCGCTGCCCTTTTGAACAAGTTCTCTAGCATGCGGTATCGGAGTCGTGATGATAGGGCATCCGCAACTCAATGCATAGGCAAAAGTGCCGCTAACTGCTTGCTCCTGATTTTTGGAGGTAAACAAATAGATATCGGTCATTTGCAGCAAGTCTAATAGTTTGGGAAGCGCTACATATTCATTGATAAAATGGGTATGGTGTTGCAAGCCCAAAGCGGTAATCCGTTCTTCCAAAAAATGGCGATAGCGTTCGCCTTCTTGCGCAACAACTCCAGGATGGGTTTTCCCAACAATTAAAAATAAAACATCAGGAAAACGTTGGATGACCAACGGAAGGGCCTCAAGGGTGGTTTCAATATTTTTCCCTGAGCTCAATAGTCCAAAAGTAGTAAGCAAAGTGCGTTGTTCCCACCCCATACGTTTTTTGAGAACAGCTTTCGGCAAGTGATCGACCAAGTGGGTTCCGTGGGGGATCACTTTAATTTTGGAAGCGGGAAAACCATAACGTTCGACCAATAGTTTTTGAGAGTGTGCTGTCATTACTACCAGGGTATGGGCCAAGAAAACGAGTCGTTTCATAAACAACAGGGTAGCTTCATCAGGATGGGCTAGGACCGTATGGAGTACCACCATGACTTTTTTCTCCATTTGATTCAAAGCATTTAAAAGTTTGAACTCATGCGAACGAAAGAGGCCAAATTCATGTTGCACAATAACCCATTCTTGCTGATGCAATTGCCCCATTTTGGTTAGAAGAGTGTGGTATGAAGCACTGCTTTCGGGTTGTAACACATGAAACACAACAGCGGGATAAACTGCTTCAGGAACATCTAGGGCACAAATTTTGACCGTAAAAGCTTGTTCGTACTGCGTTTGTATGGCCTCAATCAAATCGGAGGCAAAAGTAGCCAAACCACAAGCTCTCGGAGGGTAAGTGGTAATCATGACCAAATCGGGTTGGGGCACAGCGGCCGGTGAAGGCTGAGGTGCGGGAATACGCTGGGTATATTGTGGCAAGAGGAGACGCGATGCGCGTTGTATTTTAAGTCGCATGGGTTTCGAGGGGGTTACGTTGCAGTTCGTCCAGTAAGTTGGGTAACGAGAGGGTCACCCAAGCAATGCGTTTGTCGGCGGCTCCATAAAAAATGTAGAGCAATTCGTCAACGACCACTGCTCCACTAGGAAAGCAAATGTTGTTGATAATTCCGTGAATTTCATATTCATATTCGGGACCAAAAAGCGGGTAGGATAGTCGGCCCCGTTCAATTTGTGGGTTTTCCAAGTCCAATAAAGCCGCACATGCACTGTATACATATCCGTCTAGTGTATCGTGTACCCCATGATAAATCAAAAGCCAACCTAATTTGGTTTCAATAGGTGGACAGCCTCCTCCCACATAACTTACTTCATGATCGTATTTAGGACTGAGGAGAATTCCCTCGGTAAAATGTAAAAAGTAGTTTTCCCAAAAAGCGGTAGTGAGGTCACTGAAGTCCTGAATGATAACCAATTGAATGTCGGGTTTGATGCGGTGTAACAAATAGAGTTTTCCGTGAATGCGGCGGGGAAAAAGGATTACATTTTTATCCCATAACTTCCATTCTAGGGAATTTGGCATGCCCTGGGGCGGTTGGTTGTAGCGGTGGTATTTTTCGTTGAGCGGACGCTTGGATTCAGCCAGAAGGATAAAATCGGCAAAACGAATATCGGCAACAATTAAACCCTGTTTTTCCCAATGAATCATATCACTTGAAATAGCAAGAGCCCCGCGCGCATTGAGTCCATCAAATGCAGTGTAGGTAAGATAAAAAAGCCCCTCAATCATCACAATACGCGGATCTTCCACCCCATGACACTCGTATGAAGCTTGGGGATAAATGGAGGGAATTTCATCCCGCTGGAGGAGTTGGCCTTGTACATCAAAACGAGCATAGCCAATCACAGAACTATGGGTTTTACTAATCGCACGGTACCACATGTGAATGCCATCTCGATTGCGAAGTACGGCGGGATTAAGCACACCGAGATTTTCAAAACCGTGGGTGGTTTTTTCTAATAGTATACCGCGTTTTTTAAGGCAAGACAACATGGGTTAAAAGGTGGAGGAAAGTTGACCGATAGCATAATCAATCAGGGTTCCACAAGACAAAATTGATTTTTTACTTTGGGAAAAAAGATGATGCACATCAGGCAATACTATGATGTGGCGCATATCATTTCGTGCGTTGCAGCAGGTCTTTTTAATTGCTAAATAAAAGACTTGTATACGTTTGCCAAATTGCTTCGATAATATTGGAGGTTGAAAGTGATGGCAGTAACTCAGACTCGAAATTACAGGCACATATTGAGACTTTTGTGTTCTAAATAGTAAGGATTTAAGTTTTTAGAACAAGTTAATTCTTTTTAATGCTTCTCGATTGCTTGTGCCTTCGTGGCAAAAAAAGCCGCTGAGCTGCTGAGATCCCAACTGAGTACTGAATACTGCCCACTGCCCACTGTAACTGCTTACTGATCCCGACCCTTCAGAGCTTAAGACTGCTACTGCAACTGATTCCGACCCTTTTTGGCTGTTAAATTCCTGCCACCCCTAGTGCGATTTCTCCTATCGTCGAAATGACAGCTGCTCGGTTGGGAGAATCTCTATTTTAAAAGAGAGTTATAACTAAATTGATACATTGAAAATGTTTTAGCGTCGCTAAAACTTTATTACACGCCCCGTTTGTCATTTTGACGAAGGAGAAATCCCATAATATAGGTATTTTTTATGCTGCTGAGCCGCTGAGCTACTGAGCCTACGGGACTGAGTCCTTACTAAACCCTGAATACAGTAAACTGCGACTGAGACTGCGACTGCGACTGCGACTGCGCCATCCCTGCCAACTTGTCACCCAATCCCTGACAAAAACTACCTCAAATCGCCTTGGCATAAAAGTTGTCATATCCCAGTCGTGCCAACGCACGGCCTACTCCTAGAGAGGTCATTCAACAGAAATAAAATAAAGGAGATTAACATCATGGGAAAAATTATTGGTATCGATTTAGGTACAACCAATTCATGTGTAGCCGTTATGGAAGGGGGAGAACCCGTAGTAATCGCTAACGCAGAAGGGAAACGCACCACACCTTCAGTCATTGCATTTGTGGAAGGCGGCGAAATCAAAGTAGGAGACCCTGCCAAACGTCAGGCCGTCACCAACCCGACCAAAACCATAGCGTCCATCAAACGCTTTATGGGAAATAAATATACGGAAAGTGCCAAAGAGGCTTCTACCGTAGCGTACAAAGTGGTCAAAGGCGACAACGACACCCCACGGGTCGATATCGATGGGCGTTTGTATACCCCACAAGAATTGTCGGCCATGACGCTACAAAAAATGAAAAAAACCGCTGAGGATTACCTTGGACAAGCGGTAACCGAAGCGGTAATTACCGTTCCGGCCTACTTCAACGATGCGCAACGTCAAGCGACCAAAGAAGCAGGGGAAATTGCCGGGTTGAAGGTAATGCGTATCATCAACGAACCCACAGCAGCGGCTCTAGCGTACGGCTTGGATAAAGCAGGAAAAGACCAAAAAATTGCGGTTTACGACTTAGGAGGAGGAACTTTCGATATCTCAATTCTTGAATTGGGCGACGGCGTGTTTGAAGTTTTATCTACCAATGGAGATACGCACTTAGGTGGAGACGATTTCGACCAAGTGATCATCGACTGGATGGCCAACGAATTTATTAGCGAAGAAAGCGTCGATTTGCGCAAAGACCCTATGGCCTTACAGCGTTTGAAAGAAGCAGCAGAAAAAGCTAAAATCGAGTTGTCATCATCGACACAAACCGAAATCAACTTACCGTATATTACAGCAACGGCCAGCGGACCCAAGCACATGGTGAAAACCTTAACTCGTGCGAAGTTCGAACAATTGGCCGACAGCTTGGTAAAACGTTCGATGGAACCCGTAGCCAAAGCCTTGAAAGATGCAGGGTTATCTACCTCCGATATCGATGAGGTGATCTTGGTAGGAGGATCTACACGTATTCCTGTCATCCAAGAGCAAGTAGAAAAATTCTTCGGTAAAAAACCATCCAAAGGAGTAAATCCCGACGAAGTAGTAGCCATCGGTGCTGCTATTCAAGGTGGGGTATTGACCGGCGATGTAAAAGACGTTCTTTTGCTTGACGTAACCCCATTATCGTTAGGAATTGAAACGATGGGGAATGTGATGACCAAGTTAATCGAGGCCAACACGACCATTCCAACCAAAAAATCACAAGTATTCTCTACGGCAGCCGACAACCAACCCAGTGTAGAAATTCACGTGTTGCAAGGCGAACGCACCATGGCGGCCGATAACAAAACCATTGGGCGTTTCCACTTAGACGGCATTCCACCAGCGCCTCGCGGTGTGCCTCAAATTGAAGTAACCTTCGACATTGACGCCAACGGAATCATCAAAGTGTCGGCGACCGATAAAGGAACCGGTAAATCACACGACATTCGTATCGAAGCCTCTTCTGGATTAACACCTGAAGAAATCGATCGCATGAAGAAAGAAGCCGAGATGAATGCCGAGTCCGACCGCAAGGCTAAAGAAAAAGCCGATAAGTTTAACGAAGCCGACAGCATGATTTTCCAAACAGAAAAGCAATTGACCGAGTTTGGGGATAAATTGTCAGAAGGCAATAAAACGGCCATCACTGCTGCTTTGGAGGACTTGAAAAAGGCTTACGAAACCAAAGACGTAGACACCATTCAGCCCGCTTTAGACAAAATCAACGAAGCCTGGAAAAATGCTTCAGAAGAGTTGTACAAAGCCCAAGCTGAAGGACAAACCCACGAGGCTCAGCCGCAGCAAGAAGCGACCGGCGATCAAACGCAAGACGTGGATTTTGAAGAAGTAAAATAATCCGTGAGCAACGGAAATCAATAGAAGTCGGATCTTAGGGTCCGACTTTTTTTTTGCATCGCCCTTTTCATTTGCGCGATGATTAAGGTATGCGGAAACGTAATGGCAGCCATCAAGGAAAAGAATATGGCTTTAAACACAGTATCATTGGCAATAGCCCAATAGGCAATACCCATAGTTCCCACCGCCAAACTCCAATACAACGCACTCGATTTAAAATAATACCACCATGAGCGCGCATTTTCTGTTCCATACAAAAACCGAATCTGCTCTTGAATCGAGGGCACACTATGCCATAACACAAAGTACATGCTAAATCCCCATATCAATCCGGCATGATAAAAAATAAGGCTAAAAACGATAAGGTAAAAAAGATTCCGCCCAATACTCGACCTAAAGGCCACACTTTGTTTCACTAAAAAACTTCCTAATCCCAAAACAAACAGTCCGAGGAACAACGTGATTTCTTGAATCCATAAATCAGGGTACGACTTTTGCGTGATGGTTTGAACAATCGCCTGTACTTCTTTTTCATGAAAACAAAAAAGAATGCCCAACACCAATAAACCATAACTGCCTTGAAAAAGCATCCAAAGGCGCTGTACTGACGAAGGCATTTCCAACGTCCAATGCTGATTGCCAAAGTGATAGCCGCTGATGAGTATAAAAAGAAGTAATCCATAGGAGGGAAGGAGCGTGAATACAACCATACCTAATAATACAATGGTGATGTATTTCAACAACAATCTCACTCCCCAAGATTTTGAAATGTCCTCTTTTAATTGTTGCCCAATTGTTAAATCATTAGCACCGTGAACAATTCCAAGTAAGGCAATTCCTACAAAACCAATAAACTGCTGATTTTCAATAGAAATAAAATTGGACAACCATAACATGAAAAAAGTCAGTAAAATCCGAAGGTGAAGTGTGATTTCCATGCTTAGTTTGTTAAAATTATTTAATTAATATAATAAAAATAGTAAAAAATTACTTTTTGGTGTTTAATGTTTTGTAATTTTATTTAAACAATTTATTAATAATAACAACTAAAACAACAAATTATGACAAACTTCAGTTTATTGACCGGTTGGGTAGCCAAAATGATGCCTACCGATTACATTGGATTTACATTTTTCATCGGATGTATGGCCATGATGGCGGCTTCGGCCTTTTTCTTCTTATCCTTAAGTCAGTTTGACAAAAAATGGCGTACCTCAGTGTTGGTTTCTGGGTTAATTACCTTCATTGCGGCAGTACACTATTTTTACATGCGTGATTATTGGAGTGCTTTTGGAGAATCGCCCACCTTTTTCCGCTATGTCGACTGGGTATTGACTGTGCCTTTGATGTGTTTGGAATTTTATTTGATTCTCAAAGTAGCGGGAGCCAAAACGTCCTTATTATGGAAAATGATTGGCTACTCTTTGGTGATGCTCATCACGGGGTACTTTGGTGAAGCCGTTGATCCAGGAAACGCTTGGTTGTGGGGCTTGGTATCAGGACTAGCTTACTTTATTATCGTGTATGAAATTTGGTTGGGTGAAGCTTCCAAGTTGGCCAAAGCTGCGGGTGGTTCGGTACTCGAAGCCCACAAAATTTTATGCTGGTTTGTATTAGTAGGTTGGGCAATCTATCCGTTGGGCTACATGTTGGGTACCGAAGGTTGGTACACTTCAATGTTGGGCAAAGGAAATGTAGATGTGGCGTACAACATTGCCGATGCCATCAACAAAATTGGTTTCGGTTTGGTCATTTATAACTTGGCCGTGAAGTCTAGCAAAGACTAACCCTTTTTTCCTCCATAAAAGCAGACGAATTTCCAAGCGGAGTTCGTCTGTTTTTTTTTACATCAAAATATTTTGTATATTCGGAACACATAAATCCTTTTCACTATGAAAAAAATCGTGTTCTTCTCTATGTTGTGTTTCATCTCGTTGGTCAACGCCCAAAAGAAAAAAGCTCTGGCATCCACTCCTGTATTAGCTAAAGTCGAAAATCTTGTCTTGGAACTCAAAGGTGAAAATTTGCAGTTGGTTCAAATGGAAGGCGCCAAGGCAAAAGAAACCGTTGTAATACAGGCGAATGCCACAGTATTAAATCCTGTCGATTGTAAAATTATTCCCTTTACGGCCTCAGGAAGTAAATTGTATGCGGTGTCCTGGACCGAAAAAAAGACGGTGACCACTACCGATAAAACGGAAGAAATTACCACCGTTACCCATGCTATTTATGAATGGGCTAATAAGAAGCAAGTTTTTTTCAATATACAAGTCACCAATAACATCACTGAAAAAGTGTATTTAGACCTTAATAAAAATGCTAGTGAAACCCAAATGCGTGTGCGTCGCGAAGGCTATGAATTGGTCATCAACCCCAATGGAACGGTCACCCAAAAGAATAAAACATCTACGTTAACGTGGACCTTTGATGCTACAAAAAAGGAAATGGTACAAGCCAAGAAGAAATAAGTAGCTGATTTAGGGTTTAATTACCAAAGCATATTTCTCCAACAAGCCACTCAGCCCTTGCGCACTGAAAATGGCTTTTTTCATTTTATTTTTTTCAGGATCAATACGGTATTCATAACTCGTATAGAAATCGGCTTTTTCTAAATTGGTATTACTAAAAACCGCACGGCGCAAATTGCACGAGTCAAACAAGGCGCCCGACAAATCGGTTTCCATAAAATCGGTGGCGATCATACTGCAGTGAATGAACTGAATCTGCCGTAATTTCAGTTTGTAAAACTGACTGTAATCGAGTAAGCAATCTTTAAAGTGAAATTCATAAATCACCTGATCCGTCATGGCAAAATTGACCAACGTAAGGTTGCAATCGGTAAACCAAACACCACGTAACGCGGTATGATTTAGCTTTGTTCCTTTAAAATTACAGTGCACAAAATTGCAATCCACAAAGGTCACGTTCTGAAAGAAACAGCCCGTAAAGTCGCAATCGGTAAAGGTGCATTGCTCAAATTCGGTGTGTTGTAAATCGGCTTGGGTATAGGTTTGCTGGGCAAAGTTTTGGTCGTGCGTAAAAACGTAACTCATGATTCAATTTTGGAGCAAGGTAACTAATTTACGCTAGTTTTTGCTACATTTGAACAAATGCCCAACCATGCTTTTTCAATTTTGTCCCCGTTGTACGTCCACCAAAATCACCGAAACAAAGGCGTATCGTATCTCTTGCAATCATTGTGGTTTTGTATACTATCACAATGTAGCTGCGGCAGTTGCCGTTGTATTGCGCTATCACGATCAGGTGTTGTTCACGGTGCGTCAAAAAGACCCCGATGCCGGCACCCTCGATTTACCGGGCGGCTTTATTGACCCTGGCGAACGGGCTGAGGCTGCTGCTTGCCGCGAAATCAAAGAAGAACTGGGCATCATTCTCGATCCGAGGAAGCTCAAGTATGTTACCACGGCGGCTAATCATTATTTGTATAAAACCGTTCCCTACAAAACCCTTGACATTTTTTACGAATACGAACTTGAGAATCCTGAAATCGGCATCACCGCTACCGACGAAATTGCCGCCCTGCAATGGTGTCATCCGCCTTCCATGGACTTGAATGCCATTGGGTTTATCTCCATTCGCAAAGTGATTGGGGAGTGCTACAGTATCTAATTTTTACGCCACTTTCGGCCACATACGTTGTTTATTTTCACGCTCAATGTGGCGTAAAGTTTGGCGAATCTGTTCCAACAAGGTTTCTGTCGACATGACACGCGTGTCGGCTGCAAAACTATGGTTTCCGTACGGGCCATATACCGCGGGTTCGGTCACCTGAAAGAGTCCCAAGGTAGGCGTCAATGCGGCACTAGCCAAATGCATGACACCACTGTCAGCGCCAATGAATAGCGTGCAATTGGCAATTACAGAGGCCATTTCGCGAATGGATTTTGAATATAAAATTGGTGCGGCAAATTCAATTTGAGACACATTTTCAGCGGGTAGAATTTCGATGAAGTGATAGTCCGGAAACTCGGTTTGTAGGTGCTGGTAAAAAGGAATCCACCACTCCGGCGAATAACATTTGGCACCCGTGGCATACGTAAACAAGGCTATGGTTTTTTTCTCGCTAGAGACTAATGATTCCAAAATCGCTCTCCCTATATTTTTTTCAGTTGCCGAAAGTTTTATGTCCATCAATGGCAACGGGCGAGGAGTCATAAAAAGCACTTGAGGTATCCAAAACGTACGAAAATCCATGACCAGACCATGCGCCATGTGCGGAATTAGTTGGGAGCGAAGGTCTTGTAAATTTTCATTTCGATCCCCATACCATTTGTATTTTCCACTCGCCCAAGCTGTGGCCAAACGCCCCGAAGACGAATGCGAAACACTGTTAATCACCAAGTCATACACACGCAGGCGCAATCGCACCCACGTCCACAGATACTTCCCCAAAGCCTTAAAATGGTTTTTGGGTAACGGTAAAATACGGTCTACTTGAGAATATTCACGAAAAACCTCGGATGCAATGCCTCCTTTGACGAATAAATCTACAGTGGCCATAGGAAAAAGTTGCTGCATTTCGGCAACGATAGGCGTAATCAAAAGAGTATTCCCTAAACGATGGTTTGGCCGAATTATCAAAATACGGCGAATGGGAGTAGGGGTGCAATTAGAAGGATTATGAATAGGACGACGAGATTGTCCCAAACGACCCGTTACCGCTTGAGTTAATTTTTTGCGCCAGTGCTGAATTACAGTGGGTATTTTCATGAGTCGGTAGACGTTTAAAGTGATTACAAAGGGATGTTAAACAAAGGTACGCCACTCTCATGCGAGCTATATAAAATAACTGTTAATTGACATAATTTTTGGAAGTTATGTTAATTTATGTAAAAAAATCAACTTGCAATCCCAAAACGTTTTTTCCATAAACCCCATTAATTTTATACTTACACCGTTAGTGAGACACTACCAATTCTAACTTCTTCTAAAAAAAAACAATTTTCGTCTTCTTTTATTGAACTGACTTTGTTCAATTAAATTAGGATTTTTTTGATTTTTTATCTCCTTTAATCAAAAAATTCTCACTGTCAATTGATATAAATTCCGCTGTTAAACTCATTGCAACTAATTCTAAATCAGAAATTTTTTCTTTTCTACCTACGCCACATATAAATTTTAATTCACAATTGCTTTGCCAATTCGCTTTGCTCGGGTAAAAAAAACTTATAACTTTTAAAACTCTAATATAATTTTTAACTATATCTGTCATAAATGTTGGTTGTTTGGCGACTTCAAGATGCTGAATTTCAGTATCTTGACCAACATTTATTCATTTTACTTCAAATAATTACACCCAACGGGATACTTTTAACAAAGGTTGAATGTTAATTAATTTCTCAACTTGGTCAACTACTCGAACAGGATGTTTCTCGGAAATGAAATCGTTAAACGAATAAGGTATAAGGGTAGTCTGACGTTGATTGTAGTGCTTGAAATTCATGTCTAATTATCTGTAAATTAGATATAAATGCACAAATCATAAACCTTTTATGAAAGAAAAACACAAAAAAACGTCTTAAGTTCTGAGACGGCTTCTATTATCAAAATTAATTGTTTATTTGTATAAACTTTTGGGTGAAGTCTATTTTTGGCTCGGGGCATTTTTTTTCTAAATGTATAGAAATTTAAACCTGAATCACGCCTAAGTTGAATTTCTTTTCAATAGGTGCATGATTAGACGCTTCAATTCCCATAGAGATCCAAGTACGTGTTTCCAGCGGATCAATAATGGCATCGGTCCACAATCGCGCAGCAGCGTAGTAAGGAGAAACTTGTGCATCGTAGCGCGCTTTGATGCGGTCAAACAACTCTTGTTCTTTCACTTCATCAACAACTTCTCCTTTCGCTTTGAGGGATGCTGCTTCAATTTGCATCAACACTTTGGCGGCTTGAGCACCTCCCATGACGGCCAATTCGGCACTGGGCCAAGCAACAATAAGCCGTGGGTCGTACGCTTTTCCACACATGGCGTAATTACCTGCTCCATATGAATTTCCGATTACAATGGTAAACTTAGGCACTACTGAGTTGGATACTGCATTTACCATTTTGGCTCCATCTTTAATGATACCCCCATGTTCACTTTTGGAGCCCACCATGAATCCGGTAACATCTTGTAGGAATACCAACGGAATTTTCTTTTGGTTGCAGTTGGCGATAAATCGAGTCGCTTTGTCAGCGCTATCCGAATAGATGACGCCTCCAAATTGTAATTCCCCTTTCTTCGTTTTAGAAACCGTACGTTGGTTGGCTACAATGCCTACAGCCCAGCCGTCAATACGAGCATACCCCGCAATGATGGATTGTCCATACCCCGCTTTATACTCATCAAATTCCGATTGATCGACCAAACGCTTGATGATTTCCATCATATTGTATTGATCAGCGCGTGATTTTGGTAAAATCCCATAAATGTCACTCGGTTCTAAAGCTGGTTTCTCCGCTTTAATACGATCGAAACCGGCTTTTTCGTATGCGCCTATTTTTTGAACCACACGTCGAATTCGGTCCAAAGCATCTTTATCGTCTTTGGCTTTATAATCGGTTACACCCGATATTTCGCAATGGGTTGTGGCTCCGCCCAAAGTTTCATTATCAATGTTTTCCCCAATTGCAGCTTTGACCAAATAGCTTCCTGCCAAGAAGATACTTCCTGTTTTATCTACAATTAGCGCTTCATCACTCATGATCGGAAGGTAGGCTCCACCCGCTACACAACTCCCCATAACGGCTGCAATTTGGGTAATTCCCATGCTGCTCATGATGGCATTGTTTCTAAAAATACGACCAAAATGTTCTTTGTCTGGAAAGATTTCGTCTTGCATGGGTAAATAAACACCGGCCGAATCCACCAAATAAATGATGGGCAATCGATTTTCTATCGCAATTTCTTGGGCACGTAAGTTTTTCTTTCCCGTAATGGGAAACCAAGCACCCGCTTTTACGGTGGCATCATTGGCAACAACCATGCATTGTTTTCCGTGAATATATCCAATTTTGACCACGACACCTCCCGAGGGACACCCGCCATGTTCGGCATACATTCCGTCACCAGCAAAAGCGCCAATTTCAATACTTTGCGCATCTTGATCCAACAGGTAATCAATACGTTCGCGCGCGGTCATTTTGCCTTCTGCATGCAATTTTTCAATGCGTTTTTCGCCACCGCCCAATCTAACTTTAGCAAAGCGCTGTTTTAGTTCGGAAAGCAGTAATTTATTGTGGTCTTCGTTTTTATTAAAATTCAGGTCCATGGGGTTATTTTTTGCGTCGCTAAAGTACGAAAACGATTGAATTTGGACTAATCACCAAAAATGTTCTATATTAATTTATTGTAAAAAAATAACGGGGACTTGTTTTTTTGTTAATGTTAACTTAACATTATGACTCTAATTTTGCGGTATAAAATTAATAAAACATGACACTCAACAGTATATTTCAGTTCTTAGTTCCTAAAGATAAAAAATTCTTTCCATTACTCGAGCAAGCCTCAAAAAACTTGACCATGATGGCAAGTACGTTGCATGATGCAGTCAATGCTCCCAAGGCGGAGCGCGAGGAATTGTTTCGCAAGGTTGAAGAATTGGAAGCTATTATTGAAGATATTGCTCACAAAACACACTTAGAATTAAGTCGCAATTTTATTACGCCATTTGACCGTGAAGATATTCATTCCCTTATCAAATCAATCGACAATGTAGCCGATAATATGCATGGTGGCGCCAGTCGTATTCGTTTGTATCAGGTGGATAAAATTACCAAATCCATTCGAAAGTTAACCGAAATTAATCTTGAATCTTGTCAGTTAATTGAAGTAGGAATTAAAGAATTAAAAGATCTCAAAAACCCTAAAGCTATCAAAGATACATGTAAAAAAATCAATCGTTTGGAAAGTAAAGCAGATGCGGTTTTTGACAAAGCGGTGGCCGATATTTTTGAAAATGAAACCGATGTTAAAAACATCATTAAATATAAAGAAGTACTGTCTTCTTTAGAAATGGCCTCTGACAAGTGTAAAAGTGTTTCCAATGTGATGGAACAAATTTCCGTGAAACACTCTTAAATCAATAGGATTCATGGAATTTACCTTATTAATTCTCATTATCTTTTTGGCGCTTGCCTTTGATTACATCAATGGATTCCACGATGCGGCCAATTCGATAGCTACCATTGTTGCTACAAAAGTGTTGACTCCTTTTCAAGCGGTACTTTGGGCTGCTTTTTTTAACTTTTTGGCGTATTGGGTCTTTGGTTTTGGAGTTGCCGATACGGTGGCCAAAACCGCTAAAACCAGTAGTTTGGATTTAACGGTACTTCTAGCCGGAATTCTAGCTGCTATAGTTTGGAACTTATTAACTTGGTGGAAAGGAATTCCTTCCTCATCGTCACACACCTTGATTGGGGGTTTTGCAGGCGCTGCAATTGCCCATGGGTTTTCGGGAAAAGTAACCGATTTAGAACATGTGGGATTGAATATTGTATCTTGGTATAAATACAAAGAAGGTGATTTGTTGCCCAGTGGGGTTTTGATTGTAATATGTTTTATTGTATTGGCACCGCTAGTCGGTATGTTTATTTCCTACTGTCTGTCGTTGTGGATGATGTATTCGTCCAAAAAAGCCATTGGTCCTAAAGTGTTTACTGTAGCCTTAATGATTTTGGTTTTTTGGTTTTTGTCAACGGTAATGATTGGGTATGAGTCGATTGAAAAGCCTCGTTTTGAAAGTCATTTTTGGTCGGTGGTGACCGAACCACACAACATCAAGTGGTTATTGGTGGCTGTCATTTTCTATAGTTTAGCCATTTTTAACCTCGTTTTTAGTTCGTATTCTGCGGCCAAAGCGGAATCGGTATTAAAAAAAATGCAGTTGCTATCTTCTGCTGCATTTAGTTTGGGGCACGGCGGGAATGACTCGCAAAAGGTAATGGGAATTATTGCCGCTGCAGTGGCGGTTTATTTAAATACAACGCACCAAGAAGTTTTGACTATGCCCGAGTGGTTGCGTGTTGTTTTACCTAATGAAGAAGAGGGAATCAAAAGTCAGATGCCCGAATGGATTCCGCTCACCTGTTACACTGTAATCGCGTTAGGAACGTTAAGTGGAGGTTGGAAAATTGTGAAAACGATGGGGTCCAAAATCACCAAAGTAAACGCTTTTGAAGGCGTTGTGGCAGAGTCTGCGGGGGCATTGACGTTATTTTCTACGGAGCATTTTAAAATTCCAGTTTCTACAACGCACACCATCACTGGATCGATTATTGGGGTAGGGGTAACCAAACGTATCTCGGCTGTTCGCTGGGGAGTTACTGTTAATTTGCTCTGGGCTTGGATATTAACCATCCCCGTATCAGCTATTATGGCAGCACTTTTCTATTACTTGGTTAATTTGGTTTTATAAATAAATAAGTCACCCACAACGGTGACTTTTTTTTGCTTCATGTTTAATTTTCTTTCTAACTTGTACGCCAATAGATTATTTTATGGGAATGCAATTCAGATCGTATTTTTTTCTTCTTTTTATTTTAATTTTTGCCAATGGTTGGGCCCAACCCGCTTTGGAAAAAAATAAGAGTGATAACGACCTGAAGTTATCCACACTGCCGTATTATAGTTTTGGTAAAGGATTGGGGCTAACAGCACCCGATAGTTTATTTCAAATGAATTTGCGTTTCCGGATTCAAAATCGTTCGACCTTTGTTAAAAATGAGTTTGAAGAAGGGGGCTATGATTGGCAAATTCGTCGTTTACGTCTTCGTTTTGATGGTTTTGTGGGAAGTCCAAAATTTTTATATGTCATACAATTATCATTTGCCCCTGGTGATACAGGTGAAATTCGAGAAGGGGATAATTATAATATAATTCGGGATGCTGTGATTACCTATCGTCCCAATCCGCAATGGAATTTTAGTTTCGGACAAACCAAATTACCCGGGAATCGGCAACGTATTAATTCCTCGGGGGCATTGCAGCTTACCGATCGATCCATCAATAATGCGCGTTTTAATATTGACCGTGATTTCGGATTTCAAGTCCATCATTTAAAACAACGAAGTAATCAGTTTTCCTATAATTTAAAGGGGGCTTTGTCAACAGGGGAAGGGCGAAATACAACCAACGGACCCGATAGTGGATTGGCGTTAACCGGTAAAGTCGAGTTGATGCCGCTGGGGGCGTTTGCCAAAGATGGCGTCTATTTTGAAGGGGATTTAATTCGGGAAGCTAAACCCAAACTCTTTTTCTCTGCCGCCTTTCAGCAAAATAATAAGGCCCAACGCACTCAAGGGCAACTCGGTGACGATTTGTTTCAAGCGCGAACGTTAAAGTCGGTTTTACTTGACGGTATGTTTAAATACAAAGGATTTGCGGCGATGGCAACATATATGTCGCGATCTACAAAGCGAAATGCTATTACTGTTAATCCGCTCGATCCCACCCAAACGCGTTTTGTGTATGTTGGCAGTGGATTTGATTACCAATGCAGTTATCTAACCCCGTCGAATTACGAGTTTATTGCCCGTTATTCGACCCAAAAAGTCGGTGCTGATATCGTAAATTTAGCACCCGATACGCAAGAATACACGTTAGGTCTCACAAAGTATGTTTGGGAACATGCCTTCAAAATTCAAGCTGAAGTTACCTACGACCGCCTTCAGTTTTCACAAGGCAGTGAGCAAAACAATTGGTATGTTCGATTTCAAATCGAAATGGGGATATAGTTTTATTTTAAAAAAAAACGGCCTATTTCTAGACCGTTATTTCGTTACGATTCTTTTTGTCCCATCATCATCAAATACGCTTTTAAGAACGCATCGATTTCTCCATTCATCACGGCATCGACATCACTTGTTTCTTGCCCAGTGCGAACATCTTTTACCAGTTTGTAGGGATGCATCACATAATTACGAATTTGTGAACCCCACTCGATTTTCATTTTTCCCGCTTCAATATCGGCCCGCTGTTCCATGCGTTTTTTCAACTCGATTTCGTACAATTGCGAACGTAACATTTGCATAGCACGTTCCCGGTTGTCGTGCTGTGAACGCGTCTCAGAACACTGAATTTGGATTCCTGTAGGTTTGTGAAGTAATTGAACTTTGGTCTCCACTTTATTGACATTTTGTCCTCCAGCCCCACTAGATCGTGCAGTTGTAATTTCAATATCAGCGGGACTAATGGCAATCTCAATCGTATCGTCAACCAAAGGATATACATACACTGAGGCAAATGAGGTATGGCGCTTGGCGTTACTATCAAAAGGGGAAATACGCACCAATCGATGTACCCCGTTTTCACCTTTTAAATATCCAAATGCAAAGTCGCCTTCAAATTCAAGGGTAACTGTTTTTATCCCTGCGACATCGCCTTCTTGAAAGTTCAGCTCTTTGATTTTATATCCTTGCTTTTCTCCCCACATCAAGTACATACGCATTAACAATGAAGCCCAGTCACAACTTTCTGTACCACCAGCGCCCGCGGTAATTTGCAACACAGCACTCATTGAATCCCCTTCATCCGAAAGCATATTTCGAAATTCTAAGTCTTCAATTTGATGTAACGTCAAAGCATACTGCGTATCTAATTCTTCCTCGCTAGCATCGCCTTCTTTGAAGAATTCATACGTGATTTGAAGTTCCTCCGCATAATTTTCAGCTTTGGTAAAATCTTCGACCCACTTTTTCTTGGAGCGCAAATTGCGTACAATTATTTCGGCTTGTTTGGCATTGTTCCAAAAGTCGGGTGCAAAAGTTTTCTCTTCCTCATTGGAAATTTCGATCAATTTGGCATCAATGTCAAAGATACCTCCTCAACGCACCAAGACGTTCTACAATACCTTTGATTTGTTCGGTATTTGTCATAAATTAATGTAGTTTTGTAGCCGCAAAAGTAAAGCATTGTTGTCGGATATGGAAATTAATTTAGTCAGCGATACCGTTACCAAACCCACCCAAGAAATGTTGCAATTTATGTTTCGGGCCAAAGTAGGGGATGATGTCTATAAACAAGATCCTTCAGTTAATGAATTGGAGGAAGCGGTAGCCCATCTGTTTGGTATGGAAGCGGCTTTGTTTTTTCCGAGTGGCACCATGGCCAATCAAACAGCAATTAAGTTGCATACCCAGCCTGGTGACCAAGTCATTTGCGATAAGTATTCACACATTTATCATTACGAGGGCGGAGGAGCTTCCTTTAATAGTGGGGTTTCTTGCTGTCTTGTCGACGGAACCCGCGGTATGATTACAGCCGAGCAAGTTAGCGCTTCTATCAATGACCCCGAATTTTATCACGCGCCAAAAACAGCGTTAGTAAGTATCGAAAACACAACCAATAAAGGTGGTGGAGCTTGTTATGAAGTGCTTGAATTAAAGCGGATTAAGCAAGTTTGTGTTGAGCATAACTTGAAATACCATTTGGATGGGGCACGTCTTTGGAATGCTTTGGTGGCCAAGAAACAACATCCCAAACAATTTGGGGAGTTATTTGATACTATCTCGGTCTGTTTGTCAAAAGGTTTAGGTGCACCAGTAGGGTCCTTGTTGCTGGGAACCAAGGCCGATATGAAAAGAGCGCTTCGTATTCGTAAAATTTTTGGTGGTGGAATGCGTCAAGCAGGATACTTAGCTGCGGCCGGCATGTATGCCCTACAAAATCATATTTTGCGATTGGAAGAAGACCACAAACGCGCGCAAGAACTTGGTGCTTTGTTGGCCACATTACCTTGGGTTGCCAAAGTGGAACCTATTGAAACTAATATAATTATTTTCTCTGTTCGTCCCACGTTGGATGAGCAATGGGTGATTGACAAACTCAAACAGAAAAATATCCATATCAGTTCAATGGGTCCGGGAAAATTGCGAATGGTGACCCATTTGGACTATAAGCAGGTGATGCATAGCTATGTGATGGAGCATTTGGGAAAACTCATATTTTAGCAAAAATTATTTTTCCTAAAGTCAGTAGTCCAATACCTAGAATCAAAAACAACGTAATTTGTTTAAAGCGATTTTGGTCTACATAGCGCAATATCCATTTCCCAATACCCGAACCGAGAAGGCTAATCCCAATTAAAACGGGAATCGCATAGATAATGTCTTGGGTTACATACCCGTTTTTTGCATAAATTACCGTGCGTGAGGCATCAATGAGTAAATCAATAGCGGCAGAAGTAGCAATAAATACATTTTTTTCAAGATTAAATGCTGCCATCGTCAACCCGCGAATGGCACCGCCGGTTCCCATTAATCCCGCTGAAAATCCCGAAAGTACCCCACCTAGAACAGCATTTTTCGTAGTTGGTAACAGCGCTCTTTGGGGCTTACGAATGAAAAACAAACTGAAAATAGTCAGGAATATTCCTAGAATTAGTTCCAAAATTTGAGACGATATGTAAGGCGTAAGGAGGCCTCCTAGTAAAACAAATACCACCGAAGGAATCCCCATGGTGAGTAAAAGTTGCCGATTGAACCCTTTTCTGAAGAGCGCAATTTTGGTCACGTTGCTCGCTAGGTGTAAAACAGCTGTGAGTCCCAACACATGGTGAAAGTCAAAATAAAAATTAGCAATAGGGACAAAGAAAACCGAAGAGCCGAAGCCTCCCACAGTGCCCACAATTTCTGCAAGTAAGGTGAGAAACAAAAAACCAATGTCCCAACGCATACTATCGGAATAAATTCATTCCCGGAATGTTCGGAAGTCCCTCTTTGGCAACAGCTGCTAATTCGGCTTCCTGAATTTGACCTGCCCGCTCGATAGCTTTATTGATTACTGTAATTAAGTAATCTTCCAACATTTCTTTGTCTTGCAAAAGTGCTTCATCGATCGTTAGGAAGCGAATGGTTCGGTTGGCAGTGCAAGTCACTTCTAGCAGCCCATCACTACTTTTTTCATCAATGTAAACGGTAGTTAAGCGTTGCTTTGTTTCTTCTATTTTTTGCTGGGTTTCTTGTAATTTTCCCATCATTCCCATTAAATCACCAAACATATTTCTCTAGTTTATTTTACACAAATGTACATAATAATCTTGTTGAAGAATTGGTTGAAAATTTAAGTTTTTCATGCAACACCGCCCGTATTCGAGGTGTATCTTTGCAAAAAATAGTTTAGTATCTATGTCTACTTTTCAAACGCCTAAAGCGAAAAAAAATCCCCATCGTCTTATTCACCACGATCACGAACGTATTGATGATTATTTTTGGTTGAATGACCGTGAAAATCTGGAAGTCATTGCCTATTTGGAAGAAGAAAATGCGTATTACAAAGCAACAACAGCTTCTACCAAAGAGTTACAAGAGGCTTTGTTTGTGGAAATGAAAAGTCGCATCAAAGAAGACGACAGTTCGGTTCCTTATTTTTATAATGGGTATTACTACATAACGCGTTTTGAAAAAGGGGGTGATTATCCAATTTACACCCGACGAAAGGGAAGTATGGAAGCACCAGAATGTCTACTTTTTGATGGTAACGAAATGGCAAAAGGGCATTCTTATTTTCATTTAACAGGATTATCTATCAGTGATGATAATGGTTGGGTTTCGTTTGGAGTTGATACGGTTTCCCGTCGTCAGTATAGCATTCAAATAAAAAATCTTGAAACCGGTGAAATTTTACCGTATACTATTGAAAATACTACTGGTGGCGCGGTTTGGTCAGCGGATGGAAAGTACTTGTTTTACAGTCGAAAAGACCCTAAAACATTGCGTTCAGATAGTATTTATCGGCATGTATTAGGAACTGATCCAAGAAATGACGTTAAGGTGTATTTTGAAGCCGATGCCACGTTTGACGTTTCGGTATTCAAGTCCAAGTCACGCGAATACATCATGATTGCCTCCGAGAGCACGCTTACTTCAGAGTATCGCTTTATAAAAGCAACACAACCCTCAATAGATTTCCAACTTTTTCAACCGCGCGTTCGGGGATTAGAGTATTCGGTATCGCATTACGGTTCCCATTTTTATATTCTTACCAATAAAGACGAGGCGACCAATTTTAAATTGATGAAAACCGATGTCGACCACACCGCAATGTCGCATTGGACGGAAGTAGTGCCACATCGGGAAGATGTTTTGTTGGAAGGCATTGATATTTTTAGTGAGTTTTTGGTGGTGTCTGAGCGGTACAACGGATTAAATGCCCTGCGAATAATACGTTGGGATGGTACCATGGATGAATACCTTCCGTTTGCCTCAGAGACCTACACGGCATACACAACGACTAATGTTGATTTTGATACACCTTGGCTTCGGTATGCCTATCAATCGTTGGCGACTCCCGCATCGGTGATTGAATTTAATATGGTCACTCGCGAACAACGCATTTTGAAGGAGCAAGAAGTGTTAGGTGGAAATTTTGATAAGAATAACTATATTGAAGAGCGTATTTGGGCCATTACAGCCGATGGTGTTCAAGTGCCCATTTCTCTGGTATACAAAAAAGGACTTCAAAAAAACCAATCCAATCCACTATTACTTTACGGTTATGGATCGTATGGCGTAACGCTAGAGCCTTATTTTTCTACCACTCGGTTGAGTCTTTTAGACCGCGGGTTTGTCTATGCTATGGCGCATGTGCGTGGGGGAGAGGATTTGGGCCGTCGTTGGTATGAAACAGGGAAGTTATTGGAGAAACGAAATACGTTTACCGATTTCATCAATTGTGCAGAATTTTTAATCCAAGAAGGGTATACCAGTGCCTCGCATTTGTATGCTGAAGGCGGATCGGCGGGTGGTTTGTTGGTTGGAGCTGTGGCCAATATACGACCCGATTTATTTCACGGTATCATTGTTCAAGTGCCTTTTGTGGATGTAGTTACCACGATGTTGGACGACACGATTCCCTTGACAACCGGAGAATATGACGAATGGGGCAATCCTAATGACAAAGTTTATTACGATTATATGTTGTCGTATTCGCCTTATGACAATGTTCGTGCGCAGGATTATCCACATATGTACATTTCAACCGGATTGCATGATTCACAAGTACAATATTGGGAACCCGCCAAATGGGTTGCGAAATTAAGGGAGTTGAAAACCGATAACAATCAGTTGTTTTTGGACACTAATATGGAGACTGGGCACGGAGGTGCTTCGGGCCGATTTGAGGCGCTAAAAGAGGTGGCTAAAGAGTTCACCTTTTTATTGGATTTAGAAAAAATTAAAAGTTAGTTTAAAATAATTTACTAAATTTGCAAGGTTAGGGGGCTTTCCAAGTTCGTTAATCGAATCCCCTGACGCTAATCTGTTTTTTATGAAAGAAACAATAAAAGCCTACAATAATGTACTCGAATTAATAGGGAATACACCGATTATTCGACTCAATAGAATTGCTGAGCATCTTTCAGGAAATTTTTTTGCTAAGGTTGAAGCATTTAATCCAGGGCATTCTACCAAAGACCGAATTGCCTTATACATTATTGAAGAAGCCGAACGTCGTGGAATACTTAAACCAGGCGATACTATTATTGAAACTACTTCGGGAAATACGGGCTTCAGTTTAGCCATGGTGAGCATCATCAAAGGATATGATTGCATCTTGGCGGTAAGTTCCAAATCCTCAAAGGATAAGATTGATATGTTGCGTTCCATGGGCGCTAAAGTCTATGTTTGTCCCGCACACGTATCTGCTGACGATGAGCGATCGTATTATTCTGTAGCCAAACGTTTACACGAAGAGACAAAGGGTTCCGTTTATATCAATCAGTATTTCAACGATTTAAATGTTGATGCTCATTACAATACGACAGGACCTGAGATATGGGAGCAAACGGGGGGACAAATAACGCACTTGGTAGCTTGTAGTGGAACAGGAGGTACGATATCGGGTACAGCACGTTTCTTAAAAGAGAAAAATCCTGCGATACGTATTTTAGGAGTTGATGCCTTTGGCTCTGTATTAAAAAAATACCACGAAACAAAGGAATTCGATACTGCGGAGATTTATCCGTATCGTATTGAAGGTTTGGGTAAAAATTTGATTCCTACAGCCACAGACTTTGATGTAATTGATAAATTCATGAAAGTAAGTGATGAAGAAAGTGCACATACAGCACGAGAAATTGCAAAAAAAGAAGGCTTGTTTGTGGGTTATACGAGTGGTGCTGCCTTTCAAGCGGTAAAACAATTTGCTGAAGAAGGCGAGTTTACTGCTGAAAGCAATGTGGTTATTGTTTTCCCAGATCACGGTTCACGCTACATGAGTAAGGTATTCAGTGACGAGTGGATGAGTGAACAAGGATTCTTTGACAGTGTCAATGCAGAAGAGGTTCAAAAAATTGAATTTATAAAGTAAACAAAATCCGGCTTAAAAACCGGATTTTTTTATGGTACATTCTTTTTAGATTTCAAACGAATAATGTCTTCCAAAACCGCTCGGGATTCATAAATGACAATTTTCAACTGAATGGTATCCCTTAGCGTCGTGTAGCCTTCAATCCAATACAATTTACCATCCTCGTATTTTACATTGCTTTTATCAAAATCTACATCGCCGTAGGTTAACGTATTTTTGATGTCAATGGTATCAATCCAGTCTTCGGCGAGTTTCCGTGAAGCTTCTAGGCTATATTTTAAAGGTTTTGTTCGAATGTTATTGAGAACGCGTTCGTTGGGAAAATAACTACAACGGGTATCTTTGCCTGTTAAGACGAAAGCGACAAAAATAGCTCCAAGAAAAACTCCAAAACTATAATAGGCGAGGCGTTGATAAAATTTCATAGCATAATTTTTGCAAAAGTAAAGAATCTCGTGCCGTTTCGTTATTAAAATACAATTAAATTAATGTCGCTATCGGGCAAATGAAACCAATCTCCAATGGATTTGTTTGTTAAAATTCCATGATAATAATAAACCCCATTTTTCAATCCTTTACTCAATCGCAATGAATTTTCCATCCCGCCATCTTCTGCGATTTGCAACAAATAAGGCATAATGATATTACTGATGGAAAGGGAGGCCGTTTTGGAATACCGCGACGGAATATTGGGAACACAATAATGGATAACGTCATTTTTAATGAATGTTGGCTTTTCATGGGTAGTTATCTCTGAGCTTTCAAAACAGCCTCCTGTATCGATACTTACATCTACGATAACAGCCCCTTTTTTCATCAAGTCGACCATGCCTTCGGTGACAACAACTGGACAACGATCTTTTCCCCGCATTGCTCCAATGGCCACATCACAGCGGCGTAGCGCTTTTTGCAATGCTTTGGGTTCGATAGTGGAGGTAAAAACCCGCTGACTAAGGTTGTTTTGTAAACGACGTAATTTGGTAATCGAATTATCAAACACTTTGACATTGGCACCTAATCCAATTGCGGTTCGAGCCGCAAATTCGCCTACCGTTCCCGCGCCAATAATTACGACATCGGTAGGGGGGACACCATTGATATTTCCAAACAATAGTCCTTTCCCAAAGCTATTGTTGATCATTAATTCGGCTGCAATAAGTATCGAAGCCGTGCCTGCTATTTCACTTAACGATTTTACTGCGGGATACGAACCGTCTTCATCTTTGATATATTCAAACGCTAAGGCGGTTATTTTTTTCTTGGACAAGGCCTCAAAGTACTCTTTCTTTCGCGTTTTAATTTGCAAGGCTGAAATTAGAATCGTTCCCGACTGCATCATTTCAATCTCAGCCATGGTAGGCGGTTCGACCTTTAAGAGCATAGGACAACTAAACACTTTTTGGGTGTCGTTGGTGATTTCTGCGCCTGCATCACGGTATTCGTTGTCGGTGTAACTTGAACTTAAACCCGCGCCAGCCTCCATCATCACGCGATGTCCGTGGGAAGTAAGTGAATTAACCGCGTCAGGGGTGAGACAGATACGACGCTCTTGGTAACTTGTCTCTTTAGGAATTCCGATAAACAATTCCGATTTATGGCGGGCAATTTCTAATTTTTCTTCTTGTGGAATTAATTGTTCCGGACTGAAAGGGGTCAGTGGCATACCGTACTATATTTTCTTCTAAAGTATAAAAAATCTATGAGACCTGCAATGCCAATTTTCTTTTTCCATCGTGGAGTACGCTCATGTCAACTCGAGCATACTGATCGGGCAAAAGGTTGGGGATTTTTTCAGCCCATTCGATAAAACACCAATGTCCTGAATACAAGTAATCTTCAATCCCAAAGTCGAACGCTTCTCTTTCCGATTTTAAGCGATACATATCAAAATGATAAATCTTCTCTCCTTGTTGATTTTCGTATTCATTGACTAGGGAAAAAGAGGGACTGCTGGTGGCCTCATTAACGCCTAACGCATGTGACAATACCTTGATAAGAGTAGTTTTACCAGCTCCCATTGGGCCATTAAACACGATAACCTTCGCAGGATTTTCGCGGAGTATTTTTTGAGCCACTTGAGTAATTTCATCCAATGAAAAAAGAATTTCCATAGGTTATCTCGGATTTAAAACAATAAAGGGTATAATCATTTCTTCCAGCGAAATACCGCCGTGTTGGTATGTATTTCGGTAATAACTCACATAATGATTATAGTTATTGACATAGGCCAAAAATAAGTCGTTTTTCGCAAAAATAAATGAGCTACTCATATTAATCGCGGGTAATCCTACTTTTTTTGGGTCTTTGACAACGTAGACATCTTTATCTTCGAAGGTGAGACTTCTTCCGGTTTTGTAACGTAAGTTGAGACTAGTGTTTTTATCGCCTATGACTTTTGATGGATTTTTCACATTGATGGTCCCATGGTCGGTGGTGATAATGAGTTTAAAACCTAACTTTTGGGCTTGTTGAATGATCTCCAAAAGAGGAGAATTTTTAAACCAACTCAAGGTGAGTGAACGGTATGCTTTATCGTCGGAGGCGAGTTCTTTGACTACTTCCATTTCAGTTTTGGCATGCGACAACATATCCACAAAATTGTAGACAACTGCTACCAATTGATTGTCTTTTAAGCCACGGAAATTTTCGGCTAATTTTTTCCCAGTTTGAAAATTTGTAATCTTAAAGTAATCGTGCTTTATGTTTAACCCTAAGCGTTTCAAATGGGCGGTTAAAAATTCGGCTTCAAAATTATTTTTCCCTCCTTCATCGGTGTCATTTTTCCAATACTGAGGAAACTGTTTTTCCATTTCAGAAGGTAAAAGTCCCGAGAACAATGCATTACGTGCATATTGTGTTGCTGTGGGTAACATGGCGAAATAGGGGAGTTCTTTTTCGACTTTATAATACGTGTTCACCGAAGATTCCATTGCTTTCCATTGGTCGTAACGCATATTATCGACGACTATAAATAGAATCGGCTTCTCCTTTTTTACCAATTCGGGTACCACCCATTCTCTGAACACGGTATGCGAAAGCACTGGTTTTTCTGCTTTGGGATCAAACCAATCTTCGTAATTTCGTTCGATAAATTTTCCAAATTGAAAATTGGCTTCTTGTTTTTGCGATTCTAGGATGTTGATTAAATTGGAATCTTCGGTATGTTCCAACTCCAATTCCCAAAACAATAACTTTTTATAGACTTCAACCCAATCGGAATATGAACGCGCCATTCCCATATCCATGGCGATTTTGCGGAATTCTTTTTGATAGTCTAGGGTTGTTTTCTCAGAAATAAGTCGCGAATGGTCCAAATTTTTCTTCAAACTCAAAAGAATCTGATTGGGATTGACGGGCTTTATAAGGTAATCAGCGATTTTGGAACCAATGGCTTCTTCCATGATAAATTCCTCTTCGCTCTTGGTAATCATGATGATTGGGGTGGATGATTTTTTTTCTTTCATTTCAGAAAGTACTTCCAATCCCGATAATCCGGGCATATTTTCATCTAAAAAAACTACATCAAAATTTTCATCGTTAAAAACATCCAAGGCATCCCGACCGTTGTTACAAGTCGTTACATGGTAGTTTTTTTGTTCAAGAAAGAGGATATGGGGTTTAAGCAAATCGATTTCGTCATCAACCCAAAGTATTTTAATCGAATTCATCTGGTCTTATTTTGGTGCAAGTTACTATTCCTAAAACGATAAAACTCGTAAAAATTGTATAAAAAATAGAGTGAATTTAAATTCGATTAGGCTAACTCCTTTAAAATTAGAAACTTCCCTTTTATTGAGAAATCAACAATTTTGACTTATAATTTTATTGTTTTTTTATAATTAATACACTATTTTTGGGATATTAGAATTAAAATTAGAAAATGATCCGAATCTTAAACTTTAAAATAAACTTTAAATACGTTTCTGTTTTAGTATTTATCTCAGTTATAGCCACTTATTTTATCACCCAACATTTTTTTAATGAAAAAACAAGTAAAACTTCGACCAATGTAGCGAACACCTTACAAGTAAAACGATTGGAAGGATATCGTTATGTTAAGCCTTTGTTGTATGTCGATCAAGATGAATCGTCGGACTTGGCTTCGATGAAGGCAGAGGTTCAAAATATCATTCAAGCCTTTCAACAAAAGAATGTAATTAAGTCTGCTTCCGTGTATCTTAAAGATTACAATACCAATGATTGGATGGGAATCAATTTAGAAGAAAAGTATAAGCCCGGTTCGCTTTTGAAAGTTCCCGAGTTGATAGCTTTTTTGAAGATGAATGAAAAAAATCCTGGAATATTGGACAAAAAAATTCTTTTCAACAAAATATATAAAGCCGACAAAAAGCCTTTATTTACCTCCAAATCGATTGAGTTTGGTCAATCCTATTCGATACGAGAATTGTTGTATTACATGATTGTTTATTCCGACAATAATGCCACCTATCTTTTGAATGAGAACATCGATGTAGAAATATTTAAAAATGTTTTTACCGATTTAGGGTTGGCTGCCCCTGATTGGAATGCTACAGATTATTTTATCTCTTCCTACGAAGTTTCCTTGTTTATGAGAGCTTTGTATAATGCCTCCTATCTCACGATTAAAGACTCTGAATACGCTGCTTCTTTATTGAGTAAATCCAAATTTAAGCAAGGTATTTTGGAGGGAATTCCTTCCAACATTGATTTTTTTCACAAATTTGGTGAAGCAGGCGATGCAATGGAAAAACAGTTGCATGAAACCGTGGTCGTTTATACCCAAAATAAGGCTTACTTACTCACCATTATGACTAAAGGTAATGATTTTAAAACGTTGCCTGAGGTTTTGAAACAAATTTCAGCGGCTGTTTATCGCAATCTTGAGGGACAATCACCACAAGCACTGTAATTGATAGGTGTAATTTATTGAACAAAATTGAACCTTTTTTCTGGCGTGACTTTTGCAGGATTTTGTTCATTAAAAAAAGAGTTACGCTTGTAGTATGCGGTTTATTATGTATGGCTTGTACCGCTGATCCTAAACCAAAACGCATGGGCGTTCAATGCTATGATGATTTCCCTACGTATTTACGGGATACAATCCGGAATGCATTGGAAGAGTATTATGGCATCAAAACGATTGTGCTCCCCGCGATTGAATTGCCTTCTTCGGCATTAAGTTTAAAAAAATCTCCTCGGTATAAAGCGCAAGATGTGATCAAATTTCAACTTAAACATCGCCCAGACACTTTAGATTACATTCTTGGCTTGACCACAAAAGACATTTGTATCACAAAACGCGATGAAAAAGGTCGTGTATTAAAACCGGAATGGAAGTATACTGATTTTGGTATTATGGGATTGGCGTATCGACCCGGCAAATCAGCCATTGTATCCACATTTCGTCTACACCATTCGTCCTCAAATGTTGTGTTCCAAAGAGCCAAAAAAGTAGCTATTCACGAATTTGGACATAACCTCGGTATCCCACATTGTCCAAATTCTCATTGTGTGATGACGGCCGCCAACGAGAAAATAAGCACCATTGATCATGAATCGTTGTTTTTGTGTGAAAGGTGTAAAAAACGAATCACGGGTGAAAATCATAAATTACATTAAACATGATAAATAAATTCAACACGGTTTTATATTGATGATATCTAAATTCAATGCAATAAACGTCATTGATCATTATCAATGCAATAAATGACATTGATAATTATCAACGCAATAAACGACATTGATAATGATTAATTCAATAAGGACATTGATAATTATCAACGCAATAAACGACATTGATAATGATTAATTCAATAAGGACATTGATAATTATCAATGTCTACATGAGGGTTTAATTAAAAAATCATTAATAGGTACCCTTCAACAATTCGCCACCAATGGTCGACTTCGCTTCAATGCCTAATTTCTTCATCATTTCATATGTCGTACAAACCGCTGCCGAAGTAACCGGGATTCCACATTCCGCCTGAATTTGATCAATCGCTTCCAACGAGGGCATTTGCACACAAGCAGAAGCTACCAAAACGTCAACGTCAGTTAAGTCTAGTTGTTTGTAAATCTCTAATAAATTCAACGGATTCTGTGCCGCGACTTTTAAATTATCGGGAATTTCCAAAGCAATACTCTCTTTTACTTTAATGCCTTGGTGTTCAATATAATCGACTACTTTATCGGTCAACGGACGCATATAGGGCGTGATTATTGAAATTTGTCGCGCACCCAAAACCTTTAGTCCGTTAATCAACGCCCCTGCCGATGTGACAATCGGAGTAGGGAAGCCGTTAGCGATGGTTTCTTGGTGTAAGTTCACTTCGGATACACAATGATAGCCACGTCCCATACTCATTATAGCCACCAAACAGGCATACCCCATCACATCAACATGAGCGTCCGAAAGTTCGATGGCACATTTCAAACTCATCGCATCCATGGCAGCGAGTTCTTCTTGAGTGACCTTTTTCATGCGCATCCGACTGCTGTGAAAGGTAAAACGTTCGGGTAAAACGGATTCCCGGGCTCTAAAAATCGCTGGAATTTCGGTTTCCATGGTTACATTGGAGGAGGGAACAATTTGCCCAATTCTATATTTTTTTGTCATTATTTTATTCTTACACTGATTACTGAATACTTTACACTGTTTACTGAAAAGGGCAATGCCTTCGGCCCGGGCTCTCCGCGGTACGCGGTACCTTGCTTCGATCCCTATTGCAGCCCCTGCTTAAATCTCTTTTACGGTATTAATGATTGTTCCAATGCCTTCCACGGTGGCTTCCAACACATCTCCATCATACAACCATTCTTGCGGATCGCGACCGGCGCCTACACCTGCTGGGGTTCCCGTTGCAATAATGTCGCCGGGCTCAATGGTAAAAACGGTACTTAAGTCTTCGATTAAGTCATTGATGTTAAACAACATAAACTTTGTATTGGAATTTTGTTTTTCAATTCCATTGACTTTCAAGCTTAGGTTTAAGTGATGCGGATTCTTGATTTCATCTTTGGTCACTAAATAGGGTCCCATTGGGGCAAAGGTGTCTTGTCCTTTGGATACGATCCATTGGCCTTCACGACGGCAATCCCGTGCGGAAATATCGTTAATTATCGTATATCCAAAGACATAATCCATTGCTTCCGACTTCGGCACATACTTTCCTGTTTTTCCGATGACAACAGCTAACTCGACTTCCCAATCCAATTGTGAAGTTAATTTAGTGTTTTTAATCACCTCGGTGTTTGTTGCCGTAACCGTAGTGGGTGGTTTGGAGAAAATAATGGGTTTTTGAGGAAGTTTGCCAGTAGTGTCCAACGTTCGTGCACTCTCCGCTACATGTTCGGTATAGTTTAACCCGATTCCAATAATATTTTTTCGAGGCCTTGGAATGGGAGCGAGTAGGGTAACTGCTGTTAAAGGTACCCCGATTTTTGAAATATATTCTTCAGGGGTATCCGCAATCAAATCGTTGATTTCGTCGATAACTTCAATACCCATGTCAATCAAGTCGAGCATATCATCGGGTAAAGGAAAATTGGCTACTTCGCCAAAATCCTCCATATCAATGACTAAATCGTTGAATAAAAATCCTAATCGGGCTTCTTCATTTTGATACGTATACGTAACTAATTTCATTTTGTGTTATTTTTTTATGGTAACCGTTTCACCGGTGTTGTTAATAATTTCTATTTCTAAGGCAGATTGTGATGCGATACGTTCTTTGAGACCTACAATATCACACACGGATAGCTTTTCTAAACTATGTTGGTCTATACGAACAATTGGATTTCCAAATTGAATCTTTGACTTGAGTGTTTCATCCCAAACAATACCAACGACCAACCTTTGATCGATTAGGGTTGGCGTAAATTGGGGATTTTTTTGGCTTAAATCATTTTGGGTGGGTGCTTCATAATACCATTTTTTCTTGTGAAAATCCAACGTTACTTTTCCCAATTTGAAAGCATCCAGTCCAATACGTGAGTTATCATCATCTGTGGTTTCTGTAATAATATTGGCAAACGTTATCCCGTTGATTTTCATTTTTTGAATTTGAACCAAACGGTGGGGGCTTGGTTCCAACTTTTCAAAAAGTCCCAATGAAACTACGCCTTTTGATTCACTGAGTGTTTTTACAACTTCCCCTTTTTTGAAATCTGCATACACTCGATTTGACAAATCGTAAAAACCATCCATTCCTGTATCGAGTAAAGCAAATTCGCTACCTTCATTACAGCCTTCACTTTGATGTTCTAATGCGACATACGGAGCCAATTGTTGACCAACTAATTGCATTGGAAAACCTTTAGTTTGTGGGGAAAACGACTTAATCGTATGTGATATTTTTATTTTTTTGGCAGCATAATCAACATGTAAAACCGCATTTTTAAAGAAGTTACTACCCACAAAGCCGTGCAAACGGTAACATTTTAATACCGGATGATTGTCTAAATCGACCACAATGGCAACACCATTCTCAAATTGTAAGGACCCCAAACGCATTTCAGGCAAGGGAACCATTTCCATGTTTTGCGTTTTGTTATTGGCGTCAACTACATTGACGTCTCTTTTGGAAGCAGGATTAAGGATATTGGCCACTCGCTTCGAAACAATATTGGGCGCGCCTGTATCCAGTAAAAACCGATAGGTTTGACCTGCCAAACTTACTGGAATGACAATTTTACCGTGCTCTAACTCAAAATCGACTTCCTCAAGAAACTCTTTTTGGGATATTTTTCCAGCATCAAGTTTAAAATCTTGTGCCCAAATCTGTCCTATTCCTAGAAACATCCAACTAATAACGATCCACTTTTTCATAGCTATTTTTTTTAACCAATGATTTGATGTCCGTTATTTTCGGATAACATGCGGTCTTGATACAAGCCTAAGCCTTCAATTACAGGCAAATCATTAAAGTGGAATAAACAGGCGTCTTCAGTTTCAGAACCATTGTGATGTTCGTGCCAAGCCCACGAGGGCACACAAAAAATATCCCGTTCTTTCCAATCGAAACGTTTCCCATTGATAATGGAATAGCCGCTTCCTTTGGCACATTGATACACAAATGAACCAGTATGTTTGTGAGCTTTTCCTTTAAATCCTTTGGGCAACAATTGTATGGAAGCACTCATGGTTTGCATGACATGTCTGCCCGTTAGCGGATTGCTGTAGCGCATATGAATGCCATCAAACGGATCGATCGGATTCACTTCTAAAGCTTCTAACAATGCAGGATATACTTTGCTCCAAGAATATTTAATTAGGGGAGAATAGGGCTTGTCCCACTGCACATCGGCTTGAATGAGTCCGACGCCACTATAGGTTTTGGGTGAATAATTCAGCGGTACGTCCAGCGGTTGTTTACCATCAAAAACAGCATAATCATTGGCTTCTAAGGCATTCACTAGCGGAATATCCAAACCGTCTTGCCAAATACAGGTTTGTCCGTCGGCTTCTACGCCGTGCTCGTGCCAGGTGGAGTTGGGCGTGATCACAAAATCGTTGATTTCCAGCATGATTTTATTGCCGTCTACTACCGTATATCCTTTGCTGCCTTCCATGATAAAGCGCAAAGCAGAAGCGCGATGACGGTGTGCCGATGTCGATTCTCCGGGCCGCGTAACTTGAATTCCAGTATACAGCCAACCTACAGCTGCAGAAACGTCTTTACGTTTGTCATTGACCAAATACACCACGCGTCGCCCTGCTTGTTCAGGGGTTACGAGTTCGCTCGATTTGAGCACCAGTGAACGTAAATCTTCGTATTTCCATAACATGGGCACGGAATTCGGACGTGGTTCCCAGGGCTCAATATCATTAGCAACGGTCCACAAAGCACCAGCGCCTAAGGTTTCTAATTCTTTGTAATAGGCTTCTAGTTCGGGAGTATCATTGACGCGTGCTCTGCCGTATACATCATCGGAATAGTGTTGATCTTCCATGGTTTTTATTTTAGAGACCTAACAGGTTTTTAAAACCTGTTAGGTCTATATTATTTATTCATTTTCTGTGCCCTCCACAAAGGTGATCTTTCGTGTTGGTGCCACATTCACCCGCAAATTGAAAATATCAAAACGGTTGTAATGCCCTAATATATCATGCATTTGTTTGGGTTGGATACATTTTGCCAAATCAATTTCGGCATACACAATGCCTTCATCGTCAATTAAAGGTGTTCCCATCACCGCTCCATTAGGTCCGATGAATCCTGAGAAGGCCGAACTTTTACGATCCAACAAAGCATCGATATTAGGCACATCCGCTCGTAAAGCCTCTTTGATTTCTTGGGATATGGTCGAACAGGAAACGATGGTGAACAATTTCCCTTCGAAAGAATGGGCTGCTGCTCGAATTTTAATCGCTTCAGCCATATCGTAATCGGGTGGGGCAACGGGAAGCGAAATGTAATTAGCAATGTGCACCAATTCACCTTGTGATAATAAGGTGAAACGCGCCAAAGTATTGGTGTTTTCACCACATGCGAGGGTACCCAGCGTTCCCACTTCGGTATCGTAAACTTTAAGGGACGAACCGTCACCTGAAGTCCAAGTTAATTTTTCGGCCCATGTAGGTACTAATTTTCGGTGTTTTCCAATGATTTCTCCTTGGTTATTGATGATTAGGTTGGTGTTGTAAATTTCGCCAAAACTTGTTCCGCGTTCGTTAATCCCTATGACAATGTGCATATTGAAGTCGCGTGCCGCTTGATACAACGGATGCATTTCAGCATCATCAATCATAGCCGAATTGCGGTACAACTGTTCGTACCATGCGCTGCCTTGCACGGGCGTCATCACCCAATTCCAGTAGGGATAGCCAGCAATAAAGACTTCGGGAAATGCAATCAATGTAGCACCATTTTCATGCGCCTCTTTGATAAAACGAATGGCTTTTTCTACTGTTGCAGGAACATTGAGAAAAACGGGCGACGTTTGTACGGTAGCGGCTTTAAATTTTTTAAACTCCATAGTTTTATTGCAAAAAAGGTTGGATTTTAAACTTCATCGTTTCGTTAAAAGCTTCCGAGCTGATGCTATTTCGGTCTTCTGCGATTTTAACGTTCACTAAGGTGACTTCACCTTCGAGCACCGTTTTTTGTTGGGCGTTTTCAAATTTAAAACCACACAGCATGGACGAATTACGTAATTCTTTGACCCATAAGTGCTTGGTGATGGTTTCTCCGAGGCGGGCCGGACTCTTGAATTGAACTTTTAAATCGACCGTCGGGATGCCATTGGTTTCATGCATCAAATGAAAAGGGCGATCCAAGGCTTCTTCAAACCAGTCTTCGACAAGGGCATTGAGCATTTCGAGAAAACGGGGATAAAAAACAATCCCAGCGTAGTCGATATGTTGGAAACGAATTTTTTCTTCTTTAGTAAAATAGTTCATTGGTTCGTGTTTTAGCCCTGATTGAAGCGGCATCCTCGTAGCGAAGCGGAGAGATACAGCGGAAAGCAGGAAATAGCTCCAAAAAATAAAAGCTATTCAAATATACATTAATCTTGATTTTTAAGTTTGAAACGTTGAATTTTTCCCGTTTCGGTTTTGGGCAGCGCTTCCACAAAATGAATCACGCGCGGGTATTTATAGGGAGCAGCTACTTCTTTAAACCAGTGCTGAATACGGTTTTTCAACACATCGGATGCTTTAGTTGCATCGTTCAATACAATATACGCACAAACCAACATCCCACGTTCGTCGTCGGGGAGTCCGACCACTGCGCATTCCGCCACATCTTCATGGCCGATTAACACACTTTCAACCTCAATGGCTGCAATATTGTAGCCTGAGGAAATAATCATGTCGTCGCCACGGGCCACAAACCAATAGTAGCCCTCTTCGTCTTTTCGGAAAACATCCCCCGTGAGATTCCAACCGTATTGTACATATTCCGCTTGTTTTTCGGGACGATTAAGGTATTTGCAGCCTGTGATGCCGCGAACTGCCAAACGACCGGGGGTTCCATCTGTGATTTCGGTACCCGATGTATCTACAATCTTGGCTTCATAACCGGTAATGGGTAATCCCGTTGCTCCGGGTTTCATATTCGTTTCGTTGGATGAAATGAAAATATGTAACATTTCAGTGGCTCCTATGCCGTCAATAATTTTGAGTCCGGTCACGTCAAACCAGTCTTGCCATACCTTCAAGGGAAGTGTTTCTCCTGCAGATACACATTTGCGCAAACTGGAAATATCGTAATCGCGGACTTTAGTTGTTATGATCCGCCACGCCGTGGGCGCTGTAAAACAAATGGTGATTTTATGGTCTTGAATCGCTTGCAAAAGTAGGTCCGGACTCGGTTTTTCAATTAAAAATGTCGATGCACCATAATAGAGTGGGAAAAGCACCAATCCGCCGAGTCCAAAGGTGAATCCGATGGGCGGACTACCGATAAAAATATCTTCAGCAGTGGGTTGGAGCGAATAGGCGGGGAAAGCTTCACAGCTATTGAGAATGTCTTTGTGATAGTGCGCGGTCATTTTGGGTAAACCCGTCGTTCCCGAGGTAAACCCGATTAATGCCACACTTTCAGAATGCGAGTGGTAATTGTCAAAAACAGGTTCGTATTTTGCCATTAAGGCTTCCAATTGGCCGTTTCCAAAATAACAAACCGAATGTAAGTTGTCGCTTTTCACCAAATGCATTTCTTCTTCCAAATCGGCGGCACAAAACGAATGGGAAATTTCGGCACAATCAATTATTGTAGTGAGTTCTTTGGATCGTAACAAAGGCATCGTAGCTACAACAATACCGCCTGCTTTAAGAATGGCAAACCAACAGGCGACCATCATCGGCGAATTGGCGGAACGAATCAACACCCGATTTCCGGATTGGAGTCCGAGATCGTTCACCAATACTTGCGCAATTTGATTGCTTTTTTCGAACAACTCTTGATAAGTCCAGGTAGTTTCAAACGTATGTATGCACGGTTGATTTCCGCGACCTTCCCGAATATGTTGGTCCAACAATCGATCGACACAGTTGAGCATTTCAGGACGTTGAAACTGGGGTAAATCCAAAAAGGCATAGCCCGGTTGTGCGGAATGTTTGGGCAAATGATCATGAGCAAACGTATCGGTGTAGTGTTTCATCTGGGAAATTTTACAGGTTTAAGACTATGTTTCATCAGCTGATTAAAGGACTCAAATTGTTTTTTTCTCATTATAATTTCATGGTAACCGTTGAGCGGTATTTTCTTTTCTAAAAAACTAAAAATAGTATTGAAGTCATCTTCTGAACTCGAGCTGCCACCTTTTTGATAATAGTCATAAGACTTATTATTTATTTTTAAAACTAATGCAAATTCACTACAATCAATGCAACTATCGTTTGCTACTTTATTGTATGATTTAAAGTTTATTTTTTTAATTAGTATATTTAAGGAATCGATTTCGTTTTCTGAGAGTTGAACTTTTGTAGAAATGTAATTGGGATAATTATATTTATAAATTGTAAAAACCCCCTTTTTATCTAATGTGGCAGTGTGTTTTTCTGCCCATCCACTATTGAAACTATATTCAACGAAATCACAGCTTAATTCAGTTGAATTATTATGGCATGCTAGGGTGACTAAAGCTAATAAAAAGAGAGCTTTAAACTTCATGAAAAAATAGATTACTTTTTATTACTCTTCGGCTTTAAAGCCTTCTTCATCGATTCCATTTGTTTGCGTTCGGTCGCTTGATACGGATACAAATGTGAGGTACCTGCAAAATACGAATCGGGAATATCAGTAGGACGGAAATTCTCATACGCTTGTGCATTTCGCACAAAATAGGGATCCAGCAACAAGGGGCGGCCCAACGCAACTAAGTCGGCTCGACCGTTTAATAAAATGGTATTGATTTGATCAATATTTTGAATATAACCCGCGGTAATAGTTGGTATGTGAACGGTATTGCGAATGGCATCCGAAAACGGAGTTTGCCACATGCGTCCGACCAGCGGTTTTTGATAGATCACGGTATTTCCCGTAGAAACATTGATGCAATCGGCGCCCGCTTCTTTAAAGGCATTAGCGATAGCGAGCACTTCATTTTCGGTGATTCCACCTTCGGCCCAATCGCAAGCTGAGATACGAACCGACATGGGTTTTTCTTTTGGAAAAACGGCGCGCATGGCTTTAAATACGCGAATCGGGAATTTTAGGCGGTTTTCTATACTGCCACCAAACTCATCCGTTCGTTGATTTGTTAAGGGTGAAAGGAAAGATGCTAACAAAAATCCGTGATGGACTTGGAGTTCGACAAGATCAAATCCGGCAACATCAGCATTTTGGGTGGCTTGCAAAAATTGTGCTGTAACGGTATCCATGTCAGCCACCGACATAGCTTTTGGGGTAGGCATTCCTTCTGCAAAGGGAATAGCTGAAGCCGCGATCAATTCCCAGGGATTCTCAAGCCGTTGATTGACGCCTTCACTTGGACGTTTGGTCGCACCTTTAGGGCCAGAATGCCCCAATTGAACACCGATTTTTGAAGCGGTATTTTGATGGATAAAATCTGTAATTCGTTTCCAATTATCTATTTGATTTTGAGTATATAATCCCGCACAACCTAAAGTGATACGACCTGTTTCGGAAACCGACGTCATTTCGGTTAGCAGAAGTCCGACACCGCCTAAAGCACGCGAGGTATAATGTTGAAAATGCCAATCGTTGACTTCACCATTTTCAGCGCGATATTGTCCCATGGGCGCCATGACAATTCGATTTGGGAGTACTAAATCACGGAGTTTGAAGTCGTGAAAAGCGGCGGGTTTGGCTTCCTGATTGCCATTAAATTCGGCCAAAACCTTATCAGTAAACGATTTGTCGCGTATCATCAAGTTTTCAAAAGTCACCTTTTTTGAACGTGTCATGCAACCAAAAGCGAATTGATAAAACGGATGTTGCATGTGACGATCCATGTGTTCGAACCAATCTAAGGAGACCGTAGCCGCATATTGAATCATTTCGACCGTATTACGCCGCGATTGCTCGTATTGTTGAAAAGCGGCTTGTACGTTATTCGGATTAGCTATAACGGCATCGGAGAGTCCGATGGCACAATCCATGGCTAGTTTGGTTCCTGATCCGATGGAGTAGTGGGCGGTAGCTTTGGCGTCACCCAATAGTATAATGTTGTTATGAAACCATTTTTTATTGGTCACATGGGGAAACTGCCGCCAGTGTGATTTATTTGAAATCAAACCATGACCGTCGAGTTCTTCTTTGAAAATTACTTCGATTTTAGCAATGGTATCCGCTTCGTTGGTGACTTCAAAACCGTGCTTTTCCCAGGTATCATTGGAGCATTCAAAAATCCACGTACTCATTCCTGGCTCGTATTGGTAGGAGTGAGCTACGATGGTTCCGTGTAGTGTAGAGCGGAAGAAATAAGTAAAAGCATCCAAAGGCTTGGTCGAACCGAGCCATACAAAGCGGTTGCTTTTGAGTTCGATTTGCGTCCCAAACTCTTCAGCAAATTGTGATCGAATCGCACTCCCAATTCCGTCAGAAGCCAAGATGATATCTGAATCTGCAAATTGGGATAGATCGTCTACATTTTGTTCAAAATGCAAACGAATACCTTCTTCGGCACAACGTTGATGTAGCAATTTCAATAAGGTTTTTCGAGAACAACCGCAAAAACCGTTGCCGGCGATACTCACTTCTTGTCCGTCACGCGCGATGATGATGTCGTCCCAATAGGCAAAATTGGAGCGTATCAACTCATAAGATTCCATATCGCGCTTGAGGAATTCGCCCAAGGTTTCATCGGAGAAAACGACCCCAAAGCCGAAGCTATCATCGGGACGGTTGCGTTCGTAAATATCAATTTCACAGTGTGGTAATGCTTTTTTGGTTAGAATTGAAAAATATAAACCGCCGGGACCGCCCCCGATAACTGTAATTTTCATGTTATGAATTTCGTTTTATGGCAAATTGTTCACCTAATTTAGAATAGTTTGCTCCTGCTAGACGCGCCACAGGTTTGTAGTTCTCGAGATTAATTTTGTAATTATCAAGCAGAACAGAATCATCATAATGCATCATCACAATGCGACCAATTAACACACAAGCACCACCTTGTTGATGTCCTTCCAAAAAGTAATTGTGTACCAATTCGCATTCGAGGTGAATCGGACTCTCTTTGACTCGCATGGGTTTTATTTTTAAGGAAGGGATAGGAGTGAGTCCGGCATGTGCAAACTCATCAACTTCTGGAGGAAGTTTATCCGAGGTCATATTCATTTGTTCAACAACTGCTTCGGTCACCATATTCACTACAAATTGCTTTGTATTTAAAACATTATTTAGAGTGTCTTTATTGGAATTGTTATCCCGTCGAGTGGAGAACATCACATGGGGTGGATCATCACCCAAAAGGTTGAAATAAGAAAATGGTGCGAGATTGTTCACTCCATTAGTATCAACAGTAGAAATCCAGCCGATAGGTCGAGGGATAATGGTACCCGTTAATAGCTTGTAAATTGCGGATTGTTCCAGATTTTCAGGATCAAATTGCATGCTTAAAATTTTCATACAAGATAAAAAAAAGTAGGTATAAAATTCAGTATTATTCAAAAGAATGGACTTTTTAGTTGTATTTTAAGAAAATCAAATAAAAAAATAATCTAAAACCATTCACAATAATGTTAAGAAAGATCCTTTTTTTGCGTGACAAAACCAAAAACAACATCTTAAAATCAATTACAGCATTTTAAATTGAAAATTGAATTGGATAATGTATTGAAAAAAATTATTTTTCGCCTTCCTCGTAACCAAATCGAACGAATACATAATAAATTTTCTCAATAAAAATAGGTGTCATTAAGGAAGTTTGTTAAAAATATAGCACAGTAGAGTTTTAAAAGTTATGTGCATTGTTTATTGTCTTCCCAAAGCGAATTTCAAAAAAATATGGCAGCGAATTGGGTATGAGATTGAATTTGAAATTTATTTCCTTTTTGAAAAAGCTATGATAGATGAAACGTCTGGATCAACAATTTCAAAATCCTGAGGTCTCACAACAGAATAACAACTGAGTTGGTGTTTTAAAAAAACAGTAAAATTTTTCGCCACTTTATTTAATTCACTACTCTCGGAAAGGCTATATTTACATAACCAAAAAAAACATAAAACAAGATTACAATGAGTTATTACAAAATTAATAATCTCGAGCATTATTTTAAAATGTATAAGAAATCCATTCGTGAACCCCGAAAATTTTGGGACCGTATCGCGGATGAGAATTTTACTTGGTATCAAAAATGGGATAAGGTTTTGGAATTTGACATGCAGGAAGTAGACTTCAAATGGTTTGTCAATGCCAAAGTGAATATCACCAAAAACTGTATAGATCGGCATTTAACCAAACGCGGAGAGAAAACAGCCATTATTTTTGAACCCAATGATCCCAACGAGGAAGCACAACACATTTCCTATAATGAATTGTATGCCCGTGTTGCCAAAATGGCCAATATTTTACGTGATCAAGGCATAAAGAAGGGGGATCGCGTATGCATTTACTTACCGATGATTCCCGATTTGGCCATAGCGGTTTTAGCTTGTGCGCGGATTGGCGCGATTCACTCGGTGGTATTTGCTGGATTTTCAGCCTCAGCGGTGGCAGCCCGTATTCAGGACTGTGAAGCCAAAATGGTCATCACTTCCGATGGTGGGCACCGTGGTGATAAAACCATCAATCTTAAGGCCATTGTTGATGAAGCTTTGGAAAAATGCCCAACGATTGAAACCGTTTTAGTGGCCCGGCGCACAAATCAACAAGTAGTCATGCAAGAAGGGCGCGATTTATGGCTGCAACCCTTGTTGGATGAAGCCATTCCCAACAATGTAGCCGAAATCATGGATGCCGAAGATCCATTATTCATCTTATATACTTCAGGTTCAACGGGCAAACCCAAAGGGATGTTGCATACTACGGCAGGGTATATGGTTTACACGGCTTATACCTTTAAAAATATTTTCAATTACGAAGAAAACGATGTGTATTGGTGTACCGCCGATATAGGTTGGATTACAGGGCACTCGTATATTCTTTACGGCCCTCTTTTGAATGGTGCTACAACGGTGATTTTTGAAGGTGTTCCTTCGTATCCCAATTTTAGTCGTTTTTGGCAAGTGATTGAGAAGCATAAGGTAAATCAATTTTATACCGCGCCCACAGCGATTCGTGCATTGGCGAAAGAAAGTTTAGATTATGTCCAAAAATATCCATTGTCTTCTTTGAAGGTAATCGGATCAGTAGGAGAACCTATTAACGAAGAAGCTTGGCACTGGTATAACGATCATGTGGGTGGAAAACGTTGCCCACTCGTCGATACGTGGTGGCAAACGGAAACAGGCGGAATTATGATTTCTCCCGTTCCTTTTGTAACACCCACAAAACCCACGTATGCTTCCTTGCCTTTACCCGGAATACAACCGGTATTGATGGACGAATTGCGCAACGAGATTGAAGGCAATCAAGTCACCGGTAGCTTGTGCATCAAGTTTCCTTGGCCGAGTATGGCTCGAACCATTTGGGGCGATCACCAACGGTACAAAGAGACCTATTTCTCCGCTTTTCCGGGAAAATATTTCACAGGTGACGGCGCATTGCGTGATGAAGTGGGGTATTATCGCATTACAGGTCGGGTGGATGATGTAATTATTGTTTCGGGCCATAATTTGGGTACTGCCCCAATAGAAGATGCAATCAATGAGCACCCAGCGGTAGCCGAAAGTGCCATTGTTGGATTCCCGCACAATATCAAAGGAAATGCGATGTATGGCTTTATTATTTTGAAAGAAGTAGGAGAGACCCGTAACCGTGAAAATCTTGCTAAAGAAATTAATCAATTGATCTCTGATCAAATCGGACCCATTGCCAAATTAGATAAAATTCAATTTGTAAGTGGATTGCCAAAAACACGTTCAGGTAAGATTATGCGACGGATTTTACGTAAAATTGCTGAAGGAGATTTCAGTAATTTCGGCGATATTTCTACACTTTTGAATCCTGAAATTGTTGAGGAAATCAAAAATGAACGGGTGTAGTTTATAATTAATTTAGTTTTTATGGTTGGAACTGCTTTCATTTGTGAAGGCAGTTTTTTTATTTTACAAATATTTGCATTTCAAATATTTATATAAATCAAACGAATAAATCACTTCAGGTTTATTTTAAGCCTAATTTGGACTTTAATTTCAAAAACATCAACGCAATATTATAGGCATCATCGGTGGGTGAGACGTGCTCGGTAACGGGAAGTTTGTATGCTTTTGCCATTTCATCCAAAGCGATGCTTTTTTCAGACAAATCATGTACTTTCTTGTACATAATTTCAATATCCAACGCCTCATTACGTAAACGTCCACAGCCCAATTTTTCGAGTACTTCATTGAGCATTTCCACATCAAAATAAGTGCGGTGCCCCACTAAAACCGCGTTCTCAATAAAGGCGATAAAGTTTTCAATCGCAGCTGGTTCGGCTAATTTTGACATTTTACTCTCCAAAACAAAGTCATGGGTAATGCCGTTGTCATGCAAATATTTGTATTGTGGAATAGCAATTTCAAAAACATCACCGATTAAAACCTGATCCTGAACAATTCCGATGGCAGCAATCGATAAAATAACATCTTTTCGCAAATTTAACCCCGTAGTTTCAAGGGTAAACGCCACATAGCGGTTGGATTTTTTGTCCATTTTCTCCAAGTACGTCTTCCAAAATTCAGGATATTCTTTCTGTATGTTTTTTAGCCAATCCAACATAATTAGGAAAATTGGGTGAGTTGGTAATTATCTTTAATCAATTCTTCCAAGTCGCGCATGGGAGCTAACGCCGCTTTGAGTCTTTCTTTATCCACTTTATTCATATCCTCCAAAGATAGAAAATGACCGTTAGAATCTTCTTTTAATCCTTCTTCTGTGCTGAATTTGGACAAGGTTAAAAAAGCTTCGGCGCAGTTGAGATAGATTTCTGCATGTTTCGGGTCAATGATCGCCAGCTGTTTGTACCGCTGAAAGGTGCTGTTGATTCCTTTTATTCCATTGCTTAACGTAAGCAAACGCGCCGCGTCAACCAAAGGTAAAATGGCCCGGTTTTTAAGGTCAAATTTGCCTTTAAACTCACCTTCTTCTTCAACATTGAATTTTTTAAAGAACGTTAGAGGCGGTGGTTTTCGTAACGCATCATTCCCTAAGAAATCGTAGAACAAGACATTGTTTTTAGCATTTTTAAATATAACCTCCGTCAAAGCATCTTCGATTTTTTGCTCCCCGGAAGCCATTTCATAATCAAAGAAAACACTGCTTATTTCATTGGATTTTTCACCGGGAGTATTCATCCAACTGTTGTACTGTTTTATCCAGTCTGTCAGTGATTTACACCACAGCATATTGCTAGCAACATGATTTTGAGTACACAGTTTATAACCTACTTTCTCAAGCGTCGCGGTTGCTTTTTTGGCCAAACGAATAAAGTAATCTTTGGTATCGCGATACTTATCGGCGGGCACATCTTCAAAAATCAAGATACTATCTTGGTCCGTTAGTAACAATTGTTCTTTTCGTCCCTGGCTGCCTATGCATAACCAAGCATAACGGGCAGGAGGGGAGCCCAACTCTAAAATCGCCAATTCGACAGTACGTTTAACCAAAGCCAGCGTGATTTCACCAGCAATACTTTGAATATGTGTTAGAGGAATATTACGTTGAAGTGACGATTGAATGATTTCCGTGAGTTTATCGCGTACTGATTTTAGCTCTTTGGCAGAAGTCGATTTTCGGATTTCTTTAAGTAAGACACCAGGATTATTGGCTTGAGCGACAACCAAATCATGCTCCGAAATGATGCCTTTGACTTCCGATTTATCGGTGCCATCATACGTTACGCAAAGGTGAGTAACCCCATGTTTTAACATGACCAATTGCGCTTCGGCTACGGAAATATTCTCAATAACTGTGATTACAGGCGCACTCATCAATTGGGTAATGGGTTGCGAAATAGCAACACGCCCCGTGGCTACTTTGGCACGAAAATCTTTATCCGTGACAATTCCTACTGGATTTCCTTGCTCGGTAATTATAGCGCTATCGTATAAATTATCGGTAATTAGTTGCGCGGTATCTTTCACCGTAGTTTGGATTCCAATTTTTAGAGGTGATCGATTGTAAGTTAAGGTTTGGAAATATAATAAATCGGATTGATTTTCACTAAAAGCTATAGAATCTGTGATAAGTCCCTTGGCCATTTTATCGGACTGATTCTTGGAATTGGTTGCAAAACTTTCCAATAAAAAATCTAAAACCGCCTGATTTTTGGATACATAGGGTTTAAAAACTGTAATAGGAATCGCATACACAATACAATCATCTTTGGCTTTGGCCGTCATTTGATAATTGTTTTTGGCAAAAAAGGGCCGTAATCCAAAAATATCGCCTGCATGACATTTGTTTAAAAGCATTTCTTCGGCATCGGAAACCACCATTAATTGAATGATTCCATTGGCCACTACGTAAAAACTATCATGTAAGGCGTCGTTGATTTGAAACAACGTTTTGTTTTTATCCAGATTTAAAACACGAATCGATTGAGCAATAACCACAAGTTCGTCATAACTCAAAAAATTAAACGGCTCAAAATCTTTTAAAAAGTCGGCAACTCGGTAGGCAATTGCATTACTCATAGAGCATAAAATTAAGCTACAAAGTTATAAATTTGTTTGTGCCCATACCGATAAAGAAACACCGTTTTATGATTAATTTTAAAGATGATATGTTTATAACCTGTGACTCCTTTCTATTTTCTATTTTACATAATATAAATTATAGTTAAAATGAATTAGATTTAACTACAGAGCATTTAAGTACTATATTTCTTACCTTAAAAACTTAAATTGTGTATTTCATCGATGTTTTGTGTAGTATTTTACACTTTATCGATAAAATATTACATTTTATCTGTACTTTTAATCTATTAATTTTACTGCTAAGAAATTGACAACCCCAAATCTATCTTAGCCTAACCAAACATTGAGTATGAAGATTTTTTGGATTTTCTTTAGTATTTTGTTTATACAATGGACAGTGGCTCAAAATTCAACGGTAAGTTATCAACCCACTACAGAAGTTATTTCAAATCCTGATCGCGGTTTTTTCAAATTTACTGAAACCCATTCCAATGCCTATACAGCGTTAAACACAACCACGTTAACCAATTACCGCATCAATCAAAAAATTAGTTTGATTTACCGTGTGTTTTATTTAGAGAATTTCATAAATAGCCCCATTTCAAGTGCATACCTCGCACAAATGCAATTGGATTTTGATAAGGTTCGTGCCGCAGGTTTGAAATGCATCATCCGGTTTGCTTATTCTGATAATGAAGACGCCATGCAACGTGATGCTTCCAAGGCAATGATGTTAACTCATATTCAGCAAATTGCCCCTTTATTGCAAGCCAACGAGGATGTAATTAGTGTAATGCAAGCAGGATTTATCGGACTTTGGGGCGAATGGTATTATACCAGCCAAGCTGAATTTGGTGGCTGGGGCTACAACCAAACCGATTTGACACCCGCCAATAACAACCATCGTAAAGACATTTTGAATGCAATTTTGAATGCACTTCCTGCCAGTCGCATGGTTCAAATACGCTACCCTGCCTTTAAACAACAAATGTATTCCAACACCGCTTTATCGTCAACACAAGGATTTTCACAAACCCAAGTGGCGCGAATCGGTCACCACAACGACTGTTTTTTAGCCAGCGCTACCGATTATGGCACTTACGAAAATCCTACCATACAATACCCGTATTTGGAGCAAGAAACCAAGTTTGTCCCTATGGGCGGAGAAACTTGTGCCGTAAATTTACCCCGTTCGGGATGTGCTACTGCCGTTGCCGAATTGGCTAAATTCCATTGGTCGTTTATGAATATTGATTACTTTCCAGGTGTTATCAACGAATTTGAAAGCAATAATTGCTTTACCGACATAGAGAAAAAGTTGGGCTATCGTTTTGAAATGCGCAGTAGTACTTTGCCTCAAAATGCTGTTCTAGGTGCTACTATACCCGTCGCGTTACGTCTAATCAACACGGGGTATGCAGCGCCCTACAATGCCCGCACCGTGGCTTTGGTTTTGAAATATAATATGACACAACAATTGATCTCCTTGCCCATGAATACCGATCCCCGACGATGGTTGGGCACTACAGAGATTGTGGTTTCTGAAAACATTCCGCTTCCAACTTCTTTGCCGGTGGGGAACTACAGTGTGTATTTGCACGTAGCCGATGCGAGTCCCAGTCTCACCAACCGCCCTGAATACGCCATTCGTATGGCTAATCAAAACATGTGGGATGCCACAACTGGCTTTAATAATTTGAATTTCAATATCAATGTTACTGCGCCCTTGGCTTTAGCCGACATCGCAAAACCACAAGCGATAATTTATCCTGTACCCGCAAAAGACCTTTTAATGATTCAATTAACCAATATCGAATCGTATACCCTAGCCTTATACAATGCGTTAGGACAAAAAATAACGACCAACAAAACCCTACAATCAGACAAGGTGATTATTGATGTAAAAGGATTAAGTAATGGTATATATTTTGTTGATATAGAGAAGGATGGAATAAAATACACCAGTCCCATTGTTTTGGGTGATGACTAAAAAAAAGGGATTCGATTGTAATCCCTTTTTTGTTATCGTTTTTTCCGTGGTTTAAAATTATGCTTTATCCCAAGCATGACATTGTTGGAATAAAACTTATCCTGCTCATACAATTCAAAATTGATGGTAAACGCAGTGAAATCCATAAATTGATAGCTCATTAACGAAGTTAGACGTTTGAAATCACTGCTAAACGTATCGTGGAATATTCCGCCTTCAACATTGATATTGAAGTTGTCCGTTCCAAATTCCAACCCTACACCGCCTCCAGTATAAAAGCGATCTTTCAGCATCCAATAGGGAAAACCTACAGCCAAATCACGACTTCCCCAATAGCCGTGGGTTTCTAGAAAAGGTAGTATTTTGAATTTTCGAACTTTACGGTTGTCCCAAACAAAACGTACGGTCAATTCGGCATTGAATGCGTCATCAAAATCTTCAAACAATAATGACCCATCAGGTAATTCTGTGACTACAGTTCGCATGATATCTGTTTCTCTTGGATCTGGATTACGCTCTACCAAGGTTCTTGAGAGCAATCCGTCGGTGTAATAATTGGCCTCAAAATTTAAAGAAGCCTCTATCCTTTTGAAAAAATGACGGTCATGATAGCCTCGTAATTGAATGTTATAAATCTTTTCATTCAACCCTCCGGAAGTTTCCGCTGGAAAAAAACTTAAATCGGCCGTTTTATAGGATTTCTCTTTTCCATGACTAAATCCAACACCTCCTTGTACAAAACCATTAGAAAACTGATCCATTTCAAAACGTCCTCTAGCCCAATACTGTGGTTTCCCATCAACAACTGCTGTAGTAAACTTGTATTCCAATCCAACGGTATAGTTAAATTGATTGGACGTATAAATTTCATCCACAAACTCTAATTTGTAGTATTCATTATAGGCAATTCCGAAACTATGAATTCGATTTTTACGGTCATAACGATTGTAGGTAAACAAATTTTTCAGAATAGCGGGATCGTCTTGGTTGGTTTCCATCGCTGAGTTAAACTCGACAAAATCCCCAAAATTCAAACGCAATTCCTTTTGCAACTTTTTCAAAACCTCGGGATAAAATAAAGCACTATGATTTGCAATCAATTCCTGTTGTAATTCTGTTTTCTCATAGGGAACATCGGTGTTCAACATTTTTCGAACCGTCTCTTTCTCGGGAGAATCGTTCATGCCATTCGCAATGATCCAACTTTCTTTGAATTGCCCTTGGTCGTGATAATAACTCACCATCAGTGACTTCGCTTCTTGATCGTTCGGATTTTTGGCGGTGTACTCCTTGTACAACGGTTCAACCAACTTATACTGTCGGGTTTCCAACAGCCAATTCATTTTTTGGGCAAATCCAATTTCTTTCGCATAATCAGCCCAAGCCAAAGCTGCGGTATAGTTTTCTTCATCGGCATACATCCAAACAATCGTATCGGCCAAATCACTCCATTCCGCACTCGGGGTAAGCGTCATGATTTCTTTTTTAGCGGCTACAGGATCTACATCCAATAAATGCTGAATATACGCAATTTTATGTGCTGAAGTGGGTTCTAATCGCGCTATCGTTTGCAAGGCTGTTCTAATTTTTGGCTCAAAGGCTTCAATGTCAAAATTTGCGATATACTCTTTCCATAACGCTACAGAATCCGGTTTTACTTTCAACTGTTCCCACATCCATTTTTCTTTATCAGCATCGTGTAAAAATCCAATTTGACGATCTAATTCAGCCGAATACATGACATTATTTTCACTTGGATATTTCTGAACATGCTGACTGTAAAAGTCCCAAACCTCTTTCCCTTTTTCCTCCCACGATAGCATTTTGGCATATTTATTCCACTTTACCGAATCGATTTCACGGCTATTGGCCAAACGTGCCCGAAACGCTTTACGATAGGCAATCTCTTGAGCAATTTGCAAATCATCCCAGTATTTTCCCGATTGATAATCCCGTAATTCTTTTTGAAATCTTTGGTAGGCCGCCATTACCTCTTTTTTCACTTTGGCCAACGCCATGGACGATTGGGTTGTTTTTGGGAATAAATCGGGTAAACTAATCTCTTGTTTTGGCGTTGCAACACTTAATAAATAGCCGTTCAGCATAGGCGTTTGATGTACGGTATATCCTTTGCTTTTTAGCGCGTTGCTGTACACACCAACATGTGTTTGTTCTGAAAAAAACAACCAATAATTTTGAGGTTGGGCATATGAGGTGGTGGCTTTAACCGAATACATACCGTCTACGGATACATGCTTCATTTGCGAGGCACGCCAAGACCATACCAATTTACCCCCTGTTCGTCCGTCGGTGAAGCGCAAAAGCGGGTACTGTTTTTTAAAATTGATGATGAATTTTTTAAACTCGGGAAACATGGCTTTATCGCTGTTCACCGACTTGCGCCACCCATAGGATTTTTGGTTTCGTAAACTGTACCCGCCCGAGGTTTTATCAGCTGTAGCAGGAATTTGATAGATATCATCAGGATGCACAAAATGGTTCCAAATTCCCGTAATCAAGTACAAGGATTGAATGGTATATTCTTCGTCATCCGAGAAGTAGAATCCACTGGAAATCCGCGGATAATCAAAAAATTGTTTCTTGTAAGGGTCAAAATCAAACTCACGGTCCCCTCCTACGGTTTTTTCACCCAGATACAAGCTACACATAAACTGTAATGAAGGCATAGACTCTTTCAACAACTTAAGTCCAGTGGCATCAATAATGTTGGAGGGTGGCACATACGTTGCAGGATAGCTTCCGTAGTTGTTGATTTCCCATTTCTTTTTGACCGTATTCATGGCCATAGGAATAAACTTCGGATTGGTCCACAATTTTTTGGTTAAAGAAACGTGATTATACCCGTGAAAAGCCATTTCGTGACCGTTCTTTTTTACATCATCGACCAACCAATCCGATAATGATTCGACCTTATCGCGCTTGTCCGTTTTCAACAAATTCCATTGATCCAAGGTAAACGGAGGCACTATTTTGTTACGGTAATCAAAGGTCAACATCGCTGCATAAGGAATGTCAAACTCTTTGGCCAGTTTTCGCATATCGGGCCACCACACATCCGATACGAACTCGGCTGTCGTTTTATTCATTTCAGTTAAAACAGGTTCGGCCTTAATATCGTATTGGGGTGCGGGAAAATCATCGAGAAAAAGCGTCGAAGTATTGGCCACTGCATACGGCACGCCTTCAATCCCTTTTAAAATGCCCACAAATAAGAAACCACGGTCAATTTTGGTAAAATCAAATGAAGTGTTGTAAAATAGTACCCGCCCCTTCCCTATCGGATTTTCAATGATAGTGGGATAATTGGGATTATTGGCCGCCGTAGCCAAGATTTTGACGGATGGTCTAAAATTATCGGAGGTAAAACCGTAAAGCGGAATCTCTTTGCCAATTTTCTTTCCAGTCATCCCGGGAAATACAGGCGTAGTGTAATGCCACCCTTTGGAGGTCGTATCGGTTTCCCAATTAGCCCGTGATTGAAATCCTAGCAAAAAGGCAAAACGATGATCTTCAACGGCAAAAGGCACATAAACGGTTCCTCCACGCAACACAAAATCCAATAAAACAGGAATTCCAGCCGATTCTACCCGTTTGGTATTGTGAATCATAACCACCCGAACAGTTGCCGGAATACTGGGTTGTGCATTCCAACTATCAATATCGGTGGCACGAAAAGGAAGTTTGGTGTAATCACAGGATTTCTGAATGGCTTCTGAATAGGCTTTGCTGCTCTTCGATTTTGCATCCAACAACGTTAGCACTACGGGTTGATTACTCATGCTAGGTAAAGCGTAGGGCTGAAGATTTTCAAACGTTTCTTCTTGTTCATTTTTCAGCAAATCAAATGACAAGTCACTCCAATCCTCGCGTTTGCCGCAACTTTGCAACAATACAACAAGACTAATGAAAAAGAGTATAACGTGTTTATGTAGGTAGGTTGTTTTCATGGGTAGGCTATTTAAAAATGATATCCGAGATTTTGCTTTCATTCGGATTGTTGACCACTTCATACACGGTTAGTAAAGGTGAACGGTAAAATACATTGACTTCACGTCCACGGTCTTTTAGGGTTTGAAGTTGCTTCATTAAGGGATCATAATACTTTATATTTTCGGAAAACGAGGAGTTATCTCGAGGGTGATTTTTATCTAAAACAAAAACCAAAACACTTTTGGATAAAATTTGATCTGGATTGCTTTGTAAAATTTTCTTATTCTTTTTTATGCGTTCGTATTGCGCGTCTTTTTCCAGATATTGGCTCAAAAAATCCTCGTAATTCATGAAAAAATGCGAATTATTACTGATCACTTGCGTTGCCCGATCATTGACAATCGTGTAAGTGTAGCTAAAGTAAGTTTTGGCAATGTTGTCGTAGGCATTCAACATATATTTGGGCGTCGCATCAGAGGGCGTAAGCTGTTGTAGAAACGATTTTTGAAAAGTAAACGCACCGTACAACATGCCTACAAAAGTAAGTCCCATGAAAATTGGCGTAAATCGGAACCATGGAAAAGGAATGATTTGCAACAAACGAATCAACATGGCGACGGTAAAACCAAGCACAATAGGAATGAATACCACAAATGAATTGTAAAGCAAATCGCGATCTAGCCATTCACTTTTGATATGGGTAATGATAACCAATACATTGAAATATATAAAAAAGGCCAGAGGTCCTCTCCCCTTCTCTTTTTGAAAAAAATAAAGGATTGCCCATAAAACAGTTCCAATCAAGGCGCACCATTGGGTGTAGTAGATAATCGTTTTGTAGGGTAAAATGAGTTGCGGTAAGTAGGTATAGGCGCTTACTGACAGCATATTGGATTGAATAAAATAATCCAAAGGTACTTTTTGTGAAGCACAGGCGAAGTAATAAATCGTTAAAATAACGCCTACGGAAAAACCATAAATCGCCAGCACCCGAAGATTATATTTTTTAACACTCCATGACGTTGTAAACAGTCCAATTAACAAAAACAAAGGAACCAAAATGAAAAAAGTAATCAAATCGGTGAGTCCAACGGAAACAAATACAGCAAAAAAACTAAACAAATAATTGAGCGTACTCCCGTTAAATTGTTTGGGTTGGATGTAAAATACAAAGGCAGGCAAGGCAAAAGCCAAGGCAAGAAATAACGGATTTCCTTTGAGTAAATAGTAAACATTAATGGGAGTAATCACATAAACCAAGGCAAAAAACAAGGCCGCCAACAATGGCGCGATGTATCGTGAAGGCGCCAAACGATGAATCACCCAAAACACAATGAGGGTCAAAATGGTTGATTCGAGTATGGCAATGACTTGCAAAGCGATAATCGGACTAACATCAGTCACTTTACTGTAAAAATTGGCAAGGGCCAACTCGGCATCGGTGGCTAGTTCATAGGTAAACCAATACTGATTGTCAAATTTGATCAATTTCGTCAAATCATTAATCCAAGCATCTGATAGCGAATAATTGTCGTATTGTACAAAAAAGTAACGACTTAAAAAGGTCGTAATTCCGATGAAAATGGGGATAAAAAATAGAATCCAATTTTGCATTCGTTGTTCGGTTGCACTTTTTCGAAAAGACAACCAATAACGTAATGGTTTTTTGGTTTCTACAAATTTCAAATAGCGTAACGAATGTTCTTTAAATTTTTTGGTAAAATAAGAGCGTGGACGAATAATATTTTTCCAACCCAACCAATCAATCAGCAATAGCAAGGTAAAAATGACAAAACAATTGAAAAGATTGTACGCCCCCACTTCTATCAACACAAATAAGGTTAGCGTTAAAGCCGCAGCGTAACGATACCAATTGAGAACGATAAAATCCAACAAATGCAAACGATTGTCTACGGCAATGAATTTTCGACTTAAATAAAATAGAAATAAGACGATCACGCACAAACGCACAAACCCCATTAAAATTGAACTCGTCCAGAATAATTCCATACTACTTTGTGTTTTGGGGTAATTTTTGCAAACTGATACTTCCGATGAAAAAATCAAAAGGGGTGTCCTCCAGTTCTTTCGCAATATGATTTTTTAACTCTGAACTCTCGGCATATTCAATCAAATGGGTTGGCAATTTAAACTTAGCATACAATTGCAACAATTCTTCCCGATAGGGTTGGTATTGTTTTGCGGCGCGTAATCGGTATCTTTTTGCATTAAAATCATAATCTGTAACCACCGATTCCACCGCCAAAGCATCAACCCATTGAAAGGTTTGTGGAACCAACTCGATTCCTGCGTTTTGAATTAAAAACTTATCCGGATAGGTATCTCTAATTCGTTTTACAAAAGCGATAAAAGCTTCTTTATGCTCCTTTTGAGGTCCCCACTGATTGAAATTATCAAAATTATCTAAAAACAAACCGTCATATCCTTGATCAAACAAGCCTTTCATAAGTTGCAACAAGGTAGATTGCGTTTGCTCTTTGCGAATATCGAGGTAGTAGCTATCCCAAATTTCATTTTTACCCAAAGTCGATTGCTGCAATTTTTCAAAATGAGCCGCGTAGCGATTGACTTCTCCCAAACTGATATACGCAATGACTTTTTTGTTGTTGGCTTTTAAGACGCGAACATTACTCGGAAAAAAGTGCGCCGCTTCAACCACCACCAAATCATATCCTATGACCAATTCGGGTTTGAATTTGCCGTAACAATACAAAATTTTCATTTTTGGAGGAGATTGTAGAGCCATAAGCACAAGTACGATGAGTAATATGGGAATCCAAAGGGAATTAAAACGCCGCATAATAATGATAATCCAATTGTTTAAAAAAGCTTCGCAAGGCACGACAAGTTAGCATCATAAATACGATTGCGCCTACTAGCATACCAAACACACTGTAGTCATAAGCTACGAAACGACTTAAAATAAAACCAACTAAGAAATTGATGATAATGGCATACACTATCGCTTTGAGTGGTTTGAGAATTTCCCCTAACGTAAACAAATATAAGGTATTGAGAATTCCCCAAGCCAAAACAATATAACCAATACCTCCCACAATAAAAATGGTGAGACATTGTGCTATCATTTCGGGTTTGAAATGGTTTTTTAAGGCCCAAGGCGCTTGCAAAAGGTAAAAAATAAGTCCAAAAGCAAGGATGCCAGTAATCCAAAGCGCCATCACATGAATGCGGTAATTTCGCTGCATTTCAAGGGCATAATTGGCAATTTGATCAGATGCAGTATGTTTTTGACCAATATCGATAAAGCGCGTAAAAGTAGCGACACTAAACTCCAAGACTCCCGCCAAAAGTAAGAATACCAAAATCGCCATGTCCATACCCAATTCGTAATTCTTTTCAAAATACACCAAAAAGGGAGGATTGGCTTGTATCCCCGACGACCAGGCTAAAATTCGATCGATAAAGATAAACGCATACAACAGCATTCCATACAGAAAATGACTGTAATTGTGAAATAAAACCACCGGAGTTTTCAAGGGAGCACTATGGGCATTCAACCCTTTTTTCTGAATGTTTTTAAAGAAAAAGAAAAGAAAAACTTGCGTCACCAAAATCGTGATGGTAATCCCAAACCAATGCGTGATATAAATGGGGTAATCGGAATTATTTTTTAAAAGTAAAGCCGCTACAGTTCCAGCCAAAATTGAAACGGTGATCATCCAGCGTTGCTTTACAGGATGTAATGGCGCTAAAATGAGGAGCAACAAGCCTACAAAAAAGGCATAACAAAACACAATTAGCAGCACTTCATACGGATAGATGTGTAAAAAGAAATTAACCAAGAAAATACCAAAAAGTAACGAGAAAAGGGTTTTCATCCCCAATTTAAACAAGTAGGTAATGGTTTGTTGCACCATAGCGTAATCCTTGTAGTTCCAGTAAAATGAGGCCTGTTTTCCGATAACTTGCACAAATCCACCGGTAGATACCATTCCGACGATAACACCCAAAACAACAGCAGTTGATTGAATTTCGTTGAAGCCAGTGTATGTCCAAAGCGAATAGCCAAACAAAATAATGGCAGTAATTTGAATAAACACAGGAAGAAGGTGAAAAATACCCAACGAATAATACTCGGAAAACAGTTTCATTTTCACCGTTGTGTAATCCGAAATAGTAATCGTTTCTCGATCCTCATTTTCGCGTTCCCGAAAATTGCGCAAGGGAACTTCTTGATCTTTCGACCGAAGGGTTTGATAAATAGCAGCCGCCAGTGCTTCAATGGAGGGATAGCCATAATCGACAGGAGTGTCTTTGGGACGTATTCCCAGCGATTCAATGGCCGCTTCCACCACTTGAGGACTCACAGGTTTCCCAAGTCGGTTTTGCAGTTCGGAGGTAAGGTCTTTTAGATTTTGGGTTTGGTTTTTCATGGTAGGTTAAGGGCTTGAGGGGTTTATGACGCTTCCATCGCAATTTCATCCACCAACTGATGCAAGTATATGGAATTGTTAAATTTGGCTTCCATCACCTCGTCGTAAGTTTTTTTATAAGCAGATATAAATGTATCGATGGTAAAATTATCAAGTACTCGTTTGCGAGCAGCTTCGCCCATTTGTTTACGTAACGCTTCGTTTTGCAATAATTCGACCACACTATTTCCAATAGCAATGTGATCTTTGGGTTTACACACCCGACCGCAAGAGGAATCCAACGCTTCGGTTACCCCACCCACATCGGTAGCGACAACTGAAATTCCACAACTCATGGATTCAAGAACCGTGTAGGGAAATCCTTCCGAAATGGAGGTTAAAATTGACACATCACCTTCACAAAACAATTCATGTGGAGTGTTGTGATACCCCGCCAAGAAGAAGTTTTTTTCCAATTTCAAGGCAGCAATCAAGGCGCGACATTCCTCCGTGTATTCAGGGATGGCATCATAGTCGCCATATACCCTATATTCGACATTGGGAATGGTTGCTTTCACCACGGCACAAGAACGAATCATAGTAAGTATGTCTTTCAATTCAAAAATTCGTGCCGCAGCCACAACGGTAGGAATATCTTTTCGATGGGCTGGCTTGGCCTTAGGTACAAATACATCGCTGTCGATACCGTTGTAGATAACATCAATCTTGTTGGGGTCGGCGCCGTATTTGGTTTCCCAAGTTTTGTTGAAATTATTTACCGATAAAATGCGATCGGCTTTATGATACACCAAACGGGTGATGGCTTCCGAAAAGCGAATCAAAAGATTTTTTAAGAAAAAAGAATATTCCGATTGGTTGATGGCAATTAATCGCTCGCGAATGAACACTCCATGCTCAGTAACCACCAAAGGAGTATCGTATTTGTATTTTAGTATCAACGCGGGGATTACTGGAAAACCAGCCAGCGTTAAATGCGCAATATCTGCCTTTTTAACCGGAATGGAAATGGGAAGTAAGAAACGATAAATCCAACGCATACCAATAGTGAAATCTTGTAAAGTCGCTGAGTAATGTCCGTCTTTTTCGATTTGTTGTTGTGAAAAACGCTTGTAACAATCCCAAACCAAGCTATGGGTCATGGTTTTTTTGTAATCGCGATTTTGGAAGTAGTTCCATAAGCCAAAGAAAAGTTTGTCAAGTGCTTTCGGGTTTTGTGTCTCCGTATAAATCGCTTCCAACAGTTCCGTAAACAAAGGCAAAAAGAGGTTTTGAATATCAGCATCATCAGCGTTCAATTTTCGAATAACCGATTTGTAATACTTTTTGCCATAGTTCACTAATTCATGCGGTTCCATTGAAGCCCATAAGGGAACCTGGATGCATTCTTTAACATTTGAACTCAAGGTATACTTGGGTTTTTTCTCGTATTGGGCATTGATAGAATACAAGGTGTATTCTGCATTGTCAACTCGACTGCACAACATATGTGCCCACGTGGAGACTCCTCCGCCATTGAAAGGGTAAGTCCCTTCCATGATCAGCATTACTTCATGTTTGTTTCGCATAAGAATCTAATAGGATTTTTTAATCTGGGGCGATTAAAATTCATATTTAAAACAAAGATATTTTTGCCTTTTGGAGAGCGAAACGAAATCAGGTATAAACATGAATATACTCGATGAAATGCAGTTTTTGCGAATGAAGTAACGTTGAATATATTTCTACAAGTTACAAACATCGATAAATTGATGTATTTCATCGAATTACGAAAAAGTTCGAAGGGTGTTTGTTAAGAGAATAATTTTAAACGCATTTTTCGCGCGATTTCAAGGACTAATTTTTCCTTATAATCTTCAATTAACCAAAGTCGGTAATTTTTGGTAGTATTGCCTAGTAAAACACAATATTGCCGCACACGGTATTCGATGTCATCATGCAATTCTTTGGCCAGAAACTTCGCTTGAATAGCATCATCGGCATTTTCGACACATAGGCGCGCATGTTGTTGTATAGATAAATCAATAACGGTTTTGGCTTTGAGGTTGTTTTTAACCGTTTTTTTAAACTCTTCATGTAGATCGAAGGAGAAATCGGTGGTTTTTGCAAACTTTTTCCGCAATTCAGGAGGCATTTCGTAGGTGAAATTTCGCTCTATTTCGGTATCATCTCTCAGACTGGCCAAGTAAAACTCGGGCGATTTAAATATTTGTTGCCAATCGACAGGAGCATTCCACAATCCAAACCGCAAGGCATTGTTACCCAAATCAATAATGTCAAACTCTGTTTTGTGTGGTAAACGTCGGGAGCCTCTACCAATCATCTGAAAATAAAGCGTAATCGATTTGGTCGCGCGATTCAAAATGATACTCTCCACAGTAGGTTCATCGAAACCCGTGGTCAAAATACTCACAGAGGTTAGAATCGCATCGGGTGTTTTTTTGAACCATTTTAAAATCGATTTTCGTTCATCATTGGGTGTTGTATTGTCGAGATGACGAATGTTTAAGCCTGCTTTTTTAAAAGTTTCATAAACATATAATGAGGTATGAATACCATTATTGAAAATCAAGGTTTTTTTGCCAAAAGATTTTTCCATGTAGGCATGTAGCAGTTTTTCCTGCATCATCAAATTGGAATACAATTCATCGGAGGATTTTATGGTGTAATCGCCGTTGATGCCCACTTTTAAGGAGGTTAAACCTACGTTATAACTGTACGTCGTCGCTTTGGCCAAATACCCTTGATCAATGAGTTTCTGAATGGTGTCGCCTACAATCAACTCGTTGTAATTTTGATACATAGGTAGCTTGATATTTGAACTCAAAGGAGTTGCCGTTACGCCCAAGATAAAAGCCTCTTTAAACGCGCTAAATAATTTTCGGAAAGAATTAAAATGCGCCTCATCAACAATAACTAAGCCGACGTCTTGTATCGCTAATTTTTTATCATTTAAACGATTCTTCAACGTTTCTACCATGGCCACAAAACAAGCATATTCATCTTGGTCGGGCAGTTCTTTAATTGTACTGTTAATGACCTTATTTTTTACGTGAAAATGGGTGAGCATTTTGGACGTTTGCTTGCATAATTCAATGCGGTGCGTTAGCACGACCACTTTTTTTTGATATTTTTCTAAATAACGTCGTGTAATTTCGGAAAAGATCACTGTTTTACCTCCACCTGTGGGTAATTGATACAGTAAATGATAGGTTGCTGGGGCGTGATCGAGTCGTTTAAAAATAGCATTGATGTCACGAATTTGGTAGTCGTAAAGCTCTTTACGGACTTCGAATTCATCGTTATGGAGTAGTTCGGACATCAAAAATGAAATTTTGCAAAAATAACATTAAAAAAGACGTTCCTCCTAATTTTCGACACGTTTGTTTTGGTTAAATTTTCGATAATTAATTATTATCAACGTTGATACTCCCCTATTTTTGCCCTCAAAAAAAAGTATGACAACTCTATTCCGCTACGTCGCTTGGGGCGAGGGACTATCATATATCGCTTTATTTATTAATATGCTGTTGATAAAACCCTCAGATTTAACCTTATATAAAACACTTTTGTTTCCTATTGGTATGGCGCATGGGATTTTGTTTATTGCTTATGTCTACCTCGCTTTTGCCCTCAAATCACAACAAAAATGGAGTTGGAAAGATTTATTTTGGGTAGAATTGGCTTCCTTCCTCCCATTTGGTACCTTTGTAGTTGAAAAACGTTTTGTAAAAAATGCATCATAAACTGGAATTACTCTACGGTTGGTTATATCCCTTAATCCGAAAACTGGGTTTTGGCGACACTTTTGCATCCTATACTAGCCTTTTGGTGAATATGGTTGAGATGGTTGGGGTGGCCTTTATCGTTTACTGGGTTTTTCGGTTTACGTTGGTTACCATCTTGGCCGTAGTAGCACAGCGTACAAAAACAAATTTTGATGATTTGTTGGTCAACAACAAAACGGCCAAATACATTTCGTACCTCATTCCCTTTTTGTTTATCTACAAGTCGGTTCCAGTTATTTTAGAGGAATACGTCTATTGGGAAGCGTTTTTTGGAAAAGTTGTTGGGGTTTACATTGTAGTGCTGACTTTATGGATTATTCGAAGTATATTGAAGTCCATACGTGATTTTTTGAAAGAAAAACCAAAGTATGCCGACAAACCTATTGATAGCTTTATCCAAGTAATCATGATTATGCTTTGGGTGGTAGGCACGGGTATTATCATTTCACGCATTTTTGAAATATCGACCAATACCTTGTTGGGAACGCTGGGAGCAGTTTCAGCCTTTGTGATCTTGATTTTTAGAGATACCATTCTCGGATTTGTAGCGAGCGTTCAAGTAGCCACCAATGATATGGTGCGCATTGGCGATTGGATTACTTTTGATAAATACGGTGCCGATGGAGATGTGATTGAAATTAATTTGGCTACGGTTAAAGTTAGAAACTTCGACCATACCACCACCACGATTCCAACCTACAGTCTCATTTCCGATTCTTTTCGAAACTGGCGTGGGATGCTGGATTCGGATGGACGGCGCATTAAACGTTCTATCCTGATAAAAGCCAAAAGTATTCGTTTTTTGGAAGAACATGAACTTCAAAAAATGAAGCAAATTCAATTGATTTCCAATTATATAGATGCAAAACAACAGGAGATTGTAAAGTTTAATGCTGCCCATCAAATCGATAAATCGTTATTGGTAAACGGTCGCAACCTGACCAATTTTGGGTTGTTCCGAAAATATATTACGGGCTATTTGGAACAGCATCCAGGGCTGAATAAAAACATGATTTTATTGTGCCGACAATTGCAATCTACTGCACAAGGTATTCCACTAGAAATTTATGCGTTTTCAAAAGACCAACGCTTTGAACAATACGAATACATCATGGCCGATATTTTTGATCATATCATGGCCTCGGTACCCTATTTTGATTTGGATATATTTGAATTATCGCACACACTTGCAATCGATTCGACCACTAACTAGAGCGATTTAATCGATCGCTGATGTATTCAATTTTTGTTTTTCCGTGCGGTTTGGGCTTCCCAAATTCATCAACGCCCACCATAGTGATGTGATCAATACTTATAATTTTTTCACGCGTCATCATGTTGCGTACCTCACAGGTTAGGGTTACCGAAGTGGTACCAAATTTTAGGACGTCTATTCCAATTTCTATAATATCGCCTTGTCGGGCAGAACTCCGGAAATTGATTTCTGACATGTGTTTGGTAACAATACGCGGCGTCTCTAGTTGGATAATGGAATAAAGCGCAATTTCTTCGTCAATCCATGCCAGTAATCGACCACCAAATAAGGTGCTGTTGGGATTTAAATCTTCGGGTTTTACCCATTTTCGTGTATGGAAACGCATAAATTATTCACTATTAATTTATTGTACGAAATTTAATTTTAAAATTTTTCTTACAATTGTTAATGATTATGTTGGTAAAAATACGGAATCTTTTAACACATTTTGTTGCCTATTTACTTCAAAGGCTTATATTTGCAATTCAAAGTATAAATTTAACCTATACCTTATGAAGAAAATTACTTTGTTGTCTTTAGTGTTGGCCTACACTACCGCCCTAAATGCACAAAATAAAGAGGTTGCCAATGACACTGTAGCCTCTTCCGAATTCAACCGTTGGACTATTGAAGCTTCTGTGGGACAAGCCAAAGGAGTTAAACCGTATTCTCCTGGTTATTTTTCAAGTGATCCTGGTACTTTTTTTGGAAAACCTCAAGCGAATAGTTTTGCTTTAGCGGGTCGTTACATGTTCAGTCCAAACTTCGGTTTTAAAGGAGCATTACACTTCGAAGAAATTAGAAATATTGAAGGAAATGGAAGTTTGCCGTTCAAAATGCAACAGTTTGGCGTATCCATTCAAGGGGTGGTCAACTTAAGTCGTTTGTTTGGTATTCAAGAAAGTCTTAATCGCTTTGGATTACTAGCCCATGCAGGGATTAAAATCGATGCGATGACTTCTAAAACTAAAAATATTGTTGAAAATGACCACAATTACAATGTTACCGAATGGAACGGTGGTTTATTAGTTGGAATAACCCCCCAATTTAGAATTACCAATCGATTGGCAGCCATGTTGGATGTCACAGTGCAAAATAACTACCGTCAACATTTCAACTGGGATGGTACTTATGCTGACATCAGCAACAACTTAAACGGTCAATTGATTTCGGGAACTATTGGTTTATCTTATTCGTTTGGTGCCAATGATATGCATGGCGACTGGGCAACAATTCGCGATAAAAAATCGGAGGAGATTGAAGCTTTGGGCAAACGTGTAGACGAAATGGAAACTTTGATGAACGATACCGACAAAGACGGTGTCCCAGATTACTTAGATCAAGAGAACAATTCAGTAGCGGGTGTTGCTGTAGATACTCGTGGTAAAATGGTGGACATTAACCGTAACGGTGTACCGGATGAGTTGGAGCGTTATGTCGACAAATCAACCAAGGAAGTTGCTGATAAATCTAATGTTGACATGGTTAAAAAATTGATCAACGAAGGCTATGTAACTACGTATTTCGACTCTAATAAATCAACACCAACCAATGTTTCTACTGAAGGTATTGATTTTATGTTGACGTACTTACGTAATTTCCCTGATGCTAAAATTGACATTATTGGGCATGCAGATGAAATTGGCTCATCGGCATACAATAACAGTTTAGCAAACAAACGTGCTGAAGCAGTTAAAGCAATCTTAGTGAAAGCGGGTATCAGTACTGACCGTATGAATGTAGTCGTTCAAGGAGAAGATACTTCGGTAGATCCGAACTCTGACGGTGCACGCAAACTAGTTCGTCGTGTTACCTTCCGTGTGAAGTAATTAACAAACAGCTATTAATAACTACTAAAGCCTTTGCTTCAACGCAGGGGCTTTTTTATTTACCTTTAAAATAAAAAATGGAACCTAGAGACCCAAGCTTGATTGAATTGCGCGGCGGAGCCATTGGCACCATTACCTCTTTCTCTTCTTCTGAAGAGGTTTTTCAAAATCAAACGCTTCGTCCAATCTTGAAGTTACAAAATGATTTGTTCATTGAGGTTTTTCGAAATTATGCCGTCAAACAAAAGAATGTTTTTTTTGACTTATCACCCGATAAAAAAATGGCATACATCGAAAATGTAATCCAGCGGGACATTAAATTTAGAAACTCTCTCAAAGGAATTGTCATCGGTTTGTTTACGGTCAATGAATACCGCGAGTATATTCAAAATTCATCCAATTTAAATAAGCGAATGATGAACATGCTCATCGAACGCTTGAAAAGTCAAATCCTACTTTTTGAACACGCATAAAAAAACGGAAGCTATAAGAACTTCCGTTTTTTCTATGATTACAGCTCGTATTTACTCTTCATGGGATTCTGCTGCTGATTCTTGTGTTGACGGACTTTGAGTTGTAGCTTCCCGAATTTCAGTGTGGCGAATTTCACCCCCGCTGTTACCCGTTAAGCTTCCAAAAACCATACCTGCAATGGAGACTAAGGTTGCCAAAAGCGCCACCCATTTTGCTTTGGCATTTTCTTTCTTATTCATATACCAACCTACCAAGGAAAGTCCGCCTAATACATACATAACTAATGCCATTTTTTCAGCAATTTCCTCATGTTCATGAATTATATCGTGCCCAATTCCGGGCATTTCTTCTACAATCTCCTCTGCACCCTCGCCAGTTTGCATACTGGCAAATGTTGTAATAGCGCTGATGATGAATAAAAAATAAGCCGTGTTTTGTAACGTTTTATTTCGAAAAACCAAACTACCCACCAGGAGTATAAATCCAAAAATTACGCCCACAATAGGAAAATGATTGACTACCAAATGTAAATGTGCTTCGTTCATAAGTAAAATATTTAAAAATTAAAATTGTATTATCCTGCCAATTGCACGCCTATCAACGCCCCAATTCCATATGTTATTGCGGCAGCGGTCAACCCAAATAGGATTTGTCGCAAACCCGAAAACCAAATCGATTTCCCAGTAAACAAAGTAATAGAGGCCCCAATAGTAAATAATCCCACCACACTGGAAGCTAAACTAAGTAATACCGCTTGATATCCCGAAAAGATAAAGAATGGAAAAAGAGGAATAATCGCTCCTAAAGCAAACAAAATAAAAGAGGTAATCGCAGCCTCCCAAGCCGATCCCCCCAATTCGTCTTTGTCAATGCCCAACTCTTCTACAATTAAGGTATCTAAGGCCGATTCAGGCGTGGCAAATGCCTTATCTGCCAATTGTTGTGCTTCTTTTTCTGATAAGCCTTTCGCTTGATACAACAAAACCAACTCTTTCTTTTCTTCTTCAGGTGAGGCTTCGAGTTCGCTCATTTCCAAATCGATTTGCCGTTGGTGTAATTCGCGTGAACTTTGCACCGATAACCATTCGCCCAAAGCCATCGAAATAGCTCCCGCCAACAAGCCCGCAATTCCCGTTAATAAAATCGTATCATTTTGTGCTGCTGCACCAGCAACTCCCATTACCAAACTCATGTTGGAAACCAAACCATCGTTGGCGCCTAACACAGCCGCACGAAGCGCATTCCCTCCTACCGATTTGTGCCGACTTTCCAACTTAGAAAGCAAACCACCCGATACATTCAAGGATTCGTTGGCACTAACCGCTTCAATGATCCGCAAATGGTTGTGTTCAAATCCCGAAAGCGGTTCCCCTGATTTTTGCTTAGCGCGTACCGATGAAGAGGCCATTTGCTTTTCTACACTCGCCAAACTACTGATAATGGCATTGTAGCCAAATATTTTACCCAAGCGCAATTGCAATCGCGCACGACGAGAGGGTTTTGGAAAAAGAGCTTTGGCATTTCCCTGCAACAATTCTTTATAAAAATGATGGGCATGCGTATCCTCAATAGTCGCTAGAGCCTCTAGAACTTTCTGCAAATTCGCATCCGTTTGCACTGCTGCAATACTTCGGTACAAAAATGCCGTATCGACTTCGGTTTGCAGTTGCGCTTCTAACTGAGATTGGTTCATGCTTAGTTGGTTACATCAAAAACTCCTTTAACTAGTAGTTTAGCCTCAGGATTTATTTTTCCTTTTAACCTAATTTCCACAAAATCCTCGGAGGTACCGCCCACTTGAACGGGCACTTTGGTAAAATGGAATCCTTTGGCATCTTTATGATGTAATAAAAGTACAAAATATTTGTCATTCGTTTTTCCTAAGGCGTCTTTCGGAATCGCATACCCTTTTTTGCGATCAATCACGATACGGGCATCCACAAACATTCCTGTGAGAAGTTCTTGTTTTTGTTCTTCATCCAAATGGCCGTGCACATTGGTTGTACGCTCTGTACCTTCGATTGATTTCCCAATCAAATGAACACTTCCTGTGTATTCTTTTTGAGTGGCTTCGGGAACAGTAAATTTGATTAACTGATTTTCTTTTACTTGTAAAATGTCATTTTCAAAAACACTCAACTCGACATGCAATTCGCGGGTATTGACAATTTCCATTAACGACTCCGACGGATTGACAGCCATCCCCACAGTTGCATTTACAGCAATCACATCGCCCGAAATTGGGGCATACAACGTAATTGTTGAAGCTATCTTACCCTGTTCAACAGCGTTGGGGTTAATATGCAACATCACCAACTTTTGCCGCAATGTTTGGTATTGTCCCAAGGCCGTTTTGTAGTCGCTATCGGCTTTTAAGTAATTCTTTTGCGAGGTAATTTTTTCATCGTATAAGGTTTTTTGCCGCGTGAATTCCGACTTCAAGTAGGAAATCTGTCGGGCTACAGTGAGATACTCTTTCTGTAGGTCTACCACCTCAGGACTTTCAATAGTCAACAATGCTTGTCCTTTTTGCACCTTATCCCCTATCAACAGGTCTGAGGACTTTACAAAACCACCGATGTAAGTTGTAATTTTTGCTCGATTTTTTGGGGGAACATCAATTCTTCCCGAAGTTTTGATGGATACATCGAAATCCTTGACAAAAGGCATACTGATGACCATTCCCATGGTGTTAAATTGCTGTTGTGACACGGTTACATAGCCTGCATCTTGAACTATTTCTTCAGAAGTGGCCGATTCGTTTTTACACCCTAGCGCAAGCAAAATCAGCGGTATAACGATTGTTTTTTTCATAATTAGGGAATTGTCAAATAGTATAATTGATAATGAAGGGCATTATAATGGTATACCGCATCCAGATAGGCGGCGCGAATTTCGGTTGCATTTTCCAAACTGATGATGTATTGAAAAAAGTCAATTTCACCTTGCTTAAAACTTCGATCAGCTACTTTGGTAATTTCATCAGCCAATTGTTTCCCCGTTTCCTGATAATATTGCATGGCTTTTTGGTACCGTTCAAGTTCTTTTTGTTGGGCTTTTATCATTTGCTCCAATCGTTGAATGTGATCCTGCTTCTGAAATTCCCAACGTTGTTGCTCCAATTGGGCTGTTTTTACTTTTGCTTGCGTTGCACCAAAAAACAAAGGAACTGAAACCCCTACTTGAAATCCGTACAATGAGGACGACAATCCGTTGTTTCGCCCTTGAAAATATTCCAAACTCAAATCGGGCAACCAGCCTTGCTTTTGGAGTACAATATTCCGATTGCTTACATCGCTAACTTTTTGAAAATAAACATCGTAAAGAATTTTATTTGAACTATACTCCAACGCCATTATGGGCTCTAACTTTTTTGTGTTAACCGCGGGAGCCTCTTTATCTTGTAATACGGCACGCAACCGCGCATAAGAAGCTTCTAGTGCCACATCCAATTGTTCCAACTTGGTATGAATTTGACGATACTTGCTCTCGGCGGTGATTTTTTCCAAATAATTACTCTCTCCTAATTCAAATTTTCGTCCACTGGCTCTTGAAAAATTTTGATACAAACTATCCAAATAGTGATACATTTCTTTTTGATGATTCAGGTAGACCAAGGTATTGTAATGCTGTGCAACTTCCTGAAAAATGGCTAACTTTTGTAGTTCAAAGGCTGCTTTTTCTTTTTCGTATTCGGCTTCCAGTACTTTTCGTTGTACCCCATACAACGTAGGAAAACTAAATAGTTGCTGAACGCCAAAGACTTTTATGGGAATATCGTTTAAGGCCAAATTATTTTGATCGTAACTGTAATACAAGGTGGTCTTGTCAATGGTATAGGCCGTTTTGATGGCAGCTTTAGCACGATCGACATTGGTATTCATTGCTTTGAGTGCTGCATTGTTGGTCGTTGCTTTTTCCAACAATCCCTCCAACTCCGCATTTTTTTGTTGTGCAAAACTCCAGAAGGACGAAAAAAATAGCGTCAAAACAAGTAATTTGGTATTGATTTTTAATTTAGCTTTTTTCGCTTCTTTAGTATCCAAAACTTTATACAAAACGGGTAATACGATAAGGGTCAAAAAGGTGGCTGTCACCAGTCCCCCGATGACTACGGTTGCGAGAGGACGTTGAACTTCGGCGCCCGCCGAACTCGAAATGGCCATAGGTAAAAATCCTAATGCAGCGGCAGCGGCGGTCAACAATACAGGTCGCAATCGATCGGAAGATCCTTTTAAAATTAAGGCATTAATATCTTGCATTCCTTCTTTTTTAAGTTCTTTAAAATGTTCGATTAACACTATTCCATTGAGTACTGCAATTCCAAACAAAGCGATGAAACCGACCCCAGCAGAAATACTGAAAGGCAAATCGCGCAGAAACAAAAACAGGATTCCCCCTACCGCCGATAAAGGGATAGCCGAATAAACCATCAAGGCTTCGCGTACCGATTGAAACGCAAAATACAACAAGACAAAAATAAGGAACAAAGCGACAGGGACTGCTATCAACAAACGAGCTTCAGCACTTTTTAGATTTTCAAATTGCCCCCCATAGGTAATGTAATATCCCGAAGGCAATTTAATTTGGGTTTGAATTATTTTCTGGATATCATCGACTACACTTTGCATATCGCGGTTGCGTACATTGATACCTACTACAATACGGCGGTGGGTGTTGTCACGTGATATTTTGGCCGGACCCTCTGTGTATTCGATTTTTGCCAACTGAAAAAGAGGGATTTGTTCTCCTTGCGGTGTGGTAACATAGAGATTGCGTAAATCTTCTATAGTTTGGCGGTTTTTTTGATCCAAACGAATGACCAAATCAAACCGTTTTTCACCTTCAAAAACAGTTCCCACACTTTTCCCAGCAAACCCCAACGAAATCATGTCGTTTAGCGCTTCAACATTCATTCCGTAACGCGCTATTTTGGCGCGATCGTATTGCACCGACATTTGGGGCAAACCTTCTGTTTTTTCAACAATAATATCGGAAGCACCTTCTACATTTTTTATCGCATTTTTAATGGCATGGGCACGTTCAGCCAAAACATTTAAGTCTTCTCCAAAAATTTTAATCGCCACATCGCTTCTTGTTCCCGAAATCAATTCGTTGAACCGCATTTCAATGGGCTGTGTAAATTCAATTTCAATATTTGGAATATGTTGTTCTACAGCCGTTTTTATCTTATCAGCCAATTCGTCTTTAGTCGATGCCGAGGTCCATTCACTTCGAGGTTTCAATTTTACAATTACATCACTTTCCTCCATACTCATCGGATCGGTCGGTACTTCGGCAGCACCAATACGACTCACCACTTGTTCAACCTCAGGAAATTTCTTAAGAATTGTTTTTTCAATTTCGGTGGTTATGGCAATTGTTTTGGATAAGGATGTTCCTGTTTTTAAAACGGGTTGTATCACAAAATCGCCTTCATCCAAGGTAGGAATGAACTCTCCTCCCATCGTTGTAAAAAGTCCGAGGGTCAATACCAACAACGCTCCGGCTCCATACAATACTTTTTTGGTATTGTCGAGCGCCCATCGAATCGTCGGTTCATACCACGAATTTAATCGGCGAATCAAACGAACCGTAAAGGAGTCTTTGGATTCTTCCTCCGGTTTCAAAACCAAAGAGGCCACTACGGGAACATAGGTAAAACAAAACAACATGGCCCCAATCAAGGCAAAGCTGAAGGTCATCGCCATGGGTTTAAACATTTTGCCTTCTACGCCCGACAAGGACAAAATAGGGATAAAGACAATAAGGATAATCAACTGTCCAAAAACCGCCGAGTTCATCATTTTGGAGGCGCTTTTGAAGGTAATCTCATCGACTTGAAGTTGCTGTTCTTCCTTCGTCAAATGTTTTAAATGCTTGGCTTTATGAGCAATTTGAAATGCGATAAACTCCACAATAATGACAGCACCATCGATGATGATTCCAAAATCGATAGCGCCTAAACTCATCAAATTGGCATCAATATCAAAAATATTCATAAACGAAATGGCAAACAACAAACATAGCGGGATCACTGAAGCGACAACCAATCCCGAGCGCCAATTTCCTAACAAAAGAACCACGACAAAGATGACAATCAAACACCCCAGAATCAAGTTTTCGGCCACTGTAAATGTCGTTTTTCCAACCAATTCAGAGCGTTCAATGACGGGATTGATATACACGCCTTCAGGCAATGATTGCTGTAAGGATGCAATTCGTGTTTTAACCTCCTGAATAACTTGCTTGGAGTTACCGCCTTTCAACATCATAATTTGACCCATCACTTTCTCCCCTTGTCCGTTGCCCGTGATGGCTCCGAAGCGATTGGCGTGACCGAATCGAATTTGCGCTACATCTTTAACATAAATCGGTACTCCATTCTTGTTGGCGACTACAATATTTCCTATATCCTCGAGGGATTTTACTTTACCCTCTCCCCTAATAAAATAGCTTTGATTGGCCTTTTCAATGTAGGCACCTCCGGCCACACTATTATTTAGAGACAAGGCGGTAAACACCTCCGAAGTAGCAATATTCATCGCTTTGAGTTTGGCCGGATTGATAGCTACTTCGTATTGTTTTAAATAGCCTCCCCAGGTATTGATTTCAACCACCCCTTTAATTCCCGACAATTGTCTTTTGACCATCCAATCTTGAATGGTGCGTAAGTCGGTGGCATCGTATAAATCTTTGTAACCGGGCTTAACTTCAAGCGTATATTGATAAATCTCGCCCAATCCCGTAGTAATCGGTCCCATTTGTGGGGTACCAAATCCGGGAGGTATCTTTTCAGACGCGGCAATAATCTTTTCGGCAATCAATTGACGTGGCAAATAGGTTCCCATATCGTCTTCAAAAACGATGGTAACCACTGAAAGTCCAAATTTTGAAATGGAACGAATCTCTTTTACTCCAGGCAAATTGGCCATTTCAATCTCAACCGGATAGGTAATAAACTGTTCGATATCTTGGGTTGAAAGATTGCGAGACGTCGTAATAACTTGTACTTGATTATTGGTAACATCGGGTACAGCACCAATAGAGATTTGAAAGACAGAATGTATACCAAAACCGACGATGATCGCCGTAAAAAGTAAAACGATAAGTTTGTTTTTTAAACTAAAAGCAATGAGTCTTTGGAGCATAATTCATCTTTTGTGTTACAAAGGTAGCTGAACCCAAGTAGAAATAAATTAAGAACGGCTTAAATTTCGGTAGGAAAAAATAAGAAAATCGAGGTACCTCCCCCCTCTTTGGAGTCGAGTGAAATTTGAATGCCCAACAGTTCACATAAACGACTTACAATAGACAAACCCAAACCGTGTCCTTTGATTTCGGGTTGATCTTGGGCAGCTTTACTGCGGTAAAAAGGTTGAAAAACTGTCTCCCATTCGGTTGGATTTATACCCATCCCTTGATCTTTGAGACACAATAGCGTTCCGTTGGACTTGGATTGAATGGCAACTTCAATCGTACTTTTTTCAGGCGAATACTTTAAGGCATTGGATACAAGATTATGGAGAATAATAGTTAGAAAATATCGGTCACTGGCTACTTCAAAAGTATCGGTATACGACTCTTTGATTTGGATCTGTTTGTCTAAAATCTTGGTGTCAAAATGCGTCCAACACGAACTGATGATTTCGTTTAAAACAAGCGGTTCCAGCGTTAAGGATTGCTTTTGATTCTCCAAACGCGCTAAAACCAATAACTGCTCGATCATCGAATTGATACGATCGACTTCTGTAATGCAGTGGTTAATCTTTTGATTGTATTCCTCTACCAATCGAGGTTTTCGTTGCAATACTTCCAGCGTGCCCCGAATCACTGCCAAAGGGGTTCTTAATTCGTGCGAGGCATCAGAGGTAAACTGCTTTTCGCGTTCAACCGCTTGTTCAATGCGATCCAAAAGGGCATTAATTGTTTCGGTCAATGTAAATATTTCGTCTCGATTGACGGGTGGAGTAATACGTGATTTCAAATTCTCGCGGGTAATCATTCGAGCGGTCGAAATCACATTTTGAATAGGCCGAATACTTCTTCCTGCAATGGATCGTGCAATCAGAAATAAAATCAAAAGAATGGTCGGATAAGCCAAAACCAAAATGATAAACAAGTTGTGAAGCACCGACAAGCCATCGACCAACGACATAGCGATAATGAGATAGCCTATTTTTTTTCCTTTTTCATAAAGTGGGACTTGGATTTGCCGAATTTGATTTCCTTCCAGCTGACAGTCGTACAAGGTTTTATCTTCCTGTTCGGGGTGAATCTTTAAGGCATGTTTCTTGAGATTCGGTGATTTTTCAAAAACCTTTCCTAAAGTATCGGAAAATTGAATGAAAACGGGATTAACATCCAATGTATTGTGTTCGCGTTCCCGCCATTCCTCTTCATGTTCAATGGTCACAATCCCTTTTTGTACAGAAATTTCCGAGAGGTGTTTTTTGACCTCAGTCTGAATGTCGCGATCCAAATCATGGTAAACCGTAATTTTTACAATACTGTATACAGCCAAAAAGGCCACAAACACCAGAATGGCTGTGGTGAGTATGTAGTAGAATGCAATACGGTTTTTAAGCGTTCTGGCGAATTTCATCATGGGGTTCAATGTGAATTAAAACATGTCCTAATTGGGGTAAGTTTTCTCGTAGCGCATCTTTTAACGAATGAGCAAGATCGTGGCCTTGTTTCACTGTCAAGTTTCTATCGACAACTGCATGAAGGTCGACATGGTATTTCATGCCCGCTTTACGAATGAAACATTTTTCGGTAGCGATAATTCCGGGAACATGAAGTGCATTTTGACGAATTTCATTTACCAAATCATCATATAAATGTTCGTCCATAATTTCTCCTAAAGCGGGACGAAAAATGCGGTAACTGTTGTAGACAATAAAAATCGAGGCGAACAGTGCTGCCCAATCAT
>NZ_JBEILJ010000001.1:0-121023 GCF_040379285.1 Flavobacterium sp. | reverse complement strand
GTAATATTTGACGCTTCAAAAACTTACGTGTTGGCTATTTCATCAAAAAGTAGTTATGTCAAAGAATTCAAAGAAATCATTTTTGAGAACTCTGGAACAGTTGTAACCGATAGTACACAAAAACAAGCAAGTCAAACAAATACTGGTTTAAAGGAAATTATAGAATCTGAAATATCTAAAGAAGAAACCGTTCAAACTCTAACAGTAAAAGTAGACAATCCTTTAAATATGTCACCAAATCCAGCACAAAGTAATTTAACTATTGATATTAAACAAGGTGATACTATAAAATCTATTGAAATTTATACAGAGTCAGGTTCATTAATTGGCGATTATACCAATAAAGTAAATAATAATACTATTGATATTAGTTCATTACCTAATGCCGTTTATATTGTAAAGGTTGTTAGTATTACCTCCTCATCGAAAATAATTATTAAAGAATAATAATTGGTAAAATGGGATTGAAATATTTACATATGCAGTTTTGAAAGAAAAAATCCTAATAATTTAAAAAATTGATCCTTTTTATGATATGCCGATTGATTAATCTTTTAAAAGTAGCAAGCATTTTACTTGCTACTTTTTCTTCGTTTTTTGGATTGTCCCAAGAAGCTGAGCATCTTTTTCATCAAAAGTACTCCAAGCTTAGTTTTGTTTTTCAACCCTCAATTTTAAAGAAAAGCGACGCTTGGAATTTAAATGGTTCGATGTATCCAAGTATGCGATTTACCAACGATTTTTCTTATCAATTTGGATTTTACTACAATTTTGCTCAAACGGGAAATGTTAATTTCAAAACAGGGATTATCGCCAAAGAATTTATACCGAAATTTGATTTGAATATATCAGATAGTGATATTGGAAATGGTCTTGAAAATTTGCTTACTCAATTTGACCCTTACAATCAGTTTATAATTGCTGTACCGATAAAAACAGAGTATTTTTTAAAAATGACTAAAAAAGTAAATCTCGTTTTTGGAGTGGGGTTGAATTTAAATTTAATTACAGGAACAAATGAAGAGTTAATCTCGGGGGTTGAAGTAAGTGAAAAACCAATATTTAAATCATATTCTAGTGGTCAAAATAGCATTAATTTTTCGTATGAACTATCATTAGGAGCACATTATAAAACCAGTTGGGCTCTTTTTGACATGTCTTTCTTTGTAAATAATTCAATTGCACCTGATTATGTTACTGGTGAATATGAAATTTTCAATCTTGAAAATAGTCCCGACACCTCTGGCAATTTCACTATTCGTAATAACTTTTATGGAATTAGTCTCAACGTCAGTCCAGTAAAAGGATGGTTACGGTAATCCCACTCCCGCCGTTGTACCTCTTTCTGCTAAAGTCTTGGGTGTGATACGTGCCTCTTTTTAGCGAGGAGGTACGCATAATGCGCAGTGTTAGTACGCTTTTTGCGTAGTGTACCCACGCATGATGCGTAGTGTGAGTACACATAATGCGCAGTGTTAGTACGCTTTTTACGTAGTGTACCCACGCATGTTGCGAAGTGTGTGTACGCATGATGCGTAGTGGTAGTACGCTTTTTGTGTAGTATAAGCCAGACTTGCCGGTTGTTTAATAGGTGCGGGCTTCCCCCTGTCTTACCTAACGTTTCCCTGCTTTCGCGAATGTTGACATCGATGGTACACGATTTTGGAGCGAAAACTTAGAAGTTGTTTACAAATAATTTTAAAATAGGTTGCAAATTGTTGCCTATTTGGATAACTTTGTAGTAGATTAGTTGTTTTGAAGCCATTTAGAAGAGAAATAGGGATTTATAAAAGTTATTTTACTGATTTTTACAATGAGCAATCTGTAGAAGTTAGAAAGAAAATAGACTGGACCGTTCTTTTGATCGAAAGTTTACCTATTGTGCCAGAGCGGTATTTTAAACATCTTACCCATACCTCAGGATTATGGGAAATTCGAATCGCAGCGGGAAAAGGCATTTACAGAATTTTTTGTTTTTTCGACAAAGAACAACTGGTGGTTTTACTTGGAGGTTTTCAAAAAAAGACCCAAAAGACACCCAAAAGAGAGATAAAAAAGGCGGAACGTTTGAAAAAAGAATATTTTGAAAAAAAGAGATTATAGAAAGTGGTACTTTCAAGATTAGGTTGCCGCTAAAAATGAATCACACTAAACCTCAAAATAATACCCAACAACATGAAAACAAACAATAATATTCAGCCTTTTGCCTCGCACTTAGATGCGAATTATGGTAAAGTGGGTTCAGCTTCAAGAGAAAAGTTTGAAGCCGAATTTCAAGCGTTTAAAATAGGTGTATTAATTCAAGAAGCCCGAAAAAAACAACAGTTAACCCAGGAAGATTTGGCGCTAAAAGTGGGTACTACCAAAAATTATATTTCAAGAATTGAAAATAATGCAAGCGACATTCGCCTCTCTACTCTAATGCGTATCGTTCAAGACGGACTCGGAGGCCAATTGAAATTGTCGGTGGAGTGGTGAGCTACTCCATAGTTTACAATTGTACGCCAAAGTAAACAAGCGAATGCCCTAACTTATTAAATAAAACGAACAATACAATTTCTGGAGTGAAAATTACCTCTGCTAGCGGAAAAGTTGTAGAATATAGCAAAGATTGAATATTAAATTTAAAGGTACATTTTTGATGCGCTGATAACTACTCACTCCCGCCGTTGTACCTCTTTCTGCTAAAGTCTTGGGTATGATACGTGCCTTTCTGTGGCGAAGCGCTTGCTTTACGGAGCTTCTATCGCAGCGCCCTACGCCAATATCCTTTACCCGTGTACCGTTTCTTTGTTGCCGTATTTGGTGATGATCGAGGCTTCAAAGGCAATCCATTCTTTCCACCGCTTGTCTACATCGATCGATTCGCTGTATTGACGGGCAAATTTCAAAAAGGCCGTGTAGTGCCCCGCTTCGCTAATCATCAGTTCGCGGTAAAATTGCGCCAACTCAGGGTCGCTTATGTTGGTGGATAAAACTTTAAAACGCTCACAACTTCTCGCTTCAATCATGGCGGCAAAAAGCAAACGCTCAATCAAGGCATCGTTGCGGCTGCCGTCTTTTTTCATAAATTTCACCAATTCGCCTACATAGTCGTCCTTGCGCTCGCGACCCAACACCAATCCCCGTTTTTTTATCACTTCATGCACTTGTTCAAAATGCTCTAATTCCTCCCGCGCAATGCGCAACATTTCAGTCACCAGTTCCACCTTATCGGAGTTGTTGACAATAATGTAAATCGCATTGGAAGCCGCTTTTTGCTCGCACCAAGCGTGGTCGGTTAAGATTTCCTCAATATTTGCTTCTACGATATTCACCCAGCGCGGGTCGGTGGCCAATTGTAATCCCAACATAACGATTGCGTTTTGATGCCACAAAATTAAATGTTTTCTTTGTAGGAATGGAAACTCCACGGCTACTTTTTATCGGTCTCGTTTGGCCCGAACCGCAATCGTCGGCAGCAGGCTCCCGTTCGTTGCAACTCCTTTCCCTTTTTGCAGCCAAAGGATACGCTATTACCGTGGCCTCAGCAGCGCAAAACCGCGATTTTTCTATCGATTGGGCGGCTTATCCCTATACCTTTCACCCTATAGCCGTCAACGATACGGCCTTCGACGATTGGGTGAAGACCTTGCAACCCGATGTGGTGATTTTTGACCGTTTTGTGACCGAAGAACAGTTTGGCTGGCGCGTACGCGAACAGTGTCCCCAAGCCTTTACGCTGCTCGATAGTCAAGACCTACATTTTTTACGTGCCGCACGGCAACAGGCGGTCAAAAAGCAAGTGCCGCTTTCCCGTAGTTTGTTGCTTTCGGATACCGCCAAACGTGAACTGGCTGCCTTTTACCGCTGTGATTGGGTGCTGGTCATTTCGGCTTTTGAATACGAATGGTTGCAAAACGAATGGCAATTTCCAGCAGCTCAATTGGTGTATTTGCCCTTGTTTGGGGAAAAAGGGACTTCGATACCCGATTTTACGTCGCGCGCCGATTTTGTGTTTATGGGCAATTTCATGCACGATCCCAATTCCGATGCGGTACTGCTTTTGAAAGAGGTACTCTGGCCAAAGATTCGACGTCAATTGCCCCACGCACAACTCCGAATATATGGCGCATACACCTCCGAACGCATCCAACAAATGCACCAACCCGCGCAAGGATTTCTTTGCTTAGGGCGTGCTCCCGAAGCGTTGGCTACCATTGCCAGTGCCAAGGTTATGCTCGCTCCATTGCGTTTTGGGGCAGGTATTAAAGGCAAGTTGCTCGAAGCCATGCAAATGGGTACCCCTACAGTTACCACTCCAATCGGCGCCGAAGGAATGCACCACGACGGCCTATGGAACGGGGTCATCACCGACGATTGGGATGTTTTTGTAGCGGCAGCAGTCAATCTTTACACCAACGCTTTGGCTTGGACTACAGCGCAAGAACAAGGGTTTGTGTTGTTGCAACAACAGTTTTCTGCAGCACTTCATACCGACCGATTTTGGTCGCGTTGGGATTTGGTTCGAACACAACTGGAACAGCATCGCGAGGCCAATGTTGTGGGACAATTGCTCAACCACCATACATTGCAAAGCACCCGCTACCTATCGAAATGGATTAGTGAAAAAAATAAGACCTAAAAAAAGAGCCCGAAAGCGCTTTTGTTTATTCTGTTAATTTGAAGTTGTAAGTGATTTTTCCCACTTGTCGTTCGGCACCGTCGGGACTGGCCGACCATTTGGTTTGCATGGCTGCAATCTTAGCCTGACTAGCAAGGCATGAAGCAGAGTTGGTGGTGCCGCGCGCGCCCGGTTTGGCATCGATGACGTTTCCGTTTTTATCCACAGTGATTTGAACGACCACGGTTCCTTCTTCATTACACGTATAGGCGGGTTGGGGTTTGTTGAGCGCTTTTCGGCCTGCCAGTTCATAGCCGGGACCGTTTCCGCGTCCGTTGCCACTGCCATTTCCGCCGCCAGTGCCACTTCCTGAGCCGGGACCTGTTCCTGTTCCATTCCCAGGGCCATTTCCGCCTCCCGTACCGCCGCCGCTTCCGCCACTACCGTAGTAGCCGTTGGAACCGAGACTGCCGTTGGTTTTTCCTTTATTACCTCCTGCAGCATCATCGCCATCGCCGCCGCGGTTTCCTCCTTTGAGAATGTTGGCTAAGGCATCGTCGACTTTACGAACGGGTTGTTTTACCTCTTTAGGTTTCGTTGTTTTTATGGGAAGATTGGTTGGTGTCACCGGTTTTTTGGTCGGTTCATTTTTGGGAACAACCACTTCGTCAGGGGCAGCATCGCTATCGTCGGTAAGCAAACTTTCTTCAGGTGTAGGGGTTGCAGTTGCTTTTTGGTTGGTGACATTGAGGTCGTCGTTGCGGTAATCCGAACCCGAACCGAAGTCACTGTCGCCAAAGTTCACCGTCACACCGCCGCCACCGCCACCGCCTGCAATTAAAGCCGCCATTTCTTTGTCGGAGGGAGGCCAAAAGCGAATGAAAAACAAAACCAATATCAGCAGGGCGTAAAGCACTGTGGCCAAAACTAACGAAAGGCGTTTGTCCTGGGTGGTGGTCTCTCCGAGCGGTTTTAGACGGTCTTGTGAGCGGTCAAAAGAGACGTCTTGGGTGGAATGTTCTTGGAAATCCATACGCGGTTTTTGAATTTAACGCTGAAAAGTACAAAAAATTATCATTCATTGGGGGTAGTTGCGGGAGGAGGAAGCGTTTTTTGCAACCAGAGGTAGCCCAAAAGGCCCGATACGGTCGAAGCGATTACAATCACAAATTTGCTGTTGTTGATGACGGTCGTATCGTCAAAGGCTAGTAGGGTGATAAAGATGGACATGGTAAATCCGATACCGCCCAACATACCGAGTCCCAAAAGCCGCTGCCACGTAAATCCTTCGGGGAGTTGGGTGAGTTTGAAACGAACGGTGAGCCAACTAAAGGCAAAAATTCCCAACGGTTTCCCCATGATTAAGCCTACCAGAATGCCAATGCTATACGGGTGCTGTAAGGTATCGATGAGATTGCCTTCGATCACAACAGCGGTATTGCATAGGGCAAAAATAGGAATGATAACAAAGGCTACGGGATGGTGTAACCAATGTTGGAGTTGGTACGAAATTGTGCGTGGATTCCCATTTTCAAACGGAATGGCAAAGGCCAAAAGAACGCCAGTAATTGTGGCATGCACTCCAGAATGCAACATGAAATACCACATAATTATCCCTCCAATGAGGTACCACAAGAGGTTGTTGACCTTTAGTCGGTTGAGGATAAGCAACACTCCAAACACCCCCAGCGAAATGCCGAGGTTTACAAGTTGTAAACTATCAGTATAAAAAATGGCAATCATCAAAATGGCGCCCAAGTCATCGATGACAGCCAACGCGGTCAAAAAGACTTTCAAAGCCACAGGAACCCGTTTGCCCAAAAGCGACAAGATCCCAATGGCAAAAGCAATATCGGTTGCCATAGGAATACCATAGCCTTTGAGGGTAGGAGTGTCGTGGTTGAATACAACAAACAGTAACGCAGGCACGAGCATGCCGCCTAAAGCTCCCGCTAAGGGCAGGGCAGCGTCTTTGATTTTGGAGAGTTCACCAATGTATACTTCCCGTTCAAGTTCAAGTCCAATAAGCAAGAAGAAAATAGCCATCAAACCGTCGTTGATCCAATATTCTACAGTTTTTCCACCCAAGGCAGTATGCCACCAATGCAAGTAGGATTCCGACCATTGGGAATTGGCCAAGAATAGGGAGAGTATCGTGCAAAAAACAAGAACTAATCCGCCTGCTTTTTCACTTTCAAAAAAGGAAGTAAACAATCGAGTTACTTTCATGATACAAGTTGTTGAAGGGCAATTTCAAAGGCAGTAGCACTAATGTTTTGTTTATCGGATTTGCGATCATGTAAGCGTTCGATAGCTTTTTTGATGGTTTCGGAGGTGTCGAAGAAAATAGCTTCATCGGTCATTTGGACTTTTTTCTCCATAAAATAGGCAAACACGCGCGCCATACCACAGTTAGATATGAAATCAGGAATCAAACTCACCTTTTGATCGGTACATTCCATAATGGGACCGAAGAAAATCTCCTTGTCAGCAAAAGGCACATTGGCTCCACAAGTGATGACTTCCAATCCGCTCTCGATCATAGCATCGACTTGGCTTTGCGTGACGAGACGAGATGCGGCGCAAGGAGCAAAAATTTCGGCTCCCATGTTCCATATTTTTTCATTGATTTCGGTAAAAGGAATCATGTTTTCGGCCACCAATTTATTGCCGTCTTTGTTGAGGAACAAACGTTTGATTTCGTCATAGGTAAATCCGTTTTCATTCATAACGCCACCCTCACGGTCAAGGATTCCGACGACACGAACTCCCATTTCAGCAAGGTAAAATGCAGCGGACGAACCCACGTTGCCAAATCCTTGCACAATTGCTTTTTTACCTTGATAATCCCCACCATAGGTGTTGTAATAATGGCGAACGGCCTCGGCGACTCCGTATCCTGTAATCATATCGGCTACGGTGTATTTTCGCAAAACATCGGGGGAAAATTTAGGGTTTTCTATCACCTTAATCACGCCTTGACGCAATTGACCAATACGGTTGATTTTGTCAGCATCGGTGGGTTTGAAATGCCCGTTAAACACCCCTTCTTGCGGATGCCATACGCCACATTCTTCGGTCATGGGAATTACTTCGTGGATTTCATCGACGTTTAGGTCGCCCCCCGTGCCGTAATAACTTTTCAATAGTGGCGATACTGCTTTGTACCAACGTTTCAAAACGTCTTTTTTACGCGGGTCGTTGGGGTCAAAGTTGATCCCTGATTTTGCGCCTCCAATGGCAGGACCGGATACGGTAAATTTCACTTCCATGGTTTTGGCCAATGAAAGCACTTCGTTCATATCAAGCCCTTTACGCATTCGTGTTCCACCTCCGGCAGCACCGCCACGAAGGGAATTGATTACCGTCCAACCTTCCGCATCGGTTTCGCTATCTTTCCAGTTGAATACAATTTCGGGTTGTTTATTTTCAAATTTTTTCAGTAAATCTTTCATCGTAGTTTATTTGTGCCGCAAAAGTACGGATTCCTTTATAATTCATCCTTTCCAAGGGTATACTTTTCCACTGCAATGGTCTTCGAGGGCACCAGTAACACTCGAAAGCACATTGATTTCCTCCCGCAAGCGCAGTACGCCCAACAACCCAAAAATCAAGGCTTCTTTAAATTCTAAGGTTGTGTTATCGGGCACGATGAGGGTCATTTCGGGGAGGTAGGCTTGCATTCGTTGAAGTAAAAAATGATTGTAAGCGCCTCCGCCAGTGATGAGTAAACGTCCTTGGGCAATGGGTAATGCCTGGGCGGTTTGGTAGGCAATATGTTCGGTAAAGGTGCGAAGCGCGTCAATGGGCGAGGGGTTGTAACGGTGCATCAGGGGTAAGACTTTTTCGCGCACAAATTCAACCCCCAACGATTTAGGAAAGGGTTGTGTGTAGTATTCCAAGCCATTTAAAGCCTTCAATAGCTCAGGCAAAAGTGTTCCCTCGGCCGCACGTTCTCCCCCGGCATCATAGGCTATTCCAAGTTGTGCGGCATAGTGATTGAGAACGGTATTGACGGGCGAAATATCGAAGGCAATGCGGCGTTGATGGTGTTCAAAGGAGACGTTGGAGAACCCCCCGAGATTGAGGCAATAAGTGTACTCTGAAAACAGCATTCGGTCGCCGATAGGAACCAAAGGAGCGCCTTGTCCACCGCGTTCTACATCCTGCACGCGAAAATCGCACACTACCGTTTGTTGGCAATACGACGCAATTTCAGGAAGGTTGCCGATTTGTAAAGTATATCCGTTTTGCGGTTGGTGAAGAATCGTATGTCCATGAGAGCATACCGCATCAAGGGCTTGAAGGTCATGGGTTTGAATAAAAGTCGCAATCACTTCGCCGAGATAGGCAGTATACTCCTGATTAAGTTGTTGAAGTTCGGGTGGGGCATAGTGGAGGGCATCCTGCAAACGACGGTGCCAACTATTGGAATAAGGCAAGGTGGCAGAAACGCCGAACGCATAGGTCCAACGCCCGTTTTCGAACGTAAAAAAAACTTCAGCCAAGTCAATGCCGTCGAGGGATGTGCCCGACATGACGCCGAGAATATGATAGGTGTGTTTAGACATTTTTTAAAATTACGAAATCGTTTGAAGTTTCGCGTTTTATATTATACATTTGGAAACCAAAATTAAAATTTACGACTAACAAACACGAATTTATATGGATTTTAATCTTACCGAAGAGCATTTGATGATTCAGCAGGCGGCGCGTGATTTTGCTCAAAACGAATTATTGCACGGCGTGATTGAACGCGATGAACACTCCAAGTTCCCTTCCGAGCAGGTCAAAATGATGGCTGATTTGGGTTTTATGGGCATGATGGTTGACCCCAAATACGGGGGCGCTGGATTGGATAGTGTATCGTATGTGTTGGCGATGACGGAGATTGCCAAAGTCGATGCTTCAGCGGCGGTAATTATGTCGGTGAATAACTCGTTGGTCTGTGCGGGTATGGAGAAATACTGTAGCGAAGAACAAAAAATGAAATATTTGGTGCCTTTAGCCAAAGGTGAAAAGATCGGTGCTTTCTGTTTGTCGGAGCCTGAAGCAGGTTCGGATGCCACTTCGCAAAAAACGACGGCGAAAGACATGGGGGATTATTATTTGTTGAATGGAACCAAAAACTGGATTACCAACGGTTCAACCGCTTCAACCTATTTGGTTATGGCGCAAACTGATCCTGAAAAAGGACACAAAGGAATCAATGCATTAATTGTAGAAAAAGGGTGGGAAGGATTTGAAATTGGGCCCAAAGAAAAAAAGATGGGTATTCGCGGTTCGGATACGCATTCTTTAATGTTTACCGATGTTAAAGTGCCGAAAGAAAACCGTATAGGTGAAGATGGTTTTGGATTTTCTTTTGCCATGAATGTTTTGAATGGAGGCCGGATTGGTATCGCTTCGCAAGCTCTAGGTATTGCGTATGGTGCTTATGAATTGGCGTTGAAATATGCCCAAGAGCGCAAAGCTTTCGGGAAAGAAATTTTTAAACACCAAGCAATTGCTTTCAAATTGGCCGATATGTATTTGAAAACGACAGCGGCTAAATTGTTGGTGATGAAAGCAGCGGTGGAGAAAGATGAAGGAAAAGATATTGCCCACAGTGGTGCGATGGCCAAATTGTATGCTTCCGAAGTTGCGTTGGAGGTAGCCAATGAGGCAGTTCAGATTCACGGAGGGAACGGATATGTGGCTGAGTATCATGTAGAGCGTATGATGCGTGATGCGAAGATTACGCAGATTTATGAAGGAACTTCTGAGATTCAGCGTATTGTAATTTCCAGAGGACTTATTGCTTAATGTATAGATGAATAGTGAAGAAACCTCCCTTAGTGGAGGTTTTTTTGTGTGTTGAAATCCCTAACTTTGCTCCAAGGACCATGAGCTGCGGATGCGCAAAAAATAGAGTGACCAATTAGACCTAAAACCTATGAATATTATCGTTACTGGAACATCCCGAGGAATCGGTTTGCAATTAGCACTACAATGTGCAGAAGCGGGGCATCAAGTGTTGGCCTTATCGCGAAAAATCCCTCAGGAATTGATGCAACACCCCAATATTACTTGCTTCTCCCTTGATTTAATGGTAGAGGACGATTTGCAACAGGTCCGGAATTTTCTCACCCATAGTTGGAAGCAGGTAGATCGACTTGTACACAATGCGGGGAGTTTGGTCAACAAGCCCTTTGAACAATTGCGTATGGAAGATTTTGACCGGGTTTACAAGGTGAATGTCTTCGGAATAGCGATGCTCACGCAGGTTTGTCTGCCCTTCATGCCAGAGGGAAGTCATGTGGTCAGTGTGAGTTCGATGGGCGGTGTACAAGGCAGTATGAAATTCCCCGGATTGGCCGCTTACAGTTCGAGCAAAGGCGCTGTCATTACCTTATCGGAACTGCTTGCTGAGGAATACAAAGAGCGCGGTATTGCATTTAATGTTTTGGCCTTAGGAGCTGTTCAAACCGAAATGTTGGAAGAAGCATTCCCTGGGTACCAAGCCCCTGTATCTGCGGCCGAAATGGCCGATTATATCTATAATTTCACCTTAAAAGGGAATGCTTTTCATAATGGAAAAATTATTCAGGTTTCATCTTCTACTCCATGATTGAATTATGAATTATGAATTATGAATTATAACTAGTACATACATTTATTAAATATCAAATTTTTAAAAGCCATGAAGAAAAGTATAATAATAGAAAAAAGCTTTCAGTTAGCCCTGAAAGGGGTTCAATTTTATCAACAAGTATTGCTTACCAATAGAGATTTTGTAACGGAACGACAGTTTTTGAAGTCGGTTACTTCTGTTGGGGCTAATGTGCGAGAAGCCCATAATGCACAGTCGAAATTAGATTTTATTCATAAACTACATATTGCTCAAAAAGAATGTGCAGAAACGCAATATTGGTTAGAATTAATGGTAGCTACTCAACGGATATCTGAAGTTCAATTTGATTCATTAAATAAGGATTGTGAGGAAGTTTTTCGGATATTGCGAAGCATTATTTTAACAACGAGACGAAATTTGAAACTCATCTCTTAATTCATAACTTATAATTTTTCCTTTGGAAGTCCTCGCCAAATACCTCCCTGAGCATGCTGTAATGCCTTGTTTTGAGTTGATCAAAACCCATAGTGTGCATTTGAAGATTGTCCATGAGCGTCAAACGAGGCATGGTGATTATCGGAAAGCGGTCAATGGGAAGCACGAAATTACGGTGAATGCCAATTTGAATAAGTACCGTTTTTTGATCACCTTGGTTCACGAGATTGCGCATTTGGTGGCTTTTGAGCAATACGGCAGGCACATAAAACCTCATGGTGTCGAGTGGAAAATGACGTTTCAGCGGTTGATGGTACCGTTTATACGACCCGAGATTTTTCCACACTCAGTGTTGCCTTTGATAGCCCAACATTTTCGAAATCCCACGGCTTCCAGTGATACCGATGCGCGTTTGGCTTTTGCGTTAAAACAGTTTGACGAGCGTAAATCGGATATCTATTTTATCCACGAAGTGCCTAATGGTGCTTGCTTTCGCCTTAAAAACGGTCGGATTTTTCAAAAGCAAGGGTTACGGGTGAAACGGTATATTTGTTTGGAATTGGCTACGGGAAAATTGTTTTTGTTTAATGCCAATGCTGAGGTAGAATTAGTGCCAGGAGGATAAATCCTTCTATTATTTTATCTTTTTTTAATCATATTTATGCGTATCCTATGGGGATTAAATATATTTGTATCGACGGTTCGATAAGAACTGTAGACCAATTTTAGCTACATGAATTCCAATTATTACGCGATTATAATGGCAGGCGGGGTAGGTTCTCGTTTTTGGCCTGTGAGTACAACTGATTTTCCGAAGCAATTTCACGATATGTTGGGTTCAGGGGAAACCTTGATTCAAAAAACGTTCAGTCGTTTGTCGAAGAGTATTCCCGTAGAGAACATTCTGATATTGACCAATGCACGTTACAATGCCCTTGTTTTAGAACAACTACCAGAGGTAGCACCCCAGCAAATTCTATTAGAGCCCGCCATGCGCAATACAGCGCCATGTATTTTGTATGCTTCATTTAAAATCAAAAAACAAAATCCTGATGCAGTATTCGTGGTTGCGCCCAGCGATCATTGGATAGAGGATGAACAAGCGTTTACACAAAATTTACAGCAGTGTTTTGATTTTTGTGCAAAAGAAAATGCACTAATGACTTTGGGAATTCAACCCACTTTCCCCAATACGGGTTTTGGATATATTGAATACAATCAAAAAGAGACTGCCGCAGTGAAGTCAGTGGTTCAATTTCGCGAAAAACCCGATTATGAAACGGCCAAACAATTTTTGGAGCAGGGTAATTACTTGTGGAACGGTGGAATTTTTATTTGGAATGTACAAGCGATAACTGAAGCTTTTCAGCATTTTCAACCTGCCATGTATGCCTTGTTTTCAGCGGGAATGGAAGCGTACAATACCCCCAATGAATCCGATTTTATAACGGAACATTATGCGCATGCAGAAAACATTTCCATTGATTATGCCATTTTAGAACATGCCCGAAACGTCTACGTATTGCCCGCCACTTTTGACTGGAACGATTTAGGAACCTGGGGTTCGCTTCATGAAAAATTAGATAAAGATGCTCAAGATAATGCGGTGGTGAATGCAACTGTAATTTTGGAAAACGCCTCCAACAATATTATTCGCGCCGAAGGGAAAAAGCTTATTGTCATTGATGGTTTGGATGATTTTATCATTGTTGACCATCACGATGTTTTGTTGATTTATCCCAAAGGGAAGGAACAAGAAATCAAACGAATTACAGCCAAGGCTAGCGAGATTTAATTTTTTTCTTTCCTTTTAAAATCCGTTTGTTTTCTCAATTAGATTTTATTACCTTTATAAGGTTATTCTTATACTTTTAAAGTAAATAGAATTTACCTAAATTTTTATATATATGCGCAATAAGTTATTTTTTTATTTCAGCCTACTCATTCTAATGCTTTTTTCAAAGCTTGCTCAAGCGCAATTGAATGATTTTTCATTATCGGTTGTGGTTCAAAATGAAACGTGTACTGGTAATGGTACTTTACAATTTGAATTGGCCAATACAACTCCCAATGCAACTGTAATCTTTTCGGTATATGCCTTGCCTAACACTACCCAGCCTGTGGTTACTACGTCTCAATTATCAGTCACGGGACTTACTGCTGGAACGTATCAAGTGGTAGCTTTGCAAACCTTGGGGAATGCCAGCAACAGTAAGCAAGCAATGGTTACGATTACTGATGAACGTACTGTCTTGTCATATCAAATTTCGGGGCAACAAGTGAACTGTTTCAATGCTGATGTGACGATTGATGTTACGGTTGGGCAACCCATTACTTATGAAATTATTTCGGGTCCGGTGACCTATCCCCCGCAGACTTCCAATCAGTTTTTTAATTTACCGCCGGGGACCTATTTGTTTCGGGTGAATGACAATTGCAATGATGCTATTGTACGAACGTATACCGTTTTTTATGAGAATCCTCCCAATGTAGTGGTAGGAAGTTTGGTGTTGGATTGTGTATTAAACTCTTGTACTACGGGGGCGGCTACGCTAACACTTCTGACTGATGATCCCACGATTCCATTACGCTATCCATTGGAGTTGGTATTTACGGCACAGGCAACCGATCAAAATTCGTTATCCTGGACGCAAACGGTTTCTTCGGGAGGCCCTCTTTCGGTAGCTGTCCCTGTACAAATGCCTTTGTTTAATACAAACAACAGTACATATACAGTAGTGATTACCGATGCTTGTGGGATTGTCCGTTCCTTTGGACCGATCAACTATATTTCGCAGCCTATTATTTCGGTATCTAGTTTTAAAGACAATTGTTTCCGCGTTTTACAGGTCAATCCTTGTTTATTTCTTCCGCCGTATACCTTAAATTTTACCCAAGCCCCCCAAGGATTTAATGCGTCTCAGTTGAGTTCCATATATCCTGGGCCTTACAATGATACAACGGTTTCATTTGCAGCTACAACCACAAGTCCCATACCTAATGGCAATTATACGGTCGTATTAACAGACAGCTGTGACCGAACGTTAACGTATTCTTTTACGGTGAGCGACCCCCCGATGAATTACAATTTAGGGTATCAGCCTTCTTTGTGTTCTTGGGTGTTGTCATTGCCAGTTAGTGGTGATCCAGTAGTGTCGATTATCTTTACAGAGGCCCCCCCTGAATATTCTCAACAGCTTCCATTGGATGCTTCAGGCGTTATTGTCGGCGGAGTTTTTGAGGATGAATTACCTCCGGGCGATTATGAAATTACGGTGGTTGATAGTTGTGGCATAATGTCTCAAATTACATTGTCGGTGGATGCACCTCCGGTGGAAGTTCAAATAGTTCCAGCAAATCCCAACGGTTGTGAGAGTAATTTGGGTTCAATAGGAATTGCTATTCGTTTTTCTCAGTTTCAATCCATTATCATGACTAGTGCTCCGGCTAATTTTTCATTGGCATTGCCTTATGATTGCAGTAGTTTCATAGTGGCGAGTGGTATATATGCCTTAGTTCCAAATTTACCAGTAGGTACTTATACCTTTACAATTACTGATGTGTGTGGTCGTATTTATGTGCGAACCACCACAATTGTCCCCGTTTTGAATATCTTGTCTTTGGTAAAACAAGAATTAACGGGTTGTGGTTTCGGGATGAGTTCTATTGCATTGCGCTCTTTGAATGGCGATTTGTTGACTGCTCAAATAATCTCAGCTCCTTCAAGTTTCCCACATGCTTTGCCGTTTAATGTAACAGCCCAAATTGTCAATGGCCGTCTTTACTTAAATGGATTACCTGCGGGAACATATACGATTGTTACCGAAGATGTATGTGGTATTCAACTTACCGAAGAATATAATGTGGTTGGGTATCAGATTGTACAACGTGATATTTCATTAATACCCCGTTGCGGATCTTTTGATGTACGCTTGTTTTTTACAGACAATAATTTATCTAATCACGTCTTTTATTTGCAAAAATGGAATCCTTCATTAGAGCAGTGGACGCATCCAGGGACGGGTGTTCCTCAAGTAAGTGGAGCCATCCCAAATCCACTTAATGGGATTCCCCTTTTTCAAGGAATGAATTTAAATTTTGCCTATACAGGCCAATTCCGTGTGGTGGAAGTATATTATTATTTTAATAATGGGAATTCAAATCTTATAACCTGCGTAACCACATTGAAGGAAGATTCTTTTTTTGGTGATTTGAAAATCATTAATGCTTACAACGTTCCTTGTGTCGATACTCCTCGTGTGGTAATTGTTGCGCAAGGTGCAGCACCGCTTTACTATTCGATTACATCGTTTAACGGACAGCCATTTACTTTGGTGAATGGAAGTTCCAATATTTTTACAGGGTTGCCCCCTGGGGTTTACAATTTTAGAGTGCAAGACGAATGCGGGAATATTGTGAATCGATTGGTTAATCTCGGATCATTAAATCCGCCCGCCATTACAGCTAACAATTTGTGCGAAGGGCAATTTGGGCAACTAGCAGTCGATGACAATGCACTATTTACGTACCAATGGTGGAATGCCAACAATCCAAATCAGATTTTAAGCACCAGTGCAGTACTCCCCTTTAATCCATTTTTTAATGCGGTACATGCGGGAACCTATTTTGTGCGCATCACTTACGCTTTTGCCGGAATAGGGTGTCCCGATCAAGTATTGCAATACGTAATTCCGCCCACGCCGCTCCCTTTTGCAGGGGATGATGGGGTAGTAGCTTTGTGTTCGCCAACCGTAACACTCGATTTATTTACCGTCTTGTCTGGAAATTACCAACCGTATGGAATTTGGATAGACATCACTGGTAGCGGTGGACTCAATGGATCGGTTTGGTCAACGCAAGGATTGCCTTTTGGTTCGTATACTTTTGAATATCGGGTAGATGGATTGTGTAATACTTTTGATACCGCAACGGTTGTTGTACAATTCTTCGAACCCCTACCGGAACTCAATATTACTGCTGACCTTGCCTTGTGTGCGGGAAGTCAGTTGGAACTCTCAGCTCCAAACATCCCAGGGGCTTCTTACTTTTGGGTTGGGCCCAATGGATTTACCTCAACGAGTGCCAATCCGCCCCCATTTCCAGCTTCTCCCAATGCGGCAGGAACCTACGAGTTGACGGTACAACGCAATACGTGTGTAGCGACAGCGACGAAAACAGTTGAGGTCACTCCTTTGCCTGAGTTTGCTATAGTGTCTAATTGTATGAATGGGTCTGTACACCTTGAAGTTGTTCCGCAATCGCCTTCCAATTTGGATAATGCTTCCTTAGCTTGGACGGGGCCTGGCGGATTTCAAGCGAATACTTCAATGGTTGATTTAACGGGACAACCCGCGGGAACGTACACGGCAGCGGTGACGTTAAATGGCCTTTGTACCACTTCCGTTTCTTTTGAAATGCTCAATACATTTTGTGCATTTCCTAATGTAATTACACCCAACGATGATGGTGACAACGACAGTTTTAATTTAACAGGATTGGATGTCAATCGCTTTGAAGTATATAACCGTTGGGGACGGTGTGTGTTTGCAGAGCGAAATTACCTCAACAGTTGGCGTGGGCAAAATGAAAACGGCGGACTCTTGCCAGATGGGGTGTATTACTATTTGGTGTTTTTACGCAATGGAACAGAGAAACAAGGGTGGGTGTTGCTTACCTCGGGTCGTTAACTATCGTCGCGGTTTTGTGCTTTGCGAATTTTTTTAAACAAATTGGAAGAGTAAACAAAATCGGTTACCGCTTCGTTATCGGTTTTGAAAATTTCTTTTTTGGAGCCTTCCCAAGCTAAAATTCCTTCTTTGAGGAAGACAATTTTTTCTCCAATTTCCATTACCGAATTCATGTCATGGGTATTTATTACCGTAGTGATATTGTATTCAACGGTAATTTCATGAATCAAGTTGTCAATGACGATAGAGGTTTTTGGATCAAGTCCCGAATTGGGTTCGTCACAAAACAAATAGCGTGGATTATTCACAATGGCTCGGGCGATAGCCACCCGCTTTTGCATTCCCCCCGATAACTCTGAAGGTTTTTTATGGTGGGCGTTGACTAAATTCACCCGGTCGATTACAAAATCAACCCGTTCTTTAATTTCCGCAGGCGTTTTACTGGTAAACATTTTCAGCGGAAAAGCCACGTTTCCTTCTACGGTCATGCTGTCAAATAATGCGCTTCCTTGAAAAACCATCCCAATTTCGGTGCGCAGCGCCCGACGTTCATCGGCATCCATGTTGGAAAGAATACGTCCGTCAAAAGAAATAATGCCGTGATCGGGTTGATGAATGCCTAACAAGGACTTCAACAGCACTGTTTTCCCCGAGCCACTCTGTCCAATGATCAGGTTGGTTTTACCCGTTTCAAATGTAGTGGTAATCCCCTTCAACACTTTGGCACTTCCGAATGATTTCTCGATGTCTTTAACTTCAATCATGCCAAAAGTAATTGGGTTAGGATATAGTTGGTCAAAATGATCACGACGGAGGTCCACACAAAGGAAACCGTACTTGCTTTTCCTACTTCTAGGGCGCCTCCTTTCATGAAGTAGCCGTGAAAGGAAGGTATGGTAGCCAATAGGAAGGCAAACACAAAGGTTTTGATAAAGGCGTAGGTAATGTGAAACGGAATGAAATCGGTTTGAATCCCTTGAATAAATTGTGCGCTACTGGTAAATCCACCGTAAACGCCACCCATCCAGCCGCCTAAAACCCCTAAAAACATAGCGATTCCAATAACAAAAGGATAAAGTAGTAGTGCCATTATTTTTGGGAAAACCAAATAGTTTAGCGAATTCACACCCATTACCTCTAAGGCATCAATCTGTTCGGTAACCCGCATGGTTCCGATACTCGAGGTGATAAACGAACCCATTTTACCTGCCATAATGATGGAAATAAAAGTAGGGGCAAATTCGAGAATCACCGATTGACGGGTTGCAAATCCGATAAGAAATTTTGGAATCAACGGATTGGTTAGGTTCAATGCCGTTTGGATGGAGACAACACCACCCACGAAAAACGAAATAAAACAGACAATCCCTAGAGAGTCGATAATCAAATCATCGATTTCTTTAAACAACAAACCGCGCATGACCGACCATTTTGTAGGTTTTGAAAATACTTCCTTGATCATCAAGAAATATTGTCCAATTTGTGTGAGGTAGCGGAGCATCCGTTGTATTTATGATTGTCACAAAAGTACGCTTATTTTTTTGAAAGACCAAGATAGCGCGGGTGCTGGATTTTGATGTCTTTGGTAGAGAAACAGGCTCAACGAGAAACACATTTGCTCGTAATGTTATTGTGTCAAAATACAATTGTAGACAGCATTTCTATTTTTCAACGCCAAAGACCTTGCAGTTTTGATCGCATTTTTTGCCAACGATAGCGTCGTATGAAGCGGGCTTGTTCGGGGGTAACCAACATTGGCTTTTGTGTTTTTTGTGCTTTCCAGTAGCCGCGAAGATAATCCCAAAACAACAATGGCTTTTGTTTGCGTTGGGCAAGTTTTAAAGCCGCAATCGCAGTGATCCAAAATCCATAGCCTAAGGTATAAAATGCTTCTCCTTGTTTGAAACGTGCGGCTTGGTTATAACTGGCTCCCGTGGGTTTTAAGTGTTTTACATGCAAACGGTTGTCAGTGATAATTTTCCAACCGTAAAAGTGGCACAACAATTCGTCAACCGTATCCCAACCCATTTGCGGGCGTAGGCCACCGATCGCCTGAAAGGCTTCTTTGCGGTAGGCTTTCAGGGCACCACGGATATGGTCCTTGTCGGTTAAATTTTCCAGTACCCATTTCCCATTTTTTTCGATATAACAAAATCCACCGACCATTCCAACATTCGAATCGGCTTCAAAATGGGTGTTTAGTGTGGCGATATAATCGGGAGGAAAAATTAAATCGGCGTCAAATTTAGCAATCACATCATACGGAAGGGTCAGTGCTTTTTCCCCTACCTGAAACGCTTGAATGACCTTACTTCCAGGGAGGTGAATGGCTTCCGAGGATTTATGGATCAATTGAATTTGCGAATGCCTGGCGGCTAACGATTCAACAATAGCAGCCGTGTTATCGGTGGAGCCGTCATTGACCACGATAATTTGTTCGGGGAGCTTTGTCTGGGCCATGAGAGACGCCAACGTTTGTCCGATAAACGTTTCTTCATTGTAGGTAGGAATAACGACCGCAAACCGCAACATAACTGGAGATTAAGACGTTTTTCGTTCGGCGTAAACCAAATAATACCGAGGCGTAAACCAACGGAAGAATGGACGAATTCCGATTTTTTTCACTGGATGGGTAAACTTTACGCGGTCGATTATGGTGAATCCCGCTTTTTCAAGCAACCAGTCCAATTGCCAATCTTCAAACTCATGGTAATGCCGATCCCAAAGGTCGGTTTTGCTGCGATAGGCAGGTGAAAACCAAAGGCGTAACGGAATGGAGAAAAGGACTTTGTCGGCTTTTACCTGTTGCAACACCGTAAACGGATTGAGTAAGTGTTCAAAAATTTCAAACGCAGTAAATACGGAATAATTCGCCTGTTGCAAGGCCGATTGATCGATATCAATATCTTCCCCGGTGGTGTTTAGAACGGTATACCCATTTTCCTCCATGATTTTGGAAAACGGATTAGGAACACCCAAATCAAAAACGGTTTCCGTAGTTGTGATGTGTTTTTTTAAAAATTCCAGGGTGATTCGGAATCGTTTGGAGGGATAGGTTTTCTCGTACATACCAAAGGGCTTCTCGCAATAGGACGAAGCGGGACAAAATTATAAATAAATTTGGTAGTAATTGCTCATCCAAATACACATTAAAACCTACCGTTTACGAATTTAAATTAGGGATTCATGTATTAATCGTATTTCATGTGGACTAAAATAAAGACCTTTACAAAAAATAAACCATGCAGCTTTTCACAAAATACCGTTTGGAAATCACTTTGTTGGTGTTGTATGCCTCACTATTTGTCGCAGGATATTGTTTGTGGTGGACCTAAGTCAGCTGATTTTCGTAATTGTTGGGTTACATTTGGTAAATGATCGCATTGATATTCATGCCTGCACCCACAGAAGCAAAAATCACTACATCACCGGGATGCAATTCTTGATTTTCAATCTGCCCCTTTACTAACAAGTCATATAATGTGGGTACGGTCGCCACGCTACTATTCCCCAATTTGTTAATACTCATAGGCATGACACCTTCAGGGGGTGATTGTTTGTAAAGTTTGAAAAAGCGATGAATGATCGCTTCGTCCATTTTTTCATTGGCTTGATGGATTAAAACTTTTTTGACTTGCGAGATATCCACGCCACTTTTTTCTAAACAAGCCGCCATTGCTTTGGGTACATTGCTCAAGGCAAATTCATAAATCTTACGACCGTACATTTTGATATAGCGTACATCGGGATCATGGTCTTTGTTAAAGGAATTGCCAAAATATAAATAATACGCTTCATCATGGGCGAATGTAGCCGACTCATGGGCTAATATTCCACCTGGCGCATCAGTAGCTTCAATGATAGTAGCGCCTGCCCCATCGGAATAAATCATCGAATCCCGATCGTGAATATCGACTACACGGGATAAAGTTTCTGCACCAATCACCAAGCATTTTTTAGCCATACCGGCTTTGATAAAGGCATAGGCTTGAATAACGCCTTCCACCCAACCGGGGCAACCAAAGAGAATATCGTAGGCCACACATTTCGGATTCTTGATTTTTAAATCATATTTCACACGTGTAGCCAAACTGGGTAGAATATCGCTTTGTATTGCGCCTTTTTTAACGTTGCCAAAATTGTGCGCAAAAATGATGTAATCTAGGGTTTCAGGATCGATACCCGCATCGTCAATAGCCCGTTGGGCCGCAATAGTTGCAATGTCAGAGGTCAACAAATCATTGGAAGCATACCGCCGTTCTTGGATACCCGTTATTTCCAAAAATTTCGCGGCAACGACCTCGTTTGAGTAAGGAAAAGGCGTTCCATCTTCGTTGAGAAATTGGTGGCGGGCGAAATCCAAGTTGGTGACTGTTTCAGTAGGAATATAACATCCAGACCCCGTAATTTTTATTGCCATGAGCTTCAATTTTCGAACCCGAAAGTACGAAATGAAACGGAGTTCTACCCCATGATGTTACCCTTTCTTTATAAAATTATTAAATTAAAATTTTTTATACCCCTTATTAACATTTTACCTAAAATCAAGCAGTTAAATTTAACATAGACGCATTTTTTTTGTCAAAAATTGAAAAAATGGAAAGAATTTTACGCCTATTTTTTATCCTTTTTCTAGGAATCGTAAGCGGTTGGTCACAAAATGATGAATGTGCCAACGCGATCGAACTTACACCTGCCAACACCTGTAATGCGGTTTCAGGTTCGTTTAACGGTGCTACCCGTACCACACCGCAACCTACTTGCGCCACCACCGCTTCACAAGATGTATGGTACCGTTTTACCGCTACACAAGCGACGATGAGTATTACAGTTGTCCCAGCAGGCGTACTCAATGTGGCTTTTTGAAGTATTGGAGGCCAATTGCACCGGAACCTCTGTGGTTTGTATTGGACAGTTTGGAGGAGGCTCCACGGAATCTTACTTTGGAAACATTTTTACCATAGGGACTAACTATTTTGTGCGTGTATTGAATGCGAGTAGTGGGACTTCTACCGCTGGATTTACCATTTGTGTACAAGAGTTTGCACCCTCCGCTAACGACGAATGCGCCAATGCAGTAACGCTAACCCCTACTTTAACCTGTAATGCCACTTCGGGAACGTTCAGCGGATCAAGTCGTAGCACAACGGCTCCGACATGTGCCAGCTCAGCCTCCCAAGATGTGTGGTATTCGTTTGTAGCTCCATTATCGACAATGACAGTTCAATTGACAGGTGGTAATGGTGTGAATCACGGGTTCCAAGTGTATGAAGCCTCTTGCTCCGGTACGGTAATCAACTGTATGAGTCAAGCAGGAACAAGTGCTACTGAGATTGTGAACCTAACCAATTTGACGGTAGGTACAACTTATTTGATTCGCGTGTTTAATGTCAACGCCACGCTAACCACAGCGGCTAATTTTGTGGTTTGTGTGTACAATAATGCCTTGAATGTTGCTGAAGTCGCTCTTGCAGATTTGCGTTTGTATCCCAATCCGGTGCAAACCGAGTTGACATGGACCACTCCAGTAGATTTCAACTCCGTATACAATTGTCAATGCATTAGGGCAAACGGTACGACAAGGGGTATTAACGGCGGCCTCGCTTGATGTGTTCAATTTACCCCAAGGTACGTATTGGATTCGTTTAAGCGACGATACGCAATCGGTGGTGCGTCCTTTTGTGAAAAAGTAAACCGTAAAGTATAGTTATAAAAAAAGAGGGTGGCTGTTTAGGCTACCCTCTTTTTTGTTTGATTTTGATTTGCATTATCGTCGATAGATTGTGCGCCATATTCTTCATGCGTTCACAATTGAATCCTTCAAAATTTTCATTAATCGCCGCTTCAAAATGGTTCAACCAAATGTCAAAATGTTCCTTGGTCAAGGCCGAAAGGGTATCAACCTCCATGTGAATTTGGGTAAGATTGTTGAAATAACCCCCTGTGCCAAGTAAGGCTTGCGACCAAAAGCGTACTAGTATTTGTAAATGTTCTTCTAGTTTTTCATGTACGGGAATCACTTCGGTGAAAATATAACTGATTCGCGCGTCGGCAAATAATTTTTTATAAGAGGCATCTACAATTACATAAATATCCTCTTGGGTTTGTAAGTCGGTCACGGGAATTTAGTTTTAAGTAGACAAATATAGCAATCCTTAGGATTAGGTTGTTGCTCCTTTTTTTCGAAACCAAAAGGCCAGTTGGACTAGAGCTATGAGGGCGGGGACTTCAACCAAAGGTCCGATGACACCCGCAAAAGCTTCTCCACTGTGTAATCCAAATACGCCAATGGCAACCGCAATCGCCAATTCAAAATTGTTGCCCGTTGCCGTGAAAGCCACCGCTGTCGATTGGGCATAGTTGGCACCAAAGTAGCGGCCTATGATAAAACTGAGCACAAACATGATGGCAAAATACAGCACCAATGGTACCGCAATACGCACAACATCCCATGGAATTTCAAGAATGAGTTGCCCTTTTAAACTAAACATCAATACAATTGTTGCCAACAAAGCAATTAAAGTAAAGGGTGATATCAACGGAACAAAGCGTTCTTGAAACCAAGTTTCCCCTTTTTGATGGATCAAAAAATAGCGTGAGGTTATACCAAGTAAAAATGGAATTCCCAAATAAATACCGACACTTTCAGCGATGACACCTATGGATAAATCTACTTCAATCCCGGGTAATCCAAAATAGGGAGGCAAAACGCCCAAAAAGAGGTAGGCATAGACGCTGTAAAAAAGAACTTGAAAAATACTGTTCAAGGCAATGAGTCCGGCGCCGTATTCACGGTCTCCTTCGGCCAAATCATTCCAAACAACCACCATGGCGATACATCGCGCTAAGCCAATTAATATCAAGCCATTACGGTATTCTGGATAATCCGGAAGCAACAGCAACGCCAAAGCAAACATTAGGACAGGGCCAACAATCCAATTCAGAATTAAGGAAGCCGAAAGTACTTTGGTATTTCTAAAAACGGGTCTCATTTTACTGTAATTTACTTTAGCCAATGGAGGATACATCATGAGAATCAATCCAATAGCCAAAGGAATATTTTTTGTGCCATGGGATAAGTTTTGAATGTCTTCACTCACGGAGGGGTAAAAATGACCCAAACTCACCCCTAAAGCCATGGCTACAAAAATCCAAAGGGTTAGGTAACGGTCTAAAAAGGATAGTCGTTTTCTGTTGACAACTGGGGTACAATCTTGGGCACTCATTTTATAGGGGTTTGAATTTGACGCATCACATACATCATTTCAGTGGCAATTTGTCGGCAACGCTCGGCATACACTGCTGCTTGTTCTGGCGTTCCGTCGGCGTGTTTCGGATCGATATAACGAAGTGGAAAACGGGCTTTCGCTCCAAGAACAATAGGACAGCCTTCGTCGGCACTCGAACAAGTCATCAAAGCGATAAATCCAGATTGGGGATTGAATGGGTGCTCGTACCGTTTTGAAAATCCAATAATGGGGATGGTGTTTGGACCTGTGCGGAGGGCGTAAATCGGATTCTCTCCTTTCGCTAAGGTCTGGCAATGAAATCCTGCGGCTTGGAGTGTTTCGAGGATAGCAGGATAAAGCGCAGTAGCCTCGGTCCCGCCTGAATATGCTGTGAGCGGAATACCGAAATAATCAGCTGCGGCTTGTGCCCAAACCTGTGTGAGGTGGCTGCGCCGTGAATTGTGGGTACAAATGCAATTCAATACAAGAGAACGTCCTGCTGCCCATTCCTCGCGTCCTAAAGCGATTATAGGTTCAAGCAATGACAACCGCTCTGGGGTGAGACGCTCAAAATCACTCGCTTCGAGGTAGTGGCGTAAGTCGGGAAAAAGTTCGTTTTTCATCTGTCAAAAAATTAACAACAACCTCCTCCAGGAGTGCAAGAAGTCGTTACCGAAGTTTCTTTTTTTTGAGGCATCTGATTTTCTGGAATTCCGCAATGGTCTTTGGCTAAACAATCGGTGAATTTGGGTTCGAAGCGAAAAATACCCACTTCAAAGGTCAAACCATACCGACTAATGGTTGTTTCTTGGTATTCGACTTCAACCTCCAAATCTTCTTCTTGGTATAATAGTTCGGCTTTTTTCAAAATGCCCAATAGTTTCGTTGGAGTCAGTCGGTGATTCACATCTTCAGCGACCCAAACTTGCATGCTGATTGTTTTTTCGGTGCGAAAAGTGCCACCACAATCGATAAAGCGTTTGATAGTAAGGCCCGCTTCGGTTATGTGAAAATGCTCCGGTACCCGTTGTCCATTAGGCAATTGAAATTGGATGTTGGTTACTGATTGTAAATGATTTTGTAATACAGATAGTTTCATACGAATTACATGTTAAATTAACAACATTGTTTTTTGTCGTGTAGACGTGTGGCAAATTGATTGAAGTAGGATTGTAATTGTGCGATCCCTTTTTCATCAATACAATAGCAAATGGCGGTACCTTCAACCTTACCTTTGATGAGACCGGCGTTTTTCAATTCTTTCAAATGTTGGGAAATCGTCGGTTGGGACAAGGGTAATTCGTTGACTATGTCTCCACAAATACAAGAATTAACTTCACATAAATACTCCATAATGGCTATTCGTGCTGGATGTGCTAAAGCTTTTAGTTGAAGTGCTGTAGCATTTTGTGCCTCGGTGAAATGTTCGGTTTTGGTAACGCCCATTGTTTTTATATATAATTATATTGCAATATTACGATAAAAAGAAATATCTCAACTATTTTCTTACTTTTATTTTTTAAAATAAGTATGGTACACGATTCTATTATCGCTTATAATCAATAACAAGAGGCAGATTACTCGATAATTTGTGAGCAACTCAGTGCGATTATTCAATCTAAATTGTCGGAAGCTGAGTCAAAACTATGGCATGCGCATCCCGTTTGGTTTTTGGACGGCAATCCAATTGTAGGGTATAGTCAACAGAAAAGCGGTATTCGTTTGATGTTCTGGAGTGGGCAAGATTTTGAAGAACCCGTCTTGAACATTTGTGGAGAAAAATTTAAAGAGGCTTCGATTTTTTATACAGATGTTTCACAAATCGATACCGTTGCACTCGAGCGTTGGTTGCAAAAGGCTCAAGTCATTCAATGGGATTATAAAAATTTGGTGAAGCGAAAGGGAGTATTGGTACGTTTAAAATAAGGTAAATACAATGAATATTCTTCTTAACCAACGTTATTTAAAGCGTTCGTTATACCTCGGAATAGGGTATATCGCTCTCGGTTTTACTTCATTTTTTACAGAAGGGAGTTCCTACCTTGCGGGCTTATCAGGTATAGGTGTGCTTTATGTCGGGCAGTATTTTTATTCCAAAAACAAGATTTTGGTCAAACTCCACTCCGAATCCATCGAATACTTCGGTTTTTTTCATAAAAAGATCATTCCTGTAAATGAAATTCTATCGCTAAAGTATTTTGCAGGGGATTATACCATCAAAGCAAAGCATACCACCCTAGTGATTGATACGAATATAATCGACAAAACGGCCCAACTGGAAATGAAAGCCTATTTTGATGCCTTGCAATCGAGAATAAAACCATAAAAAAACCGCTCGTAAAAAGCGGTTTTTTATTCTAAAGTCTAAAGACTAACGTCTAATCTTACATATACGCCTCAATCGGTGCACATGAACAAACCAAATTACGGTCGCCATACGCATCATCTACACGACGAACGCTAGGCCAGAATTTGTTGTCATGCAAATACTCCAAGGGGAATGCTGCCGCTTCTCGCGTATACGGGAAGTTCCAGTCGTTGGCTGTTAACATAGCTAAAGTGTGTGGAGCATTTTTCAAAACATTGTTCGGTTCCTCAGCAGAAGCGGCTTCAATCTCTTTGCGAATGGCAATCATGGCATCACAAAAACGATCCAATTCGGCCAAATCTTCCGATTCGGTAGGCTCTACCATTAACGTTCCAGCAACAGGGAAGGAAACAGTAGGTGCATGGAAACCATAATCCATCAAACGTTTGGCGATATCAGTTACTTCAATGCCTTTTTGTTTGAACTCACGACAATCCAAAATCATCTCGTGAGCGGCACGTCCACATTCACCTGAATACAATACAGGGTAGTGGCTTTCCAAACGGGCCTTCATATAATTAGCATTCAAAATGGCATATTTTGTCGCATTGGTCAATCCTTCCGATCCCATCATCATGATGTAGCCATACGAGATTAAACACACCAAAGCCGATCCGAAAGGTGCCGCTGAAATAGCGGTAATCGCTTGATCACCACCGGTTGGGATAATTGGATTCGTAGGTAAAAAGGGAACCAATTTTTCATTCACACAAATAGGACCCACACCAGGACCACCACCGCCGTGAGGAATAGAGAAGGTTTTGTGTAAGTTCAAGTGGCACACATCCGCTCCAATGGTCGCTGGATTGGTTAAACCTACTTGGGCATTCATGTTGGCGCCATCCATATAGACCAAACCGCCATTTTCATGAATAATATTGGTAATTTCGATAATCGAACTCTCAAACACACCATGTGTAGAAGGATACGTCACCATCAAAGCCGACAAACGGTCTTTGTTTTCGATGGCACGAGCACGCAAATCTTCTACGTCGATATTTCCTTCGGGAGTGGTTTTGGTCACAATGATCTCCATTCCGGCCATCGCCGCAGAAGCGGGATTCGTTCCGTGCGCAGAAGACGGAATCAAACACACTGTACGGTGATGGTCGCCACGCGATAAATGGTAGGCGCGAATGGCCATCAATCCAGCGTATTCTCCTTGTGCTCCTGAATTGGGTTGTAACGTTGTTCCCGCAAAACCGGTAACTACATTCAATTGATGTTCCAGTTTTTTCAACATGATTTGATATCCTTCCGCTTGGTCGAGCGGTGCAAAGGGGTGGATGCTGTTCCATTGGGCTTGCGATAACGGAAGCATTTCAGCTGCCGCATTCAGTTTCATGGTACACGAACCCAAGGAAATCATCGAGTGGTTTAAGGATAAATCTTTGCGCTCTAATTTTTTAATATAGCGCATCAACTGACTTTCCGAGTGGTAGCTGTTGAATACCTCGTGTTGCAAGAACGTTGATTGGCGTTCGAAGGAGGTAGGAATTTGGGTTTGTGCGCTAAGTTCGGTTATCGTCACTGGAGATTTTCCAAGTGCTGTAGCAAAAACCTGGACGATTTGGTTCAAATGCGCCACGGATGTCGTTTCATTGAGTGCAATCGAAATAGTTTCACCGTCAATATAATAGAAGTTGATTTCGTGTTGTTCTGCGATTGGGCGAACTTTAGCGGCATCCGCTTTCACCACGATAGTGTCAAAGAAGGCGGTGTTGGTTTGATACACACCAAGCTGGTTTAAGGCATCGGTAAGGGTAACGGCACTCGCGTGAACTTTATGCGCAATGTATTGAAGGCCTTTAGGACCGTGAAATACGGCATACATCCCTGCCATAACCGCCAACAATACTTGAGCGGTACAAATATTGGAAGTCGCTTTTTCACGTTTAATATGTTGCTCACGCGTTTGCAAAGCCATCCGCAAAGCACGGTTGCCATTGACGTCAATGGTTACCCCAATAATACGTCCTGGCATCGAGCGTTTGTATTCTTCTTTGGTGGCAAAAAAACCAGCATGCGGTCCGCCATATCCCATAGGAATACCAAAACGCTGGGTAGTTCCCACCACAACATCAGCACCCCATTCTCCGGGAGGCGTAAGTGCAGCAAGTGACAAGATATCGGCTGCAACGGCAACTTTAATGTCCAAAGCTTTGGCTTGCGCTACAAAAGCCGTGTAGTCGTTGATTTGGCCGTATTTCCCAGGATATTGTAAAATAGCCCCAAAATACTCCGCGTCAAGTGTTGCGGTTTCGTGATTTCCTACGACCAATTCAATGCCAATAGGGGTTGAACGGGTTTGTAAAACCGATAAGGTTTGGGGAAGGATATCTTCGGAAACAAAGAATTTGTGCGCATTATTTTTCTTCTGATCGCGGGTACGCACATCAAACAAGAGCGCCATAGCTTCGGCAGCTGCTGTCCCTTCATCGAGCAGCGAAGCATTGGCGATTTCCATTCCCGAAAGTTCGATAACCATGGTTTGGAAATTCAAGATAGCCTCCAAACGACCTTGTGCAATCTCCGCTTGGTAAGGCGTATAAGCCGTATACCATCCTGGATTTTCAAAAATATTACGTTGAATTACCGCAGGGATCACGGTGGGGTGGTATCCCAATCCGATATACGATTGAAATACTTTATTTTTTTTACCTAAAGCCGTAATATGGTTCAAATACTCATGTTCGGAAAGCGCAGGTTCCAACGCTAACGGTTGCTTTAATCGAATTTCATCCGGTAAAGTTTCGTAAATCAGTTGGTCCATGTCGGCTACACCGATGGTTTGGTACATAAGGTTCAAGTCGGATTCACGTGGTCCAATGTGCCGGGATGCAAATAAATCTGTTCTCATTGCGTAGTGTGATAAAGCGTCAGTTTGTTGTATGTTGTGTGTTGTTTTTTCGATTTTAAAAATCGCTAACAAAAGTACTTATTATACCTTTATGTTAATAGCGCACAGTTGCTAATATTTTTAGAATTTTTCAACCAAAAGAGGGGTTATTAACAAGATACTTTACTTTTGAAATATGGTTTTATGGAGAACAATTATCACCTTATACTTGAACGCTTCTTTGCATGTTGCGCTCGCCGTGGGCTGTTTAACTCTATTAACATACAAGCAACTAAATCTGCCAATGGACCAAAAGTATATTGGATTAATGGTTCTTGGGACTCTTGTAGTTTATAATATATTGAAGTATATAAAAATTTGGTGTTTTCAAATTCCAAAGCTCTTATTGCATCGGTTTATTTTTGCCATAACTCTAATGGCGAGCCTCTTTTTTCTCTTGGTTTTTTTCATGTTACCAACCGAGATTTAAGAAAGCCTAGTCGTTGGTTTTGGTTTTGTAGTACTTTACCCATGGCTCCGAAAATGGGGATGGCTTAAACTATTTTGGGTTAGTGGAACCATAACCTATTTTACCGTATTGGTTCCTTCGATTTATGATGAGCAACCCATGAATTTCATGGTTTTGGAAAGCATTTCTCGCTTTGTGATTGTAAGCGCCTTAATGCTGCCGTTTGAAATCTACGATAGCGCTCTTGATCCGGCCGAATTGCGTACGTTACCGCAACGTATTGGAATACCTTGGACCAAGCGATTTGGGTATTTTTTGGGGGTAGTATTTGTGGTACTCGTTTTTCAAAATCATGACCTTCACAAGCCATGGGCGGCCATCAGTATAGCGGTGCTTACCGTAGGGGCCATTTACAAAACCCAACCCCACCAATCGAAAACGTTTACGGCCTTTTGGGTAGAAGCGCTTCCGATGGTATGGGCAGGATTGGTGTATGGGTTTGGAGGGTTAGATTAGGAAATAAGGCTTGGAAAAGTTTTAATACTGTGAACAAAAATCAGCTTTTGACTGAAGCAAACAAAATAACGAGTTGTTACAATTTCAAGTTAGTTCATGGTTATAATTTATATTCATTAACGGTAATCTGTGTTGGACTTGCCGCTTTTCTTTTCCCTCGAAAGAAGAGATATAAGTTGATAAAAAGCATGATTCCTAGATATATCGCAAAGCCTCCAATTTTTTTGCTAAGGACTTCAATAAGACCTTGGGTATCGAAAATTTCAGTATCAATGCGTAAGATGAGCAGTGCGTAGCCCAGATTTAATAAGTAGAATCCTGTTTCAAACAAAGTATTCGTAGCCTGCGCAATTTCTTCTCGATTTTTGAAGATATCCATCATGTATATCAAACTGTTTTTGAATAATGTTCGAGACACATAATAGGTTAGGAACAATGCAATAGGTAAGTACAAAGTGTACGCGATTAAGATGTGTGAAGTTTCCATAATGTGTAAAATTTAAACGGTTGTTTTTTTAAAATAAAGGGTAATTGTGATAAGATTGAGGTAATGTAACACAGTCAAAATACAGAGAATCGTCGCTGTTTTTAAAGCTATATTTTCAATGAGTTGTGTTGGATTTAAAATGGTTTCCCACTCAGAAATAGTTAGCGTAGCATAACCAATATTGACCAGATAATATCCTGTAAGTAAAATAATATTGGTCTGTAAACAAAGGGTTTCGTGATTTGGATACAAATGATTCACAAACACAATTCCGTTGCGGTACAACTGGTGACCTACGCGCAGAATGATCCATACCGTAAGGAAGAGGTAAATGAGATACCCAAGAATATTGAGGTTCATGAGTGGGTAAATTTTCGTTTGTACCAATGGATTAAAGTTTTCGGTTGATCGCTAATTAGATAGGTGAGATAACAATGATAACTTGCTATACATAAGGGTAGGAATAAAAAGATAAAACGGTTAGGATAGTAAAATTTGACAATTCCAATGTAGGCGATTACCGCTAACCAATAATAAAACAGGTTTGCAATCATTTCGTGTTTGTAAAATAAGGCATAACACAAATACACAAATCCCAAAGCCAATTGATACAATCCCAAAATGGAATAACTCATGATGGCTTCATCGCCAGTAAACAGTCCTAAAATCATAGTTATTAGCGTCAATGCGGCATTGCAGTAGTGCAAAAATCGTTTCATAATATTATAATTTTTAAAGTTTCAGAAAAAAATGAAACATATTGATAAAAAAATTACTTCATAAATTTCATTAGTAATTGGGTAAGCCAATTGTCTTTGTATTCGGTGATTTTTTCCAAGACATTGTCGGCTTTGAGTACAAAATCGTACAATTTGGTGGTTTGATCTATGAAGTGTTTTTCTTCCGATGAAGTTCCGCCTTCAATAGAGGAAACTTCTTTTAATACCTTTAAAGCGGGTTTGATTTCGCGTCGGCTGCGTTCCCGTGATATTTTGACAGCCAATTCGTCTAAGTCTTTTTCTGCAGTAAAAAACTCCCGACGTTCCCCGGGTTTGAGCTCTTTGTACACAATCCCCCAATCCATTAATGCCCTTAAATTCATGCTAGCATTGCCGCGGGAAATTTGTAATTCATCCATGATCTCCTCCATCGAAATCGCTTCGGGGGCCACCATCAATAGGGCGTGAATTTGTGCCATCGTTTTATTAATGCCCCACTGACTCCCTAAGGCGCCCCAGGTTTGGATAAATTTCGATTTGGCATCACGGTATTCCATGGTAGAAGAATCATTTTGTTAGGTCAAAGATACTATTAATTTCTAAACTTTCAAAAAAAATTGAAAGATATTTTGTAGGTATAAAAAAAGAACCGCTTTCACGACTCTTTTCTTTCTAGTAACACACAGATTCTTACTTTATTGTTTGCTAACTTTCAACGCATAGGAGGCTGTTTCAGTATAGAGTGTAATATAGAATATTCCTGTGGGTTGTGCCGATAAATCGATGGGTATGGACTCGCCAGCGGCTAGAGGAGAAAGCGAAGTTTGATATACTTTTTGCCCGAGACTGTTGTATACGTGGATCATGCGCGTATCCAACGCAAGACTTGTGTGCAGGTAAAAAATACCCGAGCTGGGGTTGGGACTCACGCGAAGCAGACTCGAGGATTCAAATGCGCTTGTATCTAAACCACAATTGGCAGGAAACGCTATCGTTGAGGTGGGAACGTTGCACCCAAATAAATAATTCTGCAAAGCGGGTAATTCAAAATCATCGACACAAATCGTAGTGAGATTCGGGAAGTTATTCCAACAGAAGGACGTCATTTCAATACTAGTATAATTAAGGGAAGACCCATTTTTAAGGTTCAAATAGGTTAAGTTGGGACTGTTCCCAATTGAAAGGCCTTCAAGTAAGGGACAGTTTTCAAGATTTATTGTATTCAAAGGAGTGTTAGATAAATTAATCCCTTTAAGATTACTATAGTATCCAATGTTTAATGAATTTATCGAATTTCCTTGTAAATTCAATGTTTCGAATTGTTGTGGTAAATTAAAAGTAGTAATCAAATGGTCACCTAATAAAAGAGACTTTAAATTAGGAAAACAATTGAGTCCTGTTAAATCAGTGTATTTTGGCCCAAAGAAGTAATTCAAGTTCATTCCTCCCACTAAGGCAGCCTCTGCCATCGAAATCTCACCATCGCCATTGGCATCAACGGGTATATAACTTGAAAAAGTTAAATTGAAACAGGTTGATAAATCGGTAAGCAATCTATTTTTTAAGTTGAGGTCGTTAAAACAAATAATGGGGGAGCAATCGCAGCTAGGGGTAGCGGTACTGGCCACTTGAGGCGCTGTCTTGGTCGCTTCGGGTTGGGATAAGCGGGGGCTGGGCGCCACCACCCGAACATTGACTTGGGTGGTGCGGCAAATACTCGGAAAGGTCAAGTCACATACCGTGTAAGTTAGGGTGTAATTGCCCAAGGGTATTCCATTAAATCCTCCGGAAGCAAGTAAATTCCCATTACTATTATCAATGCTAAAAAACGGGCTCGAAGAGGTGCTGGTGAGGGTGATAGAGCTCATCGCTAAAGGCACCGTTGGTGGCGGGTTGCTGTTACAAAACGGCCCGTTGGTGATACGGCGGTCGTTGTTGAGTACATTGTAAACTGTTCCGGCAGGGCTAGTAAGCTGCCCAGCGGTAGTAAAGGTAATGGGGTTGGTGGAGGTGCCGTCGGATGCCAGGAAAAACGTTTCGCTTGTTTCCTGAGGACTCTTATCTTCTCTATTTTGAGCCTCCAAAGAGGTACACACCGTCATGAGTAAAAGCGCTAACCAATACCGCTGACGAAAGGAGCATTGCATTATAATGTAAATCAGGCGCATAAAAGTAAAATTTTGATTTCCACAAATATACAAAGCGTTTACTCAGAAAATGAAACAAAAAAGTTAAAGCAGTCATACTTTAAAAAAAAAAGAGCCGCTTTCACGACTCTAAACTCTAAAAACTCTAAACTCATAACTCATAATTCTAAATTCATAACTACAATAGCCCAGCGCGTTTTAAGAGTGCTTCCGGTTTAGGCTCTTGCCCGCGGAACTTTTTATACAATTCCATCGGTAAGGCTGTTCCGCCTTTTGAGAGTATGTTTTCTTTAAATTGGGTTCCTACTTCTTTATTGAAAATTCCTTTTTCTTGGAAGTAAGCAAAGGCATCGGCATCCAAAACTTCGGCCCATTTGTAACTGTAATACCCCGACGAATAACCGCCTTGGAAAATGTGCGAAAAGGCCGGACTCACACAATTGGCTGCAACATCTGGGTATAAAGCAGTGTCACGTGTCGCCGCCACTTCAAAGGCTTTTACATCGTCAATAGTAGGAACTTGTGCATGATACGCCATATCCAGTAATCCAAAACTCAATTGGCGCACCGTAGCCATACCTTCCAAGAAACTCGCACTTTCTTTGATTTTATCCACATAGGGCTGCGGAATCACTTCACCCGTTTCATAATGATGAGCAAATAACGCCAACGCCTCGGGTTCGTAACACCAGTTTTCCATCACCTGACTCGGTAATTCGACAAAATCCCAATACACAGAAGTGCCCGATAAACTCGGGTAAGTGGTATTCGCCAACATGCCATGAAGCGCGTGTCCAAATTCATGGAACAACGTGGTCACTTCGTTAAACGTCAATAACGACGGTTTAGAGGGGGTAGGCGGCGTAAAGTTGCACACAATTGATACATGTGGACGATCATTGACTCCGTTTTGAATGTATTGCGGTTTGAACGAGGTCATCCAAGCCCCGGGACGTTTGCCCGCACGGGGAAAGAAATCGGCATAAAATAATGCCACAAATTCATTCGCTTCTCCACGTACTTCATAGGTTTGCACATCGGGATGGTATTTGTCAACCGTATCGATTTCATGAAAAGTGAGTCCAAACAACTTCTCCGCCACCGTAAAAGCACCTTGCAAAACCTTCTCCAATGGGAAGTAAGGTTTTAAGAGTTCGTCGTCCAAATCAAACAATTCTTGTTTTAACTTTTCCGAATAATAAGCACCGTCCCATTTTTCCAAATGATCCAATCCGTCTTTTTCTTTCGCGAAAGACGATAACTGCACAAATTCACGTTGGGCAGCCGGTTTGGCTTTGGCTAATAAATCATATAAAAACGTCTTTACCGTTTCGGGATGTTGTGCCATGCGCTCTTCCAAAACAAAATGCGCATGGGAATCGTAACCCAACAATTGGGCACGTTCATGGCGCAGTGCCACAATTTTTTTTAGAATTTCGGTATTGTTATGGGCATTGTCTTGAAAGGCTTTTTTCCCAAAGGCAAGGGCCAACTCTTTTCGCAACTCACGGTTGTCTGCGTAGGTAATCAACGGCATATAACTCGGGAAGTCCAATGTAAATACCCAACCTTCGAGTCCTTTGGATTGTGCTAAAGCGGCAGCCGCTTCTTGGGCACCTTCGGGTAAACCTGCCAAATCTTCAGCATTGGTAATGTGCTTGAAATAGCTGTTCGTTTCGGCCAATACATTTTCGCCAAAAGTTAATTTGAGTTTGGCCAAATCGGTGTCGATTTCACGCAAGCGGTTCTTTTTCTCTTCACTTAACAAAGCACCGTTCCGACTGAATCCTTTGTATTTCTTTTCCAACAACATCAATTGTTCTGGTGAAAGAGATAAAGTCTCACGTTGGTCATAGACTGTTTTTACCCGTTGGAATAAGGTTTCGTTTAAAGCAATGTCATTGCCAAAGGCCGTCAATTTTGGGGAGACTTCCTGTGCAATCTGTTGCATGGTGTCGTTGGTTTCGGCCGAATTCAAATTAAAGAAAATCGACGATAGACGGTCCAAAGCTTGCCCCGAAAACTCCAAAGCTTCAATAGTGTTTTCAAAAGTAGGTGCCTCGGGATTATTGATTATGGCATCGACTTCAGCGCGGGCTTGAGCAATCGTTCGGTCAAAAGCAGGCACATAATCGTCGAGTTGTATTTGACGAAAAGGAGCTGCGGTATAGGGTGTGTTGAATTTTTCGGTAAACATTTTTTACTAAAAATTAAGGCGTCCGAAAGGAATCCCTAACGGAGCAATAGCGTTATGATTTTGTAATTTTGATTTTGAGAATAATGGTATGGCTTAGCCTTTTAGTGTCTCTGCGGCTTTCAAAACCACTTCCTTCAATTCGTTTTTGTAATCAACAATTTTCTGAAGGATTTCCGGATGTTGACTGCCTAAAATTTGTGCGGCCAATATTCCGGCGTTTTTAGCACCATTCAAAGCTACCGTTGCCACAGGAACGCCACCCGGCATTTGTAAAATAGAAAGTACCGAATCCCACCCATCAATGGAGTTGCTGGATTTAACGGGAACGCCAATAACGGGCAGCGGACTCATAGACGCCACCATTCCGGGTAAGTGGGCTGCGCCACCGGCACCTGCTATGATGACAGTAATGCCGCGGAGGTGGGCGTTCGAACTAAAATCCACTAATTTTTCAGGTGTGCGATGTGCCGAAACAATATCAACTTCGGTCGAAATCCCGAAGGATTGTAGAATATCTATGGCTTCTTGCATAACAGGCAAGTCGCTTTTACTTCCCATGACGATGGCTACTTTCATGTTGTGATAAATTGTAAATTGTATTTGTTGTATGATCGGATACGAAGGTACAATTTATTAGTAATTGATAAAAGTTTGATGCCGCTAATCCGGAAACATTTTATTCAACAACTTCTTGATTTCCTTCAAACCGTTGCCGCCTAGGAGTTCGTTGATGAACAGTACTTCACCATTCGGATCGATTAAAATGTTGGTGGGGTAAAAGTTGATGTGAAATTGATTGATGGTTTTGCGATCGTTCGGTATGATCGTGAGTTCCAACTCTGTTCGTTTTAAAAATTCAGTGATCAATTTCTTTTCATTATATGTTACCGCAAAGAAAACGATATTTTGGTCTTTGTACTTTTCTTTCAGTTTGTTCAAATCGGGCATTTCTTCAATACAGGGTTTGCATTGGGTGAACCAAAAGTTAAGAAAAATGGCTTTCCCTTTTAAATCCTCCAACGTATAGGTTTTACCTTCCATATCGGTTAAGGACAGTTCGGTAAGTGTCGATCCGATCAATTTTCGACGGTTTTTTCAAAGTCTTTTTGCTTTTGCCGAAATTGATCGTTGCGCAATTTTACGTCTTCTTTCGATAGGTATTTTAGCACTAAAGAGGCTTTGTTTTGAAGCGTATCGGCATAAAAAAGGGTGGTAAACGGTTGGTCGTGAATCGTTTTATTCAGTGAATCCAACTTTTTCAAAGGCAACTCTTTGCCATCTGGTAAAAAGAGTTGGGTTTTGGGACGTTTTTTTTGTACAAATTCAAAGTAGGTGGTGCGATCCAACGCGATTTGTCCCGCAGGAATAAAGGTTTTTTCTTGAGCAAAAATGAACTCAACAAACAGAAAAGTAAATAGGCAAATAATTTTCTTCATAAATTTTTAAACGAAAAAGCGATGGATTTGTTGTCTGGTTATATGAAAGTCACACTGAACCCTGCCCACTGATTACCCGTATACTATTCTTCACTTCTTCTGCCACACGACGTGCCTCTGCCATATTTGCATTGACAATCGTCACGTGGCCCATTTTTCGGAACGGACGGGTTTCGCGTTTGCCATAAATATGCGGCGTTACCCCATCAATCGCCATGATTTTTTCGATGTTTTCATAGACGACTGGACCCGAATGTCCTTCTGCACCGACTAAATTCACCATGATGCCGGCGACTTTACTCTCGGTATTGCCCAAAGGTAAATTCAAAATTGCACGCAAATGGTTTTCAAATTGCGACGTATAACTCGCTTCAATGCTGTAATGTCCCGAGTTGTGTGGGCGAGGGGCGACTTCGTTGACCAAGATTTGGTCGTCCTGGGTTTGAAACATTTCCACCGCCAATAAGCCTACATGTTGAAACGCTTCCGAAACTTTTAGGGCGACTTCTTGCGCTTTTTGTGCGATATCAGCCTCAATTCGCGCAGGACAAATCACATATTCTACTTGATTGGCTTCCGGATGAAATTCCATTTCCACCACAGGATAGGTGCGAATTTCTCCCGAAACCGAACGGGCCACAATGACCGCCAATTCATTTTTAAAATCGACCATAGCTTCGGCTACACATTCTACATCGGGAAGTTCCCGTAAGTCAAAAGCAGAGCGGCAAATTTTAACCCCGTTGCCGTCATACCCTCCGGTGGCTGCTTTCCAAACAAAAGGGAAGTCGAGCGTGTCGTTGGCCAGCGCTTGACGTAAAGCGTTTAATCCCACAAATCGCTGATGCGCCGAGGTAGGGATGTGATGTTGTACATAGAAATCTTTCTGTTTTCCCTTGTTTTGAATTAGACGAAGCGTTTTAGGCGAGGGATACACGGGAAGTCCTTCCGATTCCAATTGTTCCAACGCTTCCAAATTGACGTTTTCAATTTCAATTGTCAACACATTCACCATTTTCCCAAATTTGTACACCGTATCGTATTCCAACAAACTTCCTTGGTAAAAAGCCGAACAGCCAAAACGAGAGGGAGCCTCCGCACTGGGGTCTAATACTAAGGTTTGGATGTCAAATTTACGTGTGTCCGAAAGGAGCATTTTGCCCAATTGACCTCCGCCTAAAATGCCCAATCGGAAATCAGAAGAGAAGTAATTCATAGCGTTGTGTTGTTTGTGCAAATATAGTATTTCTGAAGTTTATTAAGTCCCTTCCCCCAAGACTACTTCGTTATCGGTTTGCCAAACGATGTAGCGTTTCCTTTAGCACAAACCGCATTGCTGGCGAGGGATTTTCCCACTCGCGTGACAACAGTAGTCGAAGTTCATCATGGACCCACGGATATTTTTCCCCCAAACGAAACAACGCCCGAAGCGCATAAGCTATCGTAGCCACTTTTGCCTCCCGAAAGATAAAATCGAGACAGCCTTCAATGATTTTTTCCTCGTGAAAAGAGGGCAAAACAATCTCTTTTTGAGTCACCAAAAACAAACAAATCTTCGAAGCCGGTCGCACAGCGGGATCCAAAGTCAATTGCGACAATGTATTGCAAAATTCATCCAAATACGGAGCGAGCAAGGCTATGCGTTCTTCGGCCACCAACTCCAAAATCCACAACGCTTTGTAATGGTGTTTGTCTTTAGGGTTGCAGCCCACTGCCACAAGAAGAGCCAAAAATTCGGGCGACTCAAAAGCACGCATTTTATAAAAATCTCGTGTAGCTCGATACGCTTTGATGGAGGCGATTTGGGAGTAGTCATCGGGATTCATGACGTAAATATATCAAATTTGCAAATTTTACGAACGAGTTGATTTTTAATAGGTTTTAGTTGTTAAATTTGCAGCTTATTCCCAAGCCCAACACCTATGATTCATTTACACGATAAAACGTTTGAACCCTTTATTGCCTCGGAGGAAATTGACTTTGCCATTCAAAATATGGCCAAGCAAATGGCAGATGATTTTTTTGATGAGGTTCCTGTTTTTATCGGAGTACTCAACGGTTCTTTTATGGTGATGGGTGATTTGATGAAAGCCTATCGCGGGATGTGTGAAGTGAGTTTTCTTAAAGTGAGTTCCTACGAAGGCACAGAAAGCACCCATGACGTAAAACATTTGATTGGGTTGAATGAAAATCTTGAAGGAAGAACCGTGGTAATCGTAGAAGATATTATCGATACGGGAACCACCATTGTTGCTTTAAAACAACTATTGAAACAACAAAAAGTGAAGCATTTGAAAATTGCAACCTTGTTTTTCAAACCCGAAGCGTATCAGCAAGAGGTAAAAATCGATTACATCGGTATCCGTATTCCCAATAAATTCATCGTTGGCTATGGATTGGATTACAACGGTCTCGGACGTAATCTACCCGATGTATACCAATTGGCTCTGTAGTCAAATAATTTAACGTCCAACGACTAACTTCTAAAGTCTAAAACCTAAACTTCAATACCATAATGATTAACATTGTTCTTTTTGGGAAACCTGGCGCTGGAAAAGGAACCCAAGCCGAATTTTTGAAAGAAAAATACAACTTGACACACCTTTCTACAGGGGACATTTTTCGGTATAATATCAAAAACGAAACCGAATTGGGGCAATTGGCCAAAACCTACATGGATAAAGGCGATTTGGTACCCGATGCGGTAACCATTCAAATGTTGCAAAGCGAAGTGGGAAAAAATCCTGATTCCGCTGGGTTCTTGTTTGATGGTTTTCCTCGTACTATCGCGCAAGCCGAAGCGCTTGATGCTTTTTTAGCGTCCAAGGGCGAGTCCATTCGCGCCACCGTAGCCTTGGAAGCCGACGATGAAATTCTCGTAGCACGCTTGTTGGAACGCGGTAAAACCTCAGGCCGTCCCGACGATCAAGACGAAGAAAAAATTCGCAACCGCTACCAAGAATACAACGAAAAAACAGCGCCTCTTATGGCGTATTACCAAGCCCAAGGAAAGTTTTATGCGGTTGATGGAATAGGAAGTATCGCCGAAGTTACCGCCCGTTTAAGTGCTGTATTGGATACTTTTTAAATAGGAAACCGTTGAATGTTAGCCGTAATTCAATAATTTTTAAGATATTTGTACACCAGAAAAGAGCATTTTCGGACTTCGGGACGAAGGCTCTTTTTTTGTGACAGCCTATGGAAATACTGATTATTCTCTTTTTAATCCTACTCAACGGGGTCTTTTCGATGTCGGAAATTGCCTTGATTTCGGCGCGCAAAAACCGATTGGAAACGGCGGCTAAAAAAGGTAATTCCAATGCCAAAGCCGCGCTTGATCTCGCCAATTCTCCCAACAAATTCTTGTCCACGGTGCAAATAGGGATTACCCTAATCGGCATTCTTACAGGGATTTACTCCGGCGAGAAAGTAACCCAAGATGTACAAGATGCCATTGCTGGATTTCCAGTTATAGCACCCTACTCCGATTCCTTGGCAACCATTGTCGTGGTCGTAGTACTCACATTTTTCTCCCTAGTGTTGGGCGAATTACTGCCGAAGCGTATTGGTCTTAATTTCCCCGAAGGCATCGCCAAAGCCGTGGCCGTGCCCATGAAACTCGTGTCCAAAATCACTATGCCGTTCGTCTGGTTGTTGACTACTTCCACCGAGGCGCTTTTGAAACTGTTTCAAATCAAACCCACCGCCGACGGGAAAGTCACCGAAGAAGAAATCAAAGCCATCATCAAAGAAGGTACCGAAGTGGGGGAGGTGCAGGAAATTGAACAAGATATCGTGGAACGTGTTTTTCATATTGGTGATCGTAAAGTCAATTCCCTGATGACCCATCGCAATGATGTGGTCTACCTCACGATGGAGGATACATTTCCTGAAATCAAAGAGAAAATTCTCAACGAAATGCATTCCGTATACCCCGTTTGCGAAGACAACCTCGATGAAGTGAAAGGCATTGTATTGCTCAAGGATTTGTTTGTGGGATTGGAGCAAAAAGATTTTAAACTCACCGAAATCACGCGCGAAGCCACGTATTTGATCGAACATACATCGGCTTACAAAGCACTTGAAAATTTTAAAACCACCAAAAATCACCAAGCCCTCATTGTCGATGAACACGGAATTTTCCAAGGAATTATCACGCTCAACGACATTTTAGAAGCCTTGGTGGGCGATGCATCCGACTTTGATGAAGACGAATACCAGTTGGTGGCTGAAGCCGATGGCACCTGGACCGTCGACGGTCAATATTCACTGCATGATTTTCTCACCTATTTTGATATGGACGACCTGATTGGCGATTACGAAGTGACTACCGTCAGCGGTCTTATTACCACCGAAATGGGATATATTCCCAAACAAGGGGAACTCCTGATTTGGAATAAAATGCAGTTCACTATTTTGGAAACCGCAGGCGCCAAGGTCGAGAAGATACGCGTTGCCCCTTATGTGGCCGATTACTAGGAGCAAGCACCCCACAACCCGATCAAGCCCCTTCCCGTGATTGCCTATATCCCCGAAAATCGGGGGATGCCGGCGCTCCCGGGGCTAGAATACACGAATTGTTTTCAACAGGAACACCTAACCATGTTCCCAATCCAGCCCGAGTGCAAAACTACAGGCTGACCCAATACCAAACCCATGACAGAAGGAAATTTTGTAGACTATGTAAAGATTTATGTGAGCTCTGGCAAAGGAGGCAAAGGGTCTACGCATTTACATCGTGAAAAATTTATCGAAAAAGGCGGTCCCGACGGCGGTGACGGCGGCCGTGGAGGTCACGTGATCTTGCGCGGCAACAAAAACTTGTGGACACTTTTTCATTTGAAATTTACCAAACACGTAAAAGCTGGCCACGGCGGCGATGGCGGAAGTAGCCGAAGCACCGGGCATGACGGCGAAGATAAAATCATTGAAGTCCCCCTCGGAACGGTCGTCAAAGACCAAGAAACCGAAGAAGTCTTGTTTGAAATCACCGAACACGGGGAAGAAAAAATCGTAGCTCGAGGCGGTAAAGGAGGGTTAGGGAACTGGCACTTTCGCAGCGCCACCAACCAAACCCCACGCTATGCCCAACCCGGGATGCCCCCCGAAGAGCACGATGTGATTCTCGAATTAAAGGTCTTAGCCGATGTAGGATTGGTCGGTTTTCCCAATGCAGGAAAGTCGACGCTATTGTCGGTGCTCACTTCAGCCAAACCCAAAATAGCTGATTACCCTTTTACAACCTTGAAACCCAATCTTGGTATTGTAGCGTATCGCGATTTTCAATCGTTTGTTATGGCCGATATTCCCGGAATTATCGAGGGAGCAGCAGAAGGGAAAGGGTTAGGACACTATTTTTTACGCCATATCGAGCGTAATTCAACTCTCCTATTTCTTGTGCCCGCCGATGCCGATGATATCAAAAAAGAATACGATATTTTATTGGATGAATTGCGACGCTACAATCCCGAGCTTCTCGACAAAGAACGCTTGTTGGTGATCTCTAAAAGCGATATGCTCGATGCCGAACTCCAAGCAGAGATGAAGGTGCTATTGGATCGTGACTTTCAACAGATTCCGTATTTGTTTATTTCTTCGGTAGCACAGCAAGGCTTGCAAGAGCTGAAGGATACACTTTGGAAAATGTTAAATTCCTAAAAATAACACGGAAGAATTGTGCTTATTACTTTGATTTAAAGAAAAATAGGCTACATTTGCTAAATTTTATAAATCAATAAGGCTATACCACTAAAAATTTAAATTACACTTTATGAAATTACGATTACTTTTCGCTTTGTGTATCGCACAGTTTGGATTTGCGCAACAACGCACCTGCGGTGTCGATGCCTACATGGAAAAATTAATGGCCAATCCGGTAATGAAACAGCAACACCAAGCGTTGCAAGACCGTTTTGAGACCGAGTTACGTCGTTTAGTTACCGAACAACTAGAAGGACGTTCCAGCTTAGCTACACAAGCGGCGCCCAATGTAACTATTCGTATTCCTGTGGCAGTTCACTACCCAACGGTTGCGAATAATTCTTCAGAATCATTGAAATCATGTTTGCGCGCATTAGCTCAGACGCAGGTAAATATTTTAAATGCCGACTACAATGCGACCAATTCTGATATCTCATTGTGGAGCAGTGCTAGCTCATTTTATCCCAATACCAATGTGGGAAGTATAGATGTACAGTTTATTATTGCAACCCAAAACCACCCTGCTGTTTCAGGATTGACCAATGGAACATTGGCGGTAACTTTCGGTACAAACTTCTTGGCCTCAGGAAATATTGGTTGTACCAATGGATGTAATCAAGATTCCACATGGGCGGGTTACATGAACCTAGTAGTTAGAAATCTTAACGGTGGTATTCTAGGGTTTTCACCGCTAGGAGGATCGCCTGGTCAAGGAATGACCGTAGTGATCGATAACAATTCTTTTGGCGCAACAATGATCACTACTCCAACTACTTGTTCGGGTTATGTGCCTCAAGCTCCTTACAACAGAGGGCGGACATTAACCCACGAGTTGGGACATTTCTTCAACTTAGCACATACGTTCCAGTCCTGTGATGGATCCAACTGTTTAACCTCAGGTGACCGAGTTTGTGATACGGAGTCGACAAATACTCCAGAGTATGATTGCTTACCTGCAGGGGATGTAGCGAGTCCTTGTACTGGTAATCCTCAATTGACCATGAACTATATGGATTATGTGCAAGATGCTTGTATGTATATGTTCACCGCAGGGCAAGCTACACGCATGACCGCATGGTACAATACTATTTCTTCACAGTTCAACATGAATACGTTAGGCAATGAAGAAATTTTGAAAAATCAATTCACTTTGGCTCCCAACCCAAGCAACGGAACATTCTCCGTTCAGTTTGCCAATCCTATTGCCAATTATACCTTACTAGTATATGATGCTACAGGTCGCGTAATAGTGGATGAAGAACAAGTAAATAATAGTGAATTGGTTCGTACGATCACCTTACCCTCTGCTCAAAAAGGAGTGTATTTTGTGATGTTACGTACACAAGACGGTATCGCAACGAAGAAAGTTGTTGTAGAATAAAAATTTTCTTAAAACCATTGAAGAATTGTAAGTAAATCCGTTTATTTACAATTCTTTTTTTATTGCATAATTACAAACAAACAATCATGAAAAAACTAGTACTTACGCTGCTTTCGGCAGTGCTTCTAACCCCTTTCTCACTCAAAGCCGATGAGGGAATGTGGTTCTTAATGTTTATCGAACGGTTGAATCACCGCGATATGCAAAAAATGGGACTTCAGCTTACCGCTGAGGAAATTTACAGCATTAACAACCATAGTTTAAAAGATGCTATCGTGCAATTTAACGGAGGTTGTACCGCCGAGGTAATCTCCAAAGACGGTTTGGTATTAACCAACCACCACTGTGGATATGATGCTATTGCAGAATTGTCCTCGGCAGAGAAAAATTATTTGAAAGACGGCTACTGGGCTGCCAATAAAAAAGGAGAATTAAAACCTTCTAGTTTATTTGTGCGCTTTTTTGTTCGTATGGACGATTGTACCAAACGAATTTTAGGGGTAGTCAATGATAAAATGACCGAAGCAGAACGCGAAAAAGCAATCAACGCCGAAATCGCAAAAATTGAAAAAGAGAATAACGAAGGGGGTAAATATGTAGTTTCTGTTCGCTCGTTTTTCCAAGGCAATGAGTTCTACTATTTTGTATACCAAGATTATAAAGACGTCCGTTTGGTAGGAACTCCTCCAGAGAGTTTAGGAAAATTTGGTGGTGATACCGACAACTGGGAATGGCCTCGTCATACCGCTGACTTCTCTATGTTCCGTATCTATGGCGATGCCAATGGAAATCCAGCGGAATATTCTGAAAACAATATGCCTTTAAAACCCAAACATTATTTACCTGTAAATTTAGGGGGAGTGAAAGAAAATGATTTTGCCATGATTTTGGGTTATCCCGGTCGAACCAACCGCTGGATGCCTGCCGGAGGAATTGAGCAAAATGTGAAGTTTGCCTATCCAGCTTGGGTAGAAGGTGCCAAAACAGGAATGGATAATATGAAAAAATACATGGATCAAAGCGCTGCTTTAAATTTGATCTATGCCTCCAAATATGCTTCTACGGCCAACTATTGGAAAAACCGTCAAGGAATGATTGATGCCTTGACTAAGTTTGAAACCGCCAAGACCAAAGCTGCTCAAGAAGCTAAATTCAACAAATGGGCCAACAAAGCCGAAAACAAGGCAAAATACGGTACCGTTGTAGAAACCATCAACAAATATTATGCGTTGACCAATGAGAAGTCACGTCATGATAATTATTTACAACAATTGTTACGTACCTCCGGAATGGGAACCATTTCTCGTAGTCTTGGACGTCAATTGGAAAACTATGCCAAAGCCGATGCGGCCAAACGCAGTCAAATGTTGCCAATGTTAACCGAAATGGCGGAAGAAATGTATAAAGAAATGCATATTCCTGCCGAGCGTGATATTTTAGCCGCTCAATTGGCGTTATATGCTACCAAAGCGCTAGGGTATCCTATGGCGCCAATGGTGAAAAAGATTGGTGAGGCTAATAATAATAATTTTACGAGCTATGTCAATGCCGCTTTTGACATGTCAATTTTCGGTTCGTTAGACCGCGTAAAAGCGTTTTTACAGTTTCCTTCTGAAGGACAATTGACCAACGACCCTTTATATGTGTTGTCTTCTGATTTAATCACGCACTTTAATTCCAAATCGGATGAAATTGCCAAAGCGCAAAACGACTTTGGAGCGGCTTTCCGTTTGTTGGTAGATGGATTGCGCGAATCCAAAATTGCTACTATTAAATATCCTGATGCTAATTCAACCTTGCGTTTGACCTATGGAAAAGTTCGTTCTTTACCCGCCGACAAACGCAATGATGCTACCATTAACAATTACACCACTTTGGCTGGTCAGGTGAAAAAATACAAGAAAGGCGATGCCGAGTTTGATTTACCAGCACGCATTCTTGAAATGAACGCCAACAAGGAGTTTGGTCGTTATGCGGATAAAGATGGTTCATTACACGTGAATTTCTTGACAGATAATGACATTACAGGTGGTAATTCAGGTTCTCCTGTATTGAACGGGAAAGGTGAATTAATCGGATTGGCTTTCGACGGTAACATTGAAGCGATGGCAGGAGATGTTATTTTTGATAAAAAATTACAACGCACCATCAACGTAGACATCCGCTACGTGTTATGGGTTATCGAAAATTTTGCTGGAGCGAAACATATCGTAGATGAAATGACTTTAGTCAAATAATTTCCCATAAAATAATATGAAAACTCCGGTCAATCGCTGGAGTTTTTTTATTTTTGAGAACGAAGAAGGAGCTTATGAAACGTTGCATGCAAATTGTATTTTTATTGTTTTCATTAGGAATAATGGCGCAATCGGATTTTGAAAAAGGGGAGCAATGGTTTAAAGCCCAAAAATGGGAACAAGCCAAAGTTTGTTTTGAGAAAAGTTTGCGCGAGCAATCCAATGCACCAAAGACTATAGAATATCTTGGCGATATCGCAGGAAAGCAAGAAGATTGGGACGCTGCAATTGATCGTTATGGTACGCTAAAAAGTCGTTTTCCCAACAATGCCAACTATTGGTATAAGTATGGTGGTGCTATGGGAATGAAAGCCAAATCCGTTAATAAGTTTAAAGCCCTCGGCTTGATTGATGACGTAGAAGCTGCCTTCCTCAAAGCGGCTCAATTAGATGCTAAACATGTCGATACCCGATGGGCTTTGGTGATGTTGTATCTGGAATTACCGGGTATTCTCGGTGGCAGTGAAAATAAAGCCATTAAATATGCCAACGAATTGATGGGCATTTCCAAAGTTGACGGCTTTATGGCCAAAGGATACATTGATGAGTATTTTAAACGGTACACCAAAGCCGAAACGCATTATTTGAAAGCGCACGAAATAGGACATTCCAAAACAACGTATCAAAAACTTTATCATTTATACCAATACAAATTAAAAAACACCGAAAAGGCCCGAAAATTAAAAGAAGTATTCGAGGGGTAACGGTCCAAAACATATGCGAACACATTTTATAGCGATAGGTGGTGCAGCGATGCACAATTTGGCTTTAGCCCTTCATCAAAAAGGAGCTGAGGTGACAGGAAGCGATGATGCTATTTTTGAACCTTCTCTATCACGGTTACAAAAAAAAGGCTTACTGCCCGAAGCCATGGGCTGGTTTCCCGAAAAAATAACCTCCGATATCGATGCCGTGATTTTAGGAATGCATGCCAAAGCCGATAATCCAGAATTACTAAGGGCACAAGCGTTGGGGTTAAAAATTTACTCCTATCCCGAATTTTTGTACGAACAATCCAAACATAAAACCCGTGTGGTCATTGGAGGTTCGCATGGTAAAACGACCATAACTTCGATGATTTTGCATGTGATGCATTTTCATAATATTCAAGTGGATTATATGGTTGGTGCGCAGTTGGAAGGTTTTGATACGATGGTTCATCTCACCGAAACCAATGATTTTATCGTTTTGGAAGGCGATGAATATTTGTCTTCTCCTATCGATCGCCGTCCTAAATTTCATTTGTACCAACCCAATATTGCCTTGCTATCAGGTATCGCTTGGGATCATATCAATGTTTTTCCCACTTTTGAAAACTACGTGCATCAATTTGAAATTTTTGTAGATCAAATCACTCAAGGAGGAATTTTGATTTATAATGAAGAAGATGCCCACGTGAAGCAAGTCGCCGAAGGAACCCAAAATACCATTCGTAAAATTCCGTATCAAACAGCTAGTTATGCAGTGAAAAACGGAAAAACCTTGTTAGACACCCCCGAAGGTCCTATGCCTATTGAAGTATTTGGCGCGCATAATCTAAATAATCTTGCTGGAGCCAAATGGGTTTGCCAATGTATGGGTGTGGATGAAGCCGATTTCTACGAAGCTATTGCCACTTTCAAAGGCGCTTCCAAACGATTGGAAAAAATTGCCGAAAGCACGACCAAAGTCGCCTACAAAGATTTTGCGCATTCCCCCAGTAAAGTTGCAGCTACCACCAAAGCGGTTAAAAACCAGTATCCCGATCGCAAATTGGTGGCTTGTCTGGAATTGCATACCTACAGTAGCTTAAATGCTGCGTTTTTAAAAGAATATGAAGGTGCTTTAGATGCCGCCGACGTTGCCGTGGTGTTTTATTCTCCCGATGCGGTAAAAATTAAACAATTGGAAGAAGTCACCTACGAACAAATTGCGCATTCGTTCAAGCGAAATGATTTGATTATTTATACCAATCCCGACGAGTTTAAATCGTTTTTATTTGCCTACGATTTAGATCACACGGCCTTGTTGCTCATGAGTTCAGGGAATTATGGTGGACTCCATTTTGATGAGGTGAAAGGATTGATTGAATAAAGAAAGCTCCGATCTTAGGTCGGAGTTTTTTATTTGCCCTCATAGCGAAAATGCCCTACCATAGGGTATTTAAACAAGCATGCTTCGATAATTTGTCCTCCGCCAATGTTGTGCACGATCATAGGAATACCCTCTTTTTTGATGTGGGTAACAATTCCTATATGGGGAAGTTTTCCATTTACCAACCAAGTTACGATATCCCCTGGTAAGAAATCTAAGTGGTTGTTGCTGAGTGCTATTTTTTTGCCTTTGCGACTGAAAAACACTTCCAAGTTGGGAACACGTCGGTGATCTATGTTTTTATCCGTAGTTTTCAACCCCCATTTTTTTACATTGGGATATAGCTCAAAATGGGCCTTCATGTCCTCATGCACTTCCTTCTGCAAATCAATGTTACATTTTCGAAAAGCGCGAATCACCACATCGGTGCAAACACCAGTTTTCGGAGGTACATCGCCTCCTGGGTAACGAAGCGCCACATAATCGGGAGTGTAGACTGCCGAAGTATCGATGACTTGCAACGCGGCATTGGATACCTTTTCGCCAAAATTTTTAGGAGAAGCAATCGGTTTTACTTCAATTAAGTCGTTCGAAGAAGTACGTTGCGTTGCCTTGATTTTTTTGGGCGAATGTTGGCAGGAAAAAAATAAAAGGACGAATAGAAATATATAATTCATAAGATACTTTCGGTGAAAACGAATTGTATTTCTCTTTTATTTTGTCTTTCCAAAAAAATACCCGAATTTCGTTATTGATTTTAAAGCCAATAGTTTATGTATACTCCAATTTCCCAATGGGCTGAAGATGATCGGCCGCGAGAAAAATTTTTACTCAAAGGCAAAATGGCCTTGTCCGATGCCGAATTATTAGCTATTTTATTGGGGTCAGGTTCCCGAAACGAAAGTGCCGTTCAATTGGCGCAACGGATTCTAGCGCATTCCCAAAACAATCTGAATACGCTTGGTAAACAAACGATAACGCAACTCATGGAGTTTCGCGGTATCGGTGAGGCCAAAGCGATTACGGTAGCGGCTGCGCTCGAACTCGGAAGACGCCGAAGGATGGAGGAAGTCAAAGATAAAGTGAAAATTACGTCGAGTAAGACGGTTTTCGACATCATGCAGCCTCTCATTGGTGAGTTGGCCCACGAAGAGTTTTGGGTGTTGTATTTAAACAACTCCAATAAAATTATTCATAAAGCGGTATTGTCCAAAGGGGGAATTACCGGAACCGTTGTCGATATTCGTTTAATTTTCAAATCGGCATTGGAAAACCAAGCAACTTCGTTAATTTTGAGCCACAATCATCCATCGGGGAAATTGCAAGCTAGCGAAGCCGATCGGGCCATCACCCAACGGTTAAAAATTGCGGGCCAACATTTGGATATTTTGGTTTTGGATCATGTAATCATTACAGAAACCGGATATTTGAGTTTTGCCGATGAAGGAATTTTATAAAGGTGAAAGGAATTACCGATATTTTTTTTGATTTAGATCATACGTTATGGGATTTCGAACGGAATTCCGCTTTGGCTTTTGCGTCAGTGTTGGAGGAGTTTGACGTTGATGTTCCGCTGGCTGATTTTTTAACGCATTATGTGCCGTTAAATCGTTGGTATTGGGAACAATATCGCAAAGATTTAGTTACCCAAGCGGAATTACGATACGGACGGTTGAAAGAAACCTTTGACCGTTTGGATTATACCATTTCTGATGTATTTATACATGAAATGTCGGAGGCGTATATTCAAAACTTGCCTTTGAACAATCATTTGTATGACGGGGCATTAGATCTTTTGGAGTTTTTGAAACCGCATTATAAACTTCATATAATTACCAATGGATTTCAGGCGGTACAGGATAAAAAAATAAAAAATTCGGGGATTGAGCCTTATTTTCATACCATTACCAATTCGGAAACAGCGGGTGTTAAAAAGCCCCATCCGAAAATTTTTCAAGTAGCCTTAGCCGCTGCGCAATGTACGCCCCAACAAGCCGTGATGATAGGGGATTGTTTGGAGGCCGATGTGCAAGGGGCGCTCGATGTGGGAATGCAAGCTATTTTTTTTAATGAATTCAACGTAGTGGTCCCAGAGACCATCCCTCAAGTAACCGATTTACACGAATTAAAACCGATTTTTTCTTATGCATAAATCCGTATTCTTTCTTTGTCTCATTGGACTTTTATCGATAGTTCCCCTGCAGAGTCAGGTGATTCGAATTCCTGAAAAGTTTGATTTCATGAGTTCCCCCGACCAATACGGGATTAGTACGCTTTTGCGCTTGTATTTTGAAAAATATCAATACCAAGGGGTAATCATGACCGATGTGACCGAAAAAGCACTCTCCAAAAAAATAGCGCCCAATGAATATGGAGTGATTATCAAAAAAAAGAGTAATTTTTTTATCACCCGAATGCAAGTAGTCATCTTGGATTACGAAGGCAACGAAATTGCCGTTTCCCCCGAAGGGACGAGTCGCGAAAAAGAATTTCGTTATGCTTACATCGAGGCTATACGCGCTGCTATGGATCAATTTACAGCTTTAAAAAATCGCACTCTTTTAACGACAACTCCAACCGAAAGTAAGCCCACTACCTCCACACCAGAGCCTCAAGCCATTCTTGAGGGAAAGGCGCCGCTGCCCGAACGAAAAGTTACCGTAGAACAGTACTTGGAGGCGCGAACTCTTTCGGCGAATTCGATAGGTTTGTATAAACAGAAGGGTTTAACTCCAACTTTAGTGCTTTACAAAACAAGCTCACGGGATTGTTTTATGGTTACCCAAAACGATGCGCCCAAAGGAGTTTTACTGTACCGCAATCAACAATGGTTTTGGGAATATTATGAAGAGAATCAACTTCGTATAGTTCCGCAGTATATTGCGGGATTGTAATTAATACCCGTATTTGTCGTTCCAACGGTTTTGTAAAAATTTACGCAGTTCGTTTTCCCGCGCGTTATTCCCGGGTTCGTAAAACTTTGTTTCTTGAATGGCATCGGGCAGGTATTCTTGTTCGACAAAGTTATTGGCATAGTTGTGCGCATAAGCATAGTCTTCGCCATAGCCCAACTCTTTCATTAACTTGGTAGGGGCATTGCGCAAATGCAACGGAATGGGTAAATCGCCGGTTTGTTTCACCAAAGCTTGCGCTGCACCAATAGCCATATAACTCGCATTACTTTTGGCAGAAGTAGCCAAATAAATGGCACATTGGCTTAAAATGATTCGGCTTTCAGGATAGCCAATGGCGGTCACGGCTTGAAAGGTGTTGTTGGCCATGATTAATGCCGTGGGATTGGCGTTACCAATATCTTCACTCGCCAAAATGAGCATCCGACGGGCAATAAATTTCACATCTTCACCGCCCTCGAGCATGCGCGCCAACCAATATACGGCACCATTCGGATCACTACCCCGAATGGATTTGATGAAGGCTGAAATAATGTCGTAATGCTGTTCTCCCGTTTTATCGTACAATACCGTGTTTTGTTGCACTAACTCCAACACTTTGGCATTGGTAATTACAACTTCATCACCAGGAGTGGCATTCACGACGAGTTCAAAAATATTGAGAAGCTTCCGTCCATCACCGCCCGATAAGCGCAACAAGGCCTCGTGTTCTTCTATGGTGATTTTTCGTTGCGACAACTGCGCATCAATTTTCATCGCTCGATCCAGCAAGGCCAATAAATCCTCTTTGGTAAAAGGATTAAGAACATATACCTGACAGCGGGAAAGTAAAGCGGGAATGACTTCAAAACTCGGATTTTCGGTGGTAGCCCCAATAAGCGTCACCCAGCCTTTTTCTACGGCGCCCAACAACGAATCTTGTTGCGACTTGCTAAAGCGGTGAATCTCATCGATGAAAAGAATCGGATTTTTTGTGGTAAAAATACCGCCACTTTGTTTGGCTTTGTCAATCACTTCCCGGACGTCTTTAACCCCCGAATTAATGGCACTCAATTCATAGAACGGTCGGTCACTTTGTCGGGCAATAATTTGCGCCAACGTCGTTTTCCCTGTTCCCGGTGAACCCCAAAAAATCATGGACGGAATCACGCCACGAGTAATTTGTTGGGTTAAGGAACCTTGTGGACCTACCAAGTGCAATTGACTGATATAGTCTTCAAGTTTATGCGGGCGAACGCGTTCGGCTAAGGGTGCTTCCATATGGACCAATTTGAGTGTTAAAGGTAAAAAAAAGGACTTAAGAAGAAAATCTTTTACCAAACTCCGTGTTCTGCCATTTTAGCAGAAAACCAACTTTGGTCATATATTTGTAAAGAGTAAGTTATGAGAGACGCCCATATTTTTAAATTTACCCCTGTCGTTTGGCTGTTGCCCACCCTTTTAGTGGTGACCCTTTGGACTGTGTTTTTGGGGTTGGATTTGGCCAATATGAGTCCGAGGTTTTTGGGTATTCTTCCCCGAACGACGGAAGGATTAGTGGGTGTTATTTGCAGTCCTTTTCTTCATGCTGACTGGCAGCACCTCACAAACAACAGTTTGCCCTTGTTTGTATTGACGATGGCGTTAATTTATTTTTACCGCGATCTTTCGTTGAAAGTATTGGTCTTCGGGATTCTTTTTTCGGGGTTATTTACCTGGGCAATTGGACGACCGAATGTGCATTTGGGAGCCAGTGGACTTATTTATGTATTGGTTTCTTTTATTTTTTTTAAAGGCTTGCGCACGGGGTATTACCGATTGATGGCCTTGTCTTTTGCGGTCGTGGTGGTTTATGGCGGGATGGTGTGGTATGTGTTTCCTGAGGTCGATCCGCGGATTTCCTGGGAGGGACATTTGGGTGGATTCTTATCTGGCATGGTCATGGCTTTTGTATTTAAAACGCCCGACTATATTTCTGAATACCGATACGAATGGGAGCATCCTGATTTTGATCCTGAAACCGACCCTTTCATGCGGCGTTTTGACGAAAATGGTCAGTTTGTGAATCCGCCCAAACTAGAAGAAATCATAGTGGAATATGAAGAAGAAATGGGAACAAAAAGCATTCCCTTTCAAATCAATTATATTTACAAAAACGCCGAAGAATAAGTCCTTCGGCGTTTTTGTTTTGAACGATAAGCGGTCTATTTTAGCCCCGACCAGCCTACCGGCAGGCAGGTTGCAGCGGCATCCCCGTAACGAAGTGAAGGGATACAGCGAAAAGCGGGTGATTACTTCACGAGAAAGCAAAAGGATGATGCTCCCAATCGTTAGGAACGTTGGCGTACCACTTCGTATAAAAAGGCGCCACAGGCCACGGATACATTTAGCGAACCGATGGTTCCAAATAGCGGGAGTTTGGCTTTTTCATCTACAATTTTCAATACCGATGGGTTAATGCCACGGTCTTCGCTTCCCATGATGATGGCTACGGGTTCGGTAAAGTCGACCGCATAAAGCATATCCTCGGTTTTTTCAGTGGCGGCAACGGTTTTAATACCGCTACCTTGCAGGTAAAACACGGCGTCTTTGATATGGTCTACTTTGCAAATCGGTACATTAAAAACGGCACCAGCGGACGTTTTTACTGTATCGCCATTAACGGGTGCGGCTCCGGTTTTTGAAATAATTATGCCGTCAACGCCTGTGCATTCAGCGGTGCGGATGATGGCACCAAAGTTGCGGGCATCGCTTAGTTGGTCTAGAATCAGAAACAAGGGTTTTTTACCCGTTTCCAAAACGTTTTCAACAAGGGTTTCAAGCGATTGGAATTTGATAGGTGCAATGGTGGCCACTACACCTTGGTGGTTGAGGTGTGTCAGGCGGTTGAGTTTTTCGATAGGCACATACGTAAACGGGAGGCTGTTTGCTTTGAGCGTTTTCATCAATTCCCGCATTAAATCGCCTTGCGCTTCTTTATGCACAAAAATTTTATCAATTTCTTTACCGGCGTGAATGGCCTCAATAACGGCACGGATGCCAAAGATTTGGTTTTCTTTTTCCATGCGGCAAAGATAGGAATTCTGCCGTTGGTTTTGGGATTGCTTTTGGGGATGGTAATTTACGGTTAGAAAATGGTTTTCAAACTGATTTGCACAATCGAGTTATTCAATTTGATGGCTTGATCGTTGGTGGTTCCGTTGGCGTAGACAAAGTTGAGCAATCCGTTTTTATTGAGGAGTCCAAATCCAAAACCAATACCCAATAAATTCCCATTGATATTGGTAGTTTGGTCTTGAAAATAGCCGTAATCGAGCACGCTGTGTAGGTACAAGGTATTGCTCAAGGTGTAGCGGTATTCGCTGAGAAGTGCTGCCATAAAATTGGCTTGAAGTGTATTTTCATTGAATCCTCGTACCGAATTAATCCCTCCAAAGCGAAAAAGTTCGTTGGTTAAGTACGAGGAACTTTGCAATACAAACGTTTGGTTTCGCAGGGCAATACTGTTGCGTTTGTTCAAATAGATTTGATGGTGGAGGTTTAATTGTCCTTGAAATTGACTGTTTTTTTGTTCCAAAGCGGTTCGGGATCCCCAGCCAAGTTTTAGCGAAAGTAGGGTTTTGTCAGGAAATAAAAGCGCGTCTTCTTCGGTGTTGCGAACGGTCCAGAGCCATTGCGCTGTGAGAAATCGATTTTTAAAATCACGAAGTAAAGCGGTATTGGCATTATTGATATCGCTCGATTCCATGGCTTGATAGCCGAGGTACACCCGAGAAGCATAATTGAGGCAGTAGCCTATGTCGATATTGGTTTGTGTATTTTGAAAAGTACTGTCTTGCCGAAAAATATTGAGTTGTGCCTTTAGGGCTAGGGGTGTTTTAAAAATATAGGGTTGGTCAAACAGTATATTAAACGTACGTTGTTCTTCACCATTGCTTTTCCAATATAGATTCATCCGTTCGCCGTTGTTTAAGACATTGGTCAAACTCACATCGAGGTACCCGTTGAATACCAATTGTTGACCGTCGGAATTAGCAAATCCAAGGTAACCATCGAAGGTGTTGGCACGCACTTTTTCTAGGTAAACAAAAACCTTTGTAGAGTCGGTGGTGAATAAAATCTCGGGGTATTTGGTGGCGCGTACAAAACGAAACTGTCCTATAGTTTTGTGGAGTTTTTCAAGATTTTCTTGGTTAAATGTTTGGTTGCGAAACAAGCGCTCGAGTTCTTTTTTGTGACTGGTGGGAAACTTTTCATAGCCGTTAACTACAATCGCATTGACCTTCCTCGGTTGGCCCAACTGCACGGTAAGGGTTGCTTTTAAGGTGTCTTGCACCATATGAATGTTGGTGAGTTGAGCGGTGGCCAAAGCATAGCCGTTACGTTCCCATTTTTTTACCCACACGCCCACCCACTGGTCCCATTCTGAAAAGGGTAGCGTTACAGGTGTTTTGGGGCGAAGGGATTCGGGCAATGAGGCAATTCCAGAGCTCGCTTGAAGTTGGATCCATGGAATAAAACGACCCGCTTTCAAGGGAGCTTTAACAAGGGTGTCATTGACGGCGGTGGGCGATTCGTAGTGCGCTTCAATGTATCCCGTTTTTTGCAATTGAAGCAGCACGCGCGCCAATTCGTCTTGGAGTTTTTGTGGCGAATCGTGTTGTTTTTGATAGTTCCACTGATCGAGTAGGGTTTGGACTTTTTTTTCGGCTGTGGTAATCTCCAAATACTGTTTTTGTCCCTGGCAGAGGAAAAAGCTACAACCCAAACAAAATAACATCAGTATTCTCATCACGAGGATTTGTGGTAAAATTAACGCAAAAAAAGATGTTTCGGTATGTTTTTTTCAAAATAACGACGATAAAAAGCGCTTGAATATGTGTAAAACACAAGGCTTTATAATACAAATGGTTAGCTTGAAAAAAAATAAATAATCATGATTTTTTTTATTAAATATAATTTATACATTTGCAACCCCGTAAAATGCGGGTAAAAGTAAACATAAGTAAATTTATTATTTAAATTATGCCAACAATTCAACAATTAGTAAGAACTGGAAGAGCCAAAATCGCTAAGAAGAGTAAATCGGCTGCTTTGGATTCTTGTCCTCAACGAAGAGGGGTTTGTACGCGTGTTTACACCACTACGCCAAAAAAACCAAACTCAGCCATGCGTAAAGTTGCGCGTGTACGTTTGACCAATGGTAATGAGGTGAATGCTTACATCCCAGGAGAAGGACACAATCTACAAGAGCACTCGATAGTATTAGTGAGAGGTGGAAGGGTGAAAGATTTGCCAGGGGTACGATACCACATCGTGCGTGGTGCTTTGGATACGGCCGGAGTTAACGGACGTCTTCAAAGAAGATCAAAGTACGGAGCAAAACGCCCAAAAGACAAAAAGTAATTAAAAACTTTTAATCAGAAGAAATGAGAAAAAGACAGGCCAAAAAAAGACCGCTTTTACCGGATCCAAAATTTAACGATCAATTGGTCACCCGTTTTGTGAATAACTTAATGTGGGATGGTAAAAAATCAATTGCTTTTAACGTTTTTTATTCTGCGTTGGAAATCGTAGAAACTAAAAAGCAAGATGCAGAAAAATCTGCTTTAGAAATTTGGAAAGATGCATTAACTAACGTGATGCCTCACGTAGAAGTTCGTTCACGTCGTGTGGGTGGAGCTACGTTCCAAATCCCGATGCAAATTCGTCCCGATCGCAAGATCTCTATGGCGATGAAATGGTTAATCCTATATGCACGCAAAAGAAACGAGAAATCCATGGCGGGTAAACTAGCCTCTGAAATTTTAGCTGCTGCAAAAGAAGAAGGTGCAGCTGTGAAAAAGAGAATGGATACGCACAAAATGGCAGAAGCGAACAAAGCATTCTCTCACTTTAGATTTTAATTTTTAAGCGATGGCAAGAGATTTAAAATATACCCGAAATATCGGAATTGCAGCTCACATTGACGCTGGAAAAACGACTACGACTGAGCGTATTTTGTTCTACACTGGGAAGTCTCACAAGATTGGTGAGGTTCACGATGGAGCTGCTACCATGGACTGGATGGCACAAGAGCAAGAGCGCGGTATTACCATTACTTCGGCGGCTACCACTTGTACGTGGAATTTCCCAACCGAACAAGGTAAAAATTTACCCGAAACAAAAGGATATCACTTTAACATTATCGATACTCCCGGACACGTTGACTTTACGGTAGAAGTAAACCGTTCGTTGCGTGTATTGGATGGATTGGTTTTCTTATTCTCTGCGGTAGATGGGGTAGAGCCTCAATCAGAAACCAACTGGAGATTGGCCGACCAATACCGTGTTCCTCGCATGGGATTCGTTAACAAAATGGACCGTCAAGGATCGAACTTCTTGGCTGTTTGTCAGCAAGTACGCGACATGTTAAAATCCAATGCAGTAGCCATTACATTGCCAATTGGGGATGAAATGGACTTCAAAGGGGTAGTGGATTTGGTAAAAAACCAAGCTATTATCTGGCATGAGGAAACGCAAGGAGCTACTTTCGATATTGTTGATATTCCAGCTGAAATGGTTGACGAGGTAAAACAATACCGTTCTACCTTGATTGAAGCAGTAGCTGAATACGATGAAAACCTTTTGGATAAGTACATGGAGGATGAAAACTCTATTACCGAAGACGAAATTAACAATGCCTTACGTGCGGCTACCATTGACATGGCCATCATCCCTATGATGTGTGGATCTTCCTTTAAAAACAAAGGAGTTCAATTTATGTTGGATGCCGTTTGTAAATATTTGCCTTCACCTGTAGATAAAGACGGTATTCAAGGTATTCACCCTGATGATGCTGATCTTCCAGAAGAAGAGCAAACCAGAATTACACGTCGTCCTGATGTAACAGAACCATTCGCGGCTTTGGCGTTCAAAATTGCAACTGATCCTTATGTTGGTCGTTTGGCTTTCTTTAGAGCGTATTCAGGTCGTTTGGATGCAGGTTCTTATATTTTGAACACACGTTCAGGCAATAAAGAGCGTATTTCTCGTATCTACCAAATGCACGCTAACAAGCAAAACCCTATCGAGTTTATCGAAGCAGGTGATATTGGAGCAGCAGTTGGTTTTAAAGATATCAAAACGGGAGACACCATGTGTGATGAGAAACACCCGATCATCCTTGAATCGATGAAGTTCCCTGATCCGGTAATCGGTATCGCGATTGAGCCTAAAACTAAGGCTGACGTAGATAAAATGGGTATGGCTTTGGCGAAATTGGCTGAAGAAGATCCAACGTTTACTGTTCGTACGGACGAAGCTTCAGGTCAGACCATCATCTCAGGTATGGGAGAATTACACTTGGATATCTTGATCGACCGTATGAAACGTGAGTTCAAGGTTGAAGTAAACCAAGGTGAGCCTCAAGTAGAGTACAAAGAAGCATTCACTAAATCAGCGCAACACCGTGAGGTTTATAAGAAACAGTCCGGTGGACGTGGTAAATTCGGGGACATCGTTTTCCGTTTGGAGCCAGCCGAAGAAGGATTTGTGGGTCTTCAGTTTGTCAATGAAGTAAAAGGAGGTAACGTTCCAAAAGAATACGTTCCTGCTGTAGAGAAAGGATTCAAAGAAGCGATGAAGCAAGGGCCTTTGGCAGGCTACACTGTGGATAGCTTAAAAGTAACCTTGTTGGATGGTTCGTACCACCCTGTTGACTCGGATGCGCTATCGTTTGAAATGGCGGCTAAATTAGGATATAAAGAAGTTGCAAAAGCAGCAGCTGCAGTAATCCTTGAGCCTATCATGAAAATCGAAGTGATTACGCCTGAAGAAAATATGGGGGATATCGTAGGTGACCTTAACCGCAGACGAGGACAAGTGAACGACATGGGTGACCGTGCGGGATCTAAAGTCATCAAAGCGAATGTGCCACTATCTGAAATGTTTGGTTACGTGACTACGTTGCGTACATTGTCATCGGGTAGAGCAACTTCTACAATGGAGTTCTCACACTACGAACAAACGCCTTCTAACATCTCTGATGAGGTAATCAAAAAAGCTAAAGGTAACGCTTAATTCTTGAAAAGATGAGTCAAAAAATTAGAATAAAATTGAAATCTTACGATCATATGTTGGTGGACAAATCCGCTGAAAAAATCGTAAAAACAGTGAAAAGCACAGGTGCTGTAGTAACGGGTCCTATTCCACTTCCTACACACAAGAAAATCTTCACCGTATTGCGTTCTCCTCACGTAAACAAAAAAGCACGTGAGCAGTTCGAAGTGAGCTCATACAAACGTTTGTTAGACATTTATAGTTCTTCTTCTAAGACTATTGATGCCTTGATGAAGTTAGAGCTTCCTAGTGGTGTTGAAGTTGAAATCAAAGTGTGATAATTCACTTTTTATACCTTCTAAATGGCCGGTTTTTGCCGGCCATTTTTTTGTTTTTTTTGGGAAGTAAGCAAATAGGTGCGAAGGTCTTTTTTTTAAAGTAAAATTTTCTTTGTTCCATTTTGTTGATAACTATTTTTAAGAGTTTGCCTTCCTATTGTGCCGCTTTAAAATCAACATTGATGCGTTGGTTCCTTTTGTTTTCGGGGGCTTACAACATATTTTCACCAATTTTATTTCAGTATAATTTGTCGTTTAAAATCGGTTGATTACTTCCTGAAAAATAATTACTTAGATTATTTTGATTGATGGATTCTAATCTATATATTTGCACGCTCAAAAAAATGGCTACTTGTCATTGCTAAACAATGTTTAATTAATTAATAATTTTTATGTCTGGGTTAATTGGAAGAAAAATCGGCATGACCAGCATCTTTGACGAGAACGGGAAAAACATCCCTTGTACCGTAATTGAAGCAGGTCCATGTGTCGTTACCCAAGTCAGAACCAAAGAGGTTGACGGGTATGAAGCGTTGCAACTTGGTTTCGATGACAAAACAGAAAAGCACGCCACCAAAGCGGCCGTAGGTCACTTTAAAAAAGCGGGAACATCTGCTAAGAAAAAAGTCGTTGAATTCCAAGGTTTTGAAACGGATTACAAATTAGGTGACAACATCACTGTAGACGTTTTCAGCGAAGGCGAATTTGTCGATGTACAAGGTGTGTCAAAAGGAAAAGGTTTCCAAGGGGTTGTTAAGCGTCACGGATTTGGTGGGGTTGGACAATCTACACACGGTCAACACAACCGTTTGCGTGCACCGGGATCTGTGGGTGCTTCATCGTATCCTTCTCGTGTATTCAAAGGAATGCGTATGGCCGGAAGAATGGGAGGTCAAAATGTTAAAGTACAAAATCTTAGAGTTTTAAAAGTCGTAGCTGACAAAAACCTATTGGTGGTTAAAGGTGCGGTTCCTGGACATAAAAACTCGTATGTAATCATTCAGAAGTAATGGAAGTAAAAGTTTTAGATAGTAACGGAAAAGATACAGGCAGAAAAGTAGAACTTTCTGACGCTGTATTTGGCATCGAGCCAAACAACCATGCGGTATATCTTGATGTTAAGCAATACCTTGCTAACCAAAGACAAGGAACACACAAAGCGAAAGAACGCAATGAAGTGGCGGGTAGTACACGCAAGATTAAAAAACAAAAAGGAACAGGTACAGCGCGTGCAGGTAGTGTTAAGTCTCCTGTGTTCGTAGGTGGGGGTACAATTTTCGGGCCTCGTCCACGTAGCTACTCTTTCAAATTGAACAAAGGCTTGAAGCGTTTAGCACGTAAATCAGCTTTGTCTATGAAAGCGAAAGAGTCTAATTTGATTGTTGTGGAAGATTTCGCTTTTGAAACTCCAAGCACCAAAAAATTTCTTAGTGTATTGAATGCTTTAGGGTTAGAGAACAAAAAATCATTGTTCGTGTTGGGTGATACAAATAATAATGTATATTTGTCGTCACGCAATTTACAAGCCTCTAAGGTTGTAACTTCCTCAGAATTAAGCACTTACGGCATTTTGCATGCGAATAATTTAGTGCTAACAGAGAGTTCTGTAGCGGGAATTGTAGAAAATTTAAGTAAATAACAGAGCCATGAGTATCATCATTAAACCTATCATTACCGAAAAAGTGACCAAAGACGGGGAGCTTTTTAATCGTTTTGGTTTCGTTGTAGATAAGAAAGCCAACAAAGTACAGATTAAGAAAGCTGTAGAGGCTGCTTATGGCGTTACCGTTGTTGAAGTAAACACGATGAATGTTCGTCCTAATCGTACTACTAAATATACCAAAAGTGGTTTGATTCAAGGAAAAACAAACTCGTACAAAAAAGCCATCGTACAAGTACAGGAAGGTGAAACAATTGATTTTTATTCTAATAACTAAGTAAACAATGTCAGTTAGAAAATTAAAACCTATTACCCCTGGCCAGCGTTTTAGAGTTGTCAATGGTTTTGACGCCATTACAACTGATAAGCCGGAGCGTTCATTGATCGCACCGAAAAAAAGCTCAGGAGGTAGAAATAGTCAAGGAAAAATGACCATGCGTTATACAGGCGGTGGTCACAAGCAACGTTATCGTATTATCGATTTCAAAAAAACTAAGTTTGGTATCCCTGCAACCGTAAAGTCGATTGAGTATGATCCAAACCGAACTGCCTTTATCGCATTATTAGCGTATGCGGATGGAGAAAAAACCTACATCATTGCTCAAAATGGTTTACAAGTAGGTCAGACCATAGTGTCAGGTGAAAATGCTGCACCTGAAATCGGAAACACTTTACCATTAAGTAAAATTCCTCTTGGTACCGTAATCTCTTGTATTGAATTACGTCCAGGTCAGGGAGCTATTATTGCGCGTTCAGCGGGTACTTTTGCCCAATTAATGGCGCGTGATGGTAAATATGCTACGATCAAAATGCCTTCAGGTGAAACACGTTTGATTTTGTTGACTTGTATGGCTACGATTGGAGCTGTTTCTAACTCTGACCACCAGTTAATTGTATCTGGTAAAGCAGGTAGAAGCAGATGGTTAGGTAGAAGACCAAGAACAAGACCAGTAGCGATGAACCCTGTTGATCACCCTATGGGAGGTGGTGAAGGACGTTCTTCTGGAGGTCACCCACGTTCTAGAAAAGGTCTACCGGCTAAAGGATACAGAACACGTTCTTTAGCTAATCCAAGTAACAAGTATATTGTTGAACGCAGAAAGAAATAATTAGATAGACATGGCACGTTCATTAAAGAAAGGACCTTACGTTCACTATAAATTAGAAAAGAAAGTTTTAGAAAACGCTGAAAATGGCAATAAAAATGTGGTTAAGACTTGGTCAAGAGCCTCTATGATTACGCCTGACTTCGTTGGACAAACTATCGCAGTTCACAATGGTCGCCAATTCGTTCCCGTGTATGTTACCGAGAACATGGTAGGTCATAAATTAGGAGAATTTTCACCAACAAGATCCTTTAGAGGTCATGCTGGAGCTAAAAATAAAGGTAAAAAATAAGAAGAAATGGGAGTTCGTAAAAGAAATACAGCAGACGCAAGAAAAGAGGCGAATAAGTCTTTGGCTTTTGCTAAGTTAAATAACTGCCCTACTTCACCTAGAAAAATGCGCTTAGTAGCAGACTTGGTAAGAGGTCAGAAAGTGGAAAGAGCACTTAGTATTCTAAGATTCAGCTCAAAAGAAGCTTCACGCAAATTGGAAAAATTATTGTTATCTGCAATCAACAACTGGGAGCAGAAAAACAGTGAAGGCAATGTGGCAGAAGCAGGCTTATTTGTAAAAGAGATCAAAGTTGACGGTGGTGTAATGTTGAAAAGATTACGTCCTGCACCACAAGGTCGCGCACACAGAATCAGAAAACGTTCCAACCACGTGACTATCGTGTTAGGACAAGTAGATAACACACAAAGTAATTAATAAACAGTATGGGACAAAAGACAAATCCAATTGGAAATCGCCTTGGTATCATCAGAGGATGGGATTCAAACTGGTATGGTGGAAATGATTACGGCGACAAAATCGCTGAAGATTATAAAATCAGAAAGTATATCCATGCGCGTTTATCAAAAGCTAGTGTATCTAAAGTAATTATCGAGCGCACTCTTAAACTTGTAACCGTTACTATCACTACGGCTCGTCCTGGTATCATCATTGGTAAAGGCGGTCAAGAGGTAGACAAGTTGAAAGAGGAGTTAAAGAAAATTACTGACAAAGAGGTTCAAATCAACATCTTTGAAATTAAAAGACCCGAGTTGGATGCCTTCCTAGTAGCTTCTAGTATCGCACGTCAAATCGAAAGTCGTATTTCATACCGAAGAGCTATTAAAATGGCTATCGCGGCTGCCATGCGTATGAATGCGGAAGGAATCAAAGTTATGATTTCTGGTCGTTTGAATGGAGCTGAAATGGCACGTTCTGAAAATTTCAAAGAAGGTCGTATTCCTCTATCCACTTTCAGAGCCGATATTGATTACGCTTTGGCTGAAGCACATACTACTTACGGTAGAATGGGTATCAAAGTATGGATCATGAAAGGTGAAGTTTACGGAAAACGCGATTTATCGCCATTAGTAGGCATGGATAAAAAACAAGCTGCTGGTGGTAAAGGGGATGCACCCCGTAATGGGAAATCCGGTAAATCGGGAGGGGCCCGTAAAAGAAAGTAATTTTTTAAATTAAAGAAAAATGTTACAGCCTAAAAGAACAAAATACCGCAAGGTACAGAAAGGTAAAATGAAAGGCGTGTCACAACGTGGACATGTACTTTCCAACGGAATGTTTGGAATTAAATCGTTGGATTCAGCGTTTTTAACATCCCGTCAAATCGAGGCTGCCCGTATCGCTGCTACCCGTTACATGAAGCGTGAAGGACAGTTATGGATTAAGATCTTCCCGGATAAACCAATTACAAAGAAACCCCTTGAAGTACGTATGGGTAAAGGTAAAGGTGCCGTTGAATATTGGGCTGCCGTTGTTAAACCTGGCAGAATCATGTTTGAAGTAGGTGGAGTACCGCTATCAGTAGCCAAAGAAGCTTTGCGTTTGGCCGCTCAGAAACTTCCCGTTAAAACTAAGTTTGTCGTTGCTAGAGATTTCGAAGCATAATTAGAACACATTATGAAACAATCAGAAATTATCAATCTGTCTACAGCTGAGTTGCAAGCAAAGCTTAGTGAAATGAAAAAGTCTTACGCTGATTTACAAATGGCTCACGCCGTTTCTCCAATCCAAAATCCGCTTCAAATTCGCAGTATGCGTAGAACGGTAGCTCGATTGGCGACTGAATTAAGCAAAAGAGAGTTACAATAATTGTAATATCCGCTGAATGATGGAAAAAAGAAATTTAAGAAAAGAAAGAATTGGTGTGGTTACCAGCAACAAAATGGCAAAATCTATTGTTGTTGCTGAAACTAAAAAAGTAAAGCACCCATTATATGGTAAGTTCGTGTTAAATACTAAGAAATATGTTGCACACGACGAAAAAAATGACTGTAACATTGGCGATACCGTACGTATCATGGAGACACGTCCGTTGAGTAAAACCAAATGTTGGAGATTAGTTGAAATCATTGAAAGAGCGAAGTAATCATGGTACAACAGGAAAGTAGATTAAAAGTTGCGGACAATACAGGTGCTAAAGAAGTACTTACCATCCGCGTATTAGGAGGAACGAAACGTCGTTATGCCTCTGTTGGAGATAAAATTGTAGTTTCTATCAAAGATGCCACACCAAACGGAAACGTTAAAAAAGGTGCGGTTTCCACTGCAGTTGTTGTACGTACCAAAAAAGAAGTACGTCGTGCAGATGGTTCTTACATCCGTTTTGATGATAACGCATGTGTATTGTTGAATGCGGCAGGTGAGATGCGCGGCACACGTGTTTTTGGTCCGGTTGCTCGAGAGCTTCGTGAGAAGCAATTCATGAAAATTGTATCATTGGCACCTGAAGTGCTTTAATTCGATCAAGAGATGACAAAGATTAAGATTAAATCAGGCGACGTTGTTAAAGTCATTGCTGGTGACCACAAAGGGGCAGAAGGCAAGGTAGTTCGCGTAATCCGTGAGGATAACAAAGCGATCGTAGAAGGAGTCAATATGGTTTCTAAACACACCAAGCCAAGCGCTCAAAATCCTCAAGGGGGTATTGTAAAGAAAGAAGCTCCTATCCATATTTCTAACTTAGCTTTAGTGGATCCTAAATCTAAAGAAGCTACGAAAGTTGGATTCAAGTCTGAAGGAGATAAGAAAGTAAGATTTTCAAAAAAATCTAATCAAGTATTGTAGTTATGGCATATATTCCAAGACTAAAACAAGAATATAAGAGTCGAGTTATCACTGCTCTTAAAGAAGAATTCGGTTACAAAAATGTAATGCAAGTGCCTAAACTTGAGAAAATTGTAATTAGCCGAGGTGTAGGTGCTGCGGTATCGGATAAAAAATTAGTGGATTACGCGGTTGATGAGTTAACTAAAATCACAGGTCAAAAAGCATTAGCTACCATTTCTAAGAAAGACGTAGCTTCCTTTAAATTACGTAAAGGAATGCCTATTGGGGCTAAAGTGACTTTACGTGGTGAGCGTATGTATGAATTTTTGGATCGTTTGATTACTTCAGCGTTACCTCGTGTACGTGATTTCAGCGGAATTAAAGCCAATGGCTTTGATGGACGTGGAAATTACAACTTAGGGGTTACTGAGCAAATCATTTTCCCAGAAATCGACATCGATAAAGTGAACAAAATTGCCGGTATGGACATTACTTTTGTAACGACTGCCAAAACCGACAAAGAAGCAAAATCATTACTAGCTGAATTAGGTTTACCTTTTAAAAAGAATTAAGTTATGGCTAAAGAATCAATGAAAGCCCGTGAGGTGAAACGCCAAAAAACGGTAGCGAAATATGCTGAAAAGCGCAAAGCGTTATTAGAAGCTGGAGATTATGAAGGGTTACAAAAATTACCTAAAAACGCTTCTCCTGTTCGTTTACACAACCGTTGCAAATTAACGGGTCGTCCTCGCGGATATATGCGTCAATTCGGTATTTCACGTGTTACTTTCCGAGAAATGGCCAACCAAGGCTTAATTCCAGGAGTGAAAAAAGCGAGCTGGTAAGTAACTAAAAGTTTAATTGGTTAAAGGTTCGCTGAGCATAGTGTTCAGCGAAAACCATAACCGCAAATTCATACATATGTATACAGATCCAATTGCCGATTTTCTTACGAGAGTTAGAAATGCAGCAAAAGCCAATCACAAAGTGGTTGAGATTCCTGCTTCTAATATGAAGAAAGAAATCACCAAAATTTTATTTGATCAAGGGTATATCTTAAGCTACAAGTTTGAAGATAATACCGTTCAGGGTACCATTAAAATCGCTCTTAAGTATGATAAGGATACTAAAGAGTCGGTGATTAGAGATATCCAAAGAATTAGTAAACCAGGTTTACGTAAATATGCAGGTGCTACAAAATTACCCCGAATCTTGAATGGTTTGGGTATTGCTATTGTGTCAACTTCCAAAGGATTGATGACCGGTAAGCAAGCGCGCCAGTTGAATGTGGGTGGTGAAGTTATTTGTTACGTATACTAATAAAAAGGGAAACGATGTCAAGAATAGGTAAAAGCCCAATTACGATCCCAGCGGGAGTAGAGGTAACTCTAGGCGAAGGTGTGATTACAGTAAAAGGAAAATTAGGTCAACTTACACAGGAGTTCTCAGACGTAACTGTAAAAGTTGAAGGTGATCAAATCACAGTTGAACGATCATCTGATTATAAAGATCAACGCGCAAAACACGGTTTATATCGCTCTTTAATCAATAACATGATTTCTGGAGTTTCAACTGGTTTTACGAATGAATTAGAACTAGTAGGGGTAGGATATCGTGCTTCTAATGCAGGTCAGAAATTAGATCTTGCTTTAGGATATTCGCACAATATCGTTTTAGAAATTGCACCAGAAGTTACGGTGGAAACGATTTCTGAAAAAGGGAAAAACCCTATTGTAAAACTTACCTCTTACGACAAACAGCTTTTAGGTCAAGTAACGGCGAAAATTCGCGGTTTCCGTAAGCCTGAGCCATACAAAGGAAAAGGTATCAAGTTTGTAGGTGAAGTATTAAGAAGAAAAGCAGGTAAATCAGCTTAAAAATAAAGGTTATGTCATTATCAAAATCGGAAAGAAGACAAAGAATTCAGTTCAGAATCCGTAAGATTGTCAAGGGTACTGCTACCCAACCCAGACTTTCGGTATTCAGAAGTAATAAAGAAATCTATGCCCAGCTCATAGACGATGTGAATGGTGTTACTTTATTAGCTGCTTCATCGCGCGAAAAAGGAGTAGATTTCAAAGGTACAAACGTGGAAATTGCCGAGCAAGTTGGAAAACTTTTGGGTGAAAAAGCGTTAAAAGTAGGTGTTGAAACTATCGCATTCGATCGTGGTGGTTATTTATACCATGGACGTGTTAAATCATTAGCAGATGGCGCTAGAGCCGCTGGACTTAAATTCTAATCGTTATGTACAAGTACAAAAATATCGAACTAGTAAAACCCAGCGGACTTGAGTTGAAAGACCGTTTGGTGAGTGTAAATCGTGTTACAAAAGTAACCAAGGGAGGTAGAGCATTTGGTTTCTCCGCTATCGTCGTTGTTGGTGACGAGCATGGTGTAGTAGGACACGGTCTTGGAAAATCCAAAGACGTTTCTGAAGCCATTGCTAAAGCTGTAGAAGATGCTAAGAAAAACTTAGTGCGAATCCCTCTTAGTGGTCACTCTGTACCTCACGAACAAAAAGGAAAATACGGAGGAGCTCGCGTTTATTTAATGCCTGCTTCACACGGTACCGGAGTTATTGCTGGTGGTGCTGTACGTGCCGTTTTGGAATCGGTAGGTGTTCACGATGTATTGTCAAAATCGCAAGGATCCTCAAACCCTCACAATGTGGTAAAAGCTACTTTTGATGCATTACTTCAAATGCGTAGTGCAGCTACTGTTGCCAAACAAAGAGGAGTGTCTTTGGATAAAGTTTTTAAAGGATAATTCGCTTAAAGTATGGCAAAGTTAGTAGTAAAACAAGTTAGAAGTCAAATCAACTGTCCTCAATCTCAAAAAAGAGGTTTGGTTGCTTTAGGTCTTCGTAGAATAGGACAAGTTGTGGAACATGAATCAAACCCAGCTATCCTTGGAATGATAAATAAAGTTAAACACTTAGTTTCCGTTGAGGAAGTTAAATAACAAGATACGTTATGAATTTAAGTAACTTACAACCAGCAGCGGGTTCTACGCACAACCAAAATAAAAGAGTAGGTCGTGGAGAAGGTTCCGGAAAAGGAGGTACTTCAACGCGCGGTCATAAAGGAGCTAAGTCTCGTTCTGGTTACTCCAAAAAGATTGGTTTTGAAGGAGGTCAGATGCCACTTCAACGTCGTGTACCAAAGTTTGGTTTTAAAAATATCAACCGAGTAGAGTATCAAGGTGTAAACTTAGACACGCTTCAGGCTTTAGTTGATAATGGTTTGGTTACCGATACTGTAGATTTTACCGTTTTGGTTGAAAACCGTTTGGCAACTAAAAACGAATTGGTAAAAATTCTAGGTCGCGGCGAGTTAAAGGCTAAATTGAAAGTAACTGCTCACAAATTTACAGCTACGGCTAAAGCAGCAATCGAAGCTGCTGGTGGTGAGGCTGTAACTTTATAATACGTTAACTTTATGAAGAAGTTTATTGAATCCATTAAGAGTGTTTGGAAAATAGAAGAGTTGAAAAACCGTATCGTTTTCACCCTAGGCTTGCTTTTGGTGTACCGATTTGGGGCTCACGTTACACTTCCAGGTATTGATGCTAATCAGTTGGCCAACCTAGCGGGTCAAACCGATCAAGGGTTGGGTTCTATTTTGGACATGTTTACTGGAGGTGCCTTCTCTAAAGCATCTGTTTTTGCTTTAGGTATCATGCCTTACATCTCTGCATCAATTGTTGTTCAATTAATGGGGATTGCAATTCCGTATCTTCAAAAGTTACAGAAGGATGGCGAAAGCGGTCGTAAAAAGTTAAATCAAATTACCCGTTGGTTAACCATAGGGATTACCTTATTGCAAGGGCCAGGGTATATTTATAACCTTTACCAAACCATTCCTTCCAGTGCCTTTTTACTTGGATTTGATTCATTTGCATTCTTATTCTCATCAGTATTAATCTTAACGACAGGGACAATTTTTGCCATGTGGTTGGGTGAAAAAATTACCGATAAAGGAATAGGAAACGGAATCTCATTGTTAATTATGGTCGGAATTTTAGCGCGTTTGCCACAAGCTTTGATTCAAGAATTTTCCTCTCGTGTAACGAATAATAATGGAGGGCCGATGTTGTTGGTTTTCGAAATTATCATTTGGTTATTGGTGATTATCGCTTGTGTCTTATTGGTTATGGCAGTTCGTAAAATTCCGGTGCAATATGCACGCCGAACGACTGCAGGTGATTTTGAACAAGATGCCAACGGAGGAAATCGTCAATGGATTCCATTGAAATTGAATGCCTCTGGGGTAATGCCAATCATTTTTGCTCAAGCAATTATGTTTATTCCTGGTGTTGTGGCTGGTTTATCAAAATCCGATGTTTCCCAATCCATTGCGGGTACTTTCAGTAATATCTTTGGATTATGGTATAATGTTGTTTTTGCTTTGCTAATCATCATTTTCACTTATTTCTACACCGCAATTACAGTCCCAACCAATAAAATGGCCGACGATTTGAAACGTAGTGGAGGTTTTATTCCTGGCGTGAAACCCGGTGTTGAAACTTCCGATTACTTAGACCGTATTATGTCTTTGATCACGTTTCCTGGCTCGTTATTCCTAGCGTTGATTGCTGTATTCCCTGCGATTGTAGTGAGTATGGATGTGCAACAGTCTTGGGCCATGTTTTACGGCGGAACTTCGTTGATCATTATGGTAGGTGTTGCCATCGATACAATTCAACAGATCAATACGTATCTATTGAATCAACACTATGACAGTTTGATGAAAAGTGGTAAAAATAGAAAAGCAGTAGCTTAATTTTTATGGCAAAACAATCAGCAATAGAACAAGACGGATCCATCATTGAAGCATTATCCAATGCGATGTTCCGAGTAGAGTTAGAAAACGGGCATGTTGTAATTGCTCATATTTCCGGAAAAATGCGTATGCATTATATCAAGTTGTTGCCTGGCGACAAAGTGAAATTGGAAATGAGTCCTTATGATTTATCCAAAGCAAGAATCACTTACAGATACTAAAGTTATTAAAAAATGAAAGTAAGAGCATCAGTTAAAAAAAGAAGCGCAGAATGTATCATTGTGCGTCGTAAAGGAAGATTGTACGTTATTAATAAAAAGAATCCTAGATTTAAACAAAGACAAGGATAATTATGGCAAGAATAGCAGGGGTAGATATACCTAAAAATAAAAGAGGGGTAATTGCTTTGACCTATATCTTCGGAATTGGGAAAAGCAGAGCTAGCGAAATTTTAGCAAAAGCTAATGTTAGCGAAGACAAAAAAGTTCAAGATTGGAATGATACCGAAATCGGAGCAATCCGTGATGCGGTTTCCTACTACAAAATTGAAGGGGAATTACGTTCAGAAACTTCCTTAAACATCAAACGTTTAATGGATATTGGTTGTTACCGTGGAATCCGTCACAGATCAGGACTTCCATTACGCGGTCAACGTACTAAAAACAATTCTCGAACTAGAAAAGGCAAGCGCAAAACTGTTGCTAACAAGAAGAAAGCAACTAAATAATAAGTAGTATGGCTAAAGCAAATACAAAAAAACGCAAAGTAATTGTTGAATCATCTGGTGAAGCTCATATTAACGCTACTTTCAACAATATCATCATTTCGTTAACCAACAAAAAAGGAGAAGTAATTTCTTGGTCTTCTGCCGGTAAAATGGGATTCCGTGGTTCTAAAAAGAACACGCCTTATGCTGCGCAAATGGCTGCTGAAGATTGTTCAAAAGTTGCCTTAGAAGCAGGTTTAAAGAAAGTGAAGGTATATGTAAAAGGGCCAGGTAACGGTAGAGAATCTGCTATCCGTTCTATCCACAATGGAGGAATAGAAGTTACTGAAATCATTGATGTTACACCAATGCCACACAACGGTTGTCGTCCACCGAAAAGACGTCGCGTATAATTTTAAAGTATAACTCGGATAGAACACAGATTATTGGAGGATTTGACCTGAATTCATAATCTCTATCCCAAATAAAAAAGTAAAATGGCAAGATATACTGGTCCAAAAACTAAAATCGCTCGTAAATTTGGCGAAGCGATTTTCGGAGACGACAAAGCCTTCGAAAAAAGAAATTACCCTCCAGGACAACATGGTTTGGCTAAAAAGAGAGGTAAAAAATCAGAATATGCAGTACAATTGATGGAAAAGCAAAAAGCGAAGTACACGTACGGTATTTTGGAAAAACAATTCCGTAACTTATATGAAAAAGCATCTGCTGCTTCAGGAGTAACGGGTGAAATCCTTTTACAATTGTGCGAAGCGCGTTTAGACAACGTCGTCTACCGTATGGGTGTCGCTTCTTCGCGTCGTGCTGCACGTCAAATCGTTTCTCACCGTCACATTACCGTTAATGGTGAAGTGGTAAACATCCCTTCATACCACTTAAAACCTGGCGATAAAATTGCGGTTCGTGAGAAATCAAAATCCTTAGAAGCAATCGAACGTTCATTAGCTAACTCCTCAGCTGTTTACGAGTGGATTACTTGGAACAACGATACAAAAGAAGGAACTTTTGTTTCTGTTCCTGCCAGAATTCAAATTCCTGAGAATATCAAAGAACAATTGATCGTAGAGTTGTACAACAAATAATAACTGACACCTGTCGAAATTATGGCATTATTTAATTTTCAAAAACCAGACAAAGTAATCATGATCGATTCTAACGATTTTGAAGGTAAATTTGAATTCAGACCTTTAGAACCGGGATATGGATTGACTGTGGGTAACGCACTGCGTCGCGTGTTGCTATCCGCTTTAGAAGGTTACGCAATTACTTCTGTAAGAATCGAGGGTGTTGAGCATGAGTTTTCAACGATCTCTGGTGTTGTGGAAGATGTAACTGAAATCGTTTTGAATTTGAAGCAAGTTCGTTTCAAACGTCAAATCGAAGACATCGATAATGAGTCGGTAACAGTTTCCTTGACTGGAAAAGATCAAATTACTGCGGGTGATTTTCAAAAATTCATCTCCGGTTTTCAGGTTTTAAATCCAGAATTGGTCATCTGCAACCTTGATTCTAAAGTTAATTTCAATATTGAATTAACCATCGAAAAAGGTCGTGGATATGTTCCCGCCGAAGAAAATAAAAAACAAAATGCTCCATTCGGTACGATCTATATTGACTCTATTTTTACCCCAGTAGTCAATGTGAAATATGCCATCGAAAACTTCCGTGTGGAACAAAAAACCGACTACGAAAAGTTAGTTTTCGAAATCAAAACCGACGGTTCAATCAATCCGAAAGATGCTTTAACAGAAGCAGCTAAAGTTTTGATTCACCATTTTATGCTTTTCTCTGACGAGCGTATTACGTTGGAAGCTGACGAAATCGCACAAACCGATACGTATGATGAAGAATCACTTCACATGCGTCAGTTGTTAAAAACAAAATTGGTCGATATGGACTTGTCTGTTCGCGCCCTTAACTGTTTGAAAGCAGCTGAAGTGGAAACCCTTGGCGATTTGGTTTCGTTTAACAAACATGATTTGATGAAATTCCGCAACTTCGGTAAAAAATCGTTGACCGAATTGGATGAGTTGGTAGCCAACAAAAACCTAACGTTCGGAATGGATTTATCAAAATATAAATTAGATAAAGACTAGTGCTTTATTGCGTAAAAAGATTTTAAAATGAGACACGGAAAAAAAGTAAATCACTTAAGTAGACAAAGCGGACACAGAAAGTCTATGTTGGCGAATATGGCTTGTTCTTTAATTGAGCACAAACGCATAAACACGACTGTTGCGAAAGCGAAAGCACTAAAAGTATTCGTTGAACCTTTGATCACTAAATCAAAAGAAGATTCTACCCACAATCGTCGTATCGTTTTCTCCTATTTGAGAAATAAATATGCCGTTACAGAATTGTTCCGAGATGTAGCTGCCAAAGTAGGTGATCGTCCTGGAGGGTATACTCGTATTATCAAATTGGGGAACCGTTTAGGAGATAACGCTGATATGGCGATGATCGAGTTGGTAGACTTCAACGAATTGTACAACGGAGGTAAAAAAGAGGAGAAAAAAGCAAAAAGCCGTCGAGGTGGTAAAGCTAAAAAAGCTGAAACTTCTGCTCCTGCTGCCGAAACTGCTCCTGAAGCTCCTCAAGCAAGTACTGAAGAAACCGCTGAAAATGCAGAATAATTCATTTTTTTAATTGATTATAATAAAGGATGAACCTTCGGGTTTATCCTTTTTTTTTGTTTAAAAAGTTTGATAAAAGAATTTTTACATCCCAAGGTGAAATCCTAATTTTGCCCTCAACAACACAACACTATGAAATATACCACGCGCCCTCAAGCCCTTTTGCTTCTTGCAGACGGAACACTTTTTTACGGAAAATCCATTGGAATTTCGGGAACTACTTTTGGAGAAGTTTGCTTCAATACCGGAATGACAGGATATCAAGAAGTTTTTACCGACCCTTCCTATTTCGGACAAATTATGGTGACAACCAATGCGCACATCGGAAATTATGGGGTAAATGCTTCGGAAGTCGAATCCGATCAAATTATGATATCGGGCTTGGTGTGTAAAAATTTTAGTTTCACCCATTCACGGCCCGATTCGGAAAGTGATTTGTTTACCTATTTTGAAAAACAAAATGTCGTCGCTATTTCCGATGTTGATACCCGAGCTTTGGTTAGTTATATTCGTGACCATGGCGCCCAAAATGCTGTAATTTGCTCCGATGGAACTCCCATCAACGAACTCAAACGCCAATTGGCTTTAGTACCTGATATGAAAGGACTAGAGTTGGCCTCCAAAGTTTCTGCAACAAAACCATATACTTTTGGCAATACGGATGCAACCTATCATATAGCCGCTTTAGATTTGGGAATAAAACGCAATATCCTTCGAAACTTAGCACAAAGAGATTGTTGTATCCATGTATTTCCATATAATACCCCTTTTGAAACTTTAGCGTCCATAGAGCCAGACGGTTACTTTTTGTCCAACGGTCCTGGTGATCCCGATCCCCTAGTACAAGTACAAGAAACCGCGCGACAAATGATTGGCTCCAATAAACCCGTGTTTGGGATATGCTTAGGTCATCAAATTCTAGCTTTGGCCAATGGTGTACCAACCTATAAAATGTTTAATGGACATCGGGGAATTAATCATCCCGTGATGAATATATTGACAGGGAAAGGGGAGATAACTTCACAAAATCACGGTTTTGCAGTCGATCGCGAAGTCTTAGAAAACCATCCTGATTTGCAAATAACTCATTACCATCTCAATGATCAAACCGTTGCAGGGATGCGAATGAAGTCGAAACCTTGTTTTTCCGTGCAATACCACCCCGAAGCAAGTCCAGGGCCACACGATGCCTCCTATTTGTTTGATCAATTTATAGAAGCGATTCAGCAAACAAAATCAGTTACCGCTTAATCGTTATTGGTGAATTTTTCGTAAAGATCTTCAAATTCAATATTGTTTTTTAAGAACTGACTGTTTGTAACATACCAGCGGTTTACTAACTCACTTTTTTTGACTTGTATCGCATATAGCGTGTCAAAAAAAGTGTTTTTTATTTCGTTAAATCGGCGAACTTCAGCATTGTAATCTTCCACTTTAATAGTAGAGTTGTTTTCAAGAAAATTCTTTTTAATTATTTGAAAATCTTCATAAACCGTCACATATTGCTGAAATAAGGGAAGTATCGTTTCGTTTTGACTCTTTATAAAATAAATAAATTCAACATTTGCTTCTATTAAACTCTGATCCTCGTAATCGTTTTTATATAAGTCTGTTTTGAGCAACGACTCTTGCAACACCCCACTCATAAAGGTCATGCTTTCTTGTACTTGGTCAACGGAACGGAATTTTAATAACGCCATTAATTTGTCATCCAATACGTTAATCTTGTAAAAAATAAGATTTTGATACGCATTGTATTCAAATACATTGCGTTTATTGAAACTGCGAATAAGGACACGATGCTTTAATCCAAAAGCTTTCTTGGCCGTTTCATACGCTAAGATGTCTTTATAATAATTCGCAATTTGGTGTTCTTTGTAGGCAAAATTTTTGAAGATATCGGCATAATCCAAACCACTTTGCACAGTGTAATCGTTTAATTTGAGCGATTTGTTTTTTAACAACTCAATGGTTTTTGTGTTCATTTGAATAAATGCATCCCGTAAAGCCACATCACCATCGATTCCAATGTCATTCCGCAGAAGATTTTCATTGATATCTTCCAGTTTGTTGTAAATCCGCTCCATCGTTGCACTAATTCTTGAGTCCGGTGTAAAATCAATAATGGATTTTGAATATTCCATCAAGGATTCCTTAACAAACAATTCGTTTTTTCCAAAATCATTAATGTAGGCTTTGGCATTGCGGTAATGTTGTCCCATCAGCAGTGAGGAACAAAAACAAAGAAGCAACATCGATAGGAGGCGTAGGGTTTTCATGTTTTACTTGATTTTAGTTAAAAAACAGTATAAAAATACAAACTGTGAATCAGTTGTGCAATTTTTTATTCGATAAAAATAAAAAAAAAAACGACAAATTGCATTAAATGTATAAAATGTAAGAAAATACATTTTAAAATATTCTCAAACTACTGTTTCCTCATCCGAGCTATTTTTTTCAGATTCGCAATCGATTGAGTTTATAAGTTTTTGAGGAATTCAAACTTTGGTTTCCCATGATTCTTTAATTTTGTAAAAAGAACATTGCATAACTATTAAATACCTATTAGCATGAGTATTATCATTAAAGTACATGCGCGTCAAATTTTAGACTCTCGTGGAAATCCTACAATTGAAGTGGATGTCGTAACCGAAAATGGTGTTTTAGGTCGCGCTGCCGTTCCTAGCGGTGCTTCAACTGGCGAACATGAAGCGGTTGAGTTACGTGACGGCGGTAAAAATTACCTAGGAAAAGGCGTTTTAAAGGCCGTTGAAAATGTCAACACCAAAATTGCACCTGAACTCGTTGGGACTTCTGTTTTTGAGCAAAATAGTATCGATAAAACCATGATCGCTTTGGATGGAACGGCCAACAAATCTAATTTAGGAGCCAATGCTATTTTAGGGGTTTCACTAGCGGTAGCTAAAGCAGCTGCCAACGAATTGGGCTTGCCTCTGTACCGTTATGTGGGTGGCGTTTCTGCACACACCTTACCTCTTCCGATGATGAATATCATCAACGGAGGGTCGCATTCAGATGCCCCTATTGCTTTCCAAGAGTTTATGATTATGCCAGTAAAAGCAAAGTCATTTACGCATGCGATGCAAATGGGTACCGAAATTTTCCATCATTTGAAAAAAGTATTACACGATCGTCATCTCTCTACTGCTGTGGGTGATGAAGGTGGATTTGCTCCTAACTTAGCTGGAGGTACTGAAGATGCTTTGGATTCGATAAAATTAGCGGTTGAAAATGCAGGGTATACGTTTGGTGAAGACATCAAAATCGCTTTAGACTGTGCCGCTTCTGAATTTTATGTAAACGGAAAATACGATTATACCAAATTTGAAGGCGCCAACGGAAAAGTGCGTACTTCTGAAGAACAAGCCGATTATTTAGCTTCCTTGGCTTCCAAATATCCTATCATATCTATTGAAGATGGGATGTATGAAGACGATTGGGACGGATGGAAAATGTTGACCGAGAAAATTGGCGATAAAGTTCAATTGGTCGGCGATGATTTGTTTGTAACCAATGTTGAACGTTTAGCTACCGGTATCGAAAAAGGGATTGCCAATTCAATTTTGGTGAAGGTAAACCAAATCGGAACATTATCGGAAACCATTGCAGCAGTAACCATGGCACATAATGCAGGTTATACCTCTGTAATGTCACATCGTTCGGGAGAAACCGAAGATACTACGATTGCCGATTTAGCCGTAGCACTCAACTGCGGACAAATCAAAACGGGTTCGGCTTCTCGTTCCGATCGTATGGCCAAATACAATCAATTGTTACGCATCGAGGAGGAATTGGCAGAAACTGCGTATTTCCCGGGTGAAAAAGCCTTTAAACAACGATAAGTTAGTTTTGATTTCATAAACGAGCCCTATCACAATTGTTGATGGGGCTTTTTTTATGCAAATTCTCGTCTTGTCCCCGCAATTGCTCATTGATGTGAAGTGCATGTGAAGATTTGTTTATCTTTGATTTCTTACATAAAAAGTCATGCGTAACGGATTTATTGTCGGTTTTTTATTTCTTTTTTTCTGGGTTGGTGCACAACCCCAGAGTGCCGATAGTTTGCAACAAGTATTGCGCAAAGAAAACAATCCTGTCGAGCGGTTGCGTCTATTGAATGCCTTGTCCGATGCCTACAAACCCGCAGCTCCAGAGTCCATGCGAATCTATGCGTTGCAAGCTCAAAAGCTAGCAGTACAATTGGGCGATCATGTGCAAGAAGGCTATGCCTTAATTAGTTTGGGGAACGCCGATGTGTTGCAGTCCAAATACAAAAGAGCGCTGCGCTATTTTCAACAGGCAAAATCTATTTTTGAAACTGAGAATCAAACGTTACCCTCCGTTAAAATTGGTATGGCCAAAGCGCTCGGGAGTCTGGGAATTATCTTCTCGGAGCAAAGTAATTATACCAAAGCGCTTGAGTTTTATTTAAAAGCGGTAACTATCTATGAGCAGTTAAACGAACCCGAACGATGTGCGCGTTTGTACAATAATATTGGTGTACTTTATCAGTCGCAACAAGCTTATGGCAAAGCACTGAACTATTTTGCAAAAACCGAAAAGTTGCTGAAAGATACTAATGATCCTGTTTTGGGGGTGACGTATACCAATATTGGCAATGCATTGGTAGGTCAGAAACAGTATACAAGTGCCTCTTCGTATTACCAAAAAGCCCGACTTATTTTAGAGAAAAATCAAGACGCCCGCGGTTTGGGGGAATTGTATAATAATCTTGGATTGCTCTACCAAAAGAAAGGTCAAAAAGCTGCAGCAATCGAAGCGTGGCAATCGGCAGAGCAAACGTTTACTGCATTTGGTGAATCTTTTGGCTTGGGCGATACCTACTTTTATCTGGCTCAATTTTGGCAAACGGAAAGGCAAACCGATAAAGCCCGTTTTTATGCGCAAAAAACCTTAGCCTTGGCACGTCAAAATGAAGTGTTGGAGCAACAAATGTTGGTCGAGAAATTGTTGAGTGAAGTAGCCGAAAAAGAAGGCGACCTCACCGGGGCATTTCTTCATTATAAATTGTATACTTCGCTCAAAGATAGTATTCAAAATGCGGCTTCCATCCGGAAAGGCGTCGAAGCCGAGCTAAATTTTGAATTTGATAAACGCAATTTGTTGCAAAAAGAAGCTTTGTTAAAGAAAGACTTACTAATACAAGAAACCGCAAAGCGAAATCGCCTGCAATTGGTGTATTCAGTTTTAATTGCCGTGTTGTTATTTGGATTGGGTTTTTTGTGGTACAATCGTTTGCAAATCAAGAAAACATTGACACTCCAAAAAGAGCTGGCCGAATACGAACAGAAAGCCTTGCATCTGCAAATGAATCCCCATTTTGTATTCAACTGTTTAGGGTCGATTTCTAGTTTTATCGTCAATAACGGAAAAGAATCTGCTGTAAAATATTTGGCTAAATTTTCAAAATTAATGCGTTTGACGCTCGAGTTTTCAAAAGAATCCTTAATTTCGGTAGATAAAGAAATTGATGCGCTTCAAAATTATTTGGAGTTGGAGCAATTGCGTTTCAATTCGATCTTTGAGTTTACCATTGAAAAGTCGGATGAAATTGAAGATGACATGGGGATACCCCCCTTGCTCATCCAGCCTTTTGTGGAAAATGCATTGATTCACGGAATTGTACCGAAGAAAAAAGCAGGGTTGATTTCCATCCGCTTTGATTTGGACGCCGAACAGTTGCGATGTACCATTGCCGATAACGGAATTGGGATTACAGCATCACAAAAAATAAAAGCCCAGTCGGTATCGGTGCATAAATCGATGGCTATCGAAATTATTCGAATGCGATTGGAAAAAATAGCCTCCACGACAGGGAAGACTGCGGGAGTTGAAATAAAAGAATTGTCCTCGCAAGGGACGGTATCGGGTACCGAAGTAATTTTGAGTATCCCAATTCAATTTATAGCACAATAGTATGAAAATAACCGCCCTTTTAATCGACGACGATCCAAACCTTCGCAGTGGTATGCGCGGTTTGTTGTCTATGGTTGCTCCCGAAGTAGAGATTGTGGCCGAAGCCGACGATGTAGCTTCTGGAGTCGCTGCGATTGAAAAGTGGCAACCCCAAGTTATTTTTTTAGATATCCAACTCAATGACGGGACGGGATTTGATGTGCTTGAATATTTTACAAAAAACAATACAGTATTACGAACTCAAGTAGTATTTATAACAGCCCACGAGCAATATGCTGTAAAAGCTTTTCGGTTGAGTGCCCTTGATTATCTGCTCAAACCGGTTGATCCGGATGAGTTGAAATCGGTGGTCGAAAAGTTGAAAAAATCCCAAAATGAGACTACAGGAATCTCGCATGTAGAATTATTATTAGAAAATATCAAGCGGCAAACGAATAATTTTAAACGCATTGCCCTCACAAATTCTGATGGCATCCATTTGTTTGAAATTACCGACATAATTCGTTGTGAAAGTGAAGATAACTATACCACTTTTTACATACGAAACAACAAGCCAGTCTTGGTTTCACGCACTTTAAAAGAATTTGAAGAATTATTGCGGGATCATGGTTTTGTTCGAATACATCAATCGCATTTGATTAATTTGACCTTCTTGAAGTGTTATGTCAAGAAAAATGGCGGGTATGTAATTATGGCAGATCAAACCCATTTACCCATTTCACAACGAAACAAAGAACGCTTGCAAGAATTGATAACCAAAACATTATAACTGCGCAGGATATGAAGAAAATTTTATTCTTCTGGTTAAGCATAGGTACACTTACCCTCGGAGCACAAACGGTTGTGATTCCCGACGCTGTATTGAGGAATAAATTGGTAAGTACTTCCTGTGCTGATTTTAATGGTGATGGCATTTATGATGGCGATGTCGATGCCAACAATGATGGTGAAATTCAAGTGAGTGAAGCCCAAGTTGTATTGCGTTTAAAACTGAACAATACGAGTTTACCCAATCCCAATGCATTTACGGATGCCACGGGATTGAATGTCTTTACAGCTTGTCGTGAATTGAATGTAGCGTTCAATCAACTGACCAATTTTGATGCTGTTATGCCAGCACTTGAAATATTAAAAATAAACAACAATGCGCTGAATTCCCTAACACTTAATGGACTAGGTTTTTTAAATGATTTAGATTGTTCACAAAACAATTTGAATATCTTGGATTTACAACCCGTTGCATTGCTAGAATCCCTCCAAGCTGATTTTAATCCGCTGGGGACTGTTAATTTGGAATTTACTCCCAATCTTTCCTTTTTATCGTTGCAAAGTTGTAGTCTTTCGGCCCTTAATTTATCATCGACGCCAGCCTTATTGTTTTTAAAATTATCAGATAATTCTTTTACGCCAAATCTCAATGCATTGGTGAATTTGAAAACCCTTATTGTTCGAAATATGGGGTTGCAAAATTTAAATCTATCATCAAATATCAATTTGTTGAGTGTTGATCTCAGTCAAAACAGCTTTTCTACCTTTGTGTTTCCACTAGTGTTGACTTTAAATTCGGTTACCATTTCCAACTGTGCCAATTTATCTTCGCTCAACCTGAATAATTTAAAAGGGCTTACATTTTTGGAATGTAATAACAATCCCTCTTTACAGTTTGTTTTTGTCAAAAATGGACAGATTACCTATCAGCAACTTACGTTGTCGAATTTGCCTAGTTTACAATATATTTGTGCCGATGCAACTGCCTTTGATGACTTTCAGATAGCCTTGGGCGCTTCCACTGTTCCCGTCAACGATTTTTGTACGATACCACCGGGGGGGAATTACAACACCCTACGTGGTACGGCTCGATGGGATGCGGGGCAAAATGGATGTGATACAAATGATTTTCCTGTTCGTTATTTAAAACTTAAAGTTGAAGGAGGACCCAATTACGCGACGTTTAGTGCTAACGATGGTTCGTATGCATTATTTCCTCATACAGGAGTGAGTTACACACTTTCTCCTTGGGTTGAAAATACAGTCAATACCACGGCCATTCAATCCCAACAAACAATAACTTTTTCCCAAGTGAATGGGCAAGAGCAAGTTGTTGATGTGTGTTTGGTACCCAACGGAGAGTATCACGATGTAGAAGTGGCTGTTGCACCGCTGTATTTATTTCAGCCAGGGACTACCAATACGTTAGTAGTGGTCCTTCGTAATAAAGGCAATCAAATATCTCATGGAACATTTTCCTTGAGTTATGATGCTACACGCTGCACTTATCTCAATGCCACAGTGACCCCGAATCAGAGTGGGGGAGGACTTGTAACGTGGAGTTACACGGGGTTACAGCCTTGGGCGACTCAAACGGTTTATGTACAATTGGCCATAAATACGGAAACCGATGCGATTCCTGTATTAGTAGGCGACACCTTACCTTTTCAAACGACGGTCAGTCCCAACGATACTGATCAACAACCTGTAGATGATACATTTGTCATTGAACAGCCTGTCATTGACTCTTTTGAACCCAACTCTTTAATATGTTTACAAGGTCCTCAGTTGCCAACAGCAGCTATTGGTTCGTATTTGCATTACATGATTAATTTTGAAAATACAGGAGCGACTCAAGCGGCGCAAGTGGTAGTTCGTTTAGAAGTAAATGGGGCGGAATTTGATGTTGATTCTTGGCAAATTCTCGATACTTCAGCACCTACAGTGGTTCGTCAAAAGGATGCATTAATTGATATCTTTTTCCCGAATTTACAAATTGATACAGGCGGCCATGGCAATGTGTTAATGCGAATTCGATCAAAGGATTCTTTGGGCAATGGAGACGATGTGAATAGCCGTGCTGATATTTTCTTTGACTACAAGCTTCCATTAAATACAGGCATTACACAAACGGTTTATCAAGATTTGAATCTGCCTGAAAACCTTGATAGTGTGGGGATAACGATAGCACCTAATCCCGTAGGCGATTTGTTAAACATTTATGCATCGGCATCGATTCAAAAAATTGAAGTATACGACAGCCAAGGACGTTTGTTGCAAATTCGATATACCCAAGGATTACAAGAATCGCTGGATTTTCAACAAAAAGCTTCGGGTGTATATTGGATAAAAGTGGAAACAGAAAATGGCACTGCTTTAAAAAAACTGATCAAGAACTAATCCATTTACTGCTGTTTTTCAAGTTTTTCGGTGTGAATGTTTGCTGGTTTATTGTCTTACGTCCAGTTATATTAATCTCGCAAAATTTATTATTTATTTAACGAAAACGTTGGATTTTTTCCTTTTTAGTTCGTGGTTAATTCCCTAATTTTGTTAAATTATTATTTATCAGATTTAATTTCCTTTTTATATTATGTCAAAAACAGCGATATTTGAAATTGATGGCAAAAAGTACGAGTTTCCCATGATCGTCGGAAGCGAAAATGAAGCCGCCATTGACATTGAAAAGTTACGTGCTTTAACGGGGGCTATTACGTTGGACCCAGGGTACAAAAATTCAGGTTCATGTGAGAGTAAAATCACTTTTCTCGATGGGGAAGAAGGAATTCTTCGTTACCGAGGTTATGCCATTGAAGAGTTGGCCGAAAAGGCAAGTTTTTTAGAGGTGTCCTATTTGTTGATTTTCGGTGAGCTTCCAACGCGTGCTCAACTCAATCAATTTGAAGACGATATTCGTAAATATACTTTGGTCAATGAGGAAATGAAAAACATCATCGATGGGTTCCCAAAAACAGCACATCCTATGGGCGTTTTGGCTTCCTTGACCAGTGCGTTAACGGCTTTCAATCCCAAGTCGGTTGATCCCCATGATGACAAGGAAATGTATATCGCTGTATGTAAAACCATGGCGAAGTTTATCGTGATTGCCACGTGGACCTATCGTAAATCAATGGGCTTCCCGTTGAATTATTACGACAACACGAAAGGCTACGTAGAGAATTTCATGCGATTAATGTTTGAATTGCCTACGGGTCCTTATCAATCCGATAAAGTCATCGTAGAAGCTTTAGATAAATTATTCATTTTGCATGCCGACCACGAGCAAAACTGTTCCACTTCAACGGTTCGAATCGTAGGTTCTTCACATGCTGGTTTATTTGCTTCGATTTCTGCAGGAGTTTCTGCTTTATGGGGTCCTTTACATGGAGGAGCCAACCAAGCGGTTTTGGAAATGTTGGAACAAATTAATAATGACGGTGGCGATGTAGCGAAGTATGTTTTGAAAGCCAAAGATAAAGACGATCCTTTCCGATTAATGGGCTTTGGACACCGCGTTTACAAAAATTTTGACCCTCGTGCAAAAATTATCAAAAAAGCGGCAGATGAAGTATTGGCAAAACTAGGAGTCGATGATCCACTATTGGATATCGCAAAACAGTTGGAGCAAGTAGCCTTGGAAGATGATTATTTCAAATCACGTAATTTATATCCCAATGTAGATTTCTATTCGGGCATTATTTACCGCGCTCTTGGGATACCTACGGAAATGTTTACCGTTATGTTCGCCATTGGACGTTTACCCGGATGGATTGCCCAATGGAAAGAAATGCGTATCAATAAAGAACCTATCGGAAGACCACGCCAAGTTTACACTGGGTATGCTTTGCGCCCCTTTGTTCCGGTCGATCAGCGATAATACAATACAAAGGCTCTTGGTGTAGAATACCATGCTGGTAATTTTGTTTAATTACTCCAAGGTTATGAAGGCGAATTTACCCAGATTCAAATCACCACCATCAAAGGAAAAAGTTTGATGGCACAAACGATTACGGCATCCCAACGCCATCGTTTGGATGTGCAAGCCTATCCGAATGGCATCTATATGGAGAGTATTGTACTTGCCGATGGAATCGTAATTGCGGAGAAATTGGTGAAAAATTAAAACTTGTACACAATAGTAGAAAAGCTTCGTCAATCGGCGGAGCTTTTTTATATTTGTAGAAAGCCAACAACAAACTTTATGCTACCATTACATATCACCAACGAGACTTCGCGGTTACGTGCAGTAGTGTTGGGTACCGCGGTGAGTAACGGACCCACGCCGACGGCCGAAGAAGCTTATGATCCGAAGTCGCTCGAACACATTTTGGCGGGAACTTATCCGGTAGAAGTCGATATGGTTCGCGAAATGGAAGCTTTTCATGACGTGTTAAAAAAATACGATGTACAGGTTTTTCGTCCTGAAATTATCGAGAATTACAATCAAATTTTTTCGCGAGACATCGGATTTGTCATCGAAGATACGTTTATCAAAGCTAATATTCTTCCCGATCGGGAACGGGAATTGGATGCGATTCAGTACGTTATTGATCAAATCAATCCCGCGAAAGTGCAACGTCCCCCTGAGGAAGTTCATATCGAAGGCGGTGACGTGATGCCTTGGAACGACTATATTTTTATTGGCACCTACAAAGGCTCGGATTATAAAGATTACATTACGGCTCGAACCAATATGGAAGGGGTGGCTTATATCCAAAGTTTGTTTCCAAATAAGATTGTCAAAGAATTTGATTTGGTCAAATCCAAATTGGAAGCCCGCGACAATGCCTTGCATTTGGATTGTTGTTTTCAACCGGTGGGAAAAGACAAAGGCATCATTTACAAGAGTGGTTTTCGGGAAGAAGCCGATTATGTTTTTCTCTTGAATTTGTTTGGAAAAGAAAATCTATTCCACATTACCCGCGATGAAATGTACCATATGAATTCGAATGTGTTTTCGATTGCCGAAGACGTTGTGGTTTCTGAGCGCAATTTCACTCGATTAAACACTTGGTTGCGCAGCAAGGGCTTTGCGGTAGAAGAGATTCCCTATGCCGAAATTGCCAAGCAAGAAGGGTTGTTGCGGTGTTCGACGCTCCCATTAATTCGGGATTGATGTTCGGAGCACTGCCGCGTGAGGGATAGGAGCAAGGTGCCGTGCACCGCGGATAGCCCGGCCCGGAGGGCACGCACAAAAAGATATGAGTTATGAATTATGAATTGGAGAAACCTTTAGACTAGAGATATGAATCAAACGACGAATGCTATTTTAATGATCCGTCCGTTGGCGTTTCGAATGAACGAACAGACCGCGGTCAACAATTATTATCAAAAGGTTTTGGATGGCTTGTCGCCCGAAACAGTCAATGCGAAAGCGCAGCAGGAGTTTGATGCCTTTGTGCAAAAACTGCGCGTTGCGGGAGTTGATGTTACCGTGGTTGACGATACGTTGGAGCCCAATACACCCGACAGTATTTTCCCGAACAACTGGATTTCGTTTCACGAAACGGGCGATGTGGTGTTGTACCCCATGTTTGCCGAAAATCGACGGGCTGAACGCCGGGAAGATATTTTGGATTTGCTAGAAGACAAAAGTTTTGTAGTCAATGACATTATGGATTACACGTCGGCGGAAGCAGACAATATTTTTTTGGAAGGTACGGGCAGTTTGTTGCTCGATCGGCAAAATGGCAAAGCGTATTGTGCCTTGTCGCCACGTGCGGATGAGGAGTTGATGATCGAGTTTTGTGAGGATTTTGAGTACACGCCGGTTATTTTTGAAGCGTTTCAAACGGTGGGCGGTGAGCGAAAACTTATCTACCACACCAATGTGATGATGTGTATTGGCGATACGTTTGCGGTGATTTGCGCCGACTGTATTGACGATAAAAAAGAGCGCAAAATGGTATTGGACTCCTTGCGTAGCGATGAGAAAGACCTCATTTTGATTACCGAAGATCAGGTCAACAATTTTGCTGGGAATATGTTGGAAGTAAAAGGATCGGAAGGGAAACGCTATTTGGTGATGAGTTCGTCGGCATACCATGCGCTAACCAAAAAGCAAATTGCTCAAATCGAACAGCATGTCACTATTTTGCATTCGAGTTTAGATACCATTGAAGCCTGCGGGGGTGGAAGTGCCCGTTGCATGATGGCGGAGGTATTTTTGCCTAAGAAATAATTGTGCTATTTGACGATAAAAAAATCCCAAGGACGTTTTTGTGCTTGGGGTTTTTTATTACAATTTGATAAATTCGTATCCGCCTTTGGTGGCGCCCCATACTTGTTTACCGTCTTTGTCAAATCCTTGGTCCCAAGAGATAATGGTGTTTTGGGTAACCGTTACTTTGGAGTTGGCCCAACGCGCCCCGCGGAGTTCACTGGGACAGGTTTTATCCCCCGTAGCGCCTTCGAACGTATTTTTTCGGGTGCGTTTCAAAACTACTTCGCAGCCGTCTTTGAGTTCGATATCCGCTTCAGTGAGTTGATCGTATGCTTCGGGAGTCTCCCATTTGCCAATCCATTTTTTTTCGTCTTTGAGCGTGTAAATCGTACTGATGAATTGCTCGCCTTGTTGCGTTAACTTGTAAATGCGTACTCGATAGGGTTGGTCTTGTTTATTGAATAGGGCCTGCTCGACAAAAAGGTAATGGCCTTTGGATTTCCATATGGGGGTCATTCGCAAGGAGATATTGAAATAGTCTTTATCTAGGCTGGCTTGTTTTTCAGAGCTATAGTGGCCTTGCATGATCGCGACTAATTCCTTCATTGCTGAACTATTGGTATTCTTTGGCGTTTGTGCGGATTTGCATCCCAGTAAGCATAGGGAAATACAAAGGGAAAAAAAAACGTATCGCATATGTAAATTGTCTAGATTTTTAAAATACTGGTTAGGGCATTAATGATGTATTGGATACCAATTGCAATGGTTAAGAATCCCACTATACGAGAAATCGCTACAATCCCAGAGGCACCTAGGTATTTGGCCAAATAATGTGCACTTCGAAGAATGAGGAAAATCAGTACTGCTACCGCAAAAATGGCTAGTGTTGAGAAAATAATTTCTTGCGTACTGTTGTGTTCTTGATAATAGGCTATAAGAAGGGAAATGGAACCGGGTCCCGCCAACATGGGCATGGCAAGAGGGGTGAGGGCGATGTTGTCGCGTTGTTGTGCTTCCTCTTCGGCTTTTTTATCCAAACCTTTATTTCGACTGAATTTTCCGTTCAGGAGTCCAAACCCTGAACTGGCAATGATGATACCGCCAGCGATGCGCAATGCGGGAATCGTAATACCAAAAAAAGTGAGTACGTATTGCCCGATAAAGTAAGAGATGACCAATATTAGACACACATTAATTGCGGTCCAAAGGGAAACTTTTGAGCGTTCGGCTTTGGTATAATCTTGGGTAAGCGCCACAAAAATAGGCACGGTTCCAATGGGATTTAACACCGAAAATAAAGCCGCTAAAAGAAAGATAAAATCGTTCATATTGCAAAGGTAGGGGATTGGGGGTTTCGTTGTATTTTTGTGGGGTAAAATAATCGTTACCTATGAAAACCTTAGTTTTGGGAGCCTCCAACAACTCCGATCGATACAGTTACCAAGCGTTAGTACGTTTGCAAAAACACCAGCATGAAGTGGTCGCTATTGGTCGTAAAGCAGCTGTGGTCGAGGGTATTCATATTCAAGAAGGGTTGCCTGAAATAGAGGGTGTTGATACCGTTACGTTGTACATGAATCCCACACACCAACAAGCCTACTACGAGTATATCATCGGGTTACATCCACGACGGGTTATTTTCAATCCGGGAACCGAAAATCCAGCTTTTTATGCCCTTTTGACTTCGCATGGCATTCACATCGAAGTAGCCTGTACGTTGGTTTTACTAGCTACACATCAATACTAGAATCGGGTTTGTCCTACAGCAGGTTTACTGATAAAAAGTAAGCCTACAAACGTCAGTAAACCATTGACAATGATGAGTTCGTTGTCAAACTGGTACGCGCCAAAAAGATCTTTAGCATACGTTGTCATTCCCCAGCACATTAATGGCGCGAGTACACAAACGAAAGGCACCCATCGATCGTTAACGGTTTTCGTTTTCATAAATAACCCAAAGCCATAGAGTCCCAAAAGCGGTCCGTAAGTATAACTGGCCACTTTAAAAATCATTTTGACCACCGATTCGTCGTTGAGTATATTGAACAGGACAATCACCAAAAACATCAGGAATGAAAAGCCGAGATGTACTTGGTGTCGAATACGAACTTGTTTTTCAGGGGAATGTTGATTTTCGGCCTTATCCATGTGAAAGAAATCAACACAAAAAGAAGTCGTTAATGCGGTTAACGCACTGTCGGTTGTGGCAAAAGTTGCGGCCGTTAAGCCCAATAAAAAAACTACAGCCGGCACAACCGTTAAATGATTAAACGCTATTTCTGGAAACAATAAATCGGTGCGCGCAACACCATCAACAATCGGTACTGCAATCCCATTTTTCTCAGCATACAAATACAATAAAGCGCCTACGCTCAAAAAGAAAATATTAATCAGTATAAAAATACAGGTAAAGGTGAGCATGTTTTTTTGGGCTTCACCAATGTTGGTACAGCTGAGGTTTTTCTGCATCAAGTCCTGATCCAAACCCACCATAGCAATAGTGACAAAGATGCCACCGAGGAGTTGTTTCCAAAAGAAATGGCCTTTTTGGTAATCTTCAAAAAAAAAGATTTGCGAATAACTGCTGTTTTTTACCGCTTCAAAGGCTTGGGTGGGACTGTAATTGAGGCTGCTGCATATGAAGTAGATGGTAAGGAACACTGAAGTGACCAAGAAAAAAGTTTGCAATGTATCGGTGATGATGATGGTTTTGAGTCCCCCGCGATACGTGTAGGCAAAAATCAAACCCAACGAGATCAAAACAGTGGCGGCAAAAGGCACGTGGAAGGCATCAAACACATAGCGTTGCAATACCAAAACCACCAAATACAGTCGAAACGCCGATCCGATGGTACGGCTAATTAAAAAAATACTGGCCGCTGTTTTGTAACTGACCGCCCCCAAACGCTGTTCGATATAGCTATAAATAGAGGTAAGATTCATGCGGTAATACAACGGAAGAAGAACGGTAGCAATAATTAAAAATCCGATCGCATTCCCGAGTATAAATTGAAAGTACTTGAATTGAGTATCATAATCTTTTATGCCATTTTCTTCAATAAAATGACCAACCTCTCCGGGTACGGAAATAAACGTCACCCCGGAGAGTGCTGTACCGATCATACCGAAGGCCACGAGGTACCATTTGGAGTTTTTATTGGCTTTAAAAAAAGTGTCGTTATCGCTGCTTTTTTTTCCTATGCGAAAGGCGATAAACAATAACAATCCAAAATACACGAGGATGATGGAGAGAATGAGGGTTGGGCTCATGCTGTAATATTTAAAAAGCGAAAAATACAAAAATATTGATGCCTTTTTTAAATTATGTACTTTTGTGGTATGGAATTTTCATCAAAGTTATTGGAGCAAGCGGTCAATGAAATGGCGCAATTGCCTGGTATTGGTAGGCGTACGGCTTTACGATTGGTGTTACATTTGTTGCGACAGCCCCAGGAGCAAACCCGCTTTTTGACCGAGGCTTTGACACAAATGCGGGAGCAGATGAAGTTTTGTGCGAGTTGCCATACCCTCTCGGATGTTGAGGTTTGTTCGATTTGCAGTAACCCTGCCCGTAATCACCGCGTTATATGTGTTGTAGAAGATGTACGTGATGTTATGGCGATTGAAAACACTCAGCAATTCAAAGGGATTTATCATGTGTTGGGAGGCAAAATTTCGCCCATCGACGGGATCGGCCCGAGTCAGTTGCATATTGCTTCCTTGGTTGAAAAAGTGAAGACAACAACTGTTGATGAAGTGATTTTTGCCTTAAGTTCTACGATGGAGGGTGATACCACCAATTTTTACATCTACAAACAAATTCAAGATAAGGCTGTAAAAACTTCTACGATCGCCCGTGGAATAGCGGTAGGTGATGAATTGGAATATGCCGATGAAGTGACGCTGGGGCGCAGTATTTTACACCGTATTCCTTTTGAAAATTCCCTAAAAAAATAATTAGAGATTTCCCCATCGAGTCTTTTGATTTTACGATTGAAAAACTATCTTTGTTGGCTAAAACAAAGTAGATGAAAACCAAAATACTGTCGTTTTCCATAGTATTGTTATTTCTTGTCACCGCTTGTGTTCCATCGCAGGACTTAATATATCTTCAAGATAAAAAAACTACTAAACTCTCTGAACAATTGGTTACCCCAAGTAACAAGCCTTATCGTTTGCAAGTCAATGACGTAGTTTCGGTGCAAATCAAAGCTTTAGTTGACGAGCGCTTGCTGGAGATTTTCAATACTAATCCACAAAATCAGGCAGTTCAAACGGTAGAAACACTATACTTTAATGGTTACACCGTCGATGATCATGGAAATATTCGTATTCCAATTTTGGGGGAAGTTAATGTATTGGGTTTCACCGTAGAAGAAACGCGCACCAAGATTGAAGCCCAATTGTTAGCCGATTATTTCAAAAAGGAAGCGCAATTATTTGTAAATGTTAAGCTTGCAGGATTTCGTTACACAGTTAATGGTGAGGTCAATAATCCCGGTTCAAAGGTGTTGTACCAAGATCGTGTTAACGTGTTGGAAGCCTTGGCCAATTCAGGTGATATTACCTTGATGGGTGATCGAAAAGAGGTGAAAGTTATTCGTCAGTTTCCTCATGGATTGGAGACGTTCAACATTGATTTGACCGATGCTGCTGCGGTATATTCTCCTGCATTTTATTTGCAACCCAACGATTACATCTACATCAAACCATTGAAACAAAAATCATGGGGATTTGGAGGTACGGGTCGCGATACCTTGACCATTATGATTACTGCGTCTTCATTGTTGTTAACACTCACGCTGTTATTACGCAATTAAATGATGTTCCATGCTTGATATCAAAGATTTTTCCTTTTTTGAAAAACAAAATAGCTTCGATTTCAAAGCTTTCCTGATTAAAACAGGGAGTTATTGGAAGTGGTTTGTATTTGGATTGGGTTTTGCCTTGTTTGTGGCGCATCAAATCAATATCCGTAAACAGAAAATCTATGCTCTAGAAGCCACGTTGGCAGTGAAGGAACAAGAGAATCCATTGTTTATGAGCAATACCAATTTGATTTTCAATTGGGGCGGTACTTCCGACCAGGTACAGCGTATTGCGAGTACTTTGAAATCCCGTTCCCATAACGAACTGGTGGTTGACAAACTAGGATTTTATATTGATTATCTTCAAGAAGATAAATATTATCAAAAAGACGTCTACGGTTCGGCTCCTTTTGAAGTGAAGTTGGATAAAACCAAAAACCAACTTTTAGGGATTCCTGTTGAGATTCATTTTGTGTCGCTAACTGAATATGAAATCAATATTTCGGTAAAGGCCAATTCGGTTCCGGTTATTAATTACAATACTAATATCATTGATACGCAAGCTGTTCGCTCGGGCGATTTTCGTAAACGTTGCAAAGTGGGACAACCATTGCGATTGCCTTTTCTAAATTGGACATTGGATATAAAAGGAATGCCTGGAAATTACCAGGGACAGAAATTTATCATACGGATGAATTCGTTTGATAATGTCGTCAGTATGTATCGAAATGTTCGTGTAGTTATTGATGAAAAAGCGGGATCAATTATCCGTATTTCGCTTCAAGGAACCAACAAAGCACGCATTGTGGATTACTTGAATGAAAGTGTTCAAATGTTGAAAAAGAAACAACTGGAAAGTAAAAACTTGTTTGCCGAGAACACCATTAAGTACATTGATACTACCTTGGCTTTGATGGAGGATAATTTGAAAGCAGCCAACAATGATTTAAAAGATTTTAGCAAAGGGCGTAATGTTGTAGAGATTGAAAAACGCGGCGAAACCTACCAATCTCAAATTCAGAATTTAGACTTGATTAAAGACGGGATTGACCGCAAAACAAACTATTACAATGTATTGAATAATTATTTGCGCAACAGCAATGATTACTCCAAGTTGCCTGCTCCCTCTGTTGCGGGTATTGACGATCCTAATATTATTAAAAATGTAGCACAACTCATCGATTTATCAGTCCGACGTTCGGAGATGACGTACTCCGTTAAAAGTGCTTTAATGTTCAATAACATTGACAATGAGATTTCAGCGGTAAAGCGGGTTTTGTTGGAGAATATTGTAGCCGCCAAATCTGCAATTCAGTTCGAGGTAGCTCAGGTGAATCGTAAAATTCGTGATTCGGAAAACAAAATAGAAAGTCTTCCCGAGGACAGTCAAGATTATTTGCGAATCACTCGTAAGTTCAATTTAAGCAATAGTGTCATCGATGCCTATTTGCAAAAACGTAATGAAGCGCAAATTGTAAAAGCAGCCAATTTATCGGATGTAGAGTTTATCGATCCCGCCAAAGACATTGGAGTTGGATTAATCGGACCGCGGACTGGAGTAAACTATGTGATTGCCATTTTTGCGGGTCTATTGATTCCATTGTTGGTGGTTTTTATGATTTTCTTTATCAATAATTCCATTCAGAATGCTGAAGATATTAATGCGTTAACAAATATTCCGTTGATTGGAGTGATTGGGGTCAAATACACAATTTCGAATTTAGCGGTTTTTGAAAAGCCCAAATCGGCGCTTTCAGAATCTTTCAGGGCGCTGCGTTCTTCGCTCCAATTTTTGTATAAAAAGCAGAAAAAGGAGGGAAGTAAGACCTTAATGTTGACATCTTCGGTATCTGGCGAAGGGAAGACATTTTGCTCTATCAATATCGCGACTGTATTTGCAATCAGTGAAAAGAAAACAGTTGTCGTTGGATTGGATTTGCGTAAGCCTAAGATTTTTGATGATTTTAATTTAAAAAATAAAATTGGAGTCGTTAATTATTTGATTGGTCAAAATTCACTAGATGAAATCATTCAAAAAACCAAGATTCCTTATTTGGATGTAATTACTTCAGGACCAATACCGCCTAATCCCTCGGAGTTGATTATGGGAGAGACCATGCGGGAGTTCATGGAAGAATTGAAGAACCGTTACGATTATGTGATTTTGGATACACCTCCCGTGGGATTGGTCACCGATGCCATAGAATTGTCACCTTTTGCCGATGTGACTTTGTATATTATACGTCAAAATTTCACAAAAAAAGAAATGATCCAACTCATCAATACTCGTGTCCAACGCGATGAATTGTCAAATGTGAGTATTGTATTGAATGGTTTTGAAAACAAGGCACGTTACGGTACAGGGTATGGCTATGGCTATGGTTACGGCTATGGCTATGGGAATTATGCCAATGGCTATCACGAAGATGATCGTCCCAAAAACGTGATTGAAAAAATTAAAGAGAAGCTATTTAAGCGTAAAAAATAATTTGTCAATTCTATGCAAACCCTTGTCATTACCGGTGCGGCCGGATTTATCGGTTCCAACTTAACCGCTCACTTTTTGGAGCAAGGTTTTCACGTGGTGGGTTTGGATAACTTTGCTACGGGGCATCGAAGCAATATAGAGCCGTTTCTTTCGCACTCAAACTTCACATTTCACGAGGGAGATATTCGGGATTTAGAAACGTGTCATCGTGCAGTCAAAGGGGCTACTTTTGTATTACATCAAGCTGCTCTGGGTTCGGTTCCCCGCTCTATCATCGAACCGATAACTTCCAATGAAGTTAATGTCTCTGGTTTTTTAAATATGTTGGTGGCGTCTCGCGATGCAGGGGTAAAACGCTTTGTTTATGCGGCAAGTTCGTCGACCTACGGCGATTCGTCTTCTTTACCGAAAGTGGAAGATGTGATTGGAAAACCCTTGTCACCCTATGCCATAACCAAATATGTCAATGAATTGTATGCGTCGATTTTTTCCTCTACCTATGGGTTAGAAACTATCGGGTTGCGCTATTTCAATGTATTTGGACGACGACAAGATCCTGATGGAGCCTATGCGGCGGTAATTCCTAAATTTGTAAAGCTATTGATACAAAAAGAATCCCCGGTGATCAATGGTGACGGGACTTATTCCCGTGATTTTACTTATATTGATAATGTAATTCAAATGAATGCCTTGGCATTGTCGGCGACGAAACCCGAAGCACTGAATACCGTATATAACACCGCGGTTGGGGAACAAATTTCGCTCAATGAAATGGTTCATTTACTTAAAAAATATTTATCTCGTTACGATGCTTCCATTGCTGAAGTACCTATCGTATACGGACCCCAGCGCGTAGGCGATATACCGCATTCTAAAGCCTGTATTGCTAAAGCGCAAGAGTTATTAGGCTATAAACCCCAATATAACTTTGCGTCAGGTTTGAAAGAAGCTTTGGCTTGGTATTGGTATAATTTAAAATAAATACAAATGAAAATATCTCATATTTGTTGTATTGGTGCAGGTTATGTAGGTGGCCCAACGATGGCTGTCATTGCTAATAAATGTCCTCAAATCAAAGTGACGGTTGTCGATTTAAATGCCGAACGCATTGCCCGTTGGAACGATGATAATGTTGAAAATATTCCTGTGTACGAACCCGGATTAAGTTCTATTATTGCAGCATCACGGGGAAAGAATTTGTTTTTCTCTACCGAAGTCGATAAAGCCATTAATGAAGCGCAAATGATCTTTATTTCGGTCAATACGCCTACTAAAACCTATGGAACGGGTAAAGGAATGGCCGCCGATTTGAAGCATATCGAATTGTGTGCCCGACAAATTGCACACGTAGCGACTACGGATAAAATTGTGGTAGAAAAATCAACCTTGCCAGTTCGAACTGCTGAAGCTTTGAAAAGCATTTTGGACAATACCGGAAATGGGGTTCAGTATCAAATTCTTTCCAATCCGGAGTTTTTGGCTGAGGGGACGGCCGTTCAGGATTTATTGTCTCCCGATCGCGTATTGATAGGAGGAGGAACCGATGAAGCGGGTCAGAAAGCCATCCAAGCGTTGGTCGATATTTATGCCAATTGGGTTCCCAAAGAGCGAATTTTAACCACTAACGTATGGTCGTCGGAATTGTCAAAACTGACCGCAAATGCCTTCTTAGCTCAGCGCGTTTCGTCTATTAATGCTATTTCAGAATTGTGTGAGAAAACTGGGGCCAATGTCAACGAAGTAGCCTGTGCTATCGGAATGGACAGCCGAATTGGATCGAAGTTTTTGAAAGCCTCGGTTGGTTTTGGAGGCTCGTGTTTTCAAAAAGATATTTTGAATTTAGTCTACATTGCCAAATCCTATGGATTGCAAGAAGTCGCCGATTATTGGGAGCAAGTAATTCAATTGAATGACCATCAGAAAAATCGTTTTGCACGCAATATCGTAAGTACGTTATACAATACCATTTCTGGAAAAAAGATTGCCTTTTTGGGATGGGCTTTTAAAAAAGATACCAACGATACGCGAGAGTCAGCTGCCATTTATGTAGCGGATACTTTGATGCAAGAACAAGCACAAATAGCGGTATATGATCCCAAAGTAGAATACCCTCAAGTGCTCTCGGATTTGAATTATTTGGATACACGTGATGCGACTTCCAATGCAACATTAGTTACTTCATTTGCTGATCCTTATTCAGCATGTCATAAAGCGCACGCGATTGCGATTATGACCGAATGGGATGAATTTAAAGCCTATGATTGGCAAAAAATTTATGATTCTATGTTAAAACCCGCCTTCATTTTTGACGGGCGAAATATATTAGATGCCGAAGCGATGCGCGCGATCGGTTTCCATTACCAAGGAATAGGTTCGTGATACACATACTATGGATATAAAAATAGCAGTTATCGGATTGGGGTATGTCGGATTGCCTTTGGCACGTTTGTTTGCCACAAAGTATCCCGTTGTAGGGTTTGATATTAATCAGCAACGGGTTTCCGAATTGAATACGGGACACGATAGTACGTTAGAGGTGTCCTCCGACTTGCTTCAGCAGGTATTAGTTTCGAAGCATACTGAAGCCCACGGGTTGTTGTGTGCTTACGATTTGGAGGCCATTCGCGATTGTAATTACTACATTGTTACGGTTCCAACCCCTGTCGATAAAAACAACCGTCCCGATTTAACTCCCTTGTATAAGTCGAGTGAAACGGTCGGTAAAGTACTGAAAAAAGGGGATATCGTAGTCTACGAATCGACCGTATATCCTGGATTAACAGAAGAAGAATGCGTGCCCGTTTTGGAGCGGGTTAGTGGTTTGAAATTTAATGTAGATTTCTATGCGGGCTACTCTCCAGAACGTATTAATCCAGGTGATAAGGAACATACCGTTGAAAAAATCTTAAAAATCACTTCAGGTTCAACGCCCGAAATTGGACAAAAAGTGGATGCTTTGTACCGCTCTGTCATCACAGCAGGTACCCATTTAGCGCCTTGTATCAAAGTGGCTGAGGCAGCCAAAGTGATTGAGAATGCACAGCGCGATATCAATATTGCTTTTGTCAATGAGTTGGCTAAGATTTTTAATTTGCTCGACATCGATACGCATGCGGTTTTGGCTGCTGCGGGAACAAAATGGAACTTTTTGCCCTTTAAACCGGGGTTAGTTGGTGGACATTGTATCGGAGTTGATCCTTACTATTTGGCGCAAAAAGCACAAGAGACTGGGTATCATCCGGAAATCATTTTAGCGGGTCGTCGTTTGAATGATAGCATGGGGGAATATGTTGCATCGCGTATCATTAAATTGATGATTAAAAAAGGGATTTCGGTCGATCATTCGTCGCTTTTACTCTTGGGAATTACGTTTAAAGAAAACTGTCCTGATGTGCGCAATACGAAGATCGTGGATGTGGTCAATGCCTTAACCGATTACGGAATCCAAGTGACCATTTATGACCCTTGGGCCAATCCCGAGGAAGTAAAGCATGAGTATGGCTTGGCGACAACCAATACACTACCCCAAACTACCTTTGATGCGGTGGTGTTGGGTGTAGCACACCGTGAGTTTTTAGAACTGGATTTAGCAGGATTACGAAATCCTAAGTCAATTGTTTATGATGTTAAAGGCGTTCTCCCCTATACGGTGGACGGAAAATTATAACGAATGAAAAAAATATTAATTACTGGAGGCGCTGGGTTTATTGGTTCACATGTGGTTCGTCGCATGGTGACCCGCTACCCTAATTATCATATTGTTAATTTAGATGCCCTCACCTATGCAGGGAACTTAGAGAATATCGCCGATGTAGAAAAACTTCTCAATTATACCTTTGTCAAAGGCGACATCACTGATGCGCATTTTATTGATTCACTCTTTAAAACGCATGCTTTTGATGGTGTAATTCATTTGGCTGCTGAGTCACATGTCGATCGCTCGATTACCGATCCATTGGCTTTTGTACGTACGAATGTATTAGGAACCATGAATTTGTTGAATGCGGCCAAAACCGCTTGGCAAGGGCAGTTTGAAGGCAAACGATTTTACCATATCTCTACCGATGAAGTCTATGGAACTTTGGGCGCTACGGGATTATTTACTGAAGAAACCCCATACGATCCGAATTCGCCTTATTCCGCTTCCAAAGCCAGTTCCGATCATTTTGTGCGCGCTTATGGAGAAACCTATGGATTGCCTTATGTGTTAACCAATTGTTCCAACAATTACGGTCCCAATCATTTTCCCGAGAAATTGATTCCACTGTGCATCCATAATATTATTCAAGAAAAACCCCTGCCCATTTATGGCGATGGAAAATATACCCGCGATTGGTTGTATGTCATCGATCATGCGATTGCCATTGATTTGGTTTTCCATGAAGGGAAAAATCATGAAACCTATAATATCGGTGGGTTTAATGAATGGCAGAATATCGACTTAGTGCGTTTGTTGTGTCAAATAATGGACCGTAAATTAGGACGTGAAGTTGGGACTTCTGAGGGGCTTATTACCTTTGTGAAAGACCGTCCAGGACATGATTTGCGTTATGCCATTGATGCTCGAAAAATTAACCGCGAATTAGGGTGGTCACCTTCTGTTACATTTGAAGAAGGCTTGGAGCAAACCGTCGATTGGTATTTGCAAAACGCCCAATGGTTGCAGAATGTTACCTCAGGCGCCTACCGCGAATATTACGAAAAACAATATCAATAATTCAAACGAGTCATGCGTATATTGGTCACCGGAGCAGCGGGATTTATCGGATTTCATTTTTGTAAACTCTTACTCCAAAAAGGGTACATCGTTGTGGGAATGGATAATTTGAATCCGTATTATCCGGTTTCCTTAAAAAAAGATCGCTTGGCAGTTTTGGGTATAACGTCAAAAGAATTTAAAACAGGGGTCCCCGAAGAGAGTGCTACTTATGGCGACCGGTTTCAATTCGTTTTACTTGATTTGGAAGACCGAATCGGAATGGATGCTTTGTTTGGTCAATTTTCCTTTGACATCGTTTGTAATCTTGCGGCACAAGCGGGCGTTCGCTACAGTTTGGAACAGCCTTTTACGTATATAGATAGTAATGTCACAGGTTTTTTGAACGTTTTGGAATGCTGTCGTCATCATCAGGTAAAGAAGTTGATATATGCGAGTAGTTCAAGTGTCTACGGGCTCAATGAACATATCCCTTTTTCTGTAAACGATACCGTTGATCATCCTATTAGTTTATATGCAGCCACTAAGAAATCCAATGAGTTAATGGCACATACCTACAGCCATTTGTTTGGAATAACTACCGTGGGCTTGCGTTTCTTTACGGTCTATGGCCCATGGGGTCGACCCGATATGGCGTTGTCTTTGTTTACGGATGCCATTTTCAATCAAAAACCAATTGATGTTTTTAATCATGGCGAATTATCCCGTGATTTTACCTACGTCGATGATATTACCCAAGGTATGGAGGCCATCGTTGCAGCTTTAGCGTCTGGTGCCTACACGAAACCCTATGGGTTGTATAATATTGGGAATAGTAAACCGGTTAGGTTATTGGATTTTATTGAAGCCATCGAACACCACACAGGGATTACTGCTCAAAAAAATTGGCTTCCTATGCAACCTGGTGACGTTGCACGAACATGGGCCGATGTCTCCGAATTACAACGCGATTTTCATTATCAACCCCAAACCGACTTGGATAAGGGGGTAAAGGCTTTTGTCGATTGGTATAAGGCGTATTATGGGGTAGGAGTTTAGTTACTGACGACTGCTGACTTTTGACTGCAAAAACTTCTTTTATTTGAATCCTTACTTTTTGTCTTTACAAAAAAACTAACAAAAAGGTAAAGACTGAATATACAACTGGACTAAAATTAGATTTACATCTTAAATTATAACTAATGTATCCTAACTAGACAGCCATACTTTGAAACTTCCTAACTTTTCAATAGCTACAAAAATAGGTTCACTCTCAAAATTTGGTTTAAGATTTAACCTGATTCGCATCTTGGATACATAGTGCATCGTATTGATGGATTCATGGGACACCAAAAATTTCTTGTTTATCCGAAAGAAAAACTGAGGATTAACTTCATCTTCAATCTTTTTCAAACTAAACTCAATTGGTAACTTCCTACCGTCTTTTAAACACAAAAAGGTCCACTTATCTTCAGAAAAAAAATAGGCAATATCATCAATGTTAATTGATAGGAGTTGGTTAGAATACTTAACTAAAAAACGATTTCTATATCTTGATTCCCTTTTTTTCAAAATCTCACTGTAATTAGGCAAGACTGTTATTCTTTGAAACTTATCCAAACTTCGTTTTAAATTTGAAATTGTTATGGGCTTCAATAAATAATCAATACTATTTACTTCAAAGGCTTTAATAGCATATTCTGAATAAGCAGTAACAAAAATCACTGGGCTAGTCACATTGACTTCTTCAAATATGTTAAAACAATAATCATCTGAAAGATTAATATCTAGAAAAATTAAATCTGGCTTGTTATCTCTTAAATAAGAGATAGCATCTTTTACTGAACTTAATATGGTATCAACAATTATTTCATGTTCAAGAGACAATAACATAGAACTTAACCGCTCCGCAATTAGGTACTCATCTTCTATTATAACCACTTTAAGCATCTGAGGGATCAATTAGAGAAAGTTCAACTTTAAACAAATTATTCTCAATTTTAAATGTAGGTAGTTTTTGTCCGAGAAGTCTAAACTGTTTTTCAATGCTTTTTAATCCTATACCCAATGATTCAGTTTCCATAATTGCTTTTGGACTGTAGTTGTTCTCTATTACGAGCAAATCACCTATTGAATATATGGATATATATAATGGATTTGATTTATCAAAAACTGTATGCTTTAATGAATTCTCAACCAATACTTCTAAGGTTAAAGGAGGAATCAAAAATGGTAGTTTTGAGGCGTCAATTTTAATGTCAAAATGCAAACTCCCTTCATGTCGAATTTTTTGAAGTTTTATGTAAGATTCTAATAGCTTTAGCTCATCGGTTAATTTCACCAAAAGCTCCTCAGAAGTTGTTAAATTATATCGAAAAACATTGGAAAGCTCTTCAACAAATCGAATAGCCTTTTCAGAATCTTTATCAATTAAACTAACTATGTTAGAGAAGCAATTAAAAATAAAATGTGGATTCAATTGATTTTTTAAAGAAATATACTTATCATTCAAACTATCCAGCTCAACTTCATACAGTTTAATTCTCAATTCATTTTTTTGCTGTTCCGAAACCAAATAGGCTTCAATTGAAAACACAAAAAAAACAAATACTCCCACTATTCCAAAAAATGCGAAAAAAAGGGTGTCGAAAAACTGAGAATTTTTATCATCATTAAATAATTGAAGTGATATAAATTTCAAAATGGGACTAAACAAAAGCACAATAACAATTCCTGTGCTGTAAAGGAATAATTTCCGATTTAGTTCATTTTTACTTAAATAAAAAGGTGTTTTCACGATCCTTCGGTAAATATAAAACACTCCCAAAGTAAAACCAAAACTCATAGGAAAAATAAGTATTACTTCAGTTAAAGCAAGAGGCAATGAAGCCTCTTGCAAGTCTTCTAAAAAATTTAGAAAACAAAAAATGAAACATAAAAAAAAATACAGTAATAGCCTAATTTTCATCGAATAATATGTTATTGTATAAGTATAGCCGATTCAGCAATATCAACAGCATAAAAATAACCTAAAATTCTATTCTTTGGATTCGTGATGTTAACAATATTACTTTTTATGGAAGCTGGAGGAGGGTTACCTATAAAAGATATACCTTGATTACCTGTTTGAGTGAATAACTCAAATAAAAATTGATAGTACTTTTTAGAAATACCTAATTGTTGTGCTTTAGCAAGATCACCAACTACGAATGAAACTTCTTCATTAGGATTAATTCCCACTCTTTGCTGTCCATCAAAAAATTTATCAGACACAATTAATGTCTGAGCGTTTCCTGGGTCAGGTACAATAGTAAAAATATTATTCTTAAATACACGAAAATAATAATAATTCTCAACACCTACAGGATCTGTAGTGTCAAATTTTAAAAAATATCCTTCATCCGTAAACAAGGTTTCCTCTTCAAACTCATAATAAAAATTATCAAAGGGAGGTACCTCTGATAAGGTATCTGAGCCTGTATACGTTTCATTATTCCATACTATAGTGATAGTATACGTTTTACCAATTTGCGGCAATAAACTATTCGTTTCGTAAAAACCATTCTGTGTATGTATTAAATTCCATGTTGTTGTTCCATCAGTTATTGTAACCGTGGCATCTGAGACAAATGGGTTGCTAGAATTGGTTAAAAAAGGAAGCGTTTTAGTCAATCTTATTTTTTGAGTAGAATTGCCTGAGTTTCGCTCTATTCCACCTTCAATAACCAATCTCTCAACAGAGTTTAATGAAATATCACTTGTAACATCCTCTTCACAAGAAGTAAGCCCTATTAAAAGAAAAACCATTATAACAAACTGTTGGATTAACTTGTTCATATTCTTTAAATTTTCCATTTTTCGATATTTAAAATTCATTAATAAATATTTCTCGTTATCATTCTAAAATTTAAACTCATAAGTAACACTCGGTACTATCCCAAAAAAAGATAAGCGAGTGGCTTCTGTATTTCCGGTAGCTGTCTCCACTCCATTTACTTCACTAACCTCTCTAAAGAAAATTGAAGCGGCGTTTTGACGATTGTATAAATTTGCAATACTAAAAATCCACTTTCCTGTTCTATTACTATCTTTTTTTGGATTTAAAGTCGCTGAAATATCTAAACGATGATAAACTGGTAATCGGTTGGCATTTCGATTGCTATAATCAGCAACTACAAGTCCATTCTGTTCATATCTACCTGTAGGATAGGTCACTGGTCTACCTGTACTAAATGTGAAAACACCTCCAAAATCCCAACGAGTATTCGTTTTTAAAAGACCAACTAGATTCAATCGATGCAACTGATCTGCATTGTTAGCATAAAATTCACCATTATTTATTCCGTTAATTCTATTCTCACTTCGTGATATGGTGTAACTTAACCAACCTGTCAAATTTCCCTTATTCTTATTCAATAAAAACTCAATACCATAAGCCCTACCCTCACCTTGAATAATTTGTGTTTCAACATCCTCTCTAAAAAGTAAGTCCGCACCATCTTTAAAATCTGTCACATTCGATAACTTTTTGTAATAGGCCTCCACTGAAAAATCAAATTTATCTTCTTTAATTTTTGAAAAATAACCAACAGCGACTTGATCAGCAAACTGAGGGCGAATATAGGGGCCACTAGGTGTCCAAACATCTAGAGGAGTTGGGGAAGTGGTATTCGTTACTAAGTGAATATATTGATACATTCGATTGTAACTTGCTTTAAGCGAGTTTTGATCACTCAACAAATAACGAAGGGAAAACCTTGGTTCTAAAGCATTGAATTGTTTTATTATGCTTCCCGAACCATAGTTTTTTTCACCAATAACTTCATTTTCTTCATAAACACCATAAATTGGATCATAAGTTAACGGACTTCCTGTGGCATACAAGCGTATATTCTCGTTACCCATTCGCATAAAATTTGAAAAACGAAAACCTGTTTGAATGTTCAGTTTTTCTGTTAAGTCAAACTCTGCATCAATGTAAAGTCCATTTTCTAATGCTGAGTTATTTTGAAATTTTTGAGCGATTATACTTGACCCATTTAAAGATGAAATCTCACCAGGATTAAACTTATAGGATGTAAAATCAATTCCACCTTTGATTGTTGCTTTTGAACTAGCATACCATGTTAACTTTGGTTTAAAATTAAAGTTTGTGATATTTGAGTTCCATTGAAACTCTGAACCTGACCGCAAATTATCTAAGGAGTAATCATAGTTTGAAAAAATAAATGAAGATTGAAAAAATAAATTTTCATTAATCGAATTTGTCCATCGTAAGGTTCCTACAATATTACCCCAAGAGGTACCCAAAAATTTAGGCAATTCAAATCGATCTCTACCAAAATACCCAGAAAGAAAAAGTTTATTCTTCTTATCCAAATCGTAATTTGCTTTTAAATTTAAATCGTAAAAGAAAAGTACATTATCTTTAAATTCATCATCTAAAAACGTAAAGGCATCAACGTATGAACGTCTTCCAGCAAACATATAAGACCCTCTCCCATTTCCTAATGAATCTTTTTTTATTGGCCCTTCAACCAATACCCGGCTTAAAATTAAACCTATACCAGCCTCACCATTAAACTTCTTTTTATTTCCTTCTTTCTGTCTTACATCCAAAACCGAAGATAATCGTCCACCAAAACTCGAAGGAATACCACCTTTATACAACTTTACATCTTTGATAGCATCTGAATTAAACACAGAAAAAAAACCAAATAAATGAGAGGCATTATATATTGTTGCGTCATCAAGTAAAATTAAATTCTGGTCAGCATTCCCACCTCTAACATTAAACCCCGACGATGCTTCATTAGTGCTGGAGACACCAGGCAAAAGCTGTATTGATTTAATAACATCTGGCTCACCTAAAATTGCGGGTAGTTTTTTAATTGTTGAAGCCTTTAATGTATTCACACTCATTTCAACATTTCTAACTTTATTTTCCCCTTTTGGCTTATTTACAACTACCTCCTCTAAAATCAATGAGTTTTCCTCTAACTTAAAATCAATAATGGTATTTGATTTTATCACTATCTCCTGTTCAATAGTTTTATATCCAATAAAACTTACATACAAAGTATGCTTTCCCTCTTCTAAAGATAGGGAATAATACCCATATTCATTAGTAGTATTACCAGCCTTAGTGCTCGAATAAATACTAACACCTAATAACTTCTCTCCTGTCTTCTTATCCTCTACATACCCTGAAACTGTGACCTTTTTTTGCCCATAACTAAAAAAGGAAAGTAATAAAAAAAACATCAATACATTTTTTCTCATAGTAATTAAATTTAGATTTTACACAAAATTATACTTGGCTTTAAAAAAGTAAATATAATTTCTGATGAACCTTGAAAATGACTGATGAACTACTGATTTTAACGAATAAAACAATTAATTAGAGGCTATTTAAAGGCAGTTATAATTTTGAAGAATAATTTTTAAGTCATAGAAAAATTAACCAAACCAAACTTATCTTCAGCGTATTGCTTAGTTAAATGACTAATTTTAGTTGCATAAAAAAGGAGGTCAATTTAAAATTAGCTCTTAAAAATATATGCTAGCAAAGATGAAGAGTCGACGAGTAACCTCACAACACAATTGTGTCAGTACCAACCCCCCAAAAATTTAAACCACTAGTTAATTTCACGGCAGTAATTTCTCAATCAATAAATGCACAAGTGTAGTCATGCTCCGAGATTTCACTCTCTAATCAAGCCTCTAAAATCATCTTTAAAAAAGGTATAAAAAAAGCTTCTGAACCAGTCAAGGGCTTGCCTTGCTTCAACTTTTCAATCGCCTGGCATGAGAATGACTTAAAATCAAAATTTTTATCCTTTATGTATCAAATTTAAAAAGATCTAAACTCTCAATTTTTAAATTTGACACAGTTTATATAATACTCTCCCAAAATCCGACAACCAATAACCAATCCCCCCTTTGTGGGCTAGGGGCTGGCCGACAATCAACTTCTATAACGGAAACTCCTTATGCTGAAACAACTCGGTTACATCTTCTTGACCTACTTGTAAGTTCCATACATACAATCCCAAAGCTTCTGCAGCGTCGGTGTTGTCCTTTTTGTCGTCGATAAATAAAGTGCGTTTGGGCGACAGGTCGTATTTGTTCAGGATGTGAGTAAATATTTCGGGTTCGGGTTTGCGCATACGCATTTCGTAAGAGAAGAACACCTTTTCAAAACAATTGTAAAAATCGGTGTAAAACGACATGCCCACTTTATGTTCAAACCGACTGATGTGAATTTCATCGGTATTGGTCAACAAAAACAACCGGTATTTTTTTGAAATCATTTGTAAAAATTCCAAACGTTCCAAAGGAAATTCCCCAATAATGGTATTCCAAGCCTCTCGAATTTCCAACAAGGTGGCTTTGGGGATATAGCGCTGAAAGGATTCCAAAAACTGCTGTTCGGTAATTTTCCCTTTTTCAAACAAATCATTTTGTGCAATTAAATCGTCATTCGGGCCATCTAACCCCAGTTTTTTAAATGCTTCAATCTGTGCTTCTTTCTCCAAATTGATGAAGATATCGCCAAAGTCAAAAATGATTGCGTTGATCATAATGGTAATACCAAGTTAGGTTGTTGTTCTCTATTTTTTCACTCCAAACGCGAAGGGCTTCAAATCGTGGTGCAGGAATCCCTTGTCCCCATTGTTCCGCACTTTCAAAGACCCGAGCTTCATCCCATAACCCCGAATCAATAAACAGTTGCAAGGTTTTTGCCCCTCCTTCGATAATCATCGATTGCAGTCCTTTTTGGTGTAAAATTCGTGCAATTTGTTTCGGGAGTGAACTATCAAATATACAATTTTGATAATCAACTCGGTCGTCTGATAAACTTTTTTTAGCCTCCGTGATCACCAATGTAGGTTGTGTTCCATCCAAAACGCGATAAGCCTGGTCGATTTTTCCCTCGCGATCCAAAACGATACGAACGGGAGCATTTCCATACCAATCACGGGTGTTCAACTGCGGATTATCGTCCAATACCGTTTTGGTTCCTACCAAAATTGCCTGCTCTTCACTCCGCCATTGATGCACTTTTTGTCGGGCATAGGCATTGGAAATCCAAACAGGTTTTTGGGCCTCTTTTTCCAAAGGAGCTATAAAACCGTCGGCCGTTTGAGCCCACTTTAATACAATATAAGGGCGCTGTTTGTTGTGAAAGGTAAAAAAACGACGATTCAGCCATTGGCATTCGCGTTCCAGCACCCCTACCACCACAGTTCGCCCTGCTTCACGGAGTTTTTGAATGCCCTTACCCGCTACCGCCGCAAAAGGATCAACAGTTCCCACCACCACATTTGGAATCCCTTTTTCCAAAATAAAGTCACTACATGGAGGCGTTTTTCCAAAGTGACTGCACGGTTCCAAACTCACATATATTGTAGCTTCTTTAAGGAGTTTAGGATTTTTAACCGACCGCACCGCCATGACTTCGGCATGAGGTTCACCTGCTCTGCGATGCCAACCTTCGCCAATAATCCTGTCGTTGTGCACAATCACGCTGCCTACCATCGGATTCGGATAGGTTGTCCCGAAGCCATTTTCTGCCAATTGCAAGCATCGCTGCATGTATTTTTCATGTATCTTCACCCCACAAAAATACGATTACTCCGCAAATGAAATCCATATCGATACGTAAAATCCAACCCCGTGATAATGTGGCCATTGCCCAAGTGATTCGAACCGTTTTTGAACAGGAAGGCTACCCACGCACCGGAACAGCCTACGGCGATCCACAGTTGGATTTCCTATACGAAACGTATCAAGCACCCAAGTCCCAGTACTTCGTTGTCGAATTTGAAGGCCGTATCCAGGGCGGGGGCGGAATAGCCTCACTCGATAAAGGGGATACATCAACCTGCGAATTGCAAAAAATGTATTTTCTGCCCGATGTTCGCGGTAAAGGCGTGGGCCAACAATTGATTCAACAATGTCTAACAGCGGCAGTTCAACTCGGCTACCACCACAGTTATTTAGAAACGCTACCCCAAATGAAAGTCGCTCAACATGTGTACCAAAAAATGGGATTTACCTATTTGGATGCCCCTATGGGAAGCACTGGACATACCAGCTGTCCCGTGTGGATGATAAAATCGCTATAATTATGGAACTACGACAACTGAAAGCGCAATTTGAACAGCAACTGAGTACCTTGTATGATCCCGAGGAAGCGCGTCGTTTTTTTGAATTGCTACTCGAAGCTTTTGAGCACAAAAAGCGTATCGATTTGGTGCTTACCCCCGATATAATTACCCAACAACCCGAGCGTTGGCACGCGGCACTCGAAGCCCTACAACGGTTTGTACCCATACAATATGTTATCGGAAGCACCTATTTTTATGATTTACCCTTCGAACTAACCCCCGCCACCTTAATTCCACGCCCGGAAACAGAAGAGTTAGTGGCTTGGATACTCCACGATTTTCCCAATACCAAAGGGGCCATACTCGATATTGGGACAGGAAGTGGTTGTATTCCCATATCGATTGCCAAAAATTGCCCCCAAGCTTCCGTCACAGCGATCGATATTGCTGCAGATGCCTTGGCCGTTGCCCAACGAAATGCCCAACGAAATGCAGTAAACGTACAATTTATACAAGAAAATGCTTTAGACACTACCGCGATGGATGTTCGCTTCACCCATCAATTTTTTGATTGCATCGTCTCCAATCCTCCTTATGTGCGGCAATTGGAGAAACACGAAATTCAACCGAATGTCTTGGAACACGAACCCCATTTGGCCTTGTTTGTCGATGATGAAGATGCGCTATTATTTTACCGCCATATCGGACAGTTTGCGCTCAACCATTTGAAAAAAGGAGGGAAGTTATATTTTGAAATAAATCAATACTTGGGCGCCGAAACCCAGCAACTTATGGAGCAACTCGGATTTTCATCGGTAACTTTGCGTAAAGATTTGTTTGGAAATAATCGGATGCTGCGGTGTGAACGCTAGTTATTCGTAACGAAGCGCCTCCACAGGGTCAAGTTTGGACGCTTTCAATGCAGGATACAATCCCGAAACAATCGCTACAATAAAACTGGTTATAAAGGCGGCAATCATAGCCATCCAAGGAATCGTAAATGCAAATTCAAAGAAGGAAGCAAAAAGATACCCAATTCCTATCCCCAAGAGCATCCCTACTAATCCACCCAACTGCCCAATGACAAGGGTTTCCATGAAAAATTGCCACGCAATCGTACTTCGTTTGGCCCCCAGCGATTTCCGAACGCCAATTTCACGTGTACGCTCTGTGACCGAAACAATCATAATGTTCATTAAGGCGATTGACGACCCCAAAATGGTCACCAAACCAATCACAAAAGCTGAGATATTCAAAGTTCCCGTGGTCTCTGCAATGCGTTGCACCAAATCATCACTGCGTGAAATGCCAAAATTATTGTCCTCCACAGGATTCAAATGACGAACGCGACGCATCGTTAAACGCGCATGATCTATGGACGCATCCAAAATTTCTTGACGCATCACCATTGTACTAAGGGTATAATTGATATTGGGCGCCGAAAATAACGATCGCGCGATCTGTATCGGGATCATTACCCGTTGGTCTTGATTGTTGCCAAACGTCGACCCTTTTTCTTTGAGTATCCCAATAACGCGAAATTTAGCCCCGCGAATCGTAATGATTTTATCAATCGGATTGGTCACGTCTTTCAGCAACCCCTCTTTTACAAAATCGTTACCCAACAAACAAACATACGCATTGTTGGAAATGTCAAAAACATTGAAATTCCGACCCTGAATCACTTCCGAACCCGTGTTGGGAACATAAAATTCATCCACTCCCAAAACCGAAATGGCAGGCTCGGTTTTTTCGTTTTCATACTTGACCTCCGCCTTGGCTGTCGCTGTAAAATAAATGGACGTTTGGGTTGCCGGATAGTCGTATTTCTCTTTAAAAGCTTTGGCATCGGGATAGGAGATAATCGGATTTATTTTCTCGATTTCACCGCCGCCCCGTCGCCGCGAGGTAAATTCGTATTGGTTGATATTAAACGTATTCGATCCCATGGCGGCAAATTTCGAATTCAACGTATTGTCCAAAGCGGCCACCACCGTCAAAATGCCCACCAAAGCCATAATTCCCAAGGCAATGATCAAAATCGTCAGCACGGTGCGCAACAATTGCGAGCGAATAGCCCCCAATGCAATTTTTATATTTTCGCGAAAAACTCCATTCATGGTATTGCATAAGTAGACCCGACTGCTATTTTGTTACAATTAGGATGTAGATTTTTTGTGCGTTGGCCGGGCTTTTGGCAGTCGCTGCCCTCGTCACCTCGGGCGAGCTCCAACAATGCCGCAATCCCTAACGCATCGGTGCCACGATACAACGCCCCAAAAATGTTGAAACAGTCCTTGGTTTACGTTTGTGAAATGTCCGATATTTGCAACGGTTTCAATGAAAATACACTACCCTTATGGCACAAAAACCTGGACTTCCCACGGGAACACGCGATCTTTCATCCAATGAAGTGACCAAACGCAATTACATTATGAATGTCATGCGACGTCATTTTGAATGTTTTGGATACCAACCTATTGAAACACCTTCGTTTGAAAACGCATCAACCCTCATGGGTAAATACGGCGATGAAGGCGATCGCTTGATTTTTAAAATCCTGAATAGCGGGAATTATTTCTACGATAAAAATCGAATTCAACTCCCCGACTCGTTAGAAGCATTACTCACCAACTCGGCCGAAACCATTTCGCTCGAGCAACGGGTAGAACTTAATCGGTTTACCGCCAAAATTTCTGATAAAGCCTTGCGTTACGACTTAACCGTGCCTTTTGCGCGCTATGTAGTCATGCACCAAAACGAATTGGCTTTACCCTTCAAACGCTACCAAATGCAACCGGTATGGCGTGCCGATAAACCACAAAAAGGACGTTTTCGCGAGTTTTACCAATGCGATGCCGATGTGGTAGGATCGACCTCCTTGTGGCAAGAAGTAGAGTTGTTGCAACTGTATGATGCGGTATTTCACGACTTGGGCTTGCATGGCGTAACCTTAAAACTCAACAACCGGAAAGTATTGTCGGGCATTGCCGAAGTAATTGGCGCTTCCGATAAATTGATTGATTTTACGGTGGCTTTAGATAAACTAGACAAAATAGGAGAGACGGGTGTAAAAGACGAGATGTTGGCCAAAGGTATTCCCGCCGCTGCGCTCGAAAAAGTGCAACCGCTGTTCTCGTTTTCAGGTTCGTTTTCGGAGAAATTGACCCAATTAGAAACGCTATTACACGCTTCTGAAATTGGATTAAAAGGAGTAGAAGAGCTACGTTTTATTAGCGAACAAGTCAAAAAGTTAGGATTACAGCAAGCGACTTTAGAATTGGATGTAACCTTGGCGCGTGGCTTGAACTATTATACGGGTGCCATTGTTGAGGTGGCCGCTCCCAAAGGAGTTCAAATGGGTTCCATCGGTGGTGGTGGCCGTTACGACGATTTGACAGGAATTTTCGGATTGAAAAATGTAAGCGGCGTTGGAATTTCTTTCGGGTTAGACCGCATCTATTTGGTCTTAGAGGAATTGAATCTTTTTCCTGAAACGTTGCGTACTGCTCCCCACTTTTTGTTTTTGAATCTAGGAAACAACGAAGCTGAAGTGGCGATGCAAGCGATTACCGCTTTGCGCCGACAGGGAATTAGTGCCGAACTCTTTCCTGATGCAGCGAAGTGGGATAAGCAATTTAAGTATGCTGAAAAGCGCGGCGTTCCTTATGTCATTCGTTCGATTGAAAATGCGGTGTATTCCGTTAAAAATATTGCTACAGGAGAAGTGCTAGCCTGTTCTTGGGATCAACTTACAGCATTATAATCCTTCACGAGTAAATAAAAAATCACGTTGTTATCACGTGATTTTTTTATGGATTAAAAATGGAAAAGCCACACTAGTCAGGTGTGGCTTTTCGCGTCGTCAAATCAAAAATTGTTTAAACCCTAATTAAAAACAATCTTTTTCGAGGTGGTTCCTTGGTCTGAAACGGCTTTGGCAATGTACGTTCCTGCGCTAATTCCGCGTACAGGAATTTGGATTTGGGTTTGATCTTGCCCCGTCACCTTGTAAGCCATTACTTCTTGTCCCAGCATATTATAAAGGACCACTGTATGTATCGTAGCGTCTGCTACATAATTTTTAATTGTCAATTGCGTATTGTTGTTGGTATAAACCATATGCACTCCATTTTGTAGGGCATGGTCATCGGTATTTAAAGCTGTCGTGTTTTTGAAGGCCAATACAAAGCGATTATCGGTATTTCCTTGGGGCACCTCTACAACAAAAGGTTGGTCGGTGATGTCATGGAAAACCCCGTCTTGTTGGTCTAAAATATAATAACGTTGTGTAGTAGGTAAATTTTCAACTTCATCAATGTTGAATTTGATTTCACCCGTTACATAAGCCTTAACTCCAATAGGATACATCGTATTGATGTCAAAATAATCCACTCCTTGAATCACCATTCGTTTGCTATTGGCTACAAAGTACACATCGTTGTTTTGGTTGTCAATGGTTTCAGCGTCATAACCATAATCATAATCATGAGAGGCCAAATCTTCCATAAATCCTAATAAGATGTTACGGTGGTAATTGTCTTTGGAAGTCATTCCCAAACGCAAGCGTGCATATTGATCGGTGACTACCGGGTCTTCTTCATTATTTCCAACATAGTTTTGTGTTGCATTTCCATGGCGGAACAACGTATTGGACTCGAAATGATCTTCTCTAATGAAGGTGCGGTGACTATTTTGGAAGGTAATATTTCCACCTGTAGCTGACCCTACCACAAAGAAACCTTGTCCCACAGGAATAAATCGTCTCGGTATTTTTGAACTCGTACCAATTCCGTTAAGCCCCGCAGGAGCTAATGGACCCACACCACCTGTTAAGTTACGAACGGAATACCCTCCTTGATATCCCGTTAAGTTATGGGTATTATTGCTACATGCGTGTTCCCAAAAGTAAAGTGTTCCTGTTGTACTACCACTATTCGTGCCGATGAACAAGTTAGCATCTATAGCCGAAGGATACGGATTTCCGGTTAGATTTAAATTACTTGCAGCAATAGGAATTGTTATGGTTCCATTATTCGGTTTTCCTACAAAAGTCAGGTTTTGATTGGTACTTGCGGCACCACTTCCCTTCAAAGTAAATCCCTCTCCAGTATTCAACGATCCGTTGGCACCTACCGATTGCCAGTTGGCATAGCTGTTGGTTAAGTTTTGAAATTTGAAAATCCAGTAGTTACTTAGGGTAATTGGTGCTGTTGGTGAGCCATTTAAGCCATTGGTCCATATAATATTTTGTGGTGTAGCGGTGGTTCCGTCTTTAAATACACTATTTACAGTGAAAGTTCCATTGTTGACAGTGGTATTGGTAGGGCTCACTGGAGAACTCCAATAATTGTAATTGAAAAGGTTGCTTGACCCTTGTTGATTGCGTTCAATAGCACCGCCACTAGTAACATCTAGTTCACTTGCATTGGTTTGAATTAATTGCGAGCGCCCTTCTAAATCCAATACGCCATCAATTTTTAAATACCAAGCATTTTGTATACGCGTATCGTTGTTCATGGTCACACGTACACCGGGATTGATGACTATTCCAAGATCAGTACAGTTGGTTGTCTCTGTGATATTGTGTCGTACATCCACAATATTCCAATCATAATTGAGTACATCATTACCATTAATATCGCGCGAAGGGTCATTGACAGCTGACGCTAAACTTCCAGAACGAACGGTCACATAGGGCATAGGAGCTTCTTGTGGTGCAATAGCTTTTACATTGAACAAGCGCAAACCCGATCCTGAGTCTATGGTTGGTGTTGTAAAGTTATCGGCAATATCTCCACGGTAGGCATCCATTCGATAATTACGTAACAAAGTAGCATAGTTAAGTGCCCCCACATTTAGGGGTACAAATGTACCGCGCACTTGTGAACTGTTGTTGATAATTTCCTGGTTGATGATGCGTTGGAATTGAGCAGGGGATAAGCTGGTGTTAAATACCCTTACTTCGTCCATTTTTCCAAAGAAAAACATATTGCTTGCGCCTGGATTTCTACCTAAGGTCAAATTACTGGAATCGGCATTGATCGACCCCGATACACTGTAGGTTTGAGGGTCGCCATTCACAAAAATGGTTAAGGTGCCACCGCCCAATGTAATACCTATGTGATACCAACGACTTGTGTCTAAATTTGCAACATTAGTATACGCATAAGTATTTCCGTTAATGACCACTTGTAGTTGTCGGGTAGCGTTAACTCTAATATTACAGTTGTTTTGACCAACAATCACCCCGGTGCCGGAAAAAGCTGGATTTAAAGATATCCAAGCCATTAAGGTTAGGGTAGACAAACCACCTAAAGCAGGAGTGTCTTGTGCATAATCATTTCTTCCGTCAAAAGAAAGATAGAGTTTTTGATCTAGATTTCTTGGCGATCCCCAAAGACTGGTATTACTGTCAAAGCTATCCAATAAACCATCGGTATCCGCGTCAGCTGATCCATCAATTCGTCCATCATTGTTTGTGTCTAAAGAAGTATAAAGTCCGCTTCTAATATCAAAGGTACCGTCAGCATTGGAATCCAATTGTAAATAGTCGCCAACACCATTACTATCCGTGTCTTGGGCATAGGCTTTGGCACTGACGCCAAATCCGGTTAGATTATCATGGAGATCCATGATTCCATCCCCGTCGGCATCAGTGTAATCCCCGCTTCCATTGCCATCGATATCACCATCTCCAAAAAGGATACCCGCTTCATCGGTATCAAATAATGAATCATTATCACTATCTAAATCAATGTAATTTGGAACGGAATCCCCATCGGTATTTAGTACAACATAGGTACCGCCTGAAATCAAGGCTTCAATATAATCGTTGTATCCGTTGTTATTAGTATCGGCCCAGCGCGTAGAACTTGTTTTGTCAAAAGTACCGAACTGGTTACTTAGGTTTCGGAAACCATTTTCTTCAATATCGGGAATCCCATCATTGTCAGAATCTAAGTCATTTACATCGGCAACTCCATCGCCATCGGTATCAACACAACTTTGGTTAATGGCAATTTGAATATCATCAATAAAGTTACCTACCGATTGATCGCCAGAGGCTGTTGGTCCGGCTTGAAAGGTTAGCACAATCTGAACCATGCCTGAAGGAATAATGTAAGTTCCCGAGTAGGTCGCCCATGAGGTGTTTCCAGAAACCATCGTCGCGATGGGAGTCGAGGCTAAAGCATTGGCTAACGAAGAACCAAATTTAACGAAAGCCGTATCGGTTCCGCTTCGACCACGGTGACGAATAGACCAGTTAATCGTTCCTCCAGCGCCATTCAAACAAAAAGTTTGGTAAAGTACGCCGGGTACATTTGCATTTAATTCGGCAAATTGATTTCCTGCTGCAGCGGGAACACCGTTAAATCCAGTGCTCCATATTTCGATTACATTTTCAGCGCTAGTTTGCCAGCCTGTTACATTAGCCGTAGGTATAAATGAATATGAGTTGGCAGCTATGACAGGCGTCTCAAAACTCCCATTTTGAAAAGGATCCGTGTTGCAGGTTCTGCATTCATCATTATCGCGAATGCCATCATTGTCGTCATCCAAATCTAATCCTACATCTACAAGATCACCATCTGCATCGTTGATTCCATTTCCTTGAATGCTATAACTGAATGTAAGAAAATTAGGGTCGTTTGTGTTAAAAGTTATGATTGCGTTGCGAACTCCAAAGGCACTGGGGTTGAACGTAACTGTGAATGTAGTACTACTCCCGCTGTTGACTAATGCGTTTGGCGATGCAGTCACAGAAAAATCACTAGCATTTGCTCCAGTGATTGTTAAACTTGAAATGGTTAATCCAGCTTGACTTGCAGTGTTTTGTAGGGTATAGGTTCGGGTTGTAGTTCCAATAGTAATGTCGGCACTGCCAAAAAAAGTATGATCGGCTATGGCTGGGGTATTATCACCATTGGTAATTGTATTTCCATTTCCGCTTACAACTAAAGTTGGAACCGCATAAGTAATGCGAATTTGTCCATTACCGCCATTGCCTCCTCGATGCGAATCACTATCATTACTTCCACCACCGCCACCGCCGGGGACTTCACCATCGCTACCATTGTTGTCTGTTGAACCCGCTCCTCCGGCACCACCACTGTTAGCGCCATTTCCACCATTTCCCCCACCACTACCTGAACCTGCTGCACCATGATTACCGTTAGAAGTGGCTTGGTTACCCAAACTACTCGAAGCTAATCCACGGTTGGATGGAGTACTCGTAGTATTATTATTTCCTCTATTTCCTCCATTTCCAAGGGTTCCAGAAGTATTATTTGTAGGGGCTGTGTTCGCTCCTGTAGCGTTGAACCAAGAATTTTGACCATTCCCTGCAGTCAAAGTAGAATTTGCAGGTGCACCCAAGCCGCCACCTCCTACAAAATAGAAATAGGTAGCATTCGGAGTTACGGTGTGAACCCCACGGGCATAGGCACCTCCGCCACCACCTGTTCCTCCATTGGTGCTTGTGGAGTTACTATTTCCACCACCACCTCCGGCACCCCAAGTTTCAATAGTCACCGAAGTAACCCCAGCTGGTACGGTAAAAGTCCCGCTACCTGTACTATTTATAACGTCTGTTCTTGTTTGAGCAATCACAAGTGTTGTCACCAGTAAAGCTAGTAAAAGGCTAAACCTTTTAAACGTCAGGAATAAAATTGTTTTCATGACAGTAGGTTTTTTTATCTTTTAATTTTCATTTGATTTGGAAATACAAATATAGAAATGGTTTTGTAAAAAATCGATAAAATGCAAAATAAATCGATAAAAAGCATTTAAAATAAAAAAAGGCAATAAAAATCTTACAAATAATGACTTTTTTAAATTCACTTTAAGTATGAAATGGAGGGGAAGAAATCAAACTTTGCCAAATTTTTGGGCTAAAAAAAGCCTGTTCATTTAACAAGTTGCGAGGACAGGAGTTGAACCCTTGATTTCAGGGTTGTTCAAATATTTTTATCTTTTTTAATCCCAATAAAATATAGGATTTTGAAGAACTCATTCTTAAAAAACTATCATTTCCTCACTTGAATGTTGTTCCAATTAAAAACGAAAGTGATGAATAAGTGTTTATACTGATATCAAGTAGTTTAGTTCGTTTAACATCAGGAGAACTCACCTATATCACAAAGCGTATTGATAGGGCAGCTGATGGAACAAAAATCCATATGATCGATATGTTTCAAATTACAGAAGCATTTGATATGTATAAAAGTTCGATGGAAAAAGTAGGGAAAGTACTTCAAAACTATCCCGAAAATCCGATTTTAGATAAATTGTTTCTATTTGAATTAACCTTATTCTGTTACTTAACTGGTAATAATGTTAAGCATCTAAAAAACTTTTCAATGATTTCTTCACCTTCGGGCTGGATATTGGCACCAGCTTATGACTTATTAAATGTTGCAATTGTAAATCCTAATGATAAAGAAGAATTATTTACACTACAAATCTAATCGAAAATCTCAATGGAAAAATTAGAAAATACACCAAAAACAAATTATCATTCCCCTCAGACGAGGCTGTTTTAAAATCCGTATATTTAGCACTGAGAGAAGCAACCAAAAAATGGTCAATGCCAATACAAAATTGGGGATTAATCCTCAACCAGTTCTTAACAATTTTTGAAAAAAGGGTTCAACTTTAATTAAAAAGTCAAACCCCGTTATTTATAACTTACACACTTATTGGGATAGTGTCGTTTTAGAATAAATTATCGAATTACTAGAAAACGTTGATGTGTGTTTCCATTGATTGAAATGATATAAAATCCTTCTGCAAAGTCACTTGTGTTAATTGATAAATTATTAGGTTCTATTACACCTGATTGTACAAGTTGCCCAAATGAGTTAAATATTTCATATTTAGTTGAATAATTATAAGAGGCCATTTTTAAATTCAACTCATTTTGACAAGGATTTGGATACAACACAATTAAGTTTGCTTCATTGTTTTCTGTTATTCCTAAGGTTTGGTTTGCATCATAAATAATCCCGTTATCAAATGGTTCAGATAAGGACATATGACCACCACTAAAAATAAATTTCCCTGTGTTTCCCAATTTTGAAATTTCCATTCCGCCCCTTGTGGATGGCATATTAACAATCGTTGCGAATGTATTGTTATTTATATTGTACAAATAAGCTTCATCCGTTACTCCAAATGATGAATCAGGTAAAATTCTGTTTCCACCTGCAATCAAAATAGTTGAATTAAATTCAACCATTGAAAATTGTGAGCTAGCAACAGGCCCTGTATTTAAAAGGCTTACAGCGTCAATAGTTGGATTGTATACATCTAGTTTATTTGAAAATTCAAATAGTGGGATACTGAATCCTCCATAAATATATACTTTGCCGTTTACTAATACTGCTCGATGTGCACTAACAGGAATACTCAACGTAGAGGATAATGTTCTCCAACCATTTTGCGCGTTATAAACATACACTTTATCTCTAGCTTGATTCCCATCAAAACCTCCCGTAATTAATACTTCTCCATTTGAAAGTAAGGTAGATGTATGGTTGATTATGCCGTTTGGTAAATTACCAGCGATGGAGAATGTGTTGGTATTCGTATTATATAGATAATTTGTTGTTTGATATTCCAAAGTATCAAAGGAAGTCGTTGAAATTCCTCCCGTTAATAGCACAGTAGAATCATTCAAAAGTGTAGATTTCATTTGTTCTCTCCCTAAAGAGTTTGGTAGATCAGAAAGTATAATCCATGAATCAGTAGCAATATCGTATTGATACACTTTATTACACTGAGGAGTTGAACCATTTTGAGAACCACCAAACAAGAGGATTTTACCATTGTTTAATTTAACACATGTGCTATTACCTAAACCTAAAGTATTTGGAATACTCGCTTTTGAAGACCATAAATTTAATGCAGGATCATACTCATAAACACTATTAATGTTAGAGCCACTTGCAACTATTCCACCAAAAATCAGAACTTTATCACCTGTAGATTGTGCCGTACAATGTCCATAACGGGCATCTTGAAATGAAGAAGTAGTTTGAAAAACTTGCGCAAAGGAATTAAACAAACAAAGTGTAAGTGCCAAGCAAAGGATTGCTTTCAAAATTTTATTTTTCATGTTTTTAATTTTTAAGACGTTTTAACAACAAAAATATGTAAAAAAAAAATTAAGTATTGTAATAATTAGACAACTTTTTTTGAAGCTGTAGGATATTTCTTGTAACTTTCATCCCCTGTAAAGTTTGGGCTGCATTTAAACGAGATCAGCTTCTTATCTAATGAAAATTATCAATTCATTAATGTAATAATAATACTACAAAATAAAAATTCATTTTAATTTTATACATTTACCACTTACAACACCTTATTTTAGGTGTGTTTTTTTAATTAATTATTTGGAATGATCACAGGAGAATTAAAATCACAAGTAGATAAAATATGGGAGTCCTTCTGGACAGGTGGAGTTTCTAATCCACTTACAGTAATAGAGCAATTTACCTACTTACTATTCATACGTAGACTGGATGAAACACAGTTGTTGGAAGAGAAGAAAGCAGCATTCATTAAGAAACCAGTTGCCAATATCATCTTTACACCAGAGCAACAAGAATTGCGTTGGAACTCTTTCAAGAACAGAGAACCACAAGCTATGTTTGACTTATTTACCAAACCAACTGTAGGTGGTGTATCTGTATTTGACCATATGAAACAAGTGGGTGCTGAAAATGGTGTATTTGCACAATACATGACTGGCGCTACTTTTATGATACCTACCCCAAGATTGTTGGATCAAGTAGTGCAGTTGATTGACAAAATCAAGATGGAAGATAGAGATACCAAAGGAGATACCTATGAGTATTTACTCTCTAAAATTGCTACTGCAGGAACCAATGGTCAGTTTAGAACACCAAGACACATTATCAGAATGATGGTTGACATGGTTCAACCTACAAAGGAAGATACTATTTGTGATCCTTCTGCAGGTACAGCAGGATTCTTAGTTTCAGCGGGTGAATACATCCACCAAAATCATCCGGATTGGTTTCATGACAAAGCATTCAGAGAACACTACAACAGCAATATGTTTACAGGTATTGAATTTGATAATACCATGTTACGTATTGGTGCTATGAACTTGCAGTTGCATGGTATTGAAAGTCCAAACTTGATAGGTAAAGATGCGTTGAGTGAAAGCAATGGTGATGTAAGAGACAGATTTTCATTGATACTTGCTAATCCTCCTTTTAAAGGAAGTTTAGATTATGATGGTGTGGAAACTTCTATCCTGAAAACTGTAAAATCAAAGAAAACTGAATTGCTGTTTTTAGGTTTGATGTTGCGTATGATGAAAACAGGTGGAAGATGTGCTGTAATTGTTCCTGATGGGGTGTTATTTGGATCTTCTAATGCACACAAACAGATTAGACAAGAGATTATAAAAAACCACAAGTTGGATGCAGTGATTTCTATGCCAAGTGGTGTATTCAAACCGTATGCAGGAGTAAGTACAGCAGTATTGTTTTTTCCGTAACAGAACCATTACAAACCGGAGTAAAAGCAGTTGATGCAATGATTCCAGTTGGTAGAGGTCAACG